>NZ_CALXSK010000004.1 GCF_944391105.1 uncultured Victivallis sp.
AGCAATCCCCATACACCGCGTCCCAGTTCAAGAAAGCTGATTACGCGGCAAGCACGTAATCAATCCTGATTCCTTGTAATCAATCCTGATTCCTTTACCGACGTGAAGGTGAATCTTCCGATCATCACGGCCGGATTGCTCCTGGGGCACGGAGATTTCGGGGCTTCAATCTGTAACGCTGTGAATTTCGGAGAGGATTGCGATTGTACCGGAGCAAGTACGGGGGCAATTCTTGGAATTCTCAATCCCAGCGGAATCGAAGAAAAATGGCTCGCTCCAATTGGGCGCGATCTCATCCTGAATCCTGAAATCACCGGGCTTCACGCGCCGAATACGCTGGAGGAACTTTCATACGCTGGAGGAACTTTCAGATATGATCTGTTCCCTGCGAAAACGGGTCAGGCTCGAACGGAACCCGGCGAAAGAATTTATGCCACGTCCGATTCGGGCGCTTCATATTCTTCGCCGCTCCGGGCAGAAGGGGGAACCCTCCTCCCCGGTGGTTTTCAACGGTCAATTCTGCCATTGGCCGTCGCCGCTGAAAAACGAGCATGAACAGCTGGTTCTGAAATTTGAATTCCGGGTTCCCTCCAGAGGAGAATACATTGTGATGTTCAATACTCTGGCGCAGGTGGAGGTCGAAGTCGATGGCAAGCTGGCCTTTCACCGCGAAGCGGGCGGAAGCATGGCGCCCTCATTTCACCGGGCTCCCTGGAATCAGAGTGCCCGGTTGAAACTCAGTGCTGGCGTGCATGAACTGAAAGCAGTCTTGCAGCGAATGCCCGGTAACGTCGCCCCCAATTGGGTGATCGGAGTGGGGGACGGAACCACTTTGCAGTGGATCCCCGATGCATTCGAGTGATGACAATTCAGATAACCTCAGTTAGTGTCCGATATTTTTTGCACATTTGTTCTGAGGGGATACAAACGGCAAACGTAAGTTTGCGCCGCCTTCGCAACCGACCAGAGAGCTCCGGAGGAGCAAGCCGGTTGCAAAGGCGGATCCTTCCGGCTTTTACCCCATACCCCCTTCGTAATGTCTGCAAATGCTCATCTGCCGACGCATCCCCTCTGCGGGTCACGATAGGCCAGACTTCCGGACGTTATCCGTTTGAACTGGAAGCGAATTATTCTTCATATTTTTTTAATTCGTCAATCGCTGACTGTTCTCCTGCCGCAGCGGATTTTCTCAAATAATACAACATTTTATTGTGATTTTTTTCAACGCCAATCCCGTCGCGATAACAGATCGCCAATTCATATTGGGCGTCATAGTTATCTTCCTCTGCTGTCTCGGTCAGATATTGAATCGCCAGAGGAATTTTGTTCTTGAATTCAGCATTATGTATATATACTTGAGCCAGAGAAATTTTTGCACAGCTTGCACTGTCAGGATCTGAAAGCAATGCTTTTCGATACCAGACTTCTGCTTCTTGTACATTTGGGACCGTGCCGATTCCGTCGAGATAGCAGTCGGCGAGTTCTATATAGGCCGCGGCTACCTTTGTTTCCGAAAGTTTTTTGAAAATCTGAAACGCTTCTCTGTCTTTTTCTGCATCATGATAAGCTAAATAACAAATCGCCAAGGAATACCAGCCTTGAAATACGTTTTGATCTGCAGCCTTTCTGGCCCAAAAGACCGCTTTGTCTAAATTCCGAGGAATGGAATACCCTTCCAGATACATCGTTGACACCCCTGTTTGCGCCCGGGCATCCCCTGCCTCAGCCCCTTTCAAATAGTATTGAAACGCTTTTGCATAATCAACTTCCACTCCTTTCCCATACAAGAATGCATCGCCCAGAAAAGCGGCCGCCTGAACGTTTCCCTGTTCTGCCGCTAAATTAAAATTAAAAACAGCCAATGCGTAATCTTGTTTTTTACCATCCCCGAACCAATATTGCTCCCCCCAATCAAAAAATACTAAACCTTGATTAAATGCATTGATTTTTCTAACGGAATTCACCACCGGAGGATATATGATAAAAACAGTTCCTCCCAAAATGACAATTGCAACTGCCAAATAAAAAATCGTTTTTTCCTTACGATCTATTTTCATTGAGCCCACCCATCCGGCATTTCATTTCTGTCCTGTGCGGGAATAAACGGTTCTGCTTTCAGTAAATGACAGGTAACACCTTTCTCTATGTTAATAATTTGCATATAAACATCATGCAACACTGCATCATATTCCGCCAGCAAGAGTAAGATAGCATGGAGCAGTCTGATTGCAAATCAGATTTTCCGAATCGTAAACCAGATGGACCGATGTCTGAAGGATTATAAGTCGAGGCGGGAATTATCTCTCGATTCCAGCAAATCCATGCCGTTGCAAAAAAAGCTTGATGAATCTTCTGTTTCCCAGACAACAGAGTATCAGCCTCGGCGGCAATCAGCCCATGCAAAAGAACGCTTGACAACCGTGTCCCGGTGAGTGTATATTCCGCATGTGCATTTGCGATGATGCGGAAAGGAGGGTGAAATGACTTCCGGGACTTATGAGATCACCGAACTGCTCCGGATTTTGGAAAAGCGCAATCAGCTGCTCGTGAAAGTGTGGTTGTATTTCACCCTCATACTCGGAATCGTTCTCGCCCTCTCCGGGCTTTTCGCCTGGCCGTATCTGGCGTCGACGCTGGGGCCGCTCACGAGGCTGATGTTTCCTCCCGTCATCCTGTGTGCGGCGCTGGTGCTGCCGCTTCTCTTTCAGTGGATTTTCCGCCTGGCGCTGCCGGTTCCGCGCTGTCCGGAATGCGGTGCGAGGATGGAGAGTCTCTCCCCGGCGTTGCGGCGCTGCCCGAAATGCCGTCGGGTCGTCGTCCGCGATTCGCGGAGTCTTCTTCCTGGCTATCAGCTGCCGACGGACGAAAAATCACTGCGGGTGCACGATCCGGAATATGTGATTTCCATCGGGCAAGTGGCCGTCCGGGCCGGCAGCTTCCTCTTGTACGCAATTCCGGTTCTATGGGTTGGATCGTTTTATCTCGGTTCATCTTTTCCGGAGACGGGATCCGTGGAAGCGGGCACGTGGATCATCACCGCGGGCGGAGTTCTGGTTTTTGCGCTCTATTTTGCCGCAGTCGCATTCCAGCGGGCGGCGCCGGAACTGGTGGAGTGGATCGATCGGAAGTGTGACCGCCTGAACCGGCATCTCGACGACGACTATCGCGGAATCGATCCCGATCCGGCTCATCGCTGCCCGCACTGCGGTCGGGAACCCGATCACGCGCTGGCGGCGGTCACGGGGAACTGTTCGCACTGCGGCGGTCCGATCCGGGAAACCGCGGTTGAACCGGAACAGCCAGAACTCATGGAGGAAAAACTCCTCCACCGTTACACCGCGATCCGGAGGCTCGATAATGTTTTTTATTTATTACTTCCGGCGGCTGTCGTGTTTGCCTGGATCTGCGCTGAAGAAGCGAATTGGGATTGGGCGGCGGCGTGGGGGCTCGGCGCGATTGCTCTTGGAGCAGGCTACCCTCTCGCGTTGTTTGCATTGCGCCGGAGGTGGCGTATCGTGACGCGCTGTCCGTTCTGCGGCAGCCGCAACAGCCGGTGGAATTCTCCTGCCGCCTGGCGTTTTCTTCTCCTGACCGGCCACTGCGCCAGCTGCCGCCGCAAACTCGTCCGAACCGGCTCGCCACCGAAGTGATCAGCCCACCGTTTATCTGATCAGGTTCAGGGGTGTATGGAAAAAATCCTGATGCGGCTCCCGGATCTTCCTGCGGAATCCGGAGGGGGAAAGCCCCGTGTACGCCTTGAATTTTGCGGAGAAATCGAACACGGAACAGTATCCGAGCTCTCTTGCGATGCTTTCGACGGACCGGTAAGTCTGGGCCAGCAGTGATTTGGCGGCAGCCATCCGCCGCTGAATCCGGTAACGGTTCGGGGAGATGCCGATCCGGTCCGTGAAAAGCTTGCGGAACCGTTCATAGCCCCAGCCGTTTTTGAGGCAGAAAGCGTGCAGATCGCGGTTTTCCGCAAAGTTCGTGCCGAGGAATTCGCAGCCGCGATGAATCATATCCTCCTCCTCGCCGCCGCCGCGGGTCTGCCGGACGCAGTCGGCCGCGAACGTGCAGAGCTCCATGGCGCACTCCAGCAGCGCATCTTCCGGCGCGGTTTCGAGCCGGTTCATCAGCATGTCGAAACGGGCAAACCATTCCGGGGACGGATCGAAATATCCGATCAGGTTATCGTCGCGGAGCGAAAGATAGTTCCGAAAGAACGGCCATGCGAAGTTTCCGAGATGGAGCCAATATTCCAGCCAGCCGCTTTCGGCGTCCACCCGGATCAGGTGCTCCAGCTCCGGCCGGCGCAGGAAAACGGAACCGGCGCACAGCGGATAACGCTGTCCCGCGATGCTGTTTTCATAACAGCCGCTTCCGCGGGCCAGCCAGGAAACGGAGAAAAAAGAAAAGCTGGTCGGAGTCGTAATCCGATCACCCGGTTCCGGTTTATTCTGTATTCCCATTCCGATTCTGTCATTGCAGTTCCGGTTGGAGCGAAAAACGATCCGGGTCGGAATGTCAATACCAGAAAACGTATTTTCATTTACCATATTACACAATCCTTTTCCCTTGTTTTTTGCTCGATATCAGGTCATAATATTAAAGTAGCACTTGTTGAATAAAAATTCAAAAGACGTAAAATAAAGCAAAAAACGATGGATTGATATCGAGCGTTGCTTTTTCGGAATCATTTGCCATAAAATAAACAGGAAAGTTGAGACATGAAGAAATCCTTTCTTTCATTTCCTCTGGCTGTATTGCTGACCGCGGCGGGACTTTCGGCCGGTGAGAAACTTTATCAGCCGGAATTGACGCAGCAGGTTCAGCCGGGGGCCGGCCGGTATTTCACCGGAGAGGGGGACACGGCAGTTTTGAATTTTTCGGCGTCTGACATCGGCGAAAATACCGTGGACATTCCGGTCGATCCCGCGCTGCTGGCGGGGAAGACGGTGACGCTCTCCGGTGAAATCTCCCAGATGAACGTTTCTCCCGGACCGCACCCGTGGAACGGCGTCCGGCTGGCGCTGAAGCTGGTCGATGAAAACGGCAGACGGGATATGCCGCAGGTCTCCACCTCGGCCGGTTCGGCGGACTGGACGACGCGCCGGGTTTCAGTCAAGGTCCCGGAAAACCTGAAGTCGGCGGCGATCGTGCTCGGGCTCGACTGGGTTGTCGGAACCGCCCGTTTCCGCAATATCGCCGTCACCGAAGAAGTGTTGCCGGATTATGCCGCCTGCACGGTCACCGGTTACGCCGACCGTACCGATGTCCGGTACCGGCCCGGCGAGGAGATGCGTTTCTCCTTTCTGCTTCAGGAAGACGGCAGGCCGGCGGCGGGAAAGCTCCGCATCACCCGGTACGGCGACGACGGCAGAACGGAGACGTTCGATATGGAGACGAAGCCGGGCGTTCCGGCTGTCTGCCGCACCTCGCTCGATCAACCCGGCTTCGTGATGGTCAAGGCGGTGCTGCTCGACCGGGACGGGAAAACCGTCAACCGCTTCTGGGCGAACCGCTCCTGCCCGGTGGAGTTCGGCCTCGGCGCCTGCGTCGCTCCGGAAGCGCTCAAGCAGGGCGTCCCAGAACCGGCCGACTTCGATGCGTTCTGGCTGAAGGCGAAGGCGGAGCTGGCCGCTGTTCCGATGCGGGTGCAGGAAAAGAAGCTCGTCAGGGAAACGGAAATCTCCCGGGTTTATGACATCAAGGTTGCAGCCGTCGGCACGCGTCCGGTCTCCGGCTACCTGACAGTTCCGAAAGATGCGAAGCCGGGTTCTCTGCCGCTGTATCTTCATTTCCACGGTTATGGCGTGCAAAGCGCGGAAGTCATCGAATCGAAAGATGCGATTCACTTTTTCATCAACGCCCACGGCATCGAAAACGGCCGCGAATCGGAGTATTACCGCGATCTGGCAAAGGGCGAACTCAACGGTTACGGTTTCAGAAACGATGAAAACCGGCAGCCGGATACCTGCTATTTCAAGAACATGATCCTGCGCAATCTGCGGGGGCTGGAGTTCGCCCGCTCCCTGCCGGAATGGAACGGGAAGGAAACTTACCTTCAGGGAGGCAGCCACGGCGCCTTCCAGACGATGGCGGTGGCGGCACTTTCCGACGGGATCACCGGCTGTGAAATCGGTATTCCGTGGCTCTGCGACCTCGGCGGCGTCGAAGTCGGGCGGCTGCGCGGCTGGCGGCCGGATTACGCTCCCGGCCTCGGCTACTACGATACGGTGAATTTCGCGTCGCGGGTCAGTTGTCCGGTCACGATCACACATGCGGGCCTCTCGGACTGGATTTGTCCTCCCTCGGGTGTCTGGGTACTTTTCAACAACCTGAAAGGCAAGGCCTCCATGACCATGTATCAGGGGCTGGACCACGCTTGGTATCCCGGCTACAACCACGACACGGCTTCCCGCCACACCTATACGAAATAACGAAATAACGAAATAACGAAAGGATTCCAACCAGATGAAAAACACTCTCCTCCTTGCCGGTGCCGGCCTGATGTGCGGTCTGGCGGTCAATGC
This sequence comes from uncultured Victivallis sp., assembly GCF_944391105.1. Classification (GTDB taxonomy): domain Bacteria; phylum Verrucomicrobiota; class Lentisphaeria; order Victivallales; family Victivallaceae; genus Victivallis. Next base: position 6,534 of record NZ_CALXSK010000004.1, read on the forward strand.
AGCCGCCCCGGCGCCGGAGCTTCCCTGCCGCTGGGAGCGTCTCAATCTCGACGGCGGCGGCTATATCGGCAGGATCGTGACCGATCCGAACCGTGCGGGCCGGGTTTACTGCCTTTCCGACAAGGGCGGCATTCACCGCAGCGACGACGGCGGGAAAAGCTGGGTTATGAAGAATCGCGGCTTTTTCCGGGAGACCCACTACGGTGTCTCCGACCTGGTGATCGACCCGAAAAATCCGGACCGGCTCGTGGCGGCGGTCGGCAATGCTCCCTGGGCGTGGAAATTCTGGTATCCCGGCGCCGTGATGGTCAGCAGCGACGGCGGCGAAAGCTGGAAAGAACGGAAAATTCTGGGCTTTCCCGGCGAAGGTACACCCGGCAAAGACTGGGGCAACCGGCTCAATTTCGCGCCGGACGGCACGCTCTATGCGGCGACCTTCCATCAGGGGCTTTGGAAAAGCTCCGATGCGGGCGACAACTGGGAGTTCGTGGGATTGGGAGACAAATTCCTGACCAACGTGCTGACCGACCCGGACGATGCGAATCGCCTTCTCGTTTCGGCACGGGAACTGCCGCTGGACTCCAACCGCAGCGGCGGTCTTTACGAGAGCCGCGACGGCGGAAAGAGCTGGAACCGCCTGCTGGAACAGAGTGTGACCAGCCTGGATCGTGCCGTCTATCGGGCGGATTGGCTGCTGGCCAACTGCGGAAAGGGAGGAATCCTCTTTTCCGAAGACCGCGGCAGAAACTGGCGCGCTCTTCCCGTGCGGCAGGAGATGACCCGTTTTCATCAGGTGAAATTCCAGCCGGGCCGCGAACCGCGCATCTGGGCGACTGTGCCGGGCGAGGGTGCGCATCTCTTTTACACGGATGATTTCGGAAAGAACTGGGTACAGCCCGCGGTGAATTTCCGGCAGGCGCTCCGCTACCCGGCGGACTGGTACATGGATGCCCGGAAATGGACGAAATTCAGTTCGCTCAATGGCGTTTATGAAATCACGTTCGACCCGGTGAATCCGGACCGGATCTATCTGGGCGACTTCTTCACGGTTTGGCGCAGCGATGACGGAGGAGAACACTTCACCGCCTGTCCGAAAGGGATCAATACGCTCTGCGTCTATCAGGTCGCCGTGGATCCCGTCGATCCGCAGACCATTTACGTAAACACCGCGGATCTCGGGCTGTTCAAAAGCACCGACGGCGGCAAAAATTTCTTCTGGCCCTTCCGGGATGACAAGAAAACCGGCGACATGCTCATCAACGAGACCAGTCGTCTGCTCATCGCCGAAAACGATCATCGCAAACTGGCGCTGACCATGACCATCGACTGGCAGAATCCGACCGTCAACGGCTTTTACACCAGTACCGACGGCGGTCTGCACTGGGAGAACCGCTCCGAGGGAATCCCCCGGCTGGGCAGTTTCCTGACCGGACTGGTCACACTCTCCGGCGATCATTCGGAACTGCTTGTCGCGTGCGGCGGCAATGCGAAAATGTCTGGAAATGTCTATTATACCCGCAATGGCGGCGAAAAATGGGAGGTTTTTGCTCCCGGCCTGCCGCAGGGCAGGCTCTTCGGCGACAACTGGTCGATTCTTCCGAATCTCGTCACCGACGGCACGAACATCTATGCCGCAACGGATCAGGGGCTGTATCACTGCGACCGCAAGGAGAGGCAGTGGCGGAAAATCGGCGGGGAGGCGCTCAAAGAATACGCCGTCCGGACCATTGAGGCCCTTCCCGAGGCTCCCGGCGTCTTCTGGGTGGGAACCAACAAGGGGCTTCTCGTCAGCCGCGATGCGGGAAAGAGTTTTTCGAAGGCTTCGCTGCCCGGCATGGAGATGTGCCAGGGAATCGCGATCGACCCGAAAAATCCCGACCGCTGGTTCGTCGCGGTCGCAGCTCCATGGTGGACAAGCCACACCAACGTTCCCGGTATCTACCTGACCGAGGACGCCGGAAAAAGCTACCGGAGACTCAGCGACATGCCGGGCGAGGGCATGGCATGGCGTCTGGCTCTTGATCCGCAGGATTCAAACCGGCTTTACGTGGGGACGAACGGCATCGGCGCGTGGCGCGCAATCCTGAATCCGGCTTCGAAATCGGAAACGGAAAAGGCAAAGTAACATGGTACCGAAACGGAACAGACTTCTCTTCACGGTCTGGATGGCGGGATTCTGCGGCGTTCTGGCCGGATGTTCCGCCGTGGAGTCTCTTCCCATGGCCGGGGCGCCGTATTGCGACAGCGAGATCCGCAACGGCAGTTTCCGCAGCGGCGTGACGCTGGGCGCGGCGGGAAGGGAGGTCGCGGACGCGGTCTGCGTCGATTCCTACGGAAGCCTGGTCTACGATCTCGGCGGTATGGCGGACTCCTTTTCCGCCGAGGCGGGGATCGATGAAGAAGCATACCGGGATGAAGTCCGGCTGGATATCATCGTGGACCGGAAGCTGAAAGAGAGCATCCGCTTCACCCGTGAAGCGCCGCGCCGGCGGATTTCCGTTCCGCTGGCCGGGGCGCGGCAATTGGAGCTTTCCGTGCAGTACGGGCCGGACTACAGGGCGCAGACGCTGTGTTTCGCCGATGCGTATTTCCGGGTGCGTGACCGGGCGGCGTTTCAGGAGCATCTGGTCCGCTGCCGCAACCGGGCCGATATGGTGCGCGAGCTGCCGCCGGGGCCGTTGCCGCCGCTTCCGGCTTGGAAAGAGGTCAAAGTCGAACCGTTCGTCTGGCGGGAGCGTCCTGCTCTCCGGATCGGCAACGGGGTGCTTGAATACGAGATCGTGCCCTCGTTCGGCGGCAGGCTGGTCGGTTTCCGGAGGATCGGCGGGAAGAATATTCTCGAGCAGCCCCGTCATCCGCTGCCGGAGGATCTCCGGCGCGGGCGCAGTTATTACCGGCAGCACACACGGTTTGCCCGTTCGGAACCGGCATGGTACTTCCTTCCCGGGGAGGATCTGCATTTGTTCGGGCCGTACGAACTGCGGTTCGGAAAGGAGGGGGAGTGCATTCTCACTTCACGTCCAAGTTTGTATCTCATGCTGGAGACGGAATATCGCTTTCGGCTGCGGCCGGGGGCGGATCGCCTGGAAGTGACAACCACTTTTCGCAATCTCGGGAAGTTCTCCCGCCCATGCGGGATCTGGAGTGTTGCGGTTCTTCCGACGGAGAGCATTGCGACGCTGGAACTGCCCGCGTCGCGCGTTGTGGTCGACGCTCCGGCGGAAACGGCCCGGCTCTGGCGGGATCGCGGGGAATTCTCTCTTCTGGATGTCGCGAAGATTCCGTCTGGCCTGAGTCAAAGCGTCGAACGAAGAAGTTCAAATCCGCTGCAGTACATCCGGGCCCGGCTGATTACGGGGGAGATCTTCTCGATCGAAGTTCCTCCGGCTTCCCGGAGGGCGAAGTTTCCGAGCCACGTTTATTCGACGGATCCGTTCACGGAACTGGAATTTCATTCAGAAACAAAGGAGCTGAAAGAAAATGAGGAAATCAGCATGCAGGAAATCTGGACATTGCGGATGCCGAACTGAACCCCAGACGGAAAGGAGCCCGGAATGGAGACATGAGATCATCACCCGTTTCCCCCCGGTTACCAGGATTCAATCACAGGAGAAAATGCTTATGAAACAGAAATTTACATTGATAGAACTTCTTGTTGTTATAGCGATCATCGCGATTCTGGCCGCCATGCTGCTGCCGGCATTGAACCAGGCCAGGGGAAGAGCGAACACGACCTCCTGCATTTCGCAGCTCAAGCAGCTGATGCTCGCAAATATCTTCTATGCGAACACCAATAACGATTATTGTGCCGGATACAGGCAGAACGTGGACAACATCTATCTCGGTTACGAAGTCAGTTATCAGCTGCTGGTGGCGGCAGGTCAGGATCATAAACCGGATCTCTTCCACTGTCCCGCCGACAATGAACAATACTGGAATACCCTCAAAGACAATTTCAACGGTCTGCAGGCGACCAGTTACGTCTGGGGAAAAGCCGATTGGAAGTGGAACGGGAGCGGGATGTCGCAATTCCCGACGGTCGTGAAGATCACGTCGGTTCGGGAGCCGTCCAAATATTTTCTGATGGCAGACCGTGGTGCCGAGCAGACCGATCCCGGCAAGGCTCTCACCTCCCTGGTACACCGTCTCTCCTACAATGTGGGGTTTCTGGATGGCCATGTTGCGAATTTCAATTTTGTTTCCGGCGTTCCGTGGAAAAGCCGTAAAGATTATTGATTCCCGGCGGAGAATGTTGCCATGATTCACCGAGTTGACAAGACCCGATTGTTTCCCCTGGATTTTTCGGATGGCGACGGGGACGGGGAGTTGCGTCGTCGCTGCGCCGGGCGCGAACTGCTTGAACAGATCCGGCGTGCCGCCCGTGCGGGAGAGAAAGTCGTTCGCATTGCCTCCGGAAACTACTGTTTCCCCGGAAAGACCGGGATTCTGCTCGAGAATCTGTGCGACATTGTGATCGAGGCGGAGGAGGAGGCGACCTTCTGGTTCTCCTCCGAAGTCGCTGCGGGTGTTCATTTCCGCAACTGCCGGAACGTGCGTTTTGCCGGAGTCGCGTTCGACATGGAGGCGCTGCCGTTTCTGCAGGGGACGCTCACGAGCGTCAGCGAAGAGCATCTGACCATCCGGCTTGACGAGTATTTTGTCCGCCGTTTCCACGAGGAGCGGACGCAGAATCACTTTCGGCTGATGTTCCTCGATCCGGCGGGGAGGTACGAAACCGACAATCTCGACTTCATCATCCCGCGGGAGAAACTCTCTTTCGACCCGGAGGGAAATCTGTGTGTTCCGGTGCCGGAGCCGGTCTCCCGTCATTGGAGATACCAGCTCCGCATGCCGACGCCCGGCGACCGGGTCGTGCTGGGAATGCGCCGCGACGGCGGCGGTATGCTGCTGGTCGACAGTTGCGAAAACATGGAGTTTGAAGCGATCACGATCTATGCGTCGCCGGGTTTTGCTTTTTATGAGACCGGCCATGGCGGCGGGGGGAACACCTATCGTCGCTGCCGGTTGATCCGGCGTCCCGGAACAGATCGGCTTCTGGCCTCGGCCGCGGATTGCTTCCACTCGATGAATCAGCACCGCGGGCCGTTGATTGAGGCGTGCGAATTCTCCTGGGCGATGGATGATCTCGTCAATATACACGGCTATTTTCACGTCGTGGTGGAACCGCTCGCAAAAGACGAACTTCTGATCGTCACGCCGTTCGGGACCGATCTGCCGGATGGAACGGAGCTCTTTTTCTTCTCTGCGCCACGGGGGGTGGAGAAGTGCCGGGCCGTGGTTGTTTCCAGCCGGGAGACGGTCGGGAGCGAAGAGGAGGGGCTGCGTTGCATCAAGGAGCTTTACAAGCGGAAGTTCGGGATCGAACTGCAGAGTTTTCCCGGCGGATCGTTCTGCCGCATCCGGCTCGACCGTCCGGTAGACATCGAACCCGGCGACTTCGCCTGCAGTTACGGCAGCTGCGGCTCCGGAGCGATACTCCGGAACAACCATCTGCACGACTGTCATGTGCGGGGCATTCTGCTCAAAGCCGCCGACTGCCGGATCGAAGGAAACAGCATTGAGCGCATCGCCCTCAACGGAATCATCCTCAAACCGGAATTTTTCTGGCTGGAGGGGCCGATGCCGCGAAACATCGTCATCCGGGGAAACCGTCTGAACGACTGTGCTTTCGGCCACACCGCGATTGCGGCGATTCTGGTCATGTGCGGCTGCTGTGCTCCGCCGTCCGACCGGATTACGCCGACCATCAACACTGAAAAGATCACGATTGCCGACAATGAGATCAGCAACTGCAACGCTGGTCCGGCCATTGCGGTTTTCAACAGCCGCAATCCCCGGGTTTCGAACAACCGGATCAACCGCCCTTTTTCGAATCCGGCTGCGTTTGGAAATCTGGACATCAGCCGCCGGCTGGACTTTTTCGGGCGGCCGCTTTCCGAAGAGGAGAGTTCCCGGCTGCGCGAAACGCACAGCGCGATTTTGTTTCTCAGCAGCGAGGCGATCGAATGTCCGGACAACCGCCTGAACGATCCCGGACATCGTTGCAGAACGCTCATCTACACCGGTCCCGGATGTCCCGGTAACTGAATCCTGACGCATCTCTTGTCCCCTCCGCCGGCAAAAATTCCGTTTTTTCCGGCGGAGGGGGTTGATTTTATAGATTACTCGTGTAACTTATAGAATCAGAGGGAGGTGTTCCGCGATGGAAGAGATACGGATTCCGGAGAGTGAACTTGAGATTATGAAGGTGCTGTGGGAGCGTTCGCCGCAGACGCTCCCGGAGATCGTCGGCAACGTGCGGCGCGTGATGCCGTGGGAGGCGGTGACGGTCAAGACGCTGCTCGGGCGGCTGGTCAAAAAGCAGTTCGTCCGCCGGAGCGGCAGCCGCCGCAGCTATCTGTACGAGCCGCTGATCGAGCGTGCCGCCGTGTTGAAATCCTCCGTCCGCCGCTTCATGGATACGATGTTCGACGGGGCGCCGGGGGCGATGCTTTCGTTCTTCGTCCGCAACGGTGAACTTTCGCAGGAGGAGATCGCGGAACTCGAACGGACGATCGAGGAGCTGAAACATGAGTGAACTCCTCTTCGGCTATCTCGCAAACTCGATTCTGCGCGGCGCGGTCGTCGTCGGGCTGCTGTGGCTGATTGAACTCTGCTGCCGCCGGCGGCTCATCTTTGCGGGCGGGCGGTGGTTGTATCTGGCGGCGCTGCTGCTGATTCTGCTGCCGTTCGAGCAGCTCGCCGTGCTCCGCGCCTCGACGCCGCTTCCGGTTCGTCATGTCGAGCTGCCGGTGTGGAGTGTCGCATTGCCGCCTCCCGAACCGGAAGAGGCGGCCCCGGCGGCGGAGGCGTCTGACGTGCAAACTGCGCCGTCCGGAACGGCGTCCGCCGTCTCCGTCTCTCCGGAACCGTCGCGTTCGGTGGTGGAAACGAAAGAGAGGCCCGGGTTCTCCGGGCGGATTTCAAACTGTTTGTTTCTTCTCTATCTGGCAGGGGCGCTGCTGTTGTCGGCAAAGCAGTTGCGGCGTTTCTTCCAGTGGCGCAACCGGGTGCGCCGGTGTATCGCGATCACCGGCGGCCGGGTGTATGACGTGTTCCTCGAGTCGAAACGGTTCGCGAAACTGGAGCATCGCCCGGTCGCCCTGCGCGACTGCGGCAGACTGCTTCCGGCGGCGGCATGCTTCGGCACGCCGCGGCGCGGAACGGTTCTTTGCCCGCTGGAGGAGTACGCCGCCCTCCCGGATGCTGAGCTGCGGATGATCCTGATTCATGAGCTGGAGCATTTGCGCAGATACGACAATCCGGTTGCGTTTTTTCTGACGATGGTGGCGAATCTCCTCTATCTCAACGGGTTTGTCCGGTTTCTCGTCGGCCGTTGGGCGGCGGTTGCCGAACTCGATTGCGATGAGAGGGTTCGTTCCGCGCTCCGGCTTGACCGGCAGGGGGAGGCGCAGTACGCAGAACTTCTGCTGGCGAGTCAGAGCGGCGGACGCGTCGCCCTGCCGGGCTGCGGGCTCGGCAGTTCCGCCCGGAACTTGAAACTCAGAATTCAGGAGTGCTTTATGAAACGCTCAAAACGACAACTTTTCGCCCGCTTTGCGGGAGTGACTCTGCTTTTCTGCCTCGGCGTTCTGCTTCTGCCGGAACTGCGCGCGGGAGTTCCGCGCGAACCGATCCCGGAGTTCGTGGCGGAACACCTCCCCGCCGACACCCACACTCTCGGTTTCTTCCGTACAGGAGATCTGGATGAAAATGGAGCCAAACTGCTCAAAAAAGCCTCCACATCCCTTGCTATCAATCCTTCTCTCCTGTACTTTTTATCGTTTATGAAGGCCACCGAACAGAATCATGGAATTTTTTACATGGCGAAGCCCCGATCTCCCGGAGATGTCATCATCCTGCTTAAAAACGGCAATGATTCTGCAGAGATGATTTTGAGTCCGATCCATATCTACAAAAACATGACCATACGAGCACTGAATGACGGTTATTTTCTGTTTTATCCATCCAATGAGAAACCGGCCGCATATGGCTTGCCGGAAGAGTTGCGTATGAAAATTGCCGCTGAACCGGGTGATATTCTCCGCCTGGTCGGCTCCAACGTCCCTTATATAACACGTCTTATCAAGCGGGACAAAAGCTACATCCTTTCCGCTCTGCTTCCGGAAGAGGTGCAGAAGGATTTTTCGAAAGAGGCAGTCATCCGACGGCTCACGGCTTCGCTTCCGGAAGCGGAAAAGGCGGCGACCAGCGAGTTCATCTCGCAGACGCTGAACACCTCGATTGTCAAGGTGGATGGCGTAAATGCTTTTTTGCTGGAGTGTCCGGTTTCCGAAAAAATGCTGGAATTGACAGGAGAACTTCTGCGTCAACTCCGCGATGAGAAGCAAGCCGCGAATGCCCCGCACGTCGTCTCGGTCGAACCCGCCAACGGCGCGACGAATGTCGATCCGAATCTCAAGGAGATCAAAGTGACCTTCGACCGCCGGATGAATCCGACCAGCTGGTCTTTCTGTCAGAAAAGCGATGTTGATTTCCCGGAATTTGTCGGCAGGCCCTCGTACAACAGGGAACAGACCGTCATCACCGTACCGGTTCGCCTGCGCCCGGAGTGCACTTATAATCTCTATTTGAACTCCCCGCCATATTTCGGGTTCACTTCCGAGGCGGGGGGCGTGTTGGAGGCATATCACTACACCTTCACCACCGGCAAAGGAAGCGTGCCGGAAAGCGCAGCCGAGCAGTGATCCCGCCGCGCCTCCCCTCCGTGTAAAATCCGACGGAGGGGTGCGCAGCCGGGGAATTCCGAAAAACGTCGTTGCTCTTCTTGAAAATTCCGGGAATGGAGATACCGTAATTGGAAAGGCAGATTTCATCCGGAAAAACAGCGGGTCGCGGCAGAATCTCCGCGGCTCCACGAAAGGTACGACTATGAAAATCTCAATGTGGACCGCTTTTCTTGTGGAAGAGACTCCCGAAAATGCGATTGCAACGCTGGCCGAGTGCGGCTACCGTTATGCGGAGTTTTCCGACGAACACGGCAAGATATTGATGGATCAGCCCGATCCGCTCTACGCCGCGGACGAACTTGCGAAATTCGCCGCAGACCGCAGTTTCGCCCTGGAACAGGGCCATCTGCATTTGACCGCCGACATCGCCCATCCCGACCCGGCCAGGCGGCGCGCCTTCCTCGACTTCCTGAAAAAAGAACTCGAAGTCTACGAACGGATCGGCGTCCGGGCGGCGGTTCTCCATTGCGGCGGAGCGGCAGTCTTCGCCGGGAAGATGACTCTGGAGGAGGCCGAAACACTGACGGTGGAATCCCTCTCCACTCTCTGCCGCTCCATCGCCGGAAGCAGAATCCGGATCGCCATCGAAAACGTTCCCGTCCTGACACCGTTCGCTTCCGACCTTCTGCGCGTCATCGCGAAGGTGGGCCGCCCGCAGGAACTCGGCATCTGCCTCGACACCGGCCATCTGAACCTGGTGCAGGGAGATCCCGCCGCCTTCATCGACGAGGCGGGCGACAAACTCCTCGCCCTCCATGTCGCCGACAATCTCGGCAATGCCGATCATCACATGCTCCCCTGCGGACGCGGGAGCGTGAACTGGACCGCGTTCATGAGAGCCCTCAAGCGCTCCCCCTATCGCGGACTCTTCAACTTCGAAGTTCCCGGAGAGCGCAACTGCCTGACTTCCGCAATCCGGAAACTGAAGCTGAAGTACGCTCTTGAACTCGGCAGACTGATGTTTGACATCGTCTGAGTGCCAAGGCTCATTCGTCGACAAAACGCCGAAGCCACTGGAAAAAAAGGGCGTTCCGGTGTACATTATACTCTGAGTGGATCTAATTGAAAACCATTTAGAACGGATGGAGCATCCTATCATGCATTTCACCAGCACCAGAAGCCCGCGGAACGTCACTTCCGCCCAGGCCATAGCCAGGGGGCTCGCCGAGGACGGCGGGCTCTTCATCCCGTCGGAGTTCCCGAAGATCTCCGGCGAACTCATCGACCGGATGATCGATATGGATTACAAGGCGCGCGCACGCGAAGTGCTCGCGCTCTATCTGACCGACTTCACGCCGGCTGAAATCGCCGACAGCGTGGAAGCCGCCTATACCGGCACGTTCGACGCCGAAAATCCCGCGCCGCTCGTTGAAGTCGCTCCTGGCTTGAACATCCTCGAACTCTGGCACGGGCCGACCTGCGCCTTCAAGGACATGGCGCTGCAGCTCCTGCCGCATCTGCTGACGATCTCCGCCCGGAAGGCGGCTCCCGGCCGCACGATGGTCATCCTCACTGCCACTTCCGGCGACACCGGCAAGGCGGCGCTCGACGGATTCGCCGACGTGCCCGGCACGAAGATCATCGTCTTTTATCCGCAGAACGGCGTGAGCGCCATGCAGAAACTTCAGATGGTCACTCAGAAGGGCGACAACGTCGCCGTCTGCGCGATCGAGGGGAATTTCGACGACGCCCAGAACGGCGTCAAGAAAATCTTTTCCGACCGCGAGATGAAAGAGTATCTGAATGCGCGCAACATGGAGTTCTCCTCGGCGAACTCGATCAACTTCGGGCGGCTCGTGCCGCAGATCGTCTACTACGTCTCCGCATACTGCGATCTGATCCGGCAGGGGAAACTGCACAAGGGAGAGGCCTTCAACGTCGCGGTTCCGACCGGAAACTTCGGCAACATCCTCGCGGCGGTCTACGCGCGCGAAATGGGCATTCCGGTCGCGCGGCTGATCTGCGCCTCGAACCGGAACAACATTCTCACGGACTTCATCCGCACCGGCGTCTACGACCGCAACCGGCCGTTCTATACGACGACCAGCCCGTCGATGGACATCCTCATCTCTTCGAACCTCGAACGGATGCTTTCTCTGCTCTACGGCGGGAACACTTCCGCCGTCGCCGGATTGATGGAGGAGCTTGCGAGGAATGGACGTTACGCCATTTCCGATGAGGCGCGGAAAAAACTCCAGTCGGAGTTCTTCGGCGGCTTCTGCGACGATGCCGGAACCGCCGCCACCATCGGCGAAACTTTCCGGAAATACCACTATCTCTGCGACCCGCACACCGCAGTGGCGCTGAACGTCTACGAACAGTACCGCCGCGAAACCGGGGACGCGACGCCGTGTGTGCTCGCCTCGACCGCCTCGCCGTTCAAGTTCGCGGCGGCGGTGCTGCCCGCGATTGAATCGGGCGAACTGCCCGCGGACGAGTTCGGCATGGTCGCGAAACTCTCGGAAGTGACCGGTGTCCCGGTGCCGAAACCGCTGGCGGGGTTGAAGGATCTGCCCGTGCTCCACACCGGTTGCGTGACGAAAGAGAAGATGAATCTCTTTATCCGGGATTTCCTCGGCTGACGCATTGCTTCCGAACAAAACGAGACATGAAAAAGGGAAGTTCCTGCGAAAAAGCGGGGAACTTCCCTTGTATTTTCCTGTATCCTGAACCGAACTTCCGGCCGGCCTTTTACTTCCCGGTTTTGCGGGCGTCGAGCGCTTTCTGGGCGACGTCGCGCAGGAAGGCCGCGTCTTCGGGGGTGATTCCCTTCGGCACGAATTTGATCTCGGAGGTCGGTTTGTCGAAGAAAAACGCGTACCAGAGACACGCCTGGAGATATTCGCCGCGACGGTTCAGGTGGGCCGGATCGTTGCGGCGGACCCAGCGGATTTCTCCGGTTTTCTTGTCCTTCTGTTTCCACCAGTACATGCCGACGGCGAAGGACCCCGCTTCGGACGGAAGTTTGTCGGGATATTTCAGATTCTTGACCGCTTCGGTGTCATAGGGAACGTATTTCACGGCCTGGGTTTCGCGGGCGAGCTGCACGGCTTCGCCGGTCGGGATCAGCCGGACACCGAGTTCGGCAGCCGCTTTGTCATACGCCTTGACGAGATTTTCAAACATGGTTTTCTGGTCGATCTTCCAGTCGCGATAGCGGTTGTCGTCAAACCTGTAGGCCCAGGTCTGCTGCATGACGAGTTCGGCGTCCGGGGCGTATTTCTTCACATACTCCTGAAGATTCTTCGCGTATGGCTGGTAACTTTCCGGTTTCCAGGAGAGGTGACTCGCCTGCTGAATCGTGACGAAATCCCACTGGTTGGAGTGCAGTTTGTCTTTCAGGGTGAACTTGTTGTAGTAGGGCTTGACACTCGGATCCTTTTCGGATTTCACGACGAGGTTCCAGTGTTTGTCAAGAGGACACCCTCCGATGTTTGCGCGATCCATGACGATTTTGTCGCCGGCGGATTCCGCCACCTGCGGCAGATACCGGAATGCGCTGTCGGCAAAACTGTTGCCGATGGTCAGAAGTTTGATCTCCTTCGCCGCAACTCCAAACGTGAGCGCGGTGGCCGCAACAAGCGAGAGTGCGATTGCTTTGTTCATATCGGAATCCTCCTTTTGATTGGTTGTATACAATATTACCGAAATCGGAAAATTGCAAACCGGGTCGAGTCGCCATTTGCATTTCCGGTTTGTCCTGCGTATATTACCGGAAGCGGCAGGGAAACTATGAGAAGGGAGGTTCTTGCATCATGGATTTTCGAAAGGAGTTTGCGGTTAAGCCGGACGCGAAGATCAAACTCAAGCAGATTGATCCGGACAGGACATACGGAATCGAGAAGAATGAAGAGACGCTCCGGGAAACCGCCGCCAACAGCGCCGAACTTGCGGAATTGCAGTACAAGCTCTATTCCGAGGGAAAGCGTTCGCTGCTGATCGTGTTGCAGGGGATGGATGCCGCGGGGAAAGACGGAGTCATCAACCATGTTCTTGCTCCGCTGAACCCGCAGGGGTGCCGGGTTCAGGCGTTCAAGACGCCCAGTTCGCTCGAACTGGCACATGATTTTCTGTGGCGGGTGCACATGGTGGCGCCGAAGAGAGGGGAGATTGTGATCTTCAACCGCTCTCATTACGAGGATGTGCTGATCCAGCGGGTGCGGAACCTTGTGCCGGAATCGGTCTGGCGGGAACGGTATGAACTCATCAATGATTTTGAAAAACTCCTCATGAAGAGCGGAACGACTATCGTGAAATTCTTTCTGCACATCAGCCCGGAGGAACAGCTCAAGCGGTTCGGTGACCGTCTGGAAGATCCCGGGCGGCAGTGGAAAATCAGCAGTGCCGATTATGCCGAACGGAGACTGTGGCCGGAATATCGGAAGGCGTTCGAGGAGGTGTTTGAGCGCTGCTCCACGAAGCAGGCTCCCTGGTATATCATTCCGGCGGACAAAAAATATTTCCGGAATTACGCGGTTTCCCACATCCTGCTGGAAACGCTTCGCGAAATGAAGCTGGAACTTCCGCCGGTTTCCGTCGACCTGGAAAAGGTGAAGGCCGAATACCGGACTGCAAAACAGTGGGAGAAGGAGGGCATCGGCCCGGATGGTCCCCGGGAAAAGTAAACCCACGAGCCTGAATAACGGTTTTTCTGGGGAATTATTGTAAAAAAAACAAAAAAATGATAAAATAATTTGCTTTTTCAAAAAGTGACGATAACTTAACTAAAGAGGGCAGTTAACAGACAGATACCTTGTATAACCTTAAAACAAAGGGGAAAAGTATGCAATATGTATATATCGCGGCGATGGTTCTTGCTCTGATCGGCATGATTGTCTGCAGCAAGAAGCAGAAGACGAATCCGGCGGTTCAGCCAGTGGCGTTCGTTCTGTTTGTGATTGTTCTGATCAGCGCGGGGCTCCTGCTGAACGAACTGAACGTGTTCGGCGGCCGCAGCAGCCTGCTGGCGAACGAGCTCAAGTTCTACGCTTCTCAGGGGACCAAGACCGGCGACTTCCTGAAGACCGCGATGCCCGGCAAGAAACTTCTTCTGGTTGCGGATCCCGGATTCGAGAAGAATGACAATGTGAAACTGCTTGCCGATGCTCTGCGCGAAGGATACGGCGGCGAGGTTGTGGTCGATACGGTTGAACTGCCGGGCAACCAGGCGGATGCTCCGATGCCGCTCTACATGATGATGAAGGCGAAGGATTTCGACGCGATGGTGGAAAAGCACCCGGATGTGGGCGTGATCGTCACCACCGTCGGTCTGCCGCAGGATGCGAACAATCTGAAGTTCATGAAGCAGCCCGCGGACAAGCGTCCGGCGCTGTTCCTGATGGGATTGCCCTCCGGCCCTGTTCCCGGCATCATGCCTGCCATCCAGAGCGGAGCGATCGTCGGCCTGATCATTTCGAGTCCGGAAGCCAAGTACGACGTTCCTGCTCCGTCCGATCCGATGGAAGCGTTTGATATCCGTTACGTCCTTGTCACCAAGGACAATGCGGAGCAGTACAAGGGCAATTTCACGAACTGAGAAAATCAGTTTTCGCTGAAATAAAAACGACACCACCGGATAGCGTGCAGCAGACTATCGGGTGGTGTTTCTGCTTAGGTGGAACGGCAATGGTTCGGATGCTGGGAGGGAGGCCAGGTTATCGGACGAGTTGGAATGAGAGACTGCGGTTAGATGGAAAAATTTTTCAAAACTCTTCTGGCGTTTCTGTTTGCGACGGCTTCGGTGTCATTCGCAATTCTGGTGTTTTCCGGTGGTGCGCTTTTCTGGCACCGCCAATTCGGCGGCAACGCCAATCTGCTGGAAAATGAGATGGCGTTTTACGCCTCGCAGGGATATGAGGCCGGAGTCTATTTGAAGGAGGTGGTTCCGGATCAGCAGATTCTGTTGCTGGTCGATCCCGATTTCTATCGGAATGAGAACATCAAGCAGTTGGCGTATACCCTGATTGAAGGATATGGGAGCAACAATGTAGTGCCGGACACCATTCATCTTTCCGATGCGCGCTCGGAGATGCCGATGCCGCTTTATATGTCCATGACGGCTGACGATTTCGATTCGGTTGTGGAGCAGCATCCCGACGCATCGGTCGTGATTTCCACGATCGGGCTTCCTGTCGATCTGGATTCGCTGCGGATGTTGCAGAATGAGGGTGCGCCGAAGCTGTTGCTGCTCGGGCTGCCCTCCGGACCGATTCCCGGTCTGACGGAACTGATTCGCAAAGGGAAAGTGCTCGCGGTGGTGCTTTCCAATCCGGAGGCCCGTTATGATGTCCCGGCTCCGAAGGATCGTCGGGAGGCTTTCCGGATTCGATACTTGCTTGTGACGAAAGAGAATCTGGATCAGCACCTGAATCTTTTCGCCAACTAGAACATTTTCCGGACTCCCGCCGGGAGCCGATTTCCCCTAAAATCCTGCAATTGATCCTTGAAACGTTCCTGTTTCGGGTGTATATTTTGGAGATTATCCAGAGATAAGAACCCCAAACAACAATACTGGAGGATGCAAAAAATCATGGCCAAGATGCTGAATGCGATCCCGACCAAAAATGAAAAATTGGTCAAGTGGGTGAATGAATGGGTCGAAATCTGTAAGCCGGATGCGGTTTACTGGTGCGACGGTTCCCGGGAAGAGTATGACCGTCTCTGCAACGAGCTGGTCGAATCCGGTCTCGCGATCCGCCTGAATCCGAAGAAGCGGCCGAACAGTCTGCTGTTCCGCTCCGATCCGTCCGACGTGGCGCGTGTTGAGGCGCGCACCTTCATCGCGTCCGAAACGAAGGATGCGGCCGGTCCGACCAACAACTGGATCGACCCGAAAGAACTCAAGAAGACCATGCTTGGTCTCTACGACGGCTGCATGAAGGGTCGTACCCTCTACGTCATCCCGTTCTCGATGGGTCCGGTTGGATCGAACATCGCGAAGATCGGCGTTGAGCTCACCGACTCCGCCTACGTTGTGATCAACATGGAAGTGATGACCCGTGTCGGCACGAAGGTGCTCGAAGTCCTCGGCGACAAGGGTGAATTCGTTCCGTGCGTCCACTCGGTCGGCAAGCCGCTGGCCGAGGGCGAATCGGACAACGGCATCTGGCCGTGCGCTCCGATGGACAAGAAGTACATCGCCCACTTCCCGGAAACCCGCGAAATCTGGTCGTTCGGGTCCGGTTACGGCGGCAACGCGCTGCTCGGCAAGAAGTGCCTTGCGCTGCGTATCGCGAGCGTCCAGGCGCGTGACGAGGGCTGGATGGCCGAGCACATGCTGATCCTGAAGCTGACGAATCCGAAGGGCGAAGTCAAGTATGTCACGGGTGCGTTCCCGTCGGCCTGCGGCAAGACCAACCTCGCGATGCTGATCCCGACCATTCCGGGCTGGAAGGTCGAGACTGTCGGCGACGACATCGCCTGGATGAAGTTCGACAAGGACGGCAATCTGCGCGCGATCAACCCGGAAGCCGGTTTCTTCGGTGTTGCGCCGGGCACCTCGATGCAGTCCAACAAGAACGCGATGCTCTCCTGCGCGAAGGATACGATCTTCACGAACGTCGCTCTGACCGATGACGGCGACGTCTGGTGGGAAGGCATCGGCTACGATGCGCCGGATCACCTGATCGACTGGAAGGGCAAGGATTGGAAGCCGGGCCAGGTCGACGCCGACGGCAAGCCGGTCAAGGCCGCTCACCCGAACGCCCGTTTCACGGCGCGTGCCTGCAACTGCCCGGTGATCGCGGACGAGTGGGAAGATCCTGCCGGCGTTCCGATCGCTGCGTTCCTCTTCGGCGGCCGCCGTCCTTCGACGCTGCCGCTGGTCTACCAGGCCAAGAGCTGGGAGCACGGTGTCTTCATCGGTTCGACGGTCGGTTCGGAAGTGACCGCCGCTGCGCTCGACGTGAAGGCCGGTACCGTCCGCCGCGACCCGTTCGCGATGCTGCCGTTCTGCGGCTACAACATGGGTGACTACTTCAAGCACTGGCTTGAGATCGGCAAGAAGGGCGCGGCGCAGGGCAATCTGCCGAAGATTTTCTGCGTCAACTGGTTCCGCAAGAGTCCCGAAGGGAAATTCATGTGGCCGGGCTTCGGCGACAACAGCCGTGTGCTTGCGTGGGTCTTTGACCGCTGCGACAACAAGGGCGAGAGCAAGGATACTGCGATCGGCATCATGCCGACCGTCGATGCGATCGACCTCAAGGGGCTTGAGGGCCAGGTTTCCAAGGCTGACATGGAAGAGCTCCTGAAGGTCGATGTCGAGGGCTGGAAGAATGAGCTCGCGATGATCAAGGAGCACTACAAGAAGTTCGAGGGACACCTCCCCGAGGAGCTTTCGAAGCAGCTTGAAGAGCTCGAAGCCCGTCTCGGCTGAGCCGAAGTGCGGAAAACCGGGAGTCGATGACTCCCGGTGTGAAACTTCGATGGAACGGACCGGATTTTTTCCGGCCCGTTTTTTTATTTTTTTCGTTTTTTCGGCAGAATAAAATGGCAGAGGAGTGCGTTAATCGATTATACGGGATTTGCGGTGGCGGGCGTGTTCCGCCGGAAAACAAAAGGAGTCGCAAATGAAATTTTCCGAATTCTGCCAGAAAAATGCCGTAGCGGTTGCGCTGTTGGCCGCGATCATCGCACTCGGATTCTCCGTGTATGATCACTTCCTCTTCGAAAAGCCGGTGATTGCCGTTGCCCCGGCCCCGGGAGGTGCCCGTTTCGGCGGCGGTCCGGGCGGTCCGGGCGGCGGGCGGTTCGGGGGAGGATTCGGGCGCAATCGTGCGCCGCGTCGTTCCGAAGCGTATCTTGCGAAGTTCCGCGAAATCGTTTCGCTCCGCGAACAGGAAGCGAAGTTGGCAGAGGGAGGATACCGGGCCGGCGGGATTTCCATAAGGGATGTTTTTGTCGCCGAAAGGGATTTGGCTCTTGCCCGCCTCGCGTTGATGCGAATGGAGGGGGAGTCGCGCTCTTCGGCAGGAGCGGTGGAAGCACTTGTGAATCTGAAATTTTGCGAATTGCTCAAGCAGTACGACGAGGCGGCGTACAAGAGCGGCGGCATCGATCTGAAGGCGTATACGCAAAGCAAGATCGCGTTGGCTGAGGCGGAGTTGAAGATGCTGGAATATGAGAATCTTCTGAAGCGGAACGAGACGTTTGCAAAACTCGCCGGTGAATTTTCCGCTGTAAAGTGCAATCCGGAAGTGTTAAAAGCGCTTGTCGAGGCCGAGTCGATCCGCCCTGTGCGCCGCGGCGGTCCTGGCGCGCCTGACGGGATGTCGCGTCCGTCCGGCGCGCCGCAGCCTCCGGGCGGGCATCATCGACCCGATGCGGTTCCTGTTCCTGGGAAGTAGGGATGAATCAAGGAAAACTGTCCCGACGTATGCGATCGATGCGCCGGGACGTTTTTATAGAATTTCCGGCGGGAGTTTCCAGAAGGTGAACTCCCGCTTCGGTTCAAATCCGAGGTTGCGGTAGAACGATTCGGTGCCGGGCTCGCCGACGAGGGCGATCCAGTCGACACCACGGCTGCGGAGCGCGGCGACAATGGTTTTCACGATGCCGCCGCCGATGCCGTGCCGCCGGAATTCCGGAGAAACTGCGATGTCCTGGATGTAAGCGTCAGAGACGTTGTCCGAGAGCGCCCGCCCCATACCGATGAGTTTTCCATCCGCATACGCGCCGACCGCGACGGCGGAGTTCGCCATGCCGACGGCGATGAACTCGGCGGAATCCTCCGGGCCGATCCAGCCGGTCTCCCGGTAGAGCCGTTCCATCGCCGCGAGATCCTCCGGCGTGAAGTGTTTGAGAATGCGGTATTCGATCTGCATGATGGTTCCTTTCTAAGAGTACGCAGGGCTCTCGCCAGAATTGCTGCGGCAGAGCGAGCGGTGGTTGGAGTGTCGAGAGGAAGCGGAAAACTGCCTGCAGACGAGACTCCCGGATGGCGACAACACGTCCGGGATGCACAGAGCCGGTTTCGTGGTTCGCCTGTCCCGCCCGCGACGATTGAGCGGGGCCGCGCATCCCGTGCGGAGAATTACCGGCGGAAACGTCAACATGAGCGCGGTCAATTCATCCCGGTACGACATCTCTTCCCCCAGTCTGAACCGGACTGCTCAGCCGACCTGTGCGCCGCTCGCAAATTCCCCGTCGATCGTGACGAGCTTGAGCTCCTTGCCGGATTTTGCCGCGAGCAGCATGCCGTTCGATTCGACGCCGCGGATGACGGCGGGCTTCAGGTTGGCGACGATCACGATGGTTTTCCCGACCAGCGTTTCCGGCGTGTACCACTGGGCGATGCCGGAGACGATCTGCCGTTTTTCCCCGCCGACGTCAAGCTGGAGTTTCTGCAGCTTGTCCGCTCCTTCGACCTTTTCCGCCGCGAGGATTTTCGCCGTGCGGAGCTCGATTTTCGCAAACTCCTCGATCCCGATCGGAGCGAAGACGTTGACGGGAGCGGCCTTTTTCTTCTTGTCCGCCGGTTTGGGAGCGGGAGCGGGCGTCTCCTCTTTCGGGGTCACGTCGATGCGCGGGAAGAGCCCGGAGGTGTCCTGCACATGCCGTCCGGCCAGGTCGCAGGGGCGGGTTCTCAGGTCGGCGATTTTCGCGTCGTTGAGCTCATCGCCCGTGTAGCCGAGCGCCTTGCGCAGCTCGGCCATCTTCTCCGGCATGACCGGGTAGAGCAGCACGGAAAACTGCCGCAGCGCATCCGCCGCGGTGAAGAGCACGGTGTTGAGCCGTTCGGTTTCTCCCTTTTTGGCGAGAGTCCACGGTGCGGTTTTTTCGAGGTAGCGGTTTCCCGCGCGGACGGCGTTCATGACGGCGGCGAGCCCCTGATCGAACTTCAGTGCGGCGAGGCTGCTCTCCATCGTGTCGATTGCGGAAGCGACTTCCCGCTTGAGTTCTTCCTCGTCGGCGGTCAGGGCGCCCGGAGTCGGGATCGTGCCGTTCGCGTTGCGCAACGTCATTTTGAGGACGCGGCTGAGCAGGTTGCCGAGGTCGTTGGCCAGATCGCTGTTGTAACGTGTGACGAACCCCTCTTCCGTGAAGTTTGCGTCGTTGCCCGGGGACATTTCCGCCATCAGGAAGTAGCGGAACGCGTCGACTCCGCAACGGTCGGCCATGTCCATCGGATTCACGACGTTGCCGAGGGACTTTGACATCTTCGTATTGCCGGTCAGCCACCAGCCGTGTGCGAAGATCGTCTTTGGCAGCGGCAGGCCGATCGCCTTGAGCATGGTCGGCCAGTAGACGCTGTGGGTGGTCAGAATGTCCTTGCCGATCAGGTGATAGCTCGCGGGCCACCACTTTTCGAACATCGCGTCGTCCTGGAGATAGCCGACGCCGGAGATGTAGTTGATGAGCGCGTCGAACCAGACGTAGCAGACGTAATCCGGATCGAACGGCAGCTCGATTCCCCACGAGAGCCGGGCTTTCGGGCGGCTGATGCAGAGGTCTCCGAGCCCCTTGCGCAGGAATCCGAGCGTCTCGTTCGCGCGGAACGCGGGCTGGATGAAGCCCGGGTGGGTCTCAATGTAGTCGATCAGCCATTCGCGGTATTTGCTCATGCGGAAGAAGTAGTTCGATTCGACGATCGAGGAGACTTCGCGTCCGCACTCCGGACACTTGCCGTCGACGAGATCCTTCTCCGTGAAGAACCGTTCATCGCCGACGCAATACCAGCCGGTGTATTCGGCCTTGTAGATTTCGCCGCGGTCGTAGAGATTCTGGAGGATCTTGCGGACCACCTCCTTGTGATATTCGTCGGTCGTGCGGATGTAGCGGTCGTTCGTGATGCCGAGCCGTTTCCAGAGCGACTGAAATCTCTGCACGGTTTCATCGCAGTGCGCCTTCGGATCCATGTGGCGGGCTGCCGCGGCCTTTTCGACCTTCTGCCCGTGCTCATCGGTGCCGGTCAGGAAGAAGGTTTCGTCGCCGAGTGAACGGTGGTAGCGCGCGAGCACGTCGGCCAGCACGGTCGTGTAGGCGTGACCGATATGGGGTTTGTCGTTGACGTAATAGATCGGGGTGGTGACGTAAAAGTTCTTGGTATTCATCAGTCGGAAGCTCCTTCTCGAAACATGGCCGCACTCGGGGGCGGGGCCATCCAAATAAAAAAAGCGCCTTCACGCGGCGGAACCGCGGATGCGGGCACAAATCATTACCTTACAATATACCGCAGCTTCTCGTCAAACGCAACAGAATAAACAGGGTTTCCATCGAAAAAAACGGAAAAAACTCCTTGCAAGCGGGGGAGGAAAGATGTATATTACACAGTAACATTATATCAAATCTTCCAGACCCCCGATTGGAGAGAGCATAGTTATGGAACGCTACATTGACAAATTCATGGCCGCATTTGAGTATGAAGGTCTCACTTTCGACGACATTTCGCTGGTGACGCAGTACGCGGATTTTCTTCCGCACGATGCGGATGTCAGCACCCGGTTTTCCCGGAACGTCAAGCTGAACATCCCGTTCGTCAGTGCCGCGATGGACACGGTCACCGAGAGCGCGATGGCGATCGCGATGGCCCGCCTCGGCGGCATCGGCGTGATTCACAAGAATCTTTCGATCGAACGGCAGGCCGATGAAGTTCGCAAGGTGAAATATTACCTGAACGGCATCATCCGCACGCCGGTGGTCTTCCACGCGGATCAGACCATCGAAGAGATGATGAATGAAAAGCGGGCGAAGAAGTATTCGTTCTCCGGCTTCCCGATCGTCGACAACGACGGGAAACTCGTTGGGATCATCACCGCGCGCGACATCAAGTTCCTCACCGATTACAGCATTCGGATCGGGGACGTGATGACGAAGACCCCGGTCATTGCGAAGGACGGCATCTCGATGCAGGAGGCGTACCGGATCATGCTTGAGAAGAAGGTCGGCAAACTTCCGATGGTCGACAAGGACGGCAGGCTCACCGGGCTCTACAGCTTCCTCGACGTGAAGACGCTGATTTCGAAGGAGGAGCCGGATTACAACCGCGATGATCACCATCAGCTCCGTGCCGCCGCCGGAATCGGTCCTCATGACTACGAGCGGGTGGAGGCCCTGGTGAATGCCGGAGTCGACGTGCTTGTGCTCGACACCGCGCACGGTCACTCGAAAGGGGTGATCGAATCGGTGAAGGAACTTAAGAAGATGTACGGCGACCGGGTCGACGTCGTCGCCGGGAATGTTGCGACGGCGGAGGGGGGCAAAGCGCTGGCCGACGCGGGTGCCGACGGGATCAAGGTCGGCATCGGACCCGGCTCGATCTGCACGACCCGCGTCGTGGCGGGCGTCGGTGTGCCGCAGGTGACGGCGGTCTACGAGGTGGCGAAGGCGGTTCCGTCGGACATCCCGGTCATTGCGGACGGCGGGATCAAGCAGTCCGGCGATGTTGCCAAGGCGATTGCGGTCGGCGCATCCTGCGTGATGATGGGTTCGGTTCTCGCCGGTACGACCGAGAGCACCGGTGAAGTGACGCTGCATCAGGGGCGCAGCTATGTGATCTACCGCGGCATGGGCAGCCTCGCGGCGATGAAGACCGGTAAGGGCAGCCGCGAGCGCTACGGTCAGGACGACGTCGATGACGACGCGAAGCTCGTTCCGCAGGGGATCGAGGGAATGGTTCCGTTCCGCGGGCCGGTTGCGAACGTGATTATTCAGTTTGTCGGCGGGCTGCGTTACTCGTTCGGCTACTGCGGGGCGCGCACGGTTCCGGAGTTTCAGCGCAAGGCGAAGATGGTCCGGGTCACGGCGGCGGGGCTGCGCGAGGCGCATCCGCACGATGTGACGATGATCAAGGATGCACCGAATTATTCGGGGAACTGAGCCTCATGAAGCGGATGTTCGGGAAACTGCTGATTTTGTTCGCGCTTGTTTCGGTCGTGTCGGCCGCGGCTGAGACGCAGCGGTTCGCGGTGGTGAATCTCGAAAAAGTGTTCCGGGAGTATTACAAGAGCCGGATCGCCGAGGATGCCATCAAGCAGCAGGCCGAAGTATACCGCAATTATCTCGTCAAACAGAACAGCCAGCTCATTCAGCTCAAGCGGGAGGCTGAGCAGCTCCGGACGGACGCCCAGAATCCCGCGCTTTCGGAGACGGAGCGCACAAAGTTCGCTTCCGAGGCGGTCGTGAAGGCGCGTGAAGTCGCCGCCAAGGAGGCGGAACTTCAGCTTTATGCGGCCGAGCGCACCCGGACCATGCGGGAGATCGAGCAGAAAAAGCGCGAGGAGATCATGGCCGACATCTACAGGGAGGTCGACCGGCGGGCGGCGGCCGAGGGATTCAACTTCATTTTCGACTCCTCCGGCAAGACGTTGAACGACCAGCCGCTGGTGCTGCGTTTCCCCGCGTCGTGCGATTTGACCGAAGTTGTGATTCGCGAATTGAACCGCACGAAGAGCGTTTCCTCGGAGACGCAGGAGACCGGAGCCGGGGAAAAGAAGGAAGAGGCCGCTCCGGCGACCGCAAAGCCTTGAGAATGGAATCCGTGCGCCGGAACGCGTGCGGTTATGGATTGATTTCAGATTTTTAATATCCCGCAGGGAAAAGAGAGAAACACTGGAGGCATTATGAAGCAAGTTACGCTCACGGCCGGACAAATCGCCGAAATGGTCAAGGGCACGATCGTCGGGAATCCCGACCGGGTCGTCAACAGCGTGGCCGGAATCCGGGAGGCGAAGGAGGATCAGCTCTCCTTCATCGGCAACAAGCGTTACGAACATCAGCTTGAGACGACCGGAGCGGGCGTGATTCTGGTCTGCCCTGATCTTGCCTCCGCGGCGAATGACAAATATACGCTGATCGTGACCGAACATGTCGATTATGCGTTTGCGAAGGTTGTGGCGCTCTTTGCGGAGGAACCTCCGGCGTTCGAGCCGGGCGTGCACCCCTCGGCGGTGGTGGCTGCTGATGTGAAGCTCGGTCAGGGGGTCAGCATCGGCGCGAACGCAGTGGTGGAGTCCGGCGTTGAAATCGGCGACGGCGCGGTGATCGGCGCGGGCTGCTACCTCGGTCACCGGGTTAAGATCGGAGCCGGTACGATTCTTTATCCGAATGTGACGGTGATGTACCGCTGTACGATCGGGCGCAAGTGCATTCTGCATCCCGGCGTGGTGATCGGTGCGGACGGATTCGGGTTCGTTCCCGGCCCGCAGGGGCTTGTGAAGGTGCCGCAGACCGGTGTGGTTCAGATCGATGACGACGTGGAACTCGGCGCGAATACGACTGTCGACCGCGCCCGTTTCGGCCGCACCTGGATCAAGAGCAATGTTAAGGTCGACGATCAGGTCATGATCGCTCACAACGTGGTGATCGGCGAGAGCTCGATTCTGGTGGCGCAGTGCGGAATCGCGGGCAGCGCCGAGCTCGGACGCGGGGTTGTTCTCGGTGCGAAAGCCGGTATCAACGGTCACATCACGATCGGCGACGGCGTGCAGGTGGCCGGAACGAGCGGTGTGGTCAAGAGTCTGCCGGCCGGAGCGATTGCGCTCGGAACTCCGGCGGAGTCGCAGCGCGAGTTCATGGCGCGGCACACGCTTCCGAGCCGCTTCGAGAAGCTCCAGAAGAAATTTGAGGCGCTCAAGGCCGAGGTCGAGGCGCTCAAGAAGAACGGCGAAAAATAAGCCGGGATTCTCCGGCAGACGGCGGAAATGGCGGAACGATGGTACGGCGGTCACACTGGCTAGCGGCATTTGTTCCGCTGTTTTTCTGTCTGCTGCTTCCTGCGGAGGAGAAGGCGCAGCCGGAGGATCCGTTGCGGCAGGAGGCGCTTGCGGGAAAGGTCGCCTCCCAGTTGAAACTGGCTTCGGAGTTCTTCTTCGGCACGGAGACGCGGCCGCGCAATCCTGTGCTTGCGGTCTACTGGTACCGCAAGGCGGCTGAGCAGGGGAGCGGAGAGGGGGCTTACAACCTCGGCGTCTGCTACGAGAAGGGGTGGGGCGTCGATCGTCCGAGCCTCATCCACGCCTTCGACTGGTTCGGCCGGGCGGCGAAGGCGGGCGTGCCGGAAGCCAGGCTGCGGCTCGGACTGCTGCTGGCGGCGGGCGTGCCGGATGAACACCTTGAAAAAGAGGTGCTCAAAGGAGTCCCGGCGGATCGCGCTGCCGCATTTCGCATGCTGCGGGAGCTGGCGCAGACCGGTTATCTTCCGGCCGCGCGCGAGTTCGGGAGACTGGTCCTCGCGGATCGTGCCGATCGTGAAACAAGCGGCGAAGAGGCGCGGAAACTGCTTCAGTCGGCGGCGAAAGCCGGAGACGTCGATTCGCTGCTGCTGCTGGCGGTCTGCTGTCGTGATGCGATCGGCGGCCCCGGCGATCAGGCCGGGGCGGTCGCGTGCTGGGAGCGTGCCGCCGGGCTGGGCAGCAACGAGGCGAAGGTCTATCTCGCTTCCGCATATGAATACGGGCAGGGGGTCAAGTACGATCCGGAACGTGCTTTCGCGCTTGTGAAAGAGGCGGCCGCGGCCGGGGAACCGCGCGCACTGCTGCGGCTCGGCGATTATTATCTGAATGGCGATATGGTCGCTTCTTCGCTCCCGGAGGCGCTGGCGTTGTATCGTAGATCGTATGAATCAGGTTATTTGCCGGCGGCGGTCCGTCTCGGCCGGTGTGCCGAGCTCGGACTCGGGATGGCGGTCAATCCGGTCCGCGCCGCAGAGTTTTACGGCATTGCCGCGCGCGGAGGAGATCCCGATGCCCAGTACGCGTTCGGGCGCTGCCATTTGAAGGGAATCGGCATGGAGCCCGATGCCGCCGGTGCGGTGTTCTGGTTCAAGACGGCGACCGCATCCGGACAGCTCGATGCGCTTCGGGAGCTCGGGATCTGTCTGCTGACCGGGAACGGCGTCGAAAAGGACACGGCGGAAGGCTCCCGGCTCCTCGAAGCGGCCGCCGCTGCGGGAGATGCCGAGGCGCTCGTTTTTCTCAACAACAACTGAACACGCGATGGGGATCAGTTCCGCAGGAGCGTGATCTCGCGTTCGTAATTCCGGATCTCCGCCATGAAATCGCGGTCGGCCGGCACGTCGTGACGGCGGCAGAACTCTTCCCAAACCGCACCCCATGGGAGCGCGCGCGACTCCTCCTGGAGGGCGAGACGTGCGGTGAAATCCCAGGTTTCCTCGCATTTTTGCAGACGGCTGAATGGTTCGAGCAGTCCGCGGAGCAGCGCCTTCTGCATGTTCCGTGCGCCGATGACCCAGGCGGCGATGCGGTTGATGCTCGCATCGAAGTAGTCAAGTCCGATATGGATTTCCGCTCCGGCGTCCCGGCAGCGGACGGTTTCTCGGGCGATGGAGAGCAGTTCGTCGTTCATCACGAGCACGTGGTCGCTGTCCCAGCGGACGCCACGGCTCACATGCAGCAGGATTCGGTTCTGCATCACGGCGAGGGCCGAGAGCTTGTCCCCGATCGACTCGGTCGGGTGGAAGTGGCCGGAGTCGAGGCAGATCAATTTTCCCCGTTTTGCAGCGTAGGAGAGGTAGAAGTCATGAGAACCGACGGTGAAGGACTCCGCGCCGATTCCGAAGAGTTTCGACTCGACCGCGTCGAGCAGCAACGTCTCCGGGAGTTCGTCCGCGAAGATTTCGTCGAGCGATTCCCGCAGTCGTTCGCGCGGCGCAACCCGGTCTGCGGGAGTGTCCTTGAAACCGTCCGGAACCCATTCGTTGCAGACTGCAGGCGTGCCGAGCACCCGTCCGAACTCCGCGCCGATGCGACGGATCGATTTGGCATGATCGATCCAGAAGCGGCGGATCCCGGCGTCGGGATGCGAAAGGGAAAGACCGTGATCGAGCTTCGGATGCGAGTAAAATGCCGGAGCGATGTCGAGACCGAGCTTCTTCGCCTCCGCCCATGCGAGCCAGCCGGAAAACTGTTCGATCGTGAATGCGTCACGATCGACCCCGGGAACGGCACGGTCGATCTCATGACCCTGCAGGCAGATCCGGTGGCTGCCGGGAATCAGCAAAAGCGCCACGTCGAGGTCGCCGCGCAGCTCCTCCGAGTTACGGGCGCAGCCGGGATAATTTCCGGAAACGAGGCAGCCCCCCGTGAGCGCATGCCCCGTCCCTTCAAATCCCTGTACGTCGTCCCCCTGCCAGGCGTGGATCGAAAGCGGAATCGTTTCCAGTTCGCGCATGGCCTGTTCGGTGTCGACTCCGCAGCCGGCGTAAATCTCGTTTGCAATACGGTAGTTCTGATCCGTGCGTTCCATGGGGCCTCCTCCTGTCGGGTTCGAGTTGTATCTGACTCCACTATAACCGCTTTTTCCCCGAACGGAATGGACGGAAACGCGAATTTTGTATCTGTTTGTGACCTGACGTCTCTCCGGAAGCTCACTCTCCGGGCGGGATTTTTCCGGTTTCGGAATCAGTGACGGGATTTTGCGCGCAGCTGGCCGCACGCGGCGGAACTCTCGAACCCGCGTTCGGTTCGCAGCGTGACATGGGCGCCTGCGTCGAAGACAGTCCTTTCAAACTCTTCAATCACCTGGCGTGAGGGACGTTGAAACCGGGAGTCGGTCGCGTTGTAGGGGATCAGATTCACCTTCGCATGGTGTGCCCGCGCAAGGCGCGCGAGTTTGACGGCCGCCTCATGAGAATCGTTGATGCCCGCGAGCAGCGTGTATTCGATCGTGACCATCCGTCCGGCGGTTTCGAGGTAGCGGTCGGCGGCGGCCATGATTTCGGCGATCGGGTAACGCACTTTGTCCGGAATGATGCGCGCCCGGGTCTCGTCGTCCGGTGCGTGCAGCGAAATCGCAAGCGTGAACTCCCTGCCGAGTTCGGCGAACTTCAGCATCCCGGGCACATAACCGCTCGTGGAGACGGTGATCCGGCGTGGCGACATGCCGATGTAATCGGGGGAGGTCAGCACATGCAGCGCCTTCGAAAGTTCATGAAAATTCAGCAGCCCCTCCCCGATTCCCATGAAAACGATGCTGTCGGGCCGCCGTCCGGCCCGTTTGCTGCCGAGCAGGAACTCTTCGATGATCTCTCCGGCGGCGAGATTCCGGATCAGTCCGTCCCGTCCGCTCGCGCAGAAGAGGCAGCCGACCGGGCAGCCGACCTGCGTGGAGAGACAGAAGGTCAACCGCTCTTCGCGCCCCGGAATCAACACCATCTCCACCGTTTCGCCATCGTGGAGCTCAATCAGCAGTTTTTCGGTTCCGTCGGGGGCGGTCACGGTCTGCGCGATTGAACTGCCCGGTGCGAGAAAGTCTGTTTTCAACGCGCCGCGCAGCGGCAGCGGCAGATTCTTCATCTCCATCGGGTCGAGCACGTCGTGGCGATAGATCCATTCGGCGATCTGGTTCGCCCGGAACTTCACGGTGCACTCCTTCACGCACCAGGCGGCGAAATCTTCACGCAGAGATCCTGCGAGGAACGGTTTCTGGGGAATGGCAGCCAAGACAACTACTCCAGCTGACGGATTTTCTCTTCGACGCGCTCCGGATCGAAATCGTCGTCCCCGGAGTAGTCCATCGCTTCGCGGTAGGCCGCAAGCGCCTCGGATTTACGGCCGAGCTTGAGGAGGATGTCTCCCTGATGCTCGAAGATCACGCCTCGGGCCATCTCCTGTTCTGATGCGCGCAGCGCCTGATTGATGTACTCCTCGGCCTCGGCGTATTTTCCCTGCCGGTAAAGTACCCAGGCCATGCTGTCGAGGAAGGCGTAGTTGTCGGGTTCTCCCTTGAGGGCCGACTCGATCAGAGCCTTCGCCTCGTCGAGCCGGACGTTCAGTTCGGCTGCGACATAGCCGACCGAATTGGCCGCGTCGGTCGATTCGATCTGTTTCGTGTCGACGAGCAGTTTCCAGATGCGGTTCAGGAGTTCGACGTCACGGAGTTTTTCGGCGACGACGAGCTGACGCAGTGCGTTGGCGAGGTCGACGTCCACATCCGGCGAAAGCCGTTTTTCCATGCCGTCGAGTTCATCGCGCATGGCTTTGTAATCTTTTTTCGCGGTGTGGAGTTTGAGCATGAACTCATCGCGGGCGATCGGAACCTTCAACTGCTGAATCTCTTTTTCCGCCTCATCGTATTTCTCCTGGGCGAGAAGGCTGTTGATGGAGATGAGCTGCGAAACACCTTTCCAGCCGTCAAGTTTCGAAAGTTTTTCGACGATCGGTGGAACGAGGTCGAACTTTTTCGCTGCGATGGCAGTGTAGGCGAACCGGGTTTCGTTCTGCGGAGAAGGATTGGCCTTCACGAGCTTCTCCGCCATGTTCAGAGCGGCTTCCGGTTTGCCGACGGCGAGGAAAAAGTCGATGTCGCGATCGGCCTCTTCCCCGGTGGCGTTCTTTTCAAGCTCCTCAAGTTCGGCAAACAGTTCCTCAAATCGTCTGGCGGCCTTTTCCCGGTCGCTGTCGGCGAGCCCGAACCAGCGGCTCTCCCGGTTTCCGAGTTTCGAGAAGAAATATTCAAAATCAACCGCGAACCGCAGGAGGGTCGAACGGTAGGGGGATGGCTCGCGGTCTAGTTCCGTGGCGAAATAGTTCGTTCCTTCGCGGTAATCGCGCGCCTGCTTGAGGGCGGAGGAGTAGATGTTAATGAGGTTGTAATATTCGTTCAGCTCCTCGTTCGGGAGCTTGGCCGGGTCGGATACTTCCGCAAGGGCATTGCTGATGTCGTCGAGATATTCGGCGGGAACCGTGTTCGCGACATAATTCATCTGGGCCGCGAGGACGGCGAGCCCGAGCTGTTCCGGATGGCGGCGTGAGAGTTCGAGCAGCCGGTCGGCGACTTTGCGGGCGTCGGCCCGGGTTTCGACCATTCCGCGGATGTAGTTGCGTGCCGGAATCGTTCCCGGATCGTCCTTGAGCACTTCGAGCAGGAGGTTGAAGCGTTCGTCGCGATTCCGGCTTTTGGTGGCGCTCATGAAGTTTTCAATGGCCCGGACTCTGGCTTCCGCGGCGGCGGAGAATTTTGTCGCGACGGCCGGGGATGCGGGATCAGCGGTGGTGTCGGACGCGATTTCGGCTCCGGGGAGCGACAGACTCCCGGCCAGAGCGCACACAAGCATGAATTGAATTGAAATTTTCATGGCCCATTCCTGTTATCGGTTGGAGTTCGGCGGAGAATCCGGATTCCCCCGCTCCTCAAAAAAACACACGCCCGGCTCCAGTCGATCGCGAACGAAGACAACCGGAATCGGGCGCAGCTGGCATCGAAAAAGATTACTTCTTCTTGTGCCGCAGCAGTTTCAGCTGCTTCTTCCGCTTGTGCTTGGCGATCTTTTTACGCCGTTTCTTCTTAAGGTTGCCCATTCTTCCACTCTCTATTGGTTGAGTTTGTACGTTCCTGTACAGATTTACAGTAATTTAACCCATTTTTGCGAAAATGCTCCCCCGGAAACGAAAAAAAAGCGATTTTTTTTTCATTTTCACCGGAGTTTTCCATATTTTTTCCGAAAAAAGCCGGTTATTCGGAAGTTTTTTCGGTGTGAGGGTTGCAAATAAAACGAAAATGCGGTATTTTTTTTATGCTCTGTAAAAACACTTCCGTGCAGGGTTGCGCGGGAAGGGAGGAAGACGTGTGTTATAACTTGATTTTGATACTGATTCTGCTGGCCTGGATCTTTGCCGGAGTCTACACGCTTGACTTCATCGAGGCACGTTCCGGGGAGAATGAGAAGGGGAGACCATGGCTGAATCTGGCCGCACTCTTTTTCGGGCCTGCCGCACTGCTTTATTTCTGGATCTCGCAGCAAATTGCGAACCGCAGTGTGGAGGAGGTGACTCCGGAGCAGCTTTTCTCGGCCCGGTCGGGGTCGAAGAAGAGAAAGAAGGATGAACCGCCGCCGTTCGAGCTGCTCGACCGGAACAGCCGTGAGCCGATCGTCCCGGTCGACACCAAGCCCGCCTCGGTCGAAGCGATGACGCTCGCCTACGGGCTGATCGAAGATGCGCTCAAACGCGGAGCTGAACGGATCATGATCCGTCCGGATGAAGACGGGGAGTATGACGTCTATTTCCGGATCAACAGTGCGGAGGAGCGGACGGTTCATCTCGGCTGTCTGCCCGGCGGCAGTCTGGTCACGGCGTTTAAGCATGCGGCGAATCTGGTGATCGGCGAGCGGCGCAGCATGCAGAACGGCGGCTTTTTTGCGCGCACGGAGGAGGCGGGGGTCTATTGTCACGTCACGAGTTCCCGGGCCGCGGCGGGCGAACAGCTCATGATCCGGCTCGGGATGCTCGATCATGTTCCGTCGCTCGACGGACTCGGCATTCCGGGGACGGAGCTTGCCGAATTGCGTTCGTTGCTTGCGGAAGGGCATGGACTTGTTCTGTTGCTCGGCCGGCCCGGCAGCGGGCGGACCTCGACTCTGTATGCGCTTTTGCTCTCTCCGGAAATGGCGGGGCGGCGAATCGCCACGTTCGAAAATCCGATCGAGCTCAAACTCAGCCATGCCGCTCAGTATGAGGTTGATCCATATGGGGGAAAGACGCTGTCGAAACTACTGACCAGTGCGATCAACAATGGAGCCGATACGCTTGCAATCGGTTCTCTCTCCGATCCGGAGAGCGCGGGAATCGCAATCGGCTTCGCCCGGAGCGGTCACCTTGTGATCGCGCAGATCGACTGCGCGACGCCGCTGGAGGCGTTTGCGAAATTCGAAAAGTGGGAGATCACGCCGCGGATGTTCGCCGGGATGCCCGTCTGCCTGCTCAGCCAGGCGCTTGCGCGCAAAAACGGCGGTGGTCTTGTGGCGGTCTTCGATCTTCCGGATCGCCGGCTGCTCGGCAGCGTGCTTGAAACCCAGGGGGTCACGGTCGATCTGCTGCGTCAGAAGGTCGCCGGGGCGGACGGTTCCGGGCTGATCGAAGGGCTCGAGCAGCTGGTCAACGAGGGGACGATCTCCAGGGAAGAGGCTGCTCGGGTCATGAAGACGATCACGAGGAAGGGGGAATAAAGAGATGGAACTGCTGCTTTCCTGGGGTGTTCCGGTGGTGTTTGCGGTGCTGGGTTTTCAGCGTCTGCTCTACCGTTCGTTTTCGAAGTTCATCTGTTTTTCGTTTGCAGCTTACCTCGGACTCTGGAGCGAGAAACTGATTGCTCCGGTGTTCGGGTTTCTGCCTGCGGCGGTGTCGGCGTATCAGTCGGCGATAGCGGTTCTCGTGACGGGCGGTGTGCTGTTCGTCGTGCTGACGATGATCTACTCCTCGCTGAATCCGAAGGGGAATCACTATGTATTTCAGCAGTGGGTGGATCGGATCGGGGGGGCATTGTTCGGTTTGTTCACCGGTTCGATTCTGATCAGTTTCATCGGTGTGGTGATCTGCCTGACGCCGATCCGGTCGGGGCTTCCGCTCGGCCTTTCGGCGGACTCGGTTCAGAAGCGTTCGACTTCGAATCTCATGGCGGTGACCAGAACGATCAATTTCTTCTCGTTCCAGTCGGGCCGCAACAAGGCATGCCGTGAACGGCTCACGGAGCTGTTCGAGACCGCCACTGCCGTCGCCGAAGAGGAGAAGGCGAAGCAGGAGCTGGACGAGGCGCTTCAAAGCGGCGAAACCCCGGCTCCCGGCGCTGCCGCGGACGGTGACGGAAACAAGAAGGGGATGCTTACAAGCGTGCGCGAGCAGAAGGAACAGCGCGACCGGGAAATGGAAAAGTGATCCGCCGAATCACCGGATTCAAAGTCGACTCAACCAGAGCTCCCGCCGACATTGACGACAGGGTCGCCGAACTCGCGGCGGGGATGGAAGGGATCGACCTGCGCCGACTGCGCAACTGGAAGATTACCGCCAGAAGTCTCGATGCGCGGCGCGGTCGGCCGATGCTTCTTTACAACCTCGAACTTGATGTCGACGAGGGCGATGCTCCCGTCGATCTTTACGGAGCGCCCCGGCTGGAACTGCCGGAGGGCGGAACTTTGCTTCATCCGATCGTGGTCGGAACCGGGCCGGCCGGGATTTTTGCGGCTCTCGCGTTTGCGCTGGCGGGAGCGAAGCCGCTGATTCTCGATCGCGGCCGTCCGGTGGAGGAGCGGTGTGCCGATTACCGGACATTCCAGCGGGAGCGCATGCTCGACGAGGCGAGCAACCTGCTCATCGGTGAGGGGGGGGCAGGAACTTTTTCCGATGGGAAACTTTACACCGGAACCCGCGATGGACATGCGGCTTTTATTTTGAATGCTTATGTGGAGGCAGGCGCGCCACCTGAGATTCGTTATCTGAAGCGTCCGCACATCGGTTCCGACCGGCTGCGGACGGTTGCCGCGAATTTGCGGGAACGGATTTCGGCTCTCGGCGGGACGTTCCGGTTCGGAGCGGAAGTGACCGGTTTGCTGTTGAAAAACGGGCGGTGTGCCGGGGTCGAACTTGCCGGAGGGGAACGGCTGGAGGCTCCCGCGGTGGTGATGGCTCCCGGGCTCGGCGGACGGTCGCTTGTGCTGCGTATGGCGGAACAGGGGGCGGCATGCACTCTCAAGCCTTTTCAGCTCGGCTGCCGGATCGAACATCCGCAGGATTTCATCGACCGGGCCATGTACCATGTTGAAAGCCGTCCGGCTGCGCTCGGGGCGGCGGAGTATCATCTCGTGTCACGTTCGTGTGACGATGTCCCCGGCGTAAGTTCATTCTGCATGTGCCCGGGCGGGGAGATTCTGAACGCGACCGCCTGGCGCGGCCGCTCCGTTACGAACGGCATGAGCGACTACGCGCGTGCCGGAGAGTTTGCGAACGGTTGCCTCATCACGACCTTTCAGCCCGGAAATTTCGGAAATGTGGCGGAAATTTACCGGTTTCTCGCCGGGTTGGAGTCCCGTTTTTTCGAAGCGGGCGGAGCGGACTACACGCTTCCGGCACAGGATGCGGCGGCGTTTCTGTCGGGGCGTCCGGGGCTTTCCATGCGCCGGACCGGCGCCGCGACCGGGATCGTGCCCGGCCGGATCGATCGACTCGCGCCGGAGATGCTGGTCGTCGCACTGCGGGCGGCGCTCCGCCGCTTCGACCGCGGAAATCCGGGGTTCATCCGGTACGGAAAACTTGCAGGGCTCGAAACCTGCGTTTCAAGTCCGTTGCGATTTTTACGCGATCCGGTTCGATTCGAGTCGAATCTGACCGGACTTTATCCGGCAGGGGAAGGGGTCGGCTGCGCCGGTGGAATCATGTCGGCGGCCGCGGACGGGTTGCGTGTTGCGCTCGCCGCATTGAAAGCGTCGGGGAAATGACGGATAAAATGACGGGAAAATGACGGGTCAGTCGGCCGGAAACGGCGGGAGGTTTGGAATATGGAGTTCGTCAAAATCACAAGTGCCCAGAACGAGGCAATCAAGCATGTCATCAAACTGCGCGACCGGCGGCCGCGCGAAAAGGAGCAGCTCACGGTGCTCGAAGGATACCGCGAGCTGACACGCGCCCGCGAGTATGGGATGGAACTCGTGGAGTGCTTCTTTTCTCCGTCGCACTTTCTCGGGGAAAACGAGTATCCTCTGCTTGAGACGCTCGCGTTGGAGGGCGTGCGCGTAGTGGAGGTCGCTCCCCATCTGCTTGAGAAGATGGCCTACCGCGAGCGGCCGGAGGGGCTCATCGCGATTGCGAAGATGAAGCGCCATACGCTCGCGGATCTGCCGGTGGTCGAGAACGGCCTTTACCTCGTGGCGGAGGCGGTCGAGAAGCCCGGCAATCTCGGGTCGATTTTGCGCAGCGCCGATGCCGCCGGGGTCGACGGGCTCATCATCTGCAACAAGTGCACGGACCTCTACAACCCGAATGTGATCCGCGCAAGCACCGGAGCGCTTTTTTCCGTGCCGCTGGCCGAGGCGGAGAACGAGGAGGCGCTCGCGTGGCTGCGGGAGCATGGCATCCGGACTCTGGCGGCGACGCCGCACACCGATACGATTTACACCGACGTCGACATGACGCAGGCGGTCGCGATCGTGGTCGGAACCGAACAGACCGGATTGACGGAGTTGTGGATGAAACATTCGGATTTGCCGGTGCGCATTCCGATGCTCGGAAAAATCGATTCGCTGAACGTTGCGACTGCCACGACCATTCTGCTTTACGAGGCGGCCCGGCAGCGCAATTGGAAATGACCCGGAGGTGGTGAATGGAGCGGAAAACCGTGGTGCTGACCTTCGATGACGCCGTCTCGAACCATGCGTCGTTCGTTGCGCCGCTGCTGGTGGAGCTTGGATTTCATGCGACGTTTTTTCTGTGTGAATTTCCTCCGGATTTTGCGGTGAACAAGCGACAGTATATGACCTGGGAGGAGATCCGTTCGCTCGATGCGGCCGGATTCGAGACTGCGAACCACACGCTTACGCACGCAGGTCTCGGCGAGATCGGCCCGGCGGAGTGTGAACGCGAAATCGAGGCGCTCGAGGCGCGTTTCCGCGATGTCGGGTTGCCGCGCAGTTGCTCTTTCGCCTATCCGGGTGGTCCGGCGGCGGATTACGGGCCGGAGCTGCTGGCACGGCTCGGGTTTCGGTTCGGACGGAAGGTGGAGGATCGTGCGTGGGTTCCGGGCGTGGACGATCCGTTTCTGGTTCCGGCGGTCGCCGTTCATGGAGCGGACGGCTCGAATTTTCTCCGGGCGCTCTCGTACGGGGAGCAGGGCGGAGTGCCGGTGCTGGTGTATCACGGAGTGCCGGATTCGCTTCATCCCTGGGTCGATACGCCGCCGGAGACGTTTGTCCGTCAGATGCGGTTTCTGCGGCGGGAAGGTTATCATGTACTGGCGTTTCGCGACTTTCTGTGACGAAAAATCGCGGAGCGGCTTGTAAAGTGTTCATACTGGTGATATAGTAAAAACTGTTGTTCAATAAAAAAGGCATATTTGTGAGACCTTGATCCGTTGTACGGATCGAAAGCGGCCGGGAATTCCCGCGGGGAGAACGGTCGCCGCACCGTGGGGCCTTGGATGGAAACAGAGGGCTGTTTCCGCCTTCTTTCCGCCTCCCGGCAGGGTTTCCGAATGGCTAAATGCAAAAACAATGGAAGTCCAAATGGAAGAGGCAAAGCACATTTGTGTGTACTCCGGCAGCGCGCATCCGGAGCTGTCGCAGCAGATCGCGAATTATCTCGGGATCAGTCTGGGCAAGGTTCATCTCACCCACTTCCCCGACGGGGAGTATTTCGTGCAGTTCGAGGAGAATGTCCGCCGTGCCGATGCGTTTCTGATTCAGCCGACGTGCAAGCCGCCCAATGACAATTTGATGGAACTGCTCATCATGATCGACGCCGCGCGCCGCGCGAGCGCAGCGAGGATCACCGCTGTTCTGCCCTACTTCGGGTATGCCCGGCAGGACCGCAAGGACAAGCCGCGGGTGCCGATCACCGCGAAACTCGTGGCGAATCTGATTACCGAAGCGGGCGCCGACCGGATCATCACGATGGATCTTCACTCGCAGCAGATTCAGGGGTTCTTCGACATTCCGATGGACCATCTTTATGCGCGTCCGGTGCTGGTTCCGTATTTGAAGAAGCTGATCGGCACCGATGGCGTGGTCGTGGCTCCCGATTCGGGTTCCGCGAAGATGGCGATGAATTATGGCGACATGCTTGAGGCCGGATTCGCGGTCGTGACGAAGCGGCGGATCAATGCGACCACGGTTGCGTCGAGCCACCTGGTCGGCGATGTGAAGGACAAGATCTGCGTCATCACCGACGATTTGACGAGCACGGCCGGTACGCTCTGCGCTGCGGCGAAGATTTTGAAGGCGAACGGAGCGAAGAAGGTCTATGCGGCGGTATCGCACTGCATGCTCAACGATTCCGGCAAGGAGAAGTTGCTGGCTACGCCGGAGATCGAGCAGCTTGTGACGACCGATGCGGTTCCGGTGATCGACGACCTTGGCGGACGGATCAAGGTGATTTCGGTCGCTCCGCTGCTCGGGGAGGCGATCCGGCGCATTCACGATGGCAAGTCGGTTTCGTCGCTTTTTTATATCAACCACTGATTCAGCGCTCATAAAATTACCAAAAAAGAAGTCAAGAAAGGGGTTCCATGAGCAAAGTCAACAATGAGATCGCGGTGCAGGCCCGCAAGGAGTTCGGGAAGTGCGCTTCCCGCCGTGCCCGCAAGGCCGGCATGATTCCGGCGGTCGTCTACAGCAAGGGGAAAGAGGCGAAGTCGATCATGGTCGACGCCGACGCCTGGAAGGTCCTTGCCGGCCACCACGTGCAGATGGTCACGCTGGTTGACGGCGCGGCGAAGAGCAGCGCGCTGGTCAAGGAGGTTCAGTTCAACCACCTGAAGAATTATGTGCAGCACATCGACTTCCAGGAAGTTGACGTGAATGCGGATCT
This sequence comes from uncultured Victivallis sp., assembly GCF_944391105.1. Taxonomy (GTDB): domain Bacteria; phylum Verrucomicrobiota; class Lentisphaeria; order Victivallales; family Victivallaceae; genus Victivallis. The sequence goes on from NZ_CALXSK010000004.1 coordinate 43,588, forward strand.
GACCGCGATGGTTCCGGTGCATGCGCATGGCGAATGCATCGGCGTGAACCATGGCGGCATCCTCGAGTTCGAGCTGCATGAGATTGAAGTGATCTGCCATCCGGATCATCTGCCGGAGAGCATTGCGGCGGAAGTTTCCTCGCTGGATATCGGCGACCAGCTGCATGTGAAGGATCTGGTCATGCCGGAAGGTGTCCGGACGGATCTCGATCCGGAAGCGGTTGTGGCGCATGTGGTCCGCCCGAAGGAAGAGCCTGAGGCGCCTGCGGAGGAAGCCGCGACCGAGCCCGAGGCGATCAAGGAGAAGAAGGCTGACGACGAGGCGAAGTAATCCGCCTGAATCGTGCACGGAGTCCGGCGATGGGCAACGGAGAAAATGAACGAATTCTTCTGGTGGTGGGCCTCGGCAATCCCGGGGAGGAGTACGATGGGACCCGCCACAATGCCGGATTCATGGTGATCGACCGGTTGCTGGCCGGATTTCCGGCGGGCCGGTTTGAAATGCGGCATGTTGCGCAGAGTTATGTACATGCCGGAATGTTCCGGGGGCGGCCGCTGTATCTACAGAAGCCGCAGACGTTCATGAATTTGAGCGGGCTTGCGGTAGCAGGTTTTGCGCGGAAGGCGGGGATCGCCCCTGAGGAGGTGCTGGTCATCTCCGACGATCTGGATCTGCCGGTGGGGCGGCTTCGGCTGCGGACCGGCGGGTCGGACGGCGGTCATAACGGACTCAAGTCCGTGATTGCCGAACTCGGGAGTTCGTCGTTCAGGCGGCTCCGGATCGGGGTCGGCCGCCCGGAAAAGAGCGGAACGGTCGATTATGTGCTGTCGAAGTTCGACGGTGCGGAGGCGGAGCGTTTCAATCAGTCGCTGGATGCGGCGGCGGAAGCGGTTCGCGCGGCGTTGACCGGCGGGATGAGCCGTGCAATGAACAAGTTCAATGCGTGGGCGCCTCCCGTCGAAGACGAGGAAAAAACAACCCAACCACAGTAAGAGGTTTATTTTGAAGAAATACGAAGCTGTATTCATTCTGGACATCCGCAGGACGGATGACGAGGGCGCGGCCTTCATCAAGGAATTCGCGGAACTGATCGCCTCTCTCGGCGGCAAACTGGAGTCCTCGACGCCGATGGGGCGCCGCCAGTTCACCTATGAGATCAACAAGCGCAAGGCGGGTATCTATTTTGACTTCATCTTTGAACTTGAGCCGGCGAAGGTCATCGAGATCAAGGACAAGTACAAGCTCGACGATCGGATTCTGCGCAATATGATCCTCGTCTGCGACCGTCCGGAGACGGCCGAAGAGGGGCCGATCAAACTCAATCTTGAGTAAGAGCAAGGTGTTGCGAAGGTCTGATTGTAAAGAAACAGGAACCCCGGAGGTCGAAAATGGCGTCACTGAACAAGGTTTTTCTGCTGGGTAACCTGACCCGGGATCCCGATTTGCGGGCATTGCCGAGCGGCTCGGCTGTTTGTGAGTTCGGCATTGCCGTGAACCGGCGTTATACATCCGGAAACGGGCAGGAGGTCGAGGAGCCGTGCTTTGTCGACATCGTGGTCTGGGGGCGCAGTGCGGAAAGTTGCCGTCAGTTTCTTGAGAAGGGTTCCCAGGTGATGATCGAGGGGCGTCTTCAACTTGACCAGTGGGAAGACCGCAACGGCGGCGGAAAGCGTTCGCGTCTGCGTGTGGTTGCCGAGCAGGTTCAGTTCCTGAGCCGGCGTCCCGGCAACGACGGTCAGTCCGGCGGCTCTTACAATCAGGGATATGACGGCGGGAATTCCTACGGAGGCGGTCAGATGCCGCAGGGAGGAAACTCCTACGGGCAGCCGCGTCAGTATCAGCCGCGTCAGAATCAGGGGGGGATGCCGCGTGCTCCGCAGCAGAATCAGGGTGTGATGCCGCGCGCTCCGCAGCCTGAGATGCCGCCGATGCCGGATGGCGCCTTCAATCCCGACGAGGGGATGGAAGACGACATCCCGTTCTGAAAACATCGCCCGCCGGGCAGTTGAATCCCGGCCGAGAGAGAAGAAAATTTTTCGAAGTGAATTTATAACGAAAGGTATCACAAATTATGCAGCCGAAGAGACAAGGTCGCCGCAGATCGCCGGCGAAGCCGAAGATTTGCCGTTTCTGCGAAGCGAAGGTCACGTACATTGACTTCAAGGACGCCGAAACCCTGAGCAAGTTCCAGACCGAAAAAGGCAAGATCATGCCGCGTCGGATCACCGGAACCTGCCTCGATCACCAGAAGATGCTTGCGACCGCCGTCAAGCGCGCCCGCATCATTGCGCTGGTCTACTAATTACACAAGGGGGAAATAGAATATGGCTCACGTGAAACTGATCCTCCTCGATGATGTCGAGAACCTCGGTCTTGCCGGGGATGAAGTGCAGGTTGCTCCGGGGTACGCCCGCAACTTTCTGCTGCCGCGCAAGCTGGCGGCGAAGGCGACGCCGGGAACGTTGCGGCTGATCGAGTCGCGCAAGGTGCAGATCGCGGCCCGTCGGGCGCAGGAGCTTGCCGACGCCAAGGCGCTGGCCGAAAAGCTCGCCGGAATCGAGCTGTCGATTCCGATGCAGGCGACCGAGGACGAGCAGCTGTTCGGTTCGGTCACGGCCCGCATGGTTGCCGAGCAGCTTGCGGCGCAGGGAATCACGGTCGATCACAACCGGATCAAGATGGATCCGATCAAGACGCTCGGGACGTTTGAAGTGGAGGCCAAGCTCCATCAGGATGTCACTGCTGCTCTGAAGGTCTGGGTTGTCCGGGGCTGAACGGCTCATGGCATTTGACGAAAAAACTGCGGCCCGTCCGGTTCCGGGAATTCTGCCCGACCGGGCGCAGCCGCATGATCCGTCTGTGGAGCGGGCGGTTCTTGCTGCAATGCTGCGGGAGCCCAATCCATGTGTGGATGTTGCGATTGAACACTTCCGGAGTCCGGAGGTGTTTTATTCGCATGTGCATCGGGAAATTTACCAGGTTATTCTTGAACTCCATGCCGATCCGGGGATGACGGTCGACATTATTTCCGTCGCCCACCGTCTCAAGACGCTCGGCAAGCTTGAAGCCGTCGGCGGCGAGGTTTTTCTCGCTGAACTCGACGGTTCCATCGCCACCACGGTCAACATCGAGTCGTGGTGTCAGATTCTCCAGAAATACGCGACTCTCCGGAAAATGATCGATGTCTGCAGCGAGTCGCTTCTCAAATGTTACGATCCCGACGCCGATGCGGGACGGCTGGTCGAGCAGATCGAGACCGATATTTATAAAGTTCGCGGTGATCAGGACAAGCATTCCAATGTCGAAGTACAGGATATCATCGCGGATGAATTCCGCACTCTGATGAAGATTTACAACGGCGAAATCGAGGTCGGCATTCCGACCGGTTTCGCTCAGCTGGACAGTTACACCGGCGGCTTGAAACCCGGCGAAATGTTTGTTCTTGCGGCACGGCCCTCCATCGGCAAGACCAGTCTCGCGCTGAATTTGATCCGGAATCTGGTGTTGCCGACCCGTTCGCCGCACCCGCGGAAGGTTGCGTTTTTCAGTCTGGAAATGACCGCGGCGCAGATTGCGCGCCGACTGCTCTGCACCGAGGCGGGACTCTCGGAGTCGGTGTTCTGGAACAAATCCTTTCTGGACAGTGATTTGACGAAGATGACGAACGCGGTTTCCACTTTCCAGAAAGCGAAACTCTTCATCGATGATACAGGCGGCCTCACCATCGCGGAACTTCGTGCGAAGGCGCGGCGGCTGAAGATGAAGGAGGGGATCGAGTGCGTTGTAATCGACTATCTGCAGCTTATGCATTCCGACGGGCGCGCCGACAGCCGTCAGCAGGAGGTCGCCGAGATCTCCAGCGGCATCAAGACGCTCGCGAAGGATTTGAATATTCCGGTTCTGGTGCTGGCGCAGCTGAACCGCGAGGTGGACAAGACGGCCGGAGCCGGTGCGCGCCCGAAGCTCGCTCATCTGCGTGAATCCGGAACGATCGAGCAGGATGCCGACATCGTGACGTTTCTGCACCGCAACCGGGACGATGCAAAGGAAATTTCCAGCGCCGATCAGAGCGTTGATGCCGAATGGATCATTGAAAAGAACCGTAATGGACGGACCGGGGTTCTGAAACTGCTTTTCTTCCCGACGAAGATGGAGTTTATTCCGGCCGCGCCGTACAAGGAGGAGGATTGCCCGCAGTAAGGGGCGGGTTTTCTCTTCCGGAGCCGGATCAGCATAGGGAGTACAAACGTGAATTTCGCAAAAAAAGCAGGCGGGGTGCTGGCCTTTCTCATTCTTTCCGCGGCCGGAGCGTGGGCGACGGAGGTGGAAGAGGTCAGTTTCGAGCAGCAGGGAGTGCAGCTTCTTTCACCGGAGCAGATCGGGTTGAATGTTCAGTTGCACAAGGGCGCTCAGTATACGCGTGAGATTCTCGACGCCGATGTGAAGCGTCTCTACAACACCGGCAACTTTGCCGATGTGGTTTCCGAGGTGGAGGAGCTGCCGGGAGACAAGGTGAAGATCACGTTCAAACTCCGGCTCAAGCCGCGGATCAGCCGGATCGAGATCAGGGGGAATGCGAAGTTCAACTCTGTGGAACTGGGGAAACAGCTCACGCAGTCCGAAGGGGCGCTGCTGAATGACAAGGCCGTGCAGGAGAGCGCGCAGAATCTCCGGAAATTCTATCAGGAAAAGGGATTCTCCGACAGTCTCGTCACGCCGGTGATTCTGCCGGATCCGGAGGATGGTTCGGTCACGCTGGTGTTCCAGATCGAGGAAAATCTGAAGCAACGGGTCGACAACGTTACTTTTGAGGGTGCCGAGGTGTTCTCTCAGTGGAATCTGAAACACTCGATTGCGAACCGGTACTCCTATTGGAACTGGGTTCCGTTTGTGAACGACTACCTGAACTACGGATTGTTCAACCGCAGTGAACTTGAACTCGATCGCGCAAGGTTGCGGGAAAAATACCATGACAAAGGGTATCTTGACTTCAAGATCGACGATATTGCGATCACGCCGGATCCGGAGGATCCCGAATATGTGAACCTCACCTTCAAGATCACAGAAGGCGAACCTTACAAGGTCGGCCGTCAGAGTTTCGTCGGAAACACCGTGTTCACGGAGGAGGAGCTCGCCCCCTACCTGCGGCTGAAGGAAGGGGAGACCTTTTCGAGCAGTGCGGAACAGGAGAGCGTGCGCGGGATCTCCGCCCGCTACGGTTCGCTCGGCTACTCGGAAATGAGCTGCCGTCCGGTTCGCCACGAGGATTACGAAAACAAGACGGTCGACATCGTTTATGAGATTACGGAAGGACGGAAATCCTTCGTCCGGCAGGTGGTGATCGTCGGCAATACCAACACGAAAGACAAGGTGATCCGGCGCGAGCTTGTGATTCACGACGGCGATCCGGTCGATCCGGCGCGTATCGATGTGAGTCGCCAGCGATTGCTCGGCATGGGGTATTTCGAGAATGTGACCGCTGAGCCGGTCGGAGCCGACGCGCTCGACGAGAAGGATGTGATCTTCCGGGTGACGGAGAAGCCGACACGCTATAATTTCCGGATCGGAGCGGGCGCGTCGGATGTCAGTGACTTCTTCGGCATGGCGGAGATTTCCACGGACAACTTCGACATCATGAATCCCGGCAACTGGTTTTACGGCGGTGGTCAGCGTATGCGCATTCAGGGGGTGCTCGGCATTGAGAATGCGGGGTTCAACGTGGACTTTGTCGAGCCGTGGCTGTTCGACATCCCGTTGCGGTTTGAGGTTTCCGGGTTCATGAATATGGTCGACTACGACGAGTGGCGCGAGAACCGGGTCGGATTCCGGACCTCGCTGTCGCACCGGATCTTCGATGATTTCACATCGATTTCGGCCGGCTACAAATTCGAGTACGTGAAGATCAATCACGTGTCGCACCGGTTCAAGGAGTATATGCGGGAGAACAAACAGACCGACGGGCAGTTCGTGAGCCAGCCGTTCCTGTCGTTGACGCGGGACACACGCGACAGCCTGACGGATCCGACCAGCGGTTATATGATCGATCTCTTCAGTTCGGTCACGCCGAAGTTCCTCGGTTCGTCAAGCAACTACTACCGGCTGGAGGCGAAGGGGAGTTACTATTACAACTTCTTCGACAAGGCGATTGTGGCGATGGTCGGAGGCAAGATCGGGACCGTCGCTTCCGTGAACCGCGATAAGGATGTGCCGATTTTCGAGCGCTACTTCCTGGGCGGCAGTGATTCGTTGCGCGGGTTCGAATACCGTTCGGTTTCGCCGACTTTCGGGCATGGCAACAACTACGGCGGCCAGACGATGCTGCAACTGACGGCCGAGGTTACGCATCCGATCTGGGGGCCGGTGCGCGGAGCAGTGTTCTGCGACGTGGGCAACGCGTGGAAAAATTCGTTTGAGATGGATCTTTCGGAGATCAACGTCGGTGTCGGTTATGGTCTTCGCATCCGTCTGCCGATCATCAACGCACCGATCAAACTCGACCTCGCCTATCCGGTCGTGAACAATCAGGATTACGAGTCGAACAAGTTGCGTTTTCACTTCAATCTGGGATTCTCGTACTGATGAATGCTGTGGAACAGTTTGAACCGACGGCGGAATCGCTTCTGGCGATCCTTGAGCGGCTGCGTGCGCCGGGCGGTTGTCCGTGGGATCGTGAACAGACCCGGCAGACGCTGAGCCGCAGTCTTGCCGAGGAGTGCGCCGAACTGCTTGATGCGATCGACCGGGACAATCCGCAGGACATCTGCGAGGAGCTCGGGGATCTCTTCATGAACGTGCTGTTTCAGTGTGTGGTCGCCTCCGAACGCGGCGAATTCACATACCGGGACATGGCCGGCGGCATTGTGGAGAAGATGGTGCGCCGTCACGCGCACATTTTCGGTACTGAGACGGCGGAGACCGCCGCCGACGTGGCCGATCTCTGGACGAAGATCAAGGCGCAGGAGAAGGCGGCCGCGGGCAAGCCGCGTGAGACGTCGATCCTGGATGGCGTGGGACACTATCTGACCAGTCTGAACCGCGCGGAGAAACTTCAGAAAAAGGCTGCAAAGGTCGGCTTCGACTGGAGCAGTTCCGCAGGGATCGTCGAGAAGATCGAGGAGGAGCTTGCCGAGTTGAAGGAGGCGATGGCCGAGGGAGATGAGGAACATGTCGACGAAGAGATCGGCGATCTGCTTTTTGTTGTGACCAATCTTGCGCGTTTTCGGAAGCGCGCCACTTCGGAAGAGCTGCTGCGGGCGGCCAACCGGAAGTTCGAGTCGCGGTTCCGCTATATCGAGCGACGTCTTGCCGAGGAGAAGATTCCGCTGGAGAAGGCCGGCATCGACCGGATGGAGGCGCTGTGGCGCGAGGCGAAACTGCAAAAGGATAAAACGGGTCGCTGAAGGCCCATGGAAAGAGGAGTTGGAGTCGTTATGCGAAGTGAATTTCTGCCGTTCACCCGGCCCGCAATCAACGAGGCCGATATTCAAGCTGTAACCGAGGTTCTGCGTTCCGGATGGATCACGAACGGGCCGCAGAACGCTGCGTTGGAATCCGGCGTGTGCGAGATCACGGGAAACCGGTTCGGAGTGGCGGTCTCGTCCGCGACGGCGGCGATGCATCTGCTTTTGAAGATCATGAAGATCGGCCCGGGCGACGAGGTCATTACGCCGTCGATGACGTGGGTGTCGATCGTGAATATGATCGTACTGGCCGGAGCGACGCCGGTTTTCTGCGAAGTTGACCGTGAGACGCTGCTGGCGACGCCGGAGAGCATCGCCGAGAAGATCACGCCGCGCACAAAACTCATCGTGCCGGTGCATTTTGCCGGGGCCGCGCTCGATCTTGACGGCATTTATCGTGTTGCGGGAGAAATTCCGGTGGTGGAGGATGCCGCTCATGCGCTCGGTACATATTACAAAGGGCGGCACATCGGTTCGACCGGGGCGGCGATCTACTCATTTCACGCGATCAAGAACGTGACGACCGGCGAAGGCGGCATGTTTGTGACCAACAGCGAAGAGGATGCCGCGCTGATGCGGCGCTGGAAATTTCACGGCATCGGGATGGACGCCTTCGACCGGCAGAATCGCGGCCGCTCGCCGCAGGCAGAGGTGATTGAACCGGGGTTCAAATACAATCTGACCGACATCTGCGCGGCGATCGGGGTGTCGCAACTTTCCCGGCTGGTCAACATCAACATGCGGCGGCGGGAACTGGCGATGCTCTATCGCAGGGAGCTTGCGGAAATTCCGGAGATCCGGCCGCTGGCCGATCCGGATTATGAGTTCAGACATGCGTGGCATCTCTTTGTGGTGCGGGTCGATACGCCGAAGATCGACCGCGACAGCTTCATGACCGCTCTGAAGGCGCGGAATATTGGAACCGGTCTGCACTTCCGGTGCGCCCATCTGCAGAAATACTATCGTGAAGTGATGGGGTTCCGGCCGGGCATGCTGCCGGCGACGGAGTACAACAGCGACAGGATCTGCTCGCTGCCGCTCTTCCCGGACATGACATTCGATGATGTGATGGACGTGGTGGAGGCGATCAAGGCGGTTCTGGCCGGGAAGTGACGCGGAGGTTATATGAATCACTCATTTTCGAAGGAACCGACGCCGGCTTCGCGCAGAAGCGAATGGTTTTTCTGGGGATTTGCGGTATTGACGTTGTTTCTGTTTCTCGGGCACAATGCGCTTTCCGGCTCGGAGGATCGATGGGCGGAGATTTCGCGCGAGATGCTTGTCTCGGGCGACTGGCTGCATCCGTCGCTGAACTGGCGGATCTATTTTGACAAGCCGCAGCTGACCTACTGGCTGATTCTGCCGTTTGCGTTGCTGTACGGCGGATTCAATGAGTTCATTGTGCGAATTCCGAGTGCGCTTGCCGGACTTGCGGGGTTATGGGGCGTGCTTCTGCTCGGGCGGAAACTTTTCGATCGGGGGACGGCGCTGCTGGCGGGCTGGATGGTGCTCTCCTGCTACGGATTCCTCTTCTGGGCGCGGACGGCGGCTGCGGATATGGCGAATGTTGCGGCGATCGTTCTGGCGGTGGCGTACTTCTACCGTGCGGAAGAGCGGGCGAAGTTTCATCACTATCTCGGATTTTATCTGATCTGTTTTATCGGTGCGTGGGCGAAGGGGCTTCCGGCGCTGGTGATGCCGTTTGTGGTGATTGCTCCGCATCTCCTGATGGAGAAGCGGTGGCTCAAGCACCTGAAGATTTCGAACTTTTGTGCGTTTGTGATTGCCGCGGGAATCTTTTTTGTGCCGTTTTATCTGGCGGCGATCGTGCCGCTGGAACCGCCGCACCGGTTGCCTCCGGGGAATGCGCTGAGCGGTTTTGAACTGGTCTGGCGGGAGAATATCATCCGGGTATTCAATGCGTTTGACCACAAGGATCCGTTTTACAGCTATCTCTACAATCTGCCGCGGACGCTGCTGCCGTGGGCTCCGCTGATCATCGTGGTGATCGCGGGGATGATCCGGAACTGGAAGAAGCTGCCGCTTCCGATTCGCGAGCTCATGATCGGTACGCTTCTGATGTTTGTGCTGTTCTGCTGTTCGACGTCGCGGAGATGGTACTACATTCTGCCGGTGATGCCGTTCTGCGCGCTGATTGCGGCGGCGGGAATCGGTGGAAACTGGAGTGTCGAGAAATGGGATCGGCCGATGTTTTTCCTGATGCGGCTGGTTGCGATCGTGCTGGCTTCTCTCGGGGTAGCCTCTCTGGTTGGAATTCCGTTGTGGAATCATTTCTTCAATTTCGAGCCTCCGCTGCTTCTGCTGGTCTCACTGCCGGTGACAGGAGGACTGGTTCTTGCTGTGATGCTGATGGATAATCGACCCGACAACCCGGTGGCGCATTTGACCGGTCTGCCGCGGCGGACCGGCGGGATGGTGCTCGGGTGTGCGATTCTGATGGCGGGGGCTTTCGACTGCATCCTGCCGTCGATGACCAAGTACCGGACGGAGAAGCAGCTGTATATGGCGTACGCCGAATCGAATTCCGGGATTGTTCCGGAGCGAATCTTCATCTGGCGTGATGATGCGCCCTCAAAGATGCTGTTCTACCTGGATTTGCAGCGTCCTGTGGTGGACAGCTTGACTGGTCGGTGGAAGGAAGGGCTTACGCCGGAAGAGGTCGCGGCGATGACGCCGAAACAGCGAAAAGAGGCGGAATACCGGTCTTTGTTCTCTGATTTTCAGACGTTTGTCGAGAACAACCGCGGGCACCGTGTCGCGATTTCCTCCTATGACCGGAAGACGGATCTGGAACAGCTGGTTCGGGCGGCGGCGGAGCTGAATCTTCCGCTTGACGTTGCGAAACCCGATTTCAATGAACGTTCCTTTGACGTGATCAAGAGCAGATCCCGTCGCCGGTTCATCTGGGTTTTGAACCTGCCGCAGAAGGATGAGCAGAGAAGTGAGACTACAAAATGAAAAAGAGCGATAAAGTTGAATTCGTCTCCGTCGTGGTGCCGGTCTACAATGAGGAGGGGTGTCTTCAGGAGCTGATAGACCGGACTCTGGCCGCTCTCGACGGCATCGGGAGACGTTTCGAATTCATCATGGTTGACGACGGCAGCCGCGACCGTTCAGCCGGGATCATGAAAGCTGCGAGCGAAAAGCGGCCGGATCAGGTCATCAGCTGCATTTTGAACCGCAACTACGGGCAGCATTCGGCGATCATGGCGGGGTTTTCTCTCGTGCGCGGCGACCTGGTCATCACTCTGGACGCGGATCTGCAGAATCCGCCGGAGGAGATTCCCCGTTTGATTGCGGCGGCGGAGGAGGGGAACGATGTGGTCGGAACCGTCCGCCAGAAACGCAAGGACACTTTCTTCCGGCGGTTCGCCTCAAAGATCGTGAACCGGGTTGCGCAGAAGGCGACCGGCGTCAAAATGAACGACTACGGCTGCATGTTGCGCGCCTACCGCCGGCACATCGTCGATGCGATGCTGCAGTGCAATGAACGCAGCACGTTCATTCCGGTGCTTGGAAACAGTTTTGCTCGAAACACCTGCGAGATTCCGGTCAAACACAGCGAGCGCGCTTCGGGCGAATCGAAATATTCGCTCTGGAAGCTCATCAATCTGCAGTTTAACCTTCTGACCTGCATGACCACGATGCCGCTGCGCATCCTGACCTATTTCGGGATTTTCGCGGCGTTCTGCGGATATCTGCTGAGCATCTACATCGTCATTCGCCGCTTCTGCTGGACGGATGGAGATTCGTGGGGGCAGGGTGGTGTTTTCACGCTGTTTGCGGTCATGTTCATTTTCACCGGAATCCAGATGATCGGCATCGGGATGATCGGCGAGTACATCGGGCGGATCTACAACGACGTACGTGCAAGGCCGCGATACTTCATCGAAGAGATCTGCGGTCGCGAAGAGGAAAAATAGTGCCGGAGGGGGGCGGCGGGTCGCCCCCGTTCTTTTTTCCCGGCCGGGGTTGACAGGAGCCTTTTTCCGCGCTATATTACATCTCTGGTTTGTGTACGGAACTTTTAACATACAGCGATGTTCGAAAGAGTGGGAAAACCGGGGTTACAATCCTGAGCGGATGGCTCTCATGCGAAAGAGGCGCAGCGGTGCGTTTCTTTCGCTGATTTGTATACGGCTTCGGGATTTCGGCCTGCGGAGGGCGTCGCGCAAATCAGACAAGAAGGTTTATATGGCAAAGCGGGAAGACATCAAGAAGGTACTGATTATCGGCTCCGGGCCGATCATCATCGGTCAGGCGTGTGAATTCGACTACTCCGGGACGCAGGCGTGCAAGGCGTTGCGTGAGCTCGGGTACGAGGTGGTTCTGGCGAACTCGAATCCGGCGACGATCATGACCGATCCGGGTATGGCGGATCACACCTATATCGAACCGCTGACCGTCGACAGCATCGAGAAGATCATCGCGAAGGAGCGTCCGGACGCGCTGCTGCCGAACCTCGGCGGGCAGACCGCTTTGAATCTGGCGATTTCGCTTCAGGACAACGGCATTCTCGACCGGTATCAGGTGAAGGTCATCGGGGTCGACCTCAACGCGATCAAGCGCGGCGAGGACCGGATCATCTTCAAGGAGACGATGGCCTCGCTCGACGTGCCGATGGCGAAGTCGGAGCCGTGCTATTCGGTCGAAGAGGCCGAGAAGATTGCGAATGAACTCGGTTATCCGGTGGTTTTGCGTCCGGCCTACACGATGGGCGGAACCGGCGGCGGCATTGTCTACAATGTCGAGGAGTTGCGTGAGATCGTTTCACGCGGGCTTGCGGCGAGTCTCATCGGTCAGGTGCTGGTCGAGGAGTGCGCGCTCGGCTGGGAGGAGCTTGAGCTTGAAGTCGTCCGCGATGCGGCCGGGAACAAGATCACGGTCTGCTTCATCGAAAACGTCGATCCGATGGGCGTTCACACCGGAGACAGTTTCTGCGTGGCGCCGATGCTGACGGTTTCTCAGGAGGTTCAGGCGAAGCTGCAGGAGTACGCCTACCGGATCATCGACGCGGTCGGTGTGATCGGCGGCTGCAACGTGCAGTTTGCGCACAACCGCGAGGACGGGCGGATCATCGTCATCGAGATCAATCCGCGTACATCGCGTTCGAGTGCGCTCGCCTCGAAGGCGACCGGTTTCCCGATCGCGAGTGTTTCGACAAAGCTCGCGGCCGGAATCACGCTCAATGAACTTCCCTACTGGCGCGACGGATCGCTGGACCGCTATACGCCGTCGGGCGATTACGTGGTTGTAAAGTTTGCCCGCTGGGCGTTTGAGAAGTTCCCGCAGGCGCAGGATCGGCTCGGCACGCAGATGAAGGCGGTCGGCGAAGTCATGAGCATCGGCAAGAACTTCAAGGAGGCGCTGCAGAAGGCGATTCGTTCACTTGAGATCGGCCGGGCGGGACTCGGGATGGTCAAGAAGATCGAAAAGCTCTCCCTTGAGGAGTTGCGTCCGCTGGTTGCGAAGCCGTCGAGCGAGCGTTTCTTCCACCTCTACGAGGCGTTCAAGAAGGGGTTGACGGTCGACGAGGCGTGCACGCTTACGAAGATTTCCCGTTTCTTCATGCAGGAGATCAAGGAGCTGGCGGATTTCGAGTTGAAGCTCGCAGCCTACACCTGGATGGCGCTGCCGGACGAGATGGTTGTGCAGGCCAAGAAGTTCGGTTTTTCGGACAAATATCTTGCGAAACTTTTCAGCGTTCCGGAGAAGGTGATTCGTGACCGGCGCACTGCGCTCGGCTGCAAGGTGAGTTATTGCCTTGTTCCGGTCAGCGGAGTGGAGAACGCGGACTATTACTATTCGACCTATTCGGGTGCGCCGGACGAGGTTCCGGTCAGCTCGAACCGGAAGATCATGATCCTGGGCGGCGGCCCGAACCGGATCGGTCAGGGCATCGAGTTCGACTACACCTGCGTGCATGCGGCGTTCACGCTGCGGGACGAGGGGTACGAGTCGGTGCTCATCAACTGCAACCCCGAGACGGTCTCGACCGACTACGACACGAGCGACAAGCTCTATTTCGAACCGCTGACCACGGAGGACGTGCTTGCGATTTACGAGAAGGAGAAACCCGAAGGCGTCATCGTCCAGTTCGGCGGGCAGACGCCGCTGAACATCGCGCAGGAACTCAAGGATGCGGGCGTCACGATCATCGGTACGCAGCCGGAAGGCATCCGCCTTGCGGAGGATCGCGAATACTTCCGCGAACGCATGATCGCGCTGGGGATCAAACAGCCGCAGAGCGGCACGGCCCGTTCGCTGGAAGAGGCGATTGTGCTCGGGCGCGAGATCGGATATCCGGTGATGGTGCGTCCTTCATTCGTCCTGGGCGGCCGCGGCATGGCGGTGATTTACGATGAGGAGACGCTGACCCGTTATGCGATCGAGGCGATCCAGGTCAGCCCTGAATATCCGATGTTGATCGACCGGTTCCTCGACAACGCGATCGAGTGCGAGGTCGATGCGGTTTCCGACGGCGAGGAGACGTTTGTCGCGTCGGTTATGGAACACATTGAGCTTGCGGGCATCCACTCGGGCGACTCGGCCTGCTCGATTCCGCCGGTGACGCTGCCGAAGAAGCATCTCGACACGATTTCCGCTCATGCGGCGGCGATTGCGAAGGATTTCCGGGTGAAGGGAATTTTGAATGTGCAGTTCGCGGTTTGCGAGGATCAGGTGTGGATCATCGAGGCGAATCCGCGTGCGTCGCGCACGGTTCCGATCGTCTCGAAGGTGACGGGCGTGCCGCTGGCGCGGATTGCGACCTGCCTGATGCTCGGTCACAAGCTCTCGGAATACCGGGAAATGCTCAAGCCGCATCCGCAGACTTACTTCGGTGTGAAGGAAGCGGTGTTCCCGTTCAACATGTTCCCGGAAGTCGACCCGGTGCTGGGCCCGGAAATGCGCGCCACCGGCGAGGTGATGGGACTTGCCACGAGTTTCGGGATGGCGTATTACAAGGCGCAGCAGGCGGCCGGTTCGAAGCTGCCGCTGGAAGGGACGGTGCTGGTTTCGGTTTCGGAGCGCGAGCGCAAGTATCTGCTGCCGATCATGGAGACGCTGCGTGATCTCGGCTTCAAGTTCGTCGCGACCGAAGGAACGGCGAAGTTCCTGAACTCCAACGGAATTGAGGCGACAGAAGTCCATAAGCTCAACGAGGGGCGGCCGAATGTGGCGGATCTTATCAAGAACCGTCAGATTTCGCTGATTATCAATACCCCGATCGGTCGTTTGTCGAAGATCGACGACAGCTACATCCGCATGAAGGCGATTCAGTACAAGATCCCGTACATGACCACCATTGCCGCCGCGCGGGCGACCGCCGCAGGCATCAAGGAGGCGAAGCACGGGGAGTCTCCGCTGAAGTCGCTGCAGGAGTATCAGTCCGGCCGCTGAGTGCGCCGGCCGTTTAGAGAGGAACGTCTGGGTCGATGACAGCCGGAATTATCATCTTTCTGGTGATTCTGCTTTTGCCGGTCACGTTGACGGCGGTGCACTATTTCCGCCGTACGATTGAACTCGGCAGGGCGCTGGATCGTGCGAACGAGCGGCGGCGAGAGATCACGAATTTCCTCTCGCGCTTCTCCACGGGGCTCCAGGAGGAGGACGGGGTGGAGGGCGCGATGCATGCGGCGGCGCGCCATGTGGCCGAGCAGACCGATGCGGAATCCGTGGCGATCTACGAGGTTTCCGGCAATGAGCTGCGCGTGATCGGCGTTTGCGGGACATATCCGCTGATTCACAGTTCGAATCAACTGTTGTTTTCGCGTCATCATCATCTTTTCGAGGCGTTGCGGCGGGAGGAGATTCCGATCGGCAGGGGATTTCTCGGGGGGCTGGCGACGACGCGTCAGGCGGAACTGGTTCCGGATGCCTCGGCGGACCCGCGTTTTACGGAGTATCCGGATTTCGCGAATTTCGGCAGTGTGATGGCGATTCCGCTGTTGCGCGAAGGGATTCTGGTCGGTGTGGTTTGCGCCGCGACGAACCGGTTGCGTCCGGGCAGTCCGTTTTCCGAGGCGCAGTTTGAGCGGTTGCGGCTGCTTTCCGGTCAGGTTCAGATGGTGCAGAATCTCATCAAGGTGTACAGTGAGATCAGCGAACGCGAACGGATCGATCAGGAGCTTGACTTTGCGCGCCATCTGCAGCAGTCGCTGCTGCCGCCGGCGTTTCCCGCGTGGGATCAGTTTTCGATTGACGCATACACGCGTTCGGCCAAGGAGGTCAACGGCGATTTCTACGATTTTGTGGAGATTGATGACGATCGTCTGCTGATTATCATCGGAGATGCGAGCGGCAAGGGAATTCCCGCCTGCATGCTGACGGCGATGACGCGCAGTTATGCGCGCTGTTTTGCCGCGGCCGGGAGTTTTACGACGCTGAGCGATTTTCTGCGGAAGATCAACGAAAAGCTGTTTCAGGACACCGACGCGGATCGGTTCATCACGCTGGGCTGCTGTCTGTTGAGCCGGAAGAATTCGTTGCTCGAATTCGGCCGGGCCGGTCACACCGATCTGGTCAGTTACGTGCATGGCCATATCCGGACCTTTTCCCCGGCGGGAACGGGGCTTGGGATTCTGCCGGACGATTTCGCGAATTTCGACACGATCTGCCTGGCAATTGAACCCGGCAGTTCCGTCATGATGTACTCCGATGGACTTTCTGAAGCGCTGAACAAGGAGCAGGAGGAGTTTGGCCTCGCGCGTCTCACGGAGGTATTCAAGGCCTCCTGCGAAGTCGGCGGTACGCCGCAGGCGGTCATCAACCGCGTGATGGATTCGGTCATCACCTACGAGGTGGAGCAAAATGACGATCAGACCATCGTGCTGATCCGTCACACCGGCCGGCGGTAGGATCCGTTTTGCGGAACATGCTCTTTTTTGCGGGAGGCGTCAACCCTCCCTTTTTTGTGTTTCCCGATGAAAAAGGCCGCTCCCGTTTCGAGAGCGGCCTGAAGAGTTCCGATTGCCGGAGCAGACGGATCAATTGTATTTCGGCAGCATGTCGCCATGCGCGGCGATGAGTTCGTCGCACATCTTGACGATGTTGTCGATGGAGAGTTCGGCGCTTGTGTGCGGATCGAGCATCGCAGCCTGATAGATCCGATCGCGCTTTTTCGTGAGCGCGGCTTCGATCGTGAGGAGCTGGACATTGATGTTGGTCATGTTGAGCGCGGCGCACTGGGTCGGCAGTTCCCCGACGTAGCACCCCTGGACGCCGTTGCCGTCGACGAGGCACGGAACCTCGACCACCGCGTTCGCGGGCAGGTTCGGGATGAATCCGTGGTTCAGCACGTTGCCGCCGATCTGGATCGGCTTGTTCGTGACGACCGCTTCCATGATGCCCGAACCGTACTCGTGAGAGAGCTTGTGCGTGAGGTGCGGATCGCTGGAGAGCTCCTCATACTGCTTCTTCCAGTCGGCGATCTGCTTGATACATCTTCTCGGATATTCATCGAGCGGGATGTTGTATTCTTCGATGAGTTCCGGGTATTTCGCCTTGATCCAGTAGGGCTGGTATTCGGCGTTGTGCTCGCTCGATTCGGTGACGTAATAGCCGAAGCGGCGCATCATTTCGATGCGGATCATGTTGCCGGACTTCTCTTTCGGATCTTTGGCGGCGCGCCACTGGGCGATCTTCTCGTCGGCGAGTTTTTTGAGTTCCGGATAAAGGTCCTTGCCGTTTTCCGAGATGGAGAGCAGCCACGCCATGTGATTGATGCCGGCGATGAGCGTGCGGAGATTCTTCGCGCGCTCATCATCACATTCGACCCCGAGGGTTTCGAGCAGGCTCTTGGCGCAGACCTGAACCGAATGGCAGAGGCCGACGGTTTTGACCGAGCTGCCGCGCAGCATCGCGCCGGTGAGCATCGCCATCGGGTTCGTGTAGTTCAGAAACCAGGCGTTCGGGGCGACCTCTTCGATATCGCGCGCAAAGTCGAGCATGACGGGAATTGTCCGCAGTGCCCGGAAGATGCCGCCGATGCCGAGCGTGTCGGCGATGGTCTGACGCAGGCCGAACTTCTTCGGAATCTCGAAGTCGATGACGGTCGAGGGCTCGTAGCCGCCGACCTGGATTGCGTTGACCACGAAATCTGCGCCGCGGAGCGCTTCCTTGCGGTTCTCGACGCCGAGATGGGTCGTGATGGTCGCACGGTTTTCATTGATGTTCGCGTTCAGCGTCTTGAGAATGAATTCCGACTCCTTGAGGCGCTGTCCGTCGATGTCGTAGAGCGCGAAGTGGGAATCCTTCAGCGCCTCGCGGCACATGCAGTCGCCCAGGACGTTGCGGACGAACACGGTGCTGCCCGCTCCCATGAAAGTGATCTTGGCCATTCTTGTTCCTTCCGGTTTGTGTTTGGCCGGCGCACGCCGGTCATTTTTGGTTGCCCGCTATTTACAATACTCCGGTTTCGAAAAAAGTAAATGCGAAAAACATGATAACAATGGTAATTTTGTGCTCTGATTTTGCGATTAAAATGTTGAAATTCCGCATGGTTGTGGTAAATTCATAGAATCAAGGAGGTGAGGTATGGCGGAGATGGAACGTGGAGGCGCGGTTTGTTTTGAATCGTACAGCCCTTTTTTTACGGAGCGTACGGAGCGGTTGCATGCGATGCTTCTGAATTGCGGCCACGAACTTGCGCGCGGTCCGGAGTACAGCTGGGACGGATTGCGGCGCGGCAACCATGATCTTCTGATCTGGCAATATACGCTTAACGGACTTGGCTGTGTGGAGTTAGAAGGAGAGCGTTATCCGGTTCCGCCCGGCAGTGCTTTTGTTCTGATGGTTCCAGAGGCGCACGTCTATTTTCTGCCGCCGGAGTCGTCGTCCTGGGAGTTCTTGTATGTGACGGTAAACGGCTCGGAATTGATGCGGCTCGGGCGGGAATACCGGAAGCGCAACGGAATTGTGCGTCCGTTTGCGCCGGGATCCCCGGTTGTGCGGGAGGCTTGGGAACTGCTTGCCGTTTGCCGGGAAAAGCGGCTGGGAGGGCGGTACGATGCCAGTACGCGTGCTTATTCATTTCTGATGCGGATGATGGCGGAGCCTCCGGTCAGCATTTTTTCCGGACAGAGTGAATTCATGATCAGAGTCCACGATTTCTGCCGGAAACATCTCGACCGTCCGATCACGGTGGAGATGCTTGCGGAGGTGGCGGGGTGCAGTCGCGGGCACTTCACGCGTCGTTTTCAGGAGCTTGAAGGGATTTCGCCGCATGAGTTCATCATCCGTCAGAAGATGCGTCTTGCGGTGCGTCTGCTGCAGACGACGGTTGCGTCGGTCAAGGAGGTTTCGGCTGCGTGCGGCTTTGAAGACACGAGTTATTTCTGCAAGGTGTTCCGGCAGTATCACGGCATATCGCCGGGCGGTTACCGAACCGGCGGCAGCGGCGACCCCCCGGCTTTTTGAAGAGCTTCTAACACTCCTTTAACAGTACGCTAACATTTCGCGGCTATCTTATATGCACAAACCCGGAAATACTGTTTCGCCTGCCGGGTTCAATTCTAACATGGAGTGCATATGAAAAAGCTGTTTGGCATGGCTGCCGCCTCGTTGCTGTCGTTCGCCGTCGTTGCCGCCGAGATCTCGATCAACGGCGCAGGTGCATCGTTTCCCGCTCCCGTCTACCGGGTCTGGACCTACAATTACGGCGAGTCGACCGACGGCCGTGTTGAAGTCAATTACCAGAGCAGCGGTTCCGGCGCCGGAATCAACCAGATCAAGGAGAAAACCATCGACTTCGGCGGTTCCGACAATCCGCTTACGAAGGAAGAGCTCGACCAGGCGAATCTCTGCCAGTTCCCGATGCTCGCCGGCGGTGTGGTCGTGATCGTGAATCTGCGCGGGGTCAGGCCGAATACGTTGAAACTCGATCAGGCCGTGCTCGCGGACATCTTTCTCGGCAAAATCAAGGGCTGGGACGATCCGCGCATCAAAGCCCTGAATCCCGGCGTGAAACTGCCGCGCGTGCGCATCACGGTCGTGCGCCGTTCCGACAGCTCCGGCACGAGTTTCATCTTCACGAACTATCTGTCGAAAATTTCAAAGGAGTGGGCGGATCGGGTCGGCTGCGGCCCCGCCGTCAACTGGCCGGTCGGCATCGGCGGTCAGAAGAACCCCGGCGTCTGCAACAACGTCGCGCGCATCAACGGTGCGATCGGGTACACCGAATACACCTACGCGGTCGAGGCGAAGCTCTCGATGGTTTCTCTGAAGAACAAGGCCGGGAAATTCGTCGAACCGAAACCGGAGACCTTCCGCGCTTCCGGCGCCCATGCGGACTGGAAGAATGCTCCGGGCTTCTACATGCTTCTGACCGATCAGCCCGGTGATGACAGCTGGCCGATCACCGGTCTGACCTACGTCCTCGTTCAGCGCAATCAGCCCGACGCGGAAAAAGCCGGTGCGATGTTGAACTACTTCAACTGGTGCTACACGACCGGAGCCGCCGCCGCGTCGAAACTCCACTACGTGCCGCTTCCGGACGAGGTGGTTTCGCTGGTCCGCCAAGCGTGGGAAACCGAAATCCGCTCCGGAAACAAGCCTGTCAAATTCTGAAGTCTCTTCCATGAACGATTCCGGAAAAACACTCATATCCTCCGCGTGCACGGATCGCGTGTTCCGCATCGCCGCCGCCGGGAGTGCGTTGCTCGCTCCGCTGCTGCTTGCGGCGCTGCTCATCCAGCTCGGAGTGGGGTCGGCTCCGGCCTGGCGCGAGTTCGGACCCGGATTCCTGATCGGAACCGAATGGGATCCGGTCCGGAACGTCTATGGTGCGCTTCCTGCGATTGTCGGAACGCTGCTGACGACTGCGCTCGCACTTCTTTTTGCGATTCCTCCGGCCTTTGTGACGGCGCTCTGGCTTGTCGATGCTCCTCCGGGAATCGGGGAGATTCTCAGTCAGGCGCTCGATTTGCTGGCCGCGATTCCGAGCGTGATCTATGGAATGTGGGGGCTTTTTGTTCTGGTGCCGGTTATGCAGGATCATGTGCAGCCGTTCCTGTCGGATACGCTGCTGTTCGGGAAAATTCCATTTTTCGGCGAGTACGGCAACGGTTTCGGGTTTCTGACCGCAAGTCTGATTCTGGCGCTGATGATTCTGCCGTACATCTCGGCGGTCATGCGCAACGTGTTCCGCATGACTCCCGCCGTGCTGCGCGAGTCGGCCTTCGGGGTCGGCTGCACGCGCTGGGAGACCGCGAAGGACATCGTCATGCGTTACGGCATCCGCGGGTTGCTCGGGGGAATTTTCATCGGCCTCGGCCGGGCGCTCGGTGAGACCATGGCGGTTCTCTTCGTCATCGGCAACGTCGTCGCTCTTCCGGAGGATCTCTATGCGAGCGGCACGACCATCGCCGCGACGCTCGCGAACAATTTCGCCGAGGCGGACGGAGTTCTGCGCGCGGTGCTTTTCGCGCTCGGATTGATCCTGCTGCTGCTTGCGCTCGGGGTGCAGATGATTGCGCAATATTATCTTGCGCTGACCGGCGCGGGACGGGGAGAACGGTGAAATGACTACGATTCCGCTCAATAAACGGCGCGGCCTCTTCCGGCGCAAACTCGTCGACCGGATCGTCGGAGTGCTGTCGGTTGCGGCACTCGTGCTTGCGATCGGCGGCATGGCGTGGATTCTCTGGACCGTGTTCGCACGGGGGGCTTCGGTGCTCTCGTGGGAGTTTTTCGTGAATCCGTCGAAACCTTACGGCGCGCTGAATGCCGGAATCGGCAATGCGCTGCTCGGCACGGTCGCCATCACGCTCGGAGCCGCCGCAATGGGGATTCCTCCGGCGATTCTGGCCGGCATCTATCTTGCAGAATTCGGAAAGGGAACGAAACTCGGCAATGCGATTCGATTCGCCGCCAACGTCATGATGGGGATGCCGTCGGTCGTCGCGGGTTTGTTCGTTTACGCCGTTCTCGTCATCCCGATGGGCGGATTCTCCGGGTTTGCCGGTTCGGTCGCGCTCGCGTTTCTGATGTTCCCGGTCGTTCTGCGGACGACTGAGGATATGCTGCTCATGGTTCCGGATTCCCTGCGCGAATCGGCGCTCGCGCTCGGATGCAGCCGGGCCCGTACCGCATTGCGGATCATCTGCCGCAGCGCGCGCGGCGGGCTCGTCACCGGAATTTTACTGGCGATCGCCCGTGTCTCGGGGGAGACCGCTCCACTGCTCTTTACCGCGCTCTGGAGCGACGCCTGGCCGAAAAACTATTTTACCGGTCCGACCGCGAATCTGCCGGTTCTCATCACCGAATATGCGACGAACTCTCCGTTTGAGGAGCAGCACGCAGCGGGCTGGGGCGCTTCGCTTGTGGTGACACTGCTGGTTCTCGCGCTGAACATCTCGTGTCGGATCATCTTCAAGGAGAAACACCATGGACGCTGACGAAACGATCAAAATCTCGGTCCGCAATCTCAACTTCTATTACGCCGGAGGTCATCAGGCGCTGTTCGGCAACTCCATCGACATTCCGGCTCACCGGATCACGGCTGTGATCGGCCCTTCCGGCTGCGGCAAATCGACCCATCTGCGCGTTTACAACCGGATCTTCGAACTCTATCGCGGCCAGCGCGCCGAGGGAGAGGTCCGGATCGACGGGAAGAACATCCTCGACCGCGATGTCGATGTGCTTGAACTGCGTCGCAAGGTCGGCATGATCTTCCAGAAGCCGACGCCGTTCCCGATGTCGGTGTTCGATAACGTCGCCTACCCGATGCGACTTCACTTCAAACTTTCGAAGAGTGAGATCGCCGACCGGGTCGAGTACGCACTCCGCGGCGCCTCGCTCTGGGACGAGGTGAAGGACAAGCTCAAGAAGTCCGGGCTCGCGCTTTCCGGCGGTCAGCAGCAGCGGCTCTGCATTGCGCGCGCGATCGCCGCCGAACCGGAAATCCTGCTCATGGACGAGCCGACCAGTGCGGTCGACCCGGTCGCCACGCTGAAGATCGAAGATCTTGTCCTTCAGCTGCGCGACAAGTTCACCGTGGTCATTGTGACCCACAACATGCAGCAGGCATCGCGCATTTCGGATTACACGGCTTTCTTCTACAAGGGAGAGATCGTCGAGTTCGACAAAACTGAAACCATTTTCACGAATCCGTCCCATAAAAAGACGGAGGAATATATCACCGGCCGGTTCGGATGAGGAGGCAGAAACCATGAGAGAACAGTTGGAAAAAGAGGTCATCCGACTCAAACGGATGGTAAGTTCGCTTGCTTCCGCGGTCGAGACCGCGGTCCGGCAGGCCGTCGCCGCCGCCGCGGAGCCGAACAGCGAAATGGCAGCCGCCGTCATCACTCGCGACGATGCGATCGACCGCATGGAGGTCACCATCGAGGAGGAGTGTCTGAAGATTCTTGCGCTTCATCAGCCGGTTGCCGGCGATCTGCGCTACATCATCACGATTCTGAAAGTCAACGGCGAGCTCGAACGGATCGGCGACCTCGCCGTGAATATCGCGCGCCACACGCTTGGTTTCGCCGAGCGCCGTTCCGGCGAACCTCCGGAGAAGATCGACTTCGCGGAACAGGTGCTGCTCGTCCGGCAGATGCTCAAGCGGGCACTCGATGCGCTCGTCTCGCGCAACTGCCTTGACGCAAATGAGGTCATGCGCATGGACGGCGAGGTCGACGAGATCAACAAGCAGGTCATCGACCGCGCCATGGCGCTGATTGCGAAATATCCGGAACATGCGGCCTCTTACGTCGACGCGATGTTCATCTCCCGCCACCTCGAACGGATCGGCGACTGCACGACGAACATCTGCGAGGACGTGATCTACCTCGAACTCGGGAAGATCGTCCGCCACCCCCGGCTCGAATCGGAACCGTGAGCGGACACTGCCTGGGTCAGCAGCCGTAGATCTCACGCGTCGCGGCGATGACCCGGTCCATTTCCGCCGGGGTGCCGATCGTGATCCGGACATATCTGCCCGTCACCGCTCCCCGGAAGTAGCGGACAATGATCGCGCGGCTGCGCAGCTCCTTGAAGTAACGTTCCCCGTCCCCGTCCGGAGGCGCGGCAAAGAGGAAGTTCGCCTGCGACGGTACAATTCGGAATCCAAGTTCCGACAGGCGTCGCGCAAAATCCGCCCGGATCGCCTTGATCTCTTCGCAGCGCTTCTTCAGATATGCGCGGTCGCTGAACGCCGCGAGCCCGAGAGTCTGAGTCACCATATCGAGGTTGTAGGAGTCCTTGACCTTGAACAGCCCCTCGATCAGTTTTTCATGGCCGATTGCGAAGCCGAGCCGCAGTCCCGCGAGCGCGTAGCTCTTCGAGAACGTGCGCGAGACGATCACATTGTCGAACTCCTTTGCAAGTTCAAGGCAGTTGTCGTCGGCGAAATCGGCATACGCCTCGTCGAACAGCACCACCCCGTCAAATTTGCGGCAGATCTCCCGCATGGCCGCGAGCGGGAATGAATTCCCGGTCGGCGCATTCGGGCGCGTGAGAATCAGCAGATTCGCCCCGGCCGCCTGTTCAAGCAGATTCTCCGGCAGCGCGAAATCGTGTTCCGCGTCGAGCGCGACCGGAATCACATGCGCCCCCTGCATCTTCGCCAGCTCCGGATAGAGCGAATAGGTCGGATGCAGGCACGCCACCGCGAGTTCCGGCGAGGTGAAACAGCGGAACACCATCGTGAGCAGGTCGTCGGACCCGTTGCAGGCGATGACGTTTTTCCGCTCCACGCCGAATTCCGCCGCGATCCGGTCGCGCAGTGCGTCGGCGGTCGGGTCGGGGTAGCGGCGCAGTTTCCCGTAATCGAACGAGGCGAGCGCCTCCTTCACCGCGGGTGAGGGCGGAAACGCATTTTCATTCGTGTTGAGTTTGCAGAGGTTCTCCATCTTCGGCTGTTCACCGGGGACGTAGCCCTCCATCGCGTCGATCTCTTTGCGGAAATACGATTTCATTTCAACTGCTGTAACTGTTTTCATCGCCGTCCCCGGGTGTTCGGGCCCGGGGACGAAAGCATTATTTCTTGATCGGTTCAATGCGGTCGAAGCCGCAGATCGGCCGGAGCACTTCCGGCACGATGACGGTTCCGTCCTCCTGCTGGAAATTCTCCATGATCGCGATCATCACGCGGTCGGTCACGGCCGTCGCGCTGATCGTGTGGACGAAGTCGCGCTTGTCGCCGTCCTTGTAACGGATGTTCAGCCGGCGGCTCTGGAACGAGGTCAGATTCGTGTTGCTCGTGACCTCGCGGTAGGCGCCGAACCCGGCGAACCACGCTTCGATGTCGTACTTCTTGTAACCCGGCGCTCCGAGATCGCCGACGCAGACGTTCACGACATGGTACGGAATGCCGAGCTGCTGAAGGATGTACTCCTCGTTCGCAAGGCACATCTCATGGTACTTCACCGAGTCCTCCGGCTTGCAGAAGACGATCTGCTCGACCTTGTGGAACTGGTGCACGCGGAAAATCCCGCGCGACGCCTTGCCGTAGCTGCCCGCCTCCGTGCGGAAGCACGGCGTGAACGCCGTGTAGCAGAGCGGCAGGTCGGCCGCGTCGAGCACATCGTCGGCGTGGTAGCCGACCAGCGTCTGCTCGGAGGTGCCGATGAGCGCGAGATCCTCGTCCTTCAGATTGTAGGTCTGGTCGGCGAAGAACGGCAGATAACCGGTCCCGAACAGTGTCCGCTCCTTCGCCACGCACGGCGTCATGAACATCGTGAATCCGCGCTCGACCAGCACGCGCTGCACCCAGAAATAGAGCGACTGCGCGAGCATCGCGCCCTTCCCCTTCCAGTAGTAGAAGCCCGCTCCGGCGACTTTCGTGCCGCGCGGGATGTCGAGAATCCCGAGCAGTTCGCCGAGTTCCTGGTGGTCGCGCACGCGGAAGTCGAACGTCGGGATGGTTCCGACCTTGCGCAGTTCGACGTTGCCGGTGTCGTCAAGCCCGTCCGGCACGTCCGGCGCAAGCATGTTCGGCATGCGGATCACGGTCTGAAAGATCTTGTTCTGGACTTTCGCAAGCATCTCCTCCTTGGTCGCGAGCACCTCCTTGAGCTGCTTGACCTTGTCGCGGGCGGAGGGATCTTTCGCGCACTCCTTGCTGAGGCGGTTGCGCTCGGCGCGCAGCGATTCGGACTCCTGAGAGAGCTGACGCGAATCGGCGTCGAGTTTCAGCAGCCCGTCGATGTCCACCGGGAACCCGCGGCGGGCGCAGTTCGCTTTCACTTTTTCCGCATTCTCACGGATGAATTTCATGTCAATCATTTTGCCAACCCTTTTCTGTTCCGGAATCAGAACTGCGGCATCGGGAACGCCGCCATGAATTCCTTGACTTCGTTGCCGAGGCTGCGCAATGCGGCCTCATCCTCGCGCATGGCCACGCCGCGTTCGATGAAGTCGGCGATGCGGACCATCTCCGGCTCCTTGAGCCCGCGGGTCGTGACCGCCGGGGTCCCCACCCGGATGCCGCTCGTGACGAACGGTTTCTCCGGATCGAACGGGATCATGTTCTTGTTGCAGGTGATCCGCGCGAGATCGAGCGCGTTCGCCACGGCTTTCCCGGTCGCCTTTTTCGGGCGCAGGTCGATCAGCATCAGATGGTTGTCGGTGCCGCCCGAGACGATGCGGAATCCGCGGTCCGCAAGCTCCTGCGAGAGTTTTGCGGCATTGAGCTTCACCTGGTGCTGATACGCCTTGAATGCCGGAGTGAGCGCTTCGCCGAAGCAGACCGCCTTGGCCGCGATCACATGCTCAAGCGGTCCGCCCTGCATGCCGGGGAACACTTTCGAGTTGATCGCCTTGATGTACTCCTCGCGGCAGAGGATCAGCCCGCCGCGCGGGCCGCGCAGCGTCTTGTGGGTCGTCGTGGTCACCACGTCGCAGTAGGGAACGGGATTCGGATGCTCGCCGGCGGCGACGAGTCCGGCGATGTGTGCCATGTCGACGAAGAGTTTCGCACCGACCTTGTCGGCGATCTCGCGCAGCCGCGCAAAGTCGATGATCCGCGGATAGGCCGACGCCCCCGCGAGGATCATCTTCGGCTTGTTCTCCACGGCGAGGCGCTCGACCTCATCGTAGTCGATCCGTTCGGTTTCGCGGTCGACGCCGTAGGGTACGATGTTGTAGAGCATTCCCGAGAAATTCAGCGGATGCCCGTGGGTCAGGTGGCCGCCGTGGTCGAGGCTCATCGCCAGAACCGTGTCGCCGGGGTTGATGAGCGCCATGTAGACCGCCTGGTTCGCACTGGAACCGGAGTGGGGCTGCACGTTCGCGGCTTCCGCTCCGAAGAGTTTCTTCACACGTTCGATCGCGAGCGACTCCATCTCATCGACGAATTCGCAGCCGTTGTAGTAGCGCTTGCCGGGATACCCCTCGGCGTATTTGTTGGTCAGCACAGAGCCCTGGGCGGCGCGAACCGCGCAGGAGGCGAAGTTTTCGCTGGCGATGAGTTCGATGCCGTCGGCCTGGCGCTCGGCTTCGCCGTCGATGATCCGGGCGACTTCGGGGTCGGCCGCGCGCACGGCGGCGATGTCGTCATAGGTGGTCCGCTCGACCTTCACGAGACGGCGGATGTGGCGTTCGTCGTTGCTGAACGGCGTCGTGAGCCACGCGTCGACGACCTGCTCCATCGCGGCGGCGTCAAGCGTGTCGCCGGGCAGAACGAGCACGTTCGAACAGTTGTGTTCGCGGCTCTTTTTCGCGACTTCCGCATTGCAGGCGCAGACCGCGCGCACTCCGTGAAAGCGGTTCGCAACCATCCCCATCCCGACGCCGGAACGGCAGATCAGAATCGCCGCATCGGCTTCGCCGCGCGCGACCGCCTGCGCCGCCGGGGCGCCGAAATCGGGGTAGTCGTCGTTGCTGTCTGCCACGAACGGCCCGCAGTCAATGACCGTGCACTTCCGGCTCTCGAGGAAAGCCGAGAGTCCGGCTTTCTGGGCGAATCCGCCGTGGTCGGTTCCGATCGCAATCCGGAGGGATTTGCCGTACCAGTCGGTGATTTCCATCATGATGTCTGCTCCTTTAAAAATAAAGAATGATGTTCTCTTTTCAATAGCCGGTTTCCCCGGGCCCGTCACCCGCGACGGATTGGAAAAGCGCCTCAATTGCGGGGCGCATGGATTCGAAAACTTGCTCATACTGCTCGACGCTCCCGCCGAACGGGTCGGGCACATCGGCCGTCTCCAGCAGCAGCCGGATCTTTCCGGCTTCGGAGGGGGCGATTTCCGCCATCGCGGCCCGGTGGGAGGCGCTCATCGCCACAAGAAGGTCACACTCCCGCGCGAGCGCGGGCGTGAAACGCGTCGAACGGAAGTTCGACGAATCGATGCCGTTCGCACTCATGACGGCCGCCGCCTGACGGGAGATTCGATCTCCGTCCCAGGCGCAGATCCCCGCCGAGCAGGCGTCGATGTCCGGACGGTTCGCACGGCGGCAGAGGTCGTTGAAATAGAGATCCGCCATCGGACTGCGGCAACTGTTGCCGGTGCAAACAAACATGATCCGCATCGCGGGCCCCCTTTCGCTGAAAGCCATAATATACACCATGAAAACGGCTTTTTAAAGTCCCGCCCCCGGATTATACGGAAAAAATGCGTGACTATCGGTTCTATGTCCGGGGGGAGCCGTTCCCAGCATCCCTCCTGCGGAAGAGAAGGGCATAGAGTGCCGGGATCAGATAAAGTCCGAGCAGTGTCGAGCCGATGATGCCGCCGATCACGGGAACGGCACAGTCCGCGCGCAGTTCTGCGCCGGTCCCCGGAACGAACACCATCGGCGCCACACCGAGGAGCGCCGCACATCCCGTTACGAGAATCGTCCGGAACGTCTCCTTCGCCGCCAGCTGCATCGCTTCGTCCGGAGGCAGGCCCGCCGCCCGTTTCCGCCCGGCGCACTCGACGAGCAGATACGCGTCGGCAAGCGCGACGCCCGCGACCATCATGGAGCCGAGCAGCCCGGTTACCGAAAGCGGTATTCCGGTCAGCCACAACGCCAGGAGCGTGCCGAGGAGCGCCGCAGGCAGCGCCGCCAGAACCGGAAACGGCGCGCGCCACGAGCCCTGAATTGCCGCGAGCAGCAGATAGAGCAGCAGAATCGCCATTCCGGCGGCATGGCCGATTCCGGAAAACGCCTCGCGCATCTCCCGGATCGCCCCTGTGAACGTCATTCCGTATCCGGGCGGCAGTTGCGGGACGAGGATTGCCTCCGCGGTGTCAGCAAGAGCGCCGGGAGCGGTTCCCGGAGCCGGGTTCCCGTAGAGCTTCACGACGCGCTGCCGGTCGCTCCGGTCGATCCGCGCCGGGGCCGCCGACCGTTGCAGTTCCGTGACCGTGCCGAGCCGCAGCGGCTTGCCCTCTTTCGATCGGAACGGCAGTGCCGGGAGCTGGTTGTATCCGGCACGTTCATCGAGTTTTACCCGGATGTCGAACGTTCGTGAACCGATTTTTCCGCTGCCGGCTTTGAGTCCCTCGATCGAACCGCGCAAAAGAGTCCCGATCGAGGAGGAGGATATGCCGAGATTCTGCATGGCCGTGCGTTCGGGGATGACCCGGATTTCCGGTTTGGCAGTCCGGACCGAACTGTCGATGTCACGTGCGGCGGCATGAGCCTTAAGCGCCTTCACCCCCTGCGACGCGAGTGCTTCGAGGATGTCGAGATCGTTGCCGGAGAGTTCCAGTTCAAAGGCGGAAAGCGGCTCCTCGAATGGCGTGGAACCCTGGACGGTCACCTGGCAGTCGGTGAGGTCCCGCAGCTCGTGCCGGAACATCTCGCGCATCTCCCCGGGCGTCGAACCGCGTCCGGCTTCCGGTTTTGCAACGACTGTGATTTCCGCGAGGTTCACTCCTTCCGTGTTCAGGCCTGTGCTCCCCTGAAGCTGCCCGATCACGGTAGACGTCGCCTCCACTCCAGGCAGTTTCCGCAGACGTTTTTCGATCCGCATCGTCTCCTTCCGTGTGCTTTCAAGGTTGTAGTCGGAGGGAAATTCCAGCCGGATCTGAAATCCACCGCGATCGCATTCCGGCAGAAACGTCATTCCCAGTCGTTCCGGCAGAAGTACAATTCCTGCGATAAACAGCGCGAGTCCGAACAATACCGTCCAGCCGCTGTGGCGGCAGACGAATTCCAGCGAGCGGTCGAAGGCGCGTTCGAGACGCCCGGTTTTTTGCATCGTTTCCCGTTTCCGGTTTCCGTCTGGAGGTGTGGCTGCGAGAATCGGCGTCAAGGTGACATTTACGAGCAGCGACGCGAGCGCCGCCGCTCCGGCCGTAATCGCGAACGGCGCCAGATACCGCCCCGCCGGCGCGAGAATCATTGCGATCGGGACGAAGAGTGCGACGATCGACACGGAGGCGACCGTCACCGCCGCCGCTCCGGAGTGTTCTCCGGTGCGCCTGACAACCGGAATCGAGCACGCCGCCAGCGTTCCAACCGAAATTCCGAGCGCCGGGAGCGTGAACGCATTGAGCGTGTATCCGCACAGCTCAAGCACCGGAAGCGACACCACCAGCGATATCGGGATCGATACCGCTGCTGCGAGGGCTTTCCGCACGTCCCGCAGAAAGAGAAACGTCCCCAGCGCGGCCAGTACGACTCCGAGGCCCATTGTCAGCCACGCGTTTTCGACTGCGGCGCGGATGAAATCTCCCGCGTTGCTCACGCGCACAAGCCTCATTCCGGATGGAAGCCCGCGATCCCGTTCGAGTTCATCGATTGCGGCATTGACGCTGTCGACGACCCTTACCGTGTTCGCGTCGGTTTTTTTGATGATCTTCAACATCACGCCCGGCTCTCCGTCGTAGAAGGCGAGGGTGCGTTTCTCGGCGGACTCCATCGTGATCCGGGCGACATCCCGCAGATAGACGCGCCGTTTCTCGAAGATGCCGATTTCAAGCGAGCCGATCTCCGCGGGATTTTTGAATTCCGAATCGTAGGTTACGTTCACCTCCTGCCGGTCCTGCCGGATCCGGCCGACCGGGAGCCGGAGATTCGACTCGCGCAGTTTTGCAAGCACATCATTCACCGTGAGTCCGGCCGCGGTCAGTGCTTCCGTGTCGAGCGTGATCCGGAGTTCGAGCGGTTCGCCGCCCGCGATCCGCACTTCGGCCACTCCGGACAAGGCGGAGAGTTTCGGCGAGAGCGTCTCGTCCGCATAGTCGTAGAGTTTGTCCAGCGGCTGGTCTCCGGTCAGCATCAGCGTTGCAACCGGGGCCGCCTCGGGATCGTATTTCGAGATCACCGGCGGTTCGGCTCCGGGAGGAAGTTCCGGGAGAATCCGGTCGACTCGTTCCCGTACATCCTGCGCCGCGCCGTCGATCGAACGGCCCGGTTCGAATTTGAGTGCGATGCGGCAGACGTTTTCCAGGCAGGCGGTGTTCATGGCCGTGACGCCGTCGATGGCGCCGACCGCATCCTCAAGATCTTTCGCCACTTCGCTTTCGATTTCAGCCGGATTCGCCCCGGGATAGACGACCGTGACCGTCACGTGCGGGCTCTCCGTTTCCGGAACCGCTTCGATCCCGAGCTTGCTCCAGGCGCTGAGCCCGAACACCACGAGTATGAAAATGCAGCTGCACACCGTGACCGGTTTGCGGTTCAATATGCATTCGAGGGACATCTATTCCGCCTCCTCTTCCGCAGCCGGAACCGCTTCGACCTTTTCTCCTGTTTCGAGGAACGCCTGCCCCTCAACGACCACCGGCAACCCTTTGAGAACGCCGGGATCGTTCAGCATGGTCCACGCGCCGTCGACGATGCCGGTTTTGACATCGACCGATTCCGCCCGCCCCTCCCGGACGACGAAGAGACTGCGCCGGTCTCCGCTCCGGTCGAGAATCGCCGAGTTCGGAACCCCGACCCCTTCGACTTTCCGGAGAATGAGATCCACACGGCAGAGCTGGCCGCTCACGAATCCGGATTTCACCGGCAGATCGACCTTGACTGTGAAGGTGCGCGACAGGGCGTCGATCGCGGGGCTGCGGAAGCGTACGACTCCGCGGGCCGCCACGGAATTGTCGCGATCATAGATGACCGCTTCCGTTTTGCCCGGGATGATCCGGTCGTAATAGACCGCGCTGATCATTGTGACGACCTCAAGCCGGTCCGGATCCTCGATCCGGTAGAGTATCTCTCCGGTATTTACGAACTCGCCCGGATCTTTTTTCTTCGTGACCACTTTGCCGTCGATCGGGGTGCGGCTCCGGGAGTCGGCGAGGTTTTTCTCCGCGATCTCAAGCTCCGCCTGCGCCTGGCCGACTTTCGCGCGGGCGTAGTTGGTCTGCGCATCCGCCTTGAGCACCCCCGCTTCGGCCTCGCGCAGACTCAGCAGGGTCCGTTCGTGAGCGTCCTCGGACACGGCCTTCGCCTTGCGGAGCTGTTCCGATCGGTTGAAGTCGGACTGTGCCTTTTCCGCAACTTTCCGGGCGAGATCGCCGTTGATCTCGGCGATTTTGAGTTCCGCTTCGGCGACGGAAAGTTTATGTTTCTGCCCCTTGACATCGTTTTCGAGTTTGACCCGGTCGACCTGGAAGAGCGTGTCGCCTTTTTTGACCATATCTCCCTCGCCCGGTCCCATGAAGTCGATCGTGCCGGAGACCCGGCTGGAAATTTCGACCTTCTCCTTCGTCTCGACGTTGCCCTGGACCAGGATCTTCTGCACGAACTCCATCTCTTTCGGCTGCATGACGCCGACTCTGGCGGCCCGGTCGGCGTCGTTATTTTTCGGGGCGCCCCATCCGCCGGCGAACAGAATCATCGCGGCCAGGGCGAAACTCCATTGGAACTTACGCATCTTTCCCTCCTCATGCGACAGATTCGCCGTCCTTCACTGCTCCGGTATGGACGGTCTTTCTATCAGTGTACGGCAAGAAACGGAAAAATCAAGTCGCGACCGGAAAATTTTTGCCGTTATCGCCTTCGGAAATTTTCTTGTCTGTTGCGTTTCGCGCGATCCATGCTATATTAGCTCGAAAAAAGAATCTCAACCGGACGAGGTGTTGACGCAATGCGAACGGAATTGTTTCTGGCCGGACGATATCTGAAGCCCCGGCGAAACGCGGTCTCGCTCATCACGCTGCTTTCGATTCTCGGAGTTACGCTCGGAGTCGCGGTGCTGATCGTGGTGCTGGCCGTGATGACCGGTTTCACGGATCTCATGAAGGAGAAACTCGTCGAAACCCAGGCTCACTTTCAGGTGCGTCCCGGTTACGGCGGCGTGATCTACAACCCCGAAGAGGCGATCCGGGCCGTCGAGCAGGCCGGCGGCCGTGCCGCCGCCGTGATTCAGTCCCCGGTCATCGTGCAGCGCGGTCGGGGGCTCGATCCGCGCGTGGTTCTGTTCGGAACGAGCGCGGAGGATCTCAAAAAAAACGGCATCTTCCTGCCGGATACGTTGAAAAAAGGTAAACTCTCCCTCGACAAGGGGGAGATCATCATCAGTACGGACCAGGCGGCGCGCTGGGGCGTCGGCATCGGCGACAAGATCCTTCTGCACACGCAGCAGCGGCTGACTCAGATGGTCGACTTCAATCCCGACGGCGGCGTGACGCTGAACAAAAACGCCTCCGCCTATCTGCCGGCCGAATTCGTCGTCACCGGGATTTACAGCGTCGGGAAATATGATTTCGACCGGATGATTCTCTTTGCCGGAATCGACGACGCGGCCGATCTGCTCTCGCTGCCGTGGGGGAGCGCCACCGCCGTCTTCGGCTGGGGGCCGGACGCGTTCGACCAGAAGAAACTCGTCGAAACCATCCGGGAATCGCTCCCGTTCCTGCGGGTCGTCACCTGGGAGGAGGAGAATCAGCAGCTGCTCGGCGTTCTCGCGGTCGAGAAGAACATGATGTTCTTTCTGTTGATCTTCATCGTGCTGGTCGCGGCGTTCAGCATCATGAACACGCTCATCACATCGGTCTATCAGAAAACGCATGAGATCGGGATTTTAAAGGCGCTCGGCGCGAGCGACCGGTGCGTCACGTTCATCTTCATCCTCCAGGGATTTTTAATCGGCGTGGTCGGCAGCGTGACCGGGACGCTGACCGGAGTGCTGGTCATCTTCTACCGGAACGACATCATGGCATTCGCCTCGAAAACCTTTCATATTGAGTTGTTCCCGAAGCAGTTCTACTACTTCGACGGGCTCCCGGCGCACATCGTTGCGACGGATGTACTGATTATCGTCGGCGCCTCCGTGGTGCTCTGTACGCTGGGGGCGCTGCTCCCGGCGCTGCGCGCCGCGCGGCTCGACCCAGCCAGGGCTTTGCGTTATGAGTGAAACTGAGATGATTGTCGAACTGCGCGGTGTGACGCGTACCTACCAGCTCGGAAAAGAGAAGCTGCCGGTTCTGCGCGGCGTGGACTGGGAGATCCGCCGCGGCGAGTGGGCCTGCCTGCTCGGCGCCTCCGGCAGCGGCAAGACCACGTTGCTGAATCTGATTGGCGCTCTGGAACGGCCGGACTCCGGAACGATCCGCATCGCCGGAATCGATGTGTCGAAACTCTCGCGCTCCGCGGCGGCGCAGTTCCGCAACCGCAAGCTCGGGTTCGTTTTTCAGGCGTACCATCTGCTGCCGGAGCTCTCGGTGCTCGAAAACGTCATGCTGCCGGGGAATCTCGCAGGTTTTTCCCGCTCGAAATCCCGCGCCCGGGCGCTCGAACTGCTGGAAACCGTCGGCCTCGCGGAACGGATGAAACACCGTCCGTTCGAGCTCTCCGGCGGCGAACAGCAGCGTGCGGCCATCGCGCGCGCGCTGCTGAACGAACCGGAACTGCTGCTCGCGGATGAACCGACCGGAAATCTCGACTCCCACACCGGAGAGGCGATTCTCGAACTCTTCCAGGAGCTGCGCAAGCTCCATCCGGAGCGTTCGATCATGATGATTACCCACAACCGGGAAATTTCAAAACTCGCCGACCGCACCGGCGAACTCATCGACGGTGTGATGAAAAAAGAAACGGAGTAACCACCCGAAGATGCACCTGACCCGCGCACAGCTCAGCTGGATCTGCTACGACATGGCCAACGCGGCCTTCGCGCTGATTGTGCGCACGGTTTACGCTCCGCTGTTCTTCAAAGGCTTCTCGGCCGAGGGGATGAACGAGACGCTCGCAACGAGCATCTGGGGATATGTCAGCGCCGGTGCCGGGCTCGCCGCAGGGGTGATCGCCCCGTGGCTCGGGAGTGTCGCGGATGCGAATTCCGGTCGGAAGCGCTATCTCTTTTTCTTTCTCTTTCTCGGCATTGTCGCGACGCTCGCACTCTGCCTGACCGGGCGCGGCGACGCAACGCCGATGTTGATCTTCTACTTCACGGCGCTTGTCGCATACATGGCGAGCAACTCCTTCTACGATGCGCTTCTGCCGGACATTGCGCCGCGCGGCGCGAGTGACAAGCTCTCGTCGCTCGCGTACGCGTGGGGATACATCGGCGGAGTGATTCCGTTCCTCGTCTGCCTCGGGGTCTCGCTGCTGCTGAAGGATTCGCCCGGCATCGCGTTCCGGTTCGCATTCATCATGGCCGCCGTCTGGTGGATTGCTCTCGCCGTTCCGATGTTCCGTCTCGTGCACGAACGGCGACGGCCCGGCTCCCGGAAGATCGGCGCGCTCGACGGCTTGCGCAAACTCTGGCGAACCGGGCGCGAAATCGGGAAACACCGCGACGCGGCGCTCTTTCTTGTGGCCTATTTCCTCTACATCGACGGGGTCGGGACGATTCTTTTGATGGCGACGCCGATCAGCGTGGACATCGGGATTCCGGCGAACTGGCTGCTGCTGACGATTCTGGCACTGCAGTTTCTCGCATTCCCGTTCACGATTCTCTACGGGGTGCTCGCGCGGAAATTCGGCGCGCGGCGGATGCTCTACACGGCGATCGGGGTTTACGTTGCGATCGCGCTGCTGGTCGGGCTGATTCCGCTGTGTGATTCTCCCGGGGTGAAGCGCGGAATCTTCCTCGTCGCGGCGTTTCTGATCGGAACGTCACAGGGGGGAATCCAGTCTCTGAGCCGTTCGTTCTTCACTCGACTGATTCCGAACGGGCAGTCGGCGGAATTTTTCGGATTCTACAACATCTTCGGCAAGTTTACGACGATTCTCGGGCCGCTGCTGGTCGGGCTTGCCGGTTGGCTTTTCTCCTCGAGCGAGGTCGGCATCGCGCTGCTGGCAATTCCGTTCCTGCTCGGGGCGTGTCTGCTTTCGAAGGTGAAGCTGCCTTCCGAGCGGCGAAAGGGGGTGTGCTGTGGTTGAGTACATCATCAAGCGGCTGATTCTGGGCTGCTTCACGCTGCTGGCGATTCTGCTGGTGAGCTACGTTCTGTTGCGGCTCGCGCCCGGAGACCCGACCCGCAGCAGCATGTTCGGCAGCGACTCTTCCGCCGGAACGCTCGACGCTTCGAAGGGGGCGCTTCAGCAAAACACCGCGCTGCGCGAAAAACTCAACCTCGACAAACCGATTCTCGTCGGTTTCGGGCTCTGGCTCCGGGAGGTGGTTCTGCACGGGGATTTCGGAACTTCCGCCTCGGTCGACCCCGGGAAACCCGTGACGGAGATGATTCTCGAACGGCTGCCCGTGACGCTGTCGCTGAATTTCTGGGCGATCGTCATTACCTATTTGTGCGCGATACCGCTCGGGGTCTATGCTGCGGTGCGGGCGGGGGGATGGTTCGACCGCGGGTCGGCGTTCGGGCTTTTCCTTCTCTACTCTCTGCCGGTGATGTGGGTCGCGCTGCTGCTTCAGACGACGTTGTGCGAAGGAGGGCGCTGGCCGATTTTCCCGCTCAAAGGCCTGACGCCTGCCAACGAGGATTCGCTTTCCACCTGGGCTTTGCAGTGGGAGATTCTGCGCCATTACATGCTGCCGGTGCTCTGCCTGACCTACGGGAACTTCGCGGGACTCTCGCGCTACGCACGCAACGGCATGCTTGAAGTGATCCATTCGGACTACATCCGCACGGCCCGCGCCAAAGGGGTCTCCGAGACGGCGGTGATCTGGCGTCATGCGTTCCGGAACGGCCTCATTACGCTCATCACGCTGTTCGGGGGACTGCTGCCGTCGCTCGTGGCGGGCAGTCTGCTGGTGGAATACATCTTCAACATTCCGGGAATGGGTACGCTCTCGCTGCTGGCACTTTCCAGCCGGGACTATCCGCTTCAGATGGCGCTTTTCGCATTCACGGGGATGTTGACGCTCGGGGGAATTTTCATTTCCGACATGCTCTATCTGGCTGCTGACCCGAGAATCAAGCTGCACACCAAATAGGAGAATTCACAATGATGCGCAGGCTGTTGTTCTCTCTTGTTCCGGCTTTTGCCGCAGCTCTGCCGCTCTTTGCGGAGGAGCTGCACGTATCGGCGCTCACGCCGGCTCCGGGGGATGCCGCCGCGTTCCGGAAGCTCGTTTCGAGTCCCGCCGTCGGCACTCCGGCCGCGGAGCTCGAGCGGCTGAAAGGGGCGCTTCTCCAGGCGAAAACGCCGGCGACTGAGCCGATTTCACTGCTGACCGATTCCCTCACGGGAAAACGGGTCGAATCTGAACAGGCCGGGACCCTCAATACGCTTGCATTTGCCGATTCCGTCACACGGCAACTGCAGATTCTCGTTTGGAATGCCGGTTCCGAACGCAGTTTTGCAGAGCTGAACATTCCAGACGCCGGCCGTTTCTTCGATTCGGAGCGGGTCGATATGCGGCAGAAACGGCTCCTGACGGACGAATCATCGCGTGTCGTGATCGACCGCGGCAATTATGCGGTTTCCGATTCGGGGTTGAGTTTCGGCGTGCCGCTGCCGCCGGGAGCTGCCGCGCTGATCGAACTTGCTCCGCCCGGAAAACTTTCCGACGCAGAAGCCGAATCCACGCCCACGCCCCGGACACCTGCCCGATCGGGGTTGGCTCCGGGTATCTTGTCGTTACGGACGGGAGATGGGCAGCGTCCCGAAGGAGTGATCATCGTGACGGCCGATCACCCGCTTCCGATGCGTTATCTCCCTCGTCGACCGGGAACCGGGAAGTTGCAGATCCGCTTCGACGCACGCTCCCGCACTGAAGGTGAACTTGAGCTGACGGTCAACTTCATGCAGCGTCAGAAATTTCTCTCCGTCCGGAAACTGAAAGCCGCGCCTGGTGCGGAGTGGCAGACATTTTCCGAAACCTACCCGATTCCGGCGGGCACCACCCACGTGAACTGCACGATGAAGGGCGGTCCCGCCGAGGTCACGGGAATCGGGATGGTCAATTGATCCCGGCGATTTCCCGCATCAGGGTCGAGGACTTCATGAGGCAGCGCGGCAGATGGAAGAAGGTTTTCCATTTGCCGCCCTTGAGCATGTTGTTCGGTTCTCCGCGCCGGTCGAGGTAGGCGAACCACTCGCCGTATTCCGGATCGGGGAAATGGCTCCACGCCCACTGGTCGATCGTCTTGAAATGTTCGAGGAAACGTTCTTCCCCGCTGAGCTTGTAGGCGAAAAGCGCCGCGATGATCGCCTCATTGTGCGGCCACCAGAGCTTCATGTCGTGCTGAAGCTCCAGGTGCGGTTTCCCGAGCGCATCCATGAAGTAGAAGATGCCGCCGTAGACCGGATCGGTTCCGAAGTGGAACAGCTCATCGACGTAATCGCACGCCTGACGGATCAGCTCCTTGTCGTTGATTCGCTCGGCATACTGGAGCACGAACCACATCGATTCGAGTCCGTGACCCGGATTCACAAACCGCCCCTCGCAGCTTTCGAGGTCGAACGTTCCGTCCGGATTCACGTTCTCGAAGAGCACTTTGAGTTCGGGATTGTGGAAGAGTTTCATCACCGTACGCACAGCGCGATCGGTCTCCCCGTCGAATTCATCGCTGCCGAGACACTCCTTCATCACGCAGCCGAGATTTGCGAGGATCATGTACGAACCGAGGCTCAGCCGTTTCGGCGTCCCCTCAAGCAGCTTGTTCCACCGTCCCTTCGGATTGTCGAGCCGCCGGATGTAGCTCCGCATCGCCGACCGCGCCTCGGCACGGTAGCGCTCCTCCCCCGTCGCGGCAAAGAGCGCCGCCGCTCCCATCGCCGCGAAGCAGTCCGAAAAGATGCTGTACTGCGCCATCGACGGCACCCCCTGCCGGTTCAACGCGAAGTAGTAGCTCCCGTCTTCCGTGCGTCCATGTTTGTAGAGGAAGTCGAAGCCGTCGCGCGCGATCTTCAGATACTCCTCGTTGCCGGCTCCGAACCGGCTGCGGTAGAGCTCCGCAAACATGTAGACGATCCGCCACTGCATCCACATGTATTTCGTCGTATCGTAGACAGAGCCGTCCCTGTCCAGCATCGTGAAGTAACCGCCGAACTGCTCGTCCACACAGTTCTTCTGCCAGAATGGAATCACATCTTGCGTCAATTCGTTCTCGTACCGGTCGATTGTCGCCTTCCAGTCCATCTTCTTCCCTTTCCTCACTTGTGAATTATGATGGTTAAATCATTTTAGTTATTTGAAAAAAAACGCAACAGTTTTGAAGCCTGATGAAATTCAGTTCCAGTTTTTGAGTCGGGAGCTGCCGGAGATGCGGATCCCGGAAGTGTCGATTTCTCCCCGGTACTTGAGGGACGAGCCTCCGGAGAGGTCGCCTTCGAGCTTGTCGGTCACTTCGAGTTTGAGCTTGGAGGCGCCTGAGACGGCGATTTCGGCATTTTTGACCTGAACGGCTTCTCCTTTGGAGCCGCCGGAGAGGCGCGCCGCAAGAGAACCGATGGTGCCGCGCAACTTGGCGTTGCTCCGGTCGGAGACCTCCATCTCGGCGGAATCGAACTCTCCGCCGCACTCTGCGCGGCTGTCGCCGGTCAGTTTCACGACCAGTTCCCGAAATTTTGCGCCGGGCATCTCGAATTTCCCGCCGTCGGTGATTTTGCAGACGAATTTCTCCCCTTCGGCCGCGTCGATCCAGGAGCGGCTTTTGCCGATCGACTTGAACTGCGCAGGCATGCCGGTGGTGGAGATTTCGATCGTCATGGCTTCGACGGGAGTTTTTTTGCCGGTGTAGCGGATCAGCATGCCGTTGCGGGGTTTTTCAACCTTCACAAAGCGCGCGAACTCCGGAGCGATGGCGATGCGACAGCTGTTTTCTGCGGCGCGGCACTGCAGATGCAGCTGCCACGCCCCGGCGATCGAAAGATGCTCCAGCTTCGAGAAGGGGTATTCCTGGATTGCGGGATCGGCGGCGATCTCTTCGTCAACTTCTTCGGCCAAGGTTTCGAAATCTTCTTCCCCGGGAGTTTCCTCCGTCGCCGGCGTTTCATCCTTTTTATCCGGAGCCGGGGTATGCGGGTGGAGCGTTGCGACCGGTTCGGCCGTTTCGCCGCCTTTGCGGAAGAGCAACACCAGAATCACAATCAGTACCGCGACACCGAACAGAAACAGCGAGTGGGTGATGAAGCCGGTAAAAAACATGACGAAACCTCCTCTGTAATCCGTTGTGCTGAACGGCAGACACTGTATAATATAGCCCGCGATTTTCAATTTCCCAATGATTGCGGGGAAAAAGAGAGATTTTTCCTCATTTTTCCGCAAGCAGTTTCAACAGTTCGCTTTCCGCTTCCGGTGTGACGGGGCGGGATTTTGCACCGGCCGGAACAGTTTCCGGCTCTTCGCCGGTCGCAGCGAGCAGCCGGAAGTGAGCCAGACGCCATTGCAGCACCGCTTCGATGAGGGCGGATCGGGATTCCACGCTGCTGTCCGCCCGGAGACGCGCCGCCTCACAGGCGTTCCACGCTTTCCGGAGCTGATTGTAACAGAGTTCGACTTCGCACACGATTCCGGCGGCGGAACCGAGCGCGGCCAGGTCCCGGAGATCCCGGTTCGGAGAAGCGAGCTGAAGCGCGGCCAGCTTGCGCGGAAGCCGGTAGAGCGCCTCCGCCAGCATCGGCACAGCGGCGGGATCGTCCCCGTAAAGGCGCCGGACTTGCGCGGGAAACTCCGCCGGAATCGCCAGGGGGGCGCTTTCGCTGCGTGTCATGACCGCTTTGCGCTGCAATTCCACGAGCGGCGTATCGAGTTTCCGCGGCATCGGCAGGGTGGAGCGGTCGAATGAGAGCAGCATTTCGTTGTCGAATCCGGTTGCAATCCGGAGTTCCAGCAGCAGTTCCGCCTCCTGCTGGCGCAGTTCCGGAGTGCCGACTCCTCCGGAAAGATCGATCTTTTCCCGAACCGCGGCGAGTCTGGCCCAATTCCCCGCTCCTGAACACTGCAGCAACTGACGGATCCGCGGTCGTCGCTCGTCGGAG
This sequence comes from uncultured Victivallis sp., assembly GCF_944391105.1. GTDB lineage: Bacteria > Verrucomicrobiota > Lentisphaeria > Victivallales > Victivallaceae > Victivallis. The sequence continues at coordinate 84,280 of NZ_CALXSK010000004.1, forward strand.
AGTTCCGAACCGGGCGGCGCAGACAGAACATGATTGTACGCGATCGCTCCGTCGAGCAGGTCGAGGGCATTCTCCGGGGAAGGCGGCGTGGAGGAGCGGTATTCCGCCTGGATCCCGGGCAGCCGCAGCAGCATGGTATTGTGCACATGTTCCGCTGCGATCCGACGCAGGGAGTCGACCGTTTCGAGTTCGAGCAGCTCCGTGAGCGACACTTCGAGCGCATCGCGAAGGCCGAAACCGGAATGCTCTTCCGCTTCGGAACTCCCCTTATCACTCACTCCCGTGACGGCTTCTTCGACGGACGGCTGAATGGATTTTGCGCGGACAAAACCGGAACAGCCGGTTGTCCCCAGCAGGCAGACAACCCCAAGTGCGGCAACCCCTGTTCTGAAAACGGAATTCATGGAGTCGGTGCTGTGAATTTCAGGATTTCCGGCTGCCGTTTCTCCGTCGAGACGGAGACGGAAACGGTCGGACTCATGAATTCTCCCTCAAAAAAGACCGTGATGATCTTTTCCGGCGCCTGCCAGCTCACTTCCGCGGTTCCTGAGCGGTCGTCCGTGTAGGTGATTTCGAGTTTGGGTTCGGTTTGCTGGACGAGCCGGATCTCCTCCTTCGAAACCATTTTTCCCGGTTTGACGAGCATCGCGCGGGCGGCTGTGACCAGATGCGCCTCCTCCTCCTGCGTGAGTGCCTCGTAAGTCACGTCGTTCACGGTGATGGTCGGCGCGCAGCCGCAGATGAGAAGCAGCAGAGCCGCTGTGAGGGAAATGCGATTCTTCATTTTTGTCCCTTTTCGCTGATGGGTTCCGGGAGTTCCGCCATTTCAAGCAGCGTCTCCTGAACGGTTGTTACGTAGAGATTCCCGAGATGGCCGCCGTGATCGAACCAGGTCAGCCGGCTGCCGAACGTCCGGTCGAGGAACTCCCGGTCGTCCTCGGAAAGCAGAAAATCGTCGTAATTGTGCACCACCCGGATTCGCGGATTCCGTTCGAGATCGGGTGCGAAGTCCCGCAGTGTTGATGCCGCATAAAGATCTTCGAGGGTCAGCGGAGCAAGTTCCGGCGCGATGATCTTCTCCGCATAATCCTCAAATCCGAACCGGTCGACCTCGCGGTAGAGCGCGGCACGCCCGCTCCAGCTGTACGGCGTCGAAAGCGCCGGAATTCCCCGGTCGCGATGCACGGAAAGCAGCACGCCCCGCATCGACATCTTGAAATACAGCGCCGCGATGTAATCGGCCTCCTCCTGCGAGATCGGAACGCCGTAGTTGACCGGTTTCTCCCCGGGATTCTCCGGATCGTAAGGCGGATAGGATTGCGACATCGCCCCCATCGCCTTCCCTGCGATCGCAAGCACGGTTTCGGTCGCTTTCGCCGCGTCCCAGTCGGAACCGGTTCCGGCAAGTTTGTCAGCCTGTTTCATCGCGTAATGCAGATCCACCGGAGGATTGATCGCGACAAAACGGTCGATTCCGAGCCGGTTGCCGGAACGCGCTTCAAGTTGTGCGACCTTCAGCGTGTGCATCGCGCCGAACGAGTAACCCATGAGCGCAATCCGCGTCGACGCCGGATCGAAGAGCTCCGCCTCCTTCAGGTCATTGAGCACGAGTTCGATCGCGCGGTGGACATTCTGCCCGTCGCGCGGCAGAAAACCCGGCAGCCTCCCGCCGGTCGCCTCGCAGAACTGCCAGGTGAAGGTGCTGTCGAGCGCCGCGACCGCCCAGCCGTTGCGGTGAAAAAGTTCCGCGAGCGCGAGAGCCGTCCCGCCGAAGTAGTTGCCGCCGATGCCCGGCAGCAGAATCAGAAGTTTGTCCGGACGGCGTCCGTCAAGATCGGCCAGAAGCGGACTCTTTTCCAGTGGTTCTTCCCCCTTCGATTCTTTCCCGGGAGGCTCCGCCTCCCAGAACCCGTATTCGAGCTCCGGAGCCTCCTCGCCGGCGAGGCGGATCTCCCGTTTGTCACACTTCTTCTCGAAGTCGCCGTTGAACACGGAGAGTCGGAAATACCACGGGTCGTCGTTGTTCTGCGGCTGGAACATTGCCACGCGCATGGAGTCGAGCACCGGACTCTGCGGCCGGTAACCGGGGATCGTCCGCCACAGCGCGGTGTACTCCTTCGGCTTGATCGGCGGCGGGACATCGGGCGGCAGCTCCGGTTCAACTCCGGCCGCGCGCGCTTCGGCCGCGGCGTTCTGCGCATGGTAGAAGAACATCTTCTGGAGCAGGTGGCGGCGCAGCAGCGCCATCTCGTGGAAGGTGCGGTATTTGTCCTGGCTGCCCCGGACGGTTTTCTCGTAGACGCGATGCGCCACGACCATGCGGTTCAGCGCCGTCGCATATCCGGCATAGGGGATGTAGGTCTTGATGTCGAACGCCATGTCGAAGATGCTCGCGATGCCGTCCCGCACGTTCAACGTCGACATGAACGGCAGAATGAGTGTGCAGCCCGGGCCGATCCCCCACGCCGCGAAGGTCTGGCCGAAATCCGACTCGGTCGAATAAATGTCGAACCAGGCCGCCGCCGGATCGAAGAGCCCGGCGATCCCGATCGTCGTGTTGATGAGAAAACGGCAGAGCTCGTCCCAGGAGCCCTTGAACTCGGCGCGGAGCAGCGTACTGAAGGCTCGCGTCGGAAATTCGAGGTTCACGCAGAGGTTGTTGAACTTCTCAATCGCCGGACGCGGCAGGATCGACGTGTAGACCCGCCCGAGCGGATCAACCACGTAGTTCATTCCGAAATCCGTCACCGCGAACATCGAACGGTTGAAGCCTTCGATCGGGTCACGCCCCGACAGCTCAAAAACCAGTTCGCTCGGTGTCCACGGCGCTTCCGCCGGCGGCGGTTCCGGCCCGGAGGCGCACCCGGCGGCGACGAGCAACGCCGCAACCGGTGCGATCAGGCGCATCAAGAGCAATTTCATCCCCCTGCCATCCTTTTGCGTTTCCAGTGGTTATCGCAAACTAATATAGCGCGCATTCCCGCAAATGCAACGGAGCAGTCTCCGTTTTCCCGCCGCTTTCGCGGTCCGGTCCGGATCACAGCTGCATGGCGAACATCTCTTCCCCGGTTTCGAGGGAGAGCACCTGCAATTTCCCGTCCGCATAGAAGCCGTAACTCGGCTCAAATCCTCCCTTCGGCAGCGAGGTCGAGCCGGGGTTGAACGAGATGATCCCGTTTTCGAGCGTTTTCAATTCCGGAATGTGCGTGTGTCCGCAGACGAGGACGGAACCCGCTTCCAATGGCGGCGGGTTCCCTGGATTCCAATGGTGGCCGTGCGTGAGGAAGAAGCGGCGTCCCCCTTCGAGCAGCGTCGCGTATTCCGAGAGAATCGGAAATTCCAGCAGCATCTGGTCGACTTCGCTGTCGCAGTTGCCGCGCACGGCCGTGATCCGTCTTTTGAGCCGGTTCAGTTGTTCGACGACCCGCGGCGGCGCGTAGTCCGGCCGCAGCGGGTTGCGGGGGCCGTGATAGAGCACGTCTCCGAGCAGCACAAAGTGGTCAGGCGCATGTGCGTCGATTCTGCGCATGAGCTGTTCGACGCTGTCGGGCGAACCGTGTACATCCGAGAAAAAGAGAATCTTCACCGCGGATTCCCCCGGTTACTGCTGCTTCTTGAGCCGCATCTGCGGGAAGAGCAGCACGTCGCGGATCGTCTCGGCGCCGGTCAGGATCATGACCAGACGGTCGATGCCGATCCCCATGCCGCCCGCCGGAGGCATGCCGTACTCGAGCGCGGTGAGGAAATCCTCGTCGACCTTGTCCGAGAGCTTGTCACCCGGCTGCTTGTTCTTTTCGAACTGCTCCATGAACCGCTTGCGCTGAAGAATCGGGTCGTTCAGTTCGCTGTAAGCGGGGGCGACTTCGACGCCGTTGATCCCGAGCTCGAAAACATCGACGTAGTTCGGATCGTCCGGACACCCTTTCGCGAGCGGCAGGAGTTCGACCGGCAGCCGGCAGACGAAGGTCGGCTGGATCAGCGTCGGCTCGACCATCTTCTCGTAAAGTTCGTTCGTCACTTCGAGGTCGGACATGCCGTCCGGAATGTCGAGGCCCATTTCGCGGCCGCGTGCGACGCGCTCTTCCGGCGTGATCTTGAACCAGTCGGCGCCGCCCTTCTCCTCGCAGAGTTCGTTGTAGGTCGCGCGTCGCCACGGCAGCGTGAGATCGATCACCTTGCCGTTGCCGTGGTCGATCTTCAGCGTGCCGACCGTCTTCATCGCGACGGTCGTGACGAGAGACTCGATGAGCTCCATCATCGTGCGGCAGTCGCCGTAGGCCTGGTAGACCTCCATCATCGTGAACTCCGGATTGTGGCGGCGATCCATGCCTTCGTTGCGGAAGTTGCGGTTCAGCTCATAGACCTTCTCGAAGCCGCCGACCAGCAGCCGCTTGAGGTAGAGTTCCGGCGCGATGCGCATGTACATATCCGAAGAGAGCGCCTCGTAGTAGGTCTTGAACGGATTGGCCGAGGCGCCGCCCGCGATCGGCTGGAGCATCGGAGTCTCGACCTCCATGAAACCGCGGCTGTTCATGAAGTTGCGGATCTCCGCGAGGATCCGGCTGCGCAGTTTCAGCACCCGGAAACTCTCGTCGTTCATGATGAGGTCGAGGTAACGCTGACGGTAGCGCTGCTCGACGTCCTGCAGCCCGTGGTACTTCTCCGGCAGCGGCCGCAGCGACTTCGAAAGCAGTGTGCACTCCTTCACGCGGATCGTGAGTTCTCCCATTCGGGTCACGAAGGTCGGTCCGTGCACGCCGATGATGTCGCCGATGTCGAGTTTGCGGAAGAGGGCGAACGCCTCGTCTCCGATCTCGCTCTTGCCGACGAAGAGCTGGATTCGGCCCGTGCTGTCCTTGATGTCCGCGAAGATCGATTTGCCCATGCCGCGTTTGGCCATGAGCCGTCCGGCGACGGTCACTTCCGGACCGAATTCGCCGCCTTCGGCCGGGGCGGCTTTTTCGCGCACACTCTGGACCGACTGCGCGCCGGGAAACGCATGGCCGAAGGGATCAATTCCGGCTTCCCGGAGCTCTTTCACCTTCGCCACACGCTGCTGCATTAAACTATTCATCTCCTGCTCGGAACCGGCGGCTTCCGCCGGTGCGGCCGTGTTGTTCAGATTTTCTTCGCTCATTTGAGATTGTCGCTCCATCGTTTTTTTGGGATTATTTTGCCATAAAATTAATGTAACACCATTCCTCTTATCTTGCAATTCGAAAAAATGAAACTATTTTAGTTCGAGTATGGTTTTTTCGGAAAACGGAAAAACCGGATGATTTTCCTCCATTTCTCCGTGTGGAAATGTGGAAAGTTTCGGAGCGCCGGTCCGGTTCCGGTCCGGCGGCAACACATAACAAAAGGTGGTTCGGATGAAAAAAATGTCACTCTCGTGTCTGCTCCTGGCTCTGGGAGCGATCACCGCCGTCGCAGCCGGGGAGATTCCTCCCGCCGGGGAGGAGGCGGTCTCGATGACGTGGGGAATGCCCTCAATCTGGTGGTCGGCACCGTTCGCGGCGATCCTCGCAATTCTGATGGCGCGTATCTTTTACAAGAAGATGATCGCTGCCGACGAGGGGAGCGACCGGATGAAGGAGATCGCCGGCTATGTCCGCCAGGGCGCGATGGCCTATCTCTGGCGGCAGTACAAGGTGGTCGGCATTGTTTTCATCATTCTTTTCATCATTTTCGGGATTCTGGCGATCTTCGGAATCCAGAATCCGTTCGTGCCGGTGGCGTTCCTGACCGGCGGTTTCTTCTCGGGACTCTGCGGCTACATCGGCATGAAGACCGCGACCCGCGCCTCGAACCGCACGGCACAGGCCGCGAGTGAAGGGCTGAACCGCGGACTTCAGGTCGCGTTCCGTTCGGGCGCGGTCATGGGCATGGTCGTGGTCGGATTCGGCCTGATCGACATCTGTCTCTGGTATCTGATTCTCGACAAACTCGTCTACACCTCCGCCCACATGGCGAACGGCTTCTCGCTCTTCGGTCTTGATCTCGTTGCGCAGGGGTGCACCCAGTCTGAAAAACTCGTCCACATCACGACGACCATGCTGACCTTCGGCATGGGCGCGTCGACCCAGGCGCTCTTTGCCCGTGTCGGCGGCGGCATCTACACGAAGGCGGCCGACGTCGGGGCGGACCTCGTCGGCAAAGTCGAAGCCGGCATCCCCGAGGATGACCCGCGCAATCCGGCCACCATCGCGGACAACGTCGGCGACAACGTCGGCGATGTTGCGGGCATGGGCGCGGACCTCTATGAATCCTACTGCGGCTCGATCCTCGCGACTGCGGCGCTCGGCGCGGCCGTCGCCGCCCAGAGCGTGAGTTTCGATGCGGAACAGGCGACGAAGCTGGTTCTCTCCCCGATGATCGTCGCGGGATTCGGTACGATCCTCTCGATTCTCGGCATCGGTCTCGTGCGCTGCAAGGAGGGGGCTTCGCAGCGGCAGCTGCTGCGCAGTCTGCTGACCGGAACGCTCGGCAGTTCGATCTTCGTGCTGATCGCGCTGCTGTTCCTGATCTTCCTCGGCTTCATCACCTGGGGCGTCTTCGGCGCGGTGGTTTCCGGTCTCGTCGCGGGCGTCATCATCGGACAGGCGACCGAATACTACACGAGTGCGGAGTACAAACCGACCCGCGGCATCGCATTCCAGGCGCAGATGGGACCGGCAACCACGATCATCGACGGTCTGGCGACCGGCATGTATTCGGCCGGGCTTCCGGTTGTGACGATCGTACTCGGAATTCTCTGCGCCTTCGGCTTTGCGGGCGGCTTTGCGGATGAGCCCGGCGCGTTTGCGCAGGGACTTTACGGTGTCGGTTTCGCGGCGGTCGGCATGCTCTCGACCCTCGGAATCACGCTGGCGACCGACGCTTATGGGCCGATCGCGGACAACGCCGGCGGCAACGCCGAAATGTCCGGACTTCCGCCGGAAGTCCGCCAGCGCACCGACGCGCTCGATTCGCTCGGCAATACGACCGCCGCGACCGGCAAGGGATTCGCGATCGGGTCGGCCGCGCTGACCGCGCTCGCGCTGCTCGCGAGCTTCATCGAAGAGGCGAAGATCTGGATCGGCAAGTTCGATTCCGGTTTCGGAACGGGAATCGACGTGGCGGAGGCGAGCAAGATGTCGCTTCTGAGCTTCGTCGACAAGTATCAGCTCACGATCATGAATCCGCTGCTGATCGGCGGGCTCTTCATCGGCGGCATGGTCGCGTTCCTCTTCTGCGCGATGACGATGAAGGCGGTCGGCCGCGCGGCGGGTTCGATGGTCGAGGAGGTGCGCCGTCAGTTCCGGGAGATCCCCGGCATCATGGAAGGCAAGGCGACTCCGGACTACGCGAAGTGCGTGGCGATCTCCACCGCCGGTGCGCAGCGTGAGATGGTTCTTCCCTCGCTGCTCGCGATCGCGATTCCGGTGGTGACCGGGCTTGTGCTCGGCATTCCTGGCGTGATGGGGCTGCTCGCGGGCGGGCTTGCGACCGGATTCGTCCTCGCGACGATGTTGAACAACGCCGGCGGCGCCTGGGACAATGCCAAGAAGTACATCGAAAACGGCGCTTACGGCGGCAAGAAGCTGCCCGACGGCAGCAAGAACCCGACCCACGGCGCGGCCGTCATCGGCGATACCGTCGGCGATCCGTGCAAGGATACGAGCGGTCCGGCTCTGAACATTCTCATCAAGCTCATGAGCATGGTCTGCATCGTCTTTGCGCCGGTCATCATCAAGTTCTCCCCGGTGATCCAGGGGTGGCTTGGAATCAGCGGAATCCTGAAGTAATTCCGTGTATCGCGAAAAAGCGCCGCGTCAGCAACGGCGCTTTTTCTTTTTCCGGAGGTGAGAGAAGAGGTATGAGAAAGTTTCTGTTGTTGGCGCTCGCGGCGATGTTGTGCGGCGGCTGTTCGGCGTTCCGGGCGATGTTCGACGAGGATCCCGCCGTTACGCAGCAGAAGCGCGAGCGTGCGAAGCAGCGCCGCGTGGAACGGATGCGTTCCGGCGCGGACGACGGTGTCTTCCCCGCGCTTTTCTCTGGTTCAGAGAAAGAGGATACGCTTTATGTCAGCGGTTCTCTCACGCCCGCGGAGCGGGCCGTGCTGGAGGGCACCGAGGCCGCCTCGAAACGACGGAATCCCGCCGAGAGCGAAGTGGAATCGATTCGGCGCGAGAACCGCGAACGGTCGGACAAAATTTCCGATCAGGTGTTCGGCGGCGGTTTGAGGGACCTGTTCTGAACGCCGGCTACGGAGTGCTGGAGATTTTTCGAATCCAGGTGTAGCGGTTCAGCTTGACCGCTGCGACCGCGCACTTCAGCACCTGATCCGATTTCAGGCAGACGAAGACGATCAGCGGCGAGCAGTGAAAGACGAATGCCGCCAGTGCCGACGACGGCAGCACGATCAGCCACATGAAAATCAGGTCGTTTTTGAGAACGAAATCGGTCTCTCCTCCCGCGCGGACGATTCCGACGAGTGCGGGCATCTGGTAGGCGGTTCCGACCGTAGTGACCGAAAGCACCGTCATGAAATCGAGCGAGAGCCGGGCCGATTCAGGCGAGAGTTCCGAGAACAGCAGCAAAATCGGATCCTTGAGCAGAAAGAGCGCCGCTCCGCTGCAGCTGCCGATCAGCAGAAAAAGCAGCTGAAACGTTCGCGTATAAGGTTTGACGAGGTCGAGTCTCCCCTCGCCGATGTTCTTCCCCGTCATGACCGCGGCGGCGCTGGCGGAAGCCATGACGAAGACTGTGATGATCTGAAACACTGTGGTCGCCACCGAATTCGCCGCGATTGCGCTGCTGCCCATGTGGCCGAGGATTCCGGTCTGGATCGCCATGGCGATCCCCCAGAATGCGCCGGAGACGAAAACCGGGGAGCCGACCCGGATATAATCGCGCAGCATCCGGCGATTCAGTTTGCACAGGACGTGGGGCAGCCGCAGCTCCACCTTGCGGTCGATGAGACGAACGTAAGCCGCGATCAGGCCGAGTTCGAGCAGTCGGGCGCACAATGTTGCGATTGCGGCTCCCGCGCAGCCGAGCTCCGGGAAGCCGCCGTTGCCGAAGATCAGCAGATAGTTCAGCGTCACATTCGTTACGAAAGTGACGATCGAGAGGTAGAAGCTGATCCGGACCGTCTCCACGCTCCGGAGCATGATCATCAAAATCTGCGAAATCGCGAAGACCGGGTAGGAGAATCCGATGATCCGCGCATATTTCGTCCCCTCGGCGATGATTGCCCGGTCGGAAGTGAGCAGTCCGAGGATTGTTTCCGGAATCAGCAGAACCAGCAGCGAGAGCAGCAGCGCGAGGCCGATCCCGATCCGGAGTGCGATGTTCGTGACTTCGCGAATCGGCTCGATCTTCCCCTCACCCCAGCTGCGGGAGGAGAAAATGAGCGCCCCCTCCGCCACGCCGAAGACCAGCATCTGCAGCAGGAACTGCACCTGGTTGAGCAGCGCCACTCCGGAAAGCGCGGTCTCCGAGTAGCGCGACAACATGATCGCATCGGCGAGGTTCACCGCGAAAACGATCGCACTCTGCAGCGCGATCGTCGCGGTCATCGAGAAGAAAACGAGGTAAAAGCGGCGGTCCCGCATGAAAAACGTCGACATGACAAGGAATCCTGTTCCATCCGGTTCTGATTGCAGATAAGCGCCCGGCGTTCGTTCGCGTCGGCGTCGCATTTAAAATACAGCTCCGGTCCGGCCGCGTCAAGTTGACTTTCTCAGGAAACGGGAATATCTTTAACGGAAACAACCGATCATAAGGAGAGGATTCTTTCATGATACGTTTTGCGACGATCGGCACGAATTTCGTGACCGGCTGGATGCTGGAAGCCGCCCGGAGCTGCCCGAAACTGCACTACGCGGCGGTCTATTCGAGGAGTGCGGAAAAAGCGCGGGAGTTCGCCTCCCGTCACGGGGCGGAGGCGATTCACACGGATCTCGACGCGCTTGCGGACGATCCCGGCGTCGACGCGGTCTACATCGCGAGTCCGAACTGTATGCACTTCGAGCAGGCCGCGCGGATGCTTGCGCACGGCAAGCATGTTCTGTGCGAAAAGACGATTACCTCGAACCGGCACGAACTGGCGCGGCTGCTGGAGATTGCGGCGGAGAACCGGGTGATTCTGCTCGAAGCGATGCGTTCGGTCTTCGACCCCGGCTTCCGCGCGATCGAGGAGAATCTCCATAAACTCGGGAAGATCCGGCGCGCGAGTTTCCAGTATTGCCAGTACTCCTCCCGCTACGACAAGTTCAAGGCCGGGATCGTCGAGAATGCGTTCAATCCGGCGCTTTCCAACGGCTCGCTCATGGATATCGGGGTCTACTGCGTGCATCCGCTCGTGAAACTCTTCGGGCGGCCGGACCGCATTGTCGCCGACGCGGTGTTTCTCGACAACGGCGTGGACGGCGCCGGGACGATCCTCGGGAGCTGGAAGTGCGGCATGCAATCCGAACTGCTCTACTCGAAGATCACGAACAGCCGGGTTCCGAGCCAGATCCAGGGGGAGGCGGGCAGCATGATCATCCGCGAGATCGCCAATCCGCACGAGGTGACGATCATCCGCAACGACGGCACGAGCGAGTGCGTCTACTCCCGCGCCGACAAGTCGAGCAACAACATGGTTTACGAACTCCGCGAATGGTGCCGGCTGATCCGGGAGGGGAACGGGGAAAACCCGCACAATCGCGCTTCTCTGCTTGAACTCGAAGTGATGGACGAAGCGCGCCGTCTGACCGGAATCCGCTTCCCTGCGGACGAGGCGTGGAAAGAGTGTTCCCGGCCGCAGGTTTTCCGAAGTTTTCCTCAAAACGGCGATTGAAATTATTGGAAATTCATGATATATTCCACCACACGGCACAAGTATGGGAACAAGGCTGCCGGTTGCCCGATACAGCCGTGCAACACCCCTGCTTTGCAAAACAGCAGCGAAGCTTAATCAGGGGAAGCCGGACGTTACACCGCGGATTTCGTGGACGTCCGGCCGCCCGCAGTCAGGAAAGGATGGTTTTATGCAGGCTATCTGGTTCACATTGATTTCATTTGTTTTCTTCACCGGCCTGGTCGCCGTTCTGACCTGGCTGGCGACCCGCGGGGAGGATCTCAAAACTCAGAAAGGCTACTTTCTGGCCGGGCGTTCTCTGACGTTTCCCGTGATCGCTGGATCTCTGCTGCTGACGAACCTCTCGACCGAACAGATGGTGGGGTTGAACGGCGATGCGTTTACGGCGGGGCTCTCGGTCATGGTGTGGGAGGTGGTTGCGGTCGTCGCGCTTGTGGCGATGGCGCTCTTTTTCCTGCCGCGCTTTTTAAAGAGCGGAATCGCGACGGTGCCGCAGCTGCTTGAAATCCGGTTCGACAGTACGACGCAGATCATCTGCAATCTGATCTTCCTCATCGCCTACATGACGATTCTGCTGCCGATCATTCTCTACACGGGTGCGCAGGGGATGGCGAGTATTCTGAATCTGCCGGAGCTGACGGGGATTCAGAATGAGACGACGCTGCTGTGGCTTTCGGTCTGGGTGATCGGTCTCATCGGCTCGGGTTACGCGCTGCTGGGCGGATTGCGGTCGACGGCTTTTTCGGATATGCTCAACGGGATCGGGCTGCTGGTCGGCGGATTCCTCATCACGTTCCTCGGGCTCAAGCTGATCGGCGGTGACGCGGGATTCCTCGGCGGCCTCAAGACGCTTTCGACGGAAATTCCGGATCGTCTGAACTCCATCGGCGGACCCAGTGACCCGGTCCCCTTCTGGAACATCTTCACCGGCGTTCTCATCATCAACATCTTCTACTGGTGCACGAATCAGCAGATCATCCAGCGGACACTTGCGGCGAGCAACCTCTCCGAGGGGCAGAAAGGGGTGCTGCTGACCGGACTTCTGAAGCTGCTCGGGCCGATCTACCTGGTGCTCCCTGGAATCATTGCCTATTACGTGTTCGTGGTGCAGCGCGGACAGGATGTGAAATCGGTTCTCGCGTATGGAACGCTGGTCCGCGAGGTGCTGCCGTGGTGGCTGACGGGATTCTTCGCCGCGGTGCTGGTCGGGGCGATTCTCTCAAGTTACAATTCGGCGCTGAACAGCACCTGCACGCTGTTCAGTCTCGGAATCTACAAGCGGCTGTGGAAGCCGCAGGCTTCGGAGATCGAAGTCGTGCGTTCGGGCAAATACTTCGGCTGTCTGATCGCGGTGATCTCGATGGTGGTCGCGCCGCTGCTGGCGGGGCAGGACAGCATCTTCACCTATCTTCAGACGATGAACGGCATCTACAACATTCCGATCTGCGCGGTGGTGATCGTGGGGTTGCTGAGCAAACGGACTCCGGCGATTGCGGCGAAGATCGCGCTGGTGGGCGGAGTGGTCATCATTGCGCTTGGAGTTTTGGCGTTCCCGGATCAGGTGACGCGGGTGTTCAGCGGCCAGTGGCACTTCTTCGGGGTGGTGTTTGTGCTGCTTGTGGCGATCATGCTGTTTTTCGCGTATGCGTTTCCGCGTCCGACGCCGTGGGTGCACGTGGATTCCGGCGAAGTGGATCTGCATCCCTGGAAGTATGTGGTTCCGTGCGGAATCGCGCTTCTGGTGCTGGTGGTGCTGATCTATGCGTTCTTCGCGGACTTCTCGGTTTTGAGTGAAAGTGTGAACGTCGTGGCGACGCCGGAGTCGGCGGAGGCGGTTGTCCCGCTCCAGTAATTCGGAAACATCTCCTTCTCCCCGGACAAATCGAGCGGGGGAGAAGGAGAAATCCTCATTATTTTGAAAAAAATTGAAAAACGGATTTGCTTTTTCGGAAAGTTCAGTTATAGTATACCCTCGTCACGAGGCGTGGTAGCCAAGAGGTTAGGCAGCGGTCTGCAAAATCGCTTAGACCGGTTCGATTCCGGTCCACGCCTCCATTTTTTTTGCTCGCGAAAGAGGTTCCGGGCAGATCTTCCCTTTCCCGTTTGCAATTCCGGGACGGCGGAGTATGGTAACTCCCGATCCGTGCACAAGAGACCGCGGCAATCTTAACTGGGAGCAGAAACGTGAGAAAGATAATGATTGTGAAACTGGTGATTCTGCTGGTTTTCGTTCTGCAGGGCGTTGTGAGCGGTCTGAGGTTTCCGGAAGAGATTCTCGCGCGCGGCATTGTGACGCCCGGCGGCGGGGAGGGTTCCGCGCACTGGCTGAATCTGGTGTTTCCGGCTTTTGTCGCTTTGGTTGTGCTGGCGGGGAACACAGGCGTATATTTTCTGGGACTGTTCGTCTTTTCCAGAAAAACACTGGCCGAAACTTTGCAGCGGAACGGCTTCCCCGCGGGAAAGATCATCCCGTTTCTGGATTTCACCTGGATATGGCTTCTATGCTTTTCGACCGCCGCGGTGTTCGGCCTCATCGTCTGGATTCGCAGCGTGATCCTGAATGCTCCGGAGCTGCTGTTGTACTCCATTTTCTATTTCGGATTCACCGGGTATTTTGCCGTTCTGTATTGCTGTTTCTGCACGAAATTCAGTGACGAACAGCAGAGAAAGTATCTCTTCGGCGCATACGTCAATTCCGGGATCCGTTCTCTCTTCCGCAAAGTCAAAGGAATTTTCCGCGCATAATCGCGAGGAGAAACCAGAGCCCCTGTTGCTGGGGCTCTTGTGATGGTTGATAAAACGGAATTTTTTTTACGGCAGGCGGTTGCCGGCGGAACGGTAGATCTCGTACCACTCCTCGCGCGAGAGCACCACGTCGGCGCCCCGGCTGTAATCCGCGACGCGATCCGGACGGGTTGTCCCGATGATGGTCTGGATTCGGGCCGGATGACGCGCAATCCACGCGACGGCGGCCGCTTCGCGGGAGATTCCGTGCCGCTCCCCGATTCTGCCGAGCGTCCGGTTCAGCTCCGTGTAGCGCTCATCCACCAGAAAGTTCCCCTCGAAAAAGCCGAACAGAAACGGCGACCAGGTCTGGATCGTGATCTCCCGGAGTCGGCAATATTCGAGTACGCTGCCGTCGAACATCGTCCCTGCCGGCGTATTGATGTTCACGTTGAGCCCGCAGTCGACGAGCGAAGTGTGCGCCGGTCCGAACTGAAGCTGATTGACGATCAATTTCTGCGAGACGAATTTCTGAAGCAGTTCCATCTGCGCCGGATTTTCATTGCTCACACCGAAAAAACGGACTTTGCCCGAAGCATGCAGGGTTTCGAATGCCTGTGCGACCTCCTCCGGTTCCATCAGCGTGTCGGGGCGGTGAAGAAGAAGCAGATCGAGATGATCGGTCTGCAGCCGTTTCAAACTGCCGTCCACCGATGCGAGGATATGCTCTTTCGAGAAGTCGAAAAATCCTTTCCGGATGCCGCATTTGCTCTGGATCAGAAGATTCTCCCGCAGTCCGGGATGCTTCGCAAGCATTTCCCCGAACCGGGATTCGCAATTGCCGCCGCCGTAGATGTCGGCGTGGTCGAAGAAGTTGATTCCCGCTTCAAGTGCGGTAAAGACCAATGTTTCAAGTTTGTCTTCGGGAAGCTCCGCAATCCGCATGCACCCGAGGGCGACGGCGGAAGCCGCCAGTCCGCTTTTTCCGAGATCGATCGTTTTCATTCGAGTTTCTCCTGCTGCCGGGTGGACGAATCCCCCGGATCTGTTTTCTGTTGTCCGGATTACTATACCTCCCCGCCCGGTGATTGCAAGCGTCGGGATCGAATTCCGCCCTTTTCCGTGGATGGATCGGTTGAAGCTGAGTTGCGACCGGAGTATATTAAACGGAAAATGGAGGGAACGTATGGGGCCGGAATCCTGCTTTGATTTTGTAAAACTGCCGAAAACCGATCTGCATGTCCACCTCGAGGGCACGCTTGAGCCGGAGATGCTGTTCCGCCTCGCCGGGCGCAATCACATTCCGCTGCCGTGGAAGAGTCCCGCGATGCTGCGGGAAGCCTGCCGTTTCCGGGATCTGGCCGGATTTCTTGCGATCTACTACAAAGGGTGTGAAGTCCTGGTGACGGAACAGGATTTTTACGATCTTGCGCGCGCCTACCTTGAACGGGCGGCCGCCGACGGGGTCGTCCATACGGAATTCTACTTCAATCCGCAGCTTTTCTGCCGGGAGTCGACGCCGCTTGCGGCGATCATGCGCGCGATTTTCTGCGCGATGGATGAGATGCGCGACCGGATTTCGTCATTCTACATGGGGACCGTCATGCGAACCCGTCCCGTGGAGGAGGCGCTGCGTGCGCTCGACGAGCTCGCCCCCTGGTATGACCGGATCGTCGCATTCGGCATGGGCGGCGCGGAGAACGGCAATCCGCCGTCGCGTTTTCAGCGCTATTTCGACGCCTGCCGCGAACGGGGATTCCGCACCTGTGTTCACGCGGGGGAGGAGGGCCCCGCCGCATACGTGCGCGAAGCGGTTGCGCTCGGGATCGACCGGATCGATCACGGAAACGCGGCGATTCAGGATCCGGAGCTCGTGCGGCTTCTGGCGGAGAGACGGATCCCCTTGACGATGTGTCCGATTTCAAACCTCCGGCTCAACGTCGTGAACGAGCTGTCCGGACATCCCTTGAAACGGATGCTCTCCCGGGGGGTGTGCGTCACGGTCAATTCGGATGATCCGGCCTATTTTCTCGGTTACGCCAGTGACAACTGGGCCGCGGTTCATCGCGCACTTGATCTGAGCGGCGCGGAGTTGCGGCAGCTCGCGTTGAACGGTGTCGAGGCGTCGTTTCTGCCCGAAGCGCGGAAAGCCGTCCTGCGGGAGAAAATCAAACGCGTGTTGCCTTCGGCGTAGCCGTTTTGAAGTCGCCTTCGGCGGATGTTTTTGCGACTTTTCGTGAAAAATCCGGTCGAAAGCGCTTGACGAAGAGGGGAATCTGTGATATTTTAAGTTTTCTGTACCGATCGGATTCCGGGCCCCAATTTCATATTGCAGGCTTGACACCCGGATTCCGCGTTATTAAAAACGTTCCGGCAAGGTTGCCGGGCACAACGAAAGGGATTGGTTATGCCAACCGCAAGTCGAGCGAAACACAAATTCTGTCGTCGCGTGGGACAGTGCATCTGGGGAGATGCGACCTGCCCGAGCGTGAAGCGTCCGTATGCGGCCGGTCCGCACGGCAAGGGCCGCCGGGTGAAGCTCTCCACCTACGGCGAACTGCTCATGGAGAAGCAGAAACTCAAGAACTACTACGCGATCAGCGAAAAGCAGCTGCAGATTGCTTACGCGAAGGCGAAAGCCGGTATGGGTCAGGCTCATGAAAAGCTGTTCCGCAGCCTCGAGCAGCGTCTTGATGCGATGGTGTACCGTGCCGGTTTTGCACCGTCGATTTTTGCGGCGAAGCAGTTCGTGAACCACGGGCACATCCTTGTCGACGGCAAGCGGGTTGACCGCTCCAGCTATCAGCTCAAGGAAGGGCAGACGATTTCCATCGACGCGGCCAAGTCTCCGGCGATTGCCGAGATTGCGAAGAAGGGGAATGCGACGATTCCTCCGTACATGGAAGTTGATCTTGAGAACCTCAAGGCGACTCTGACCCGCGCGCCGCAGCTGGAAGAGATTCCGGTCAGCGTGAAGATCATGAGCGTCATCGAATACTACGCTCGTTAAGCGATTGAAATGGTGTTCGGAAACCGGCCTTCCCGGCCGGTTTTTTTATGGGGCTTTTCATAATCCGGTCTGTTCGGTCAAGGATCATTGACCGAACCGAAAAAATGGAAAAAAAAACCTTCTAGTGAGGTTGATTTTTTCAGAAACAGGGTTATTTTATTGAGACGACAGGCCAATGTAGCTCAGTCGGTAGAGCAATTCACTCGTAATGAATAGGTCATCGGTTCGATTCCGATCATTGGCTCCAGTTTTGATTCTGCAAGCCGGGCGTTTACTCCGCCTGGCGTTTTTTATGCCGAAATTGCGGGAAACCCCATCCCGCACCACCATTTGCGGATCGGGAACATACACCATGGCAGGATCAAGTCCCCTGCATGAGTCGAGCTGCAGATCCGCCGGAAGAGGGCGCGCAATCCGAAGGCATGCGCAACGTTGAAACTTCTGAATGCTCCGGGGTGAGATACCGTGGTGACGGGTGGAGTCGGTCATTCATCCCCGGAAGTGATATCAGGAGGAGGCCGGAGGCGAGTTTTTCCGTTTTCCGCCGAATCCAAAGCTGCCCGGCGGCAGCGTCCAGACGGTCAGTCGATCCAGATTCCGGCGATTGCGCAGAAACAGGCTTGCGCCGAGCGCCACCGCCAGTGAAACCGCATTCACCACGATCGTCGCCCAGTACGAGTGAATCGGCAGGGAGAATCGATCCGGAAGCCAGTGAAATGAGTTCAGCATCAGATAGACGTTGCAGGTCAGCGCAACCGCTGTTCCGATGAGCATTGCCCGGTTGCCGACGCGCGTGGTGAAGAATCCGAGCAGGAAGATGCTCAGCACTCCGCCGCCGAACAGGGAGCCGATGATCAGCCCGAAATCGTTCACGCTTTCCTTCGGGATGTAGCAGATTGCGACTGCGCCGCCGATCATGAGGGCGCTGGCGATTCCGGCGATGAATTTGGCGATGAACAGGTACTCGCGGTCGCTGCGTTTCCGACCGAACCGTTTGACGAAATCCACCGTGCAGATCGTCGAAATCGCGTTGATCGAACTCGATTGCGAAGACATCGCCGCTGCGAGGCAGGCCGCGATGATCGTCCCGCCGATGAAGGGCGGCGTACGGGTCAGAATGAAGTGCGGCAGCACCTCGTCCGGCGCCATCGCCGCAACCGCCGGATCCGGAAATACATGGTAGAACGCGAACATGCAGCTGCCGAGGAAAAAGAAGCTCATCCAGGTCGGTACGCTCATGAACATGCAGATCAGCGTCGCCTTGCGTGCTTCGCGCAGCGATTTTGAGGCGATGTAGCGCTGTACCACGTTCTGATTGCCCGCGTATTCATTCGTGAAGTTGACCATCCCGAGCAGCAATACGACGAAAAAGGTGCGTTCGTTGAAGCCTCCGCGCAGGGGGCCGAGGCTGAATTTGTCGTATTCGATGCCGATGTCGATCACCTGTCCGAGCCCGCCAGGCAGATCCCACACCATGAGTGCGAGACAGAGGATTCCACCGCCGAGCAGGATAAAGGTCTGCACGACATCGGTCCAGACCACCGCCTCGATTCCGCCGAAGATGGTGTAGATGCTGACCACTGTTCCGCCGACCAGGATGATCCACAGGATCGGAATCCCGAGCATCCCCTCGATCGGAATCGATACCAGGTAGAGGATCATCGCGAGACGCACAAGTTGCAGCACCAGAAAGCTCAGAGCCGCATAGGAGCGGATTACGACTCCGTACCGCTTTTCCAGATATTCGAACGCGCTGGTCATCGCCCCCTGCCGGAAGAGCGGGATGAAGAAGATCAGCGCGATCCCCGCCACCAGCGGCAGCGCGAGATTCGTCACCGCCTGCCGGTAGTCGAGTACGTAGGCCGCCGCCGGAATCGCGAGGAATGTGACCGAGCTGATCGACGTCCCGAGCATGGATATTCCGATCGCCCACCCCGGGAACGAACGGTTTCCGAGAAAGTAGGCTTCCGTGCTGGTGTTTCTGCGGACGAACCACAGTCCCATCCCGGCCATCCCGGCCAGAAACAGAATGATTGCAACCAGATCCCAGAATCTGAACATGTTTTGTCACCTTTCCCGCGATTGTTCCCGGCGGATGCGCACGTCATCGCGGTAGAACCAGTAAATTTTTCCATCCTCAGCTCCGATGATCAGATCTTCGCGGCCGTCGCCGTTGAGATCGGTCGGGAACACGGAACTGTTGTGGGTGTGAAAATGGAAGCGTTCGCCGTCGGCCCGCTCGATCTCCAAAAGTTCTCCGAACCGGGGAGATTCATTGCTCCCTTCATTTCGGAACAGGCACGGTACCGCCCCCTTCGGCCGCGACAGCCGTTTGGGCCAGATCTCCCGGTAAACGCCGAGGTTGTGTCCCCAGAGCAGATCCCAGACCCCGTCGCCGTCCCAGTCGGTGACCGCCAGCTTGGCCCGTCCCCAGTGGCCCCGCACACCGCAGAGGCGGATCGGTTTCCCAGCGGTATCCGGCAGTTTCTGCACTTCGGCGATTTCAGTTGCCCCGGGGGCTGCGGGAATTGCCGCGGCCAGGTCGCCGTCCCAGTCCAGAAAGAGCAGCACCGCCCGTTTTTTTCCGCCGAATCCGTACCGGGCCGGTACAATCGCGGGACGAGCCCGCCACGCCGCCGGAAGCGGTTTCCCCCGGAAGAGAAACGGTGCGGAACGGACTTCTCCGGGATTTCCGGCCACGGGTCGGTACAAGATCATTTCCCCTTTGATATCGTTGGTGATGATCTCATTGCGTCCGTCTTCGTCCCAGTCGCCGATCGTCGGCTGAAGATACCCCCACCGTTGTTCATGGTACCCTTGAATCGAGCCCGACGGCCCCGCCTGATGGTGAACCACCTTTCCGTTTTCCCGCAGGTAAACCGGCGTGCCGTAGACGAGCGGGTCAGCGGTTCCCGGCCAGAAAATCAAGTATCCGGAGGCATCGCCGGTGATCAGATCCGGAGTCCCGTCGCCGTCCCAGTCGCCGCGTGCGGGTGTGACCAGGGTATCGGTTTCGACCATGCCGCCGCGCTGCAGCGCGGATCCGGTTTCGGTGAAGGTTCCGATGCCGTTCCCGCGGTAGATGGTGACTCTCCCCGGGTTTCCGGCGGCGATCAGCTCCTCGCGGCCGTCGCCGTCGACATCGGCCGCCCGCAGAGATTCGATCCAGTAGTTTTCGCGCATGTTCTTCTCCCGCAGCAGATCGGAGGCGGCTTCACAACGCATGGTCCCGTCGGAACCGGGGGCGATTTTCATTGCGAGCAGCCGGTCAACATCTCCCGCCGCAACCAGATAGAGCCCGTCCTCCAGACGCAGCAGTGCCGGTGCGGGGGAGGGAGGATAACTTTTCCACTGTACGGGCATGATCGTATCCCGTGCGAAAATCGGTTTCGGGGAGCCGAACCGGAAAATTCCGTCCTTTTGTTCCCCCTTCGCCCAGAAGAAGGGATAACGGTTCTCTTCGCCGAGCCATTTCCCGGCGATGTCGTAACCGCGCCCCGGCCCGCTGTTTGCCGCCTCCTGTCCGTTGAAGAACGAGATGCCGTCCGGTGCGTTGCGATCCCAGTCCTCCGGGTCGGCGGCAACCGCGACCAGGTCGGGCGTTCCGTCGCCGTCGAGATCGCCGATCACCCAGCCGCGCGGCGTGAGAGTTCCGAACGCCGTGGCGAATGAGCCGCCTCCCACCGGAATCGGAACGGCTGCGGCGAATTGCGGCGCTCCCGGTTTCCCGATGTTCCGATAGAGCACGAGGTTGCCGGGGAACGGCGTCCCTTCGCCGAGCGCCGCCAGATCGAAGCAGCCGTTCGCACGGCGCAGTGTCTGAAAATCCCGCCCGGTAAGCCCGATGCTCGTTCCCGAGTCGAATATCGGTACATCTTTCCGGTTCGCGTTCAAATTCCGGTAGAGCATGACCCGGTGTCCGTGAAAGCGCGACGAGCCGCTCACCAGCAGGTCGCGCGCTTCCGGCGAACTCCACGGCACGATTTCCGCCGTTCGCGCCAGCGGTCCCGCGATCGGATGAATCACATCCTCCGCCACGCGCAGCGCCGGATAAGGCAACTTCAACCCGGCGGGGCGCACGAAGCAGTCCTTCCGCAGAGTTACTCCGGAGGCGGAAAAATCACGTTTCACCTCCGATGCCGTCCACGCACGCCCGATTACCTGAAGTTCTTCGATCCTGCCCGAGAGAATCCGGAGCTGTCCGAGCTCCTGCCCGATTGAAATCCGGTTCCAGGGACCCGCCCCCTGCGGTACAGCCAGTACCGCGGAGGCTTCACCGTTCACATACAAGGTCAACTCTCTGGGCGTTCCCACCAGCGTCAGCAGGATTGGCTGGTGGAGCGGAATTTCCATCATGACCGCCGTACCCCGGCCCCGCGTTGCTGAACCGCGCACGAAGAGATACGGTTGTTTCCCCAGGATCCGGACCAGGCACTCCCCCGTTCCGGGCTCCCCTTGAAGCAGAATCACCCCGAATGGTGAATTCCGTGAATATTCGGCCCGCCCTTCCGCCGGCCATGCGTCCAGTGTCAGCTTCAGCCGCACCGTGAATTCTCCATCGAGCTGTCGCGGGAGCCGGAACGCGTCCGGCGCGGATTTCCCATCGAATTTCAGCTGTGACTTTTCCAACAGCGGCTCTTCGGTCATTTCCGCCGCTGCCACTGCCGTCCATGACAGCAAGGCGAGGCAGAGAGCTGCACCCGGCATTCGAAATCGATTCTTCATCCGTATTTTCCTCTCCTTACTCGCGCCCGAAATAGATGGCCCGATCCTGGATGTTGTCATAGATTTCAGGTTGCGGCGCCCCCGCCACGTGATTGTCGGCGAAGAGAATGTTGCAGCCGCGTTCATTGTAATGGCGTTCTCCGTGCCGGTCGTTGGTCGAGAAAGGATTTCCCGCCTCGTGCCAGGTCGCCTGTCCGAAGCCCGCGTAGGTCAGGCCGTCCGTCTGGTCGCTGAGCAAAATCGTCTGGCTTGGCGTCCTCAGGCGCGTCAATGGAATTGTGCCGGAGTAAAAGCTCCGTGCCCGCGTCGTCTTGTTGATATCCCCCACCAGATCCGCATTGATTCCATAGCAGGTGTAATAGATATAGGTGGTTCCGTTGAACTCCAGCGTCGCCGGCGTCAGCGTCTTTTCGGGTGCCGACGGGCATGCGAAAAGTTCCGATTTGTTCGGCAGCAGCCCCGAAACCAGCAGCATCTGATGCCAGGTCAGACTTGTGCGCGCCAGATCCTGGACCGCTGTCGGCAGTCCGTCGTAGGAATCCATGTAAAACACTTCGGATTGCCCCAGCTGGCGCAGGTTGCTGATGCAGTTTGAAGTGCGGGCGCTCTCCCGTGCCTTGTTCAACGCAGGCAGCAGCATCGCCGCAAGAATCGCGATGATCGCGATCACCACGAGGAGCTCGATCAAGGTAAACGCCGCTTTGACCGCTGCATGGTCGTGGGAAGCAGGGGGCGTGTCCGCCGCCCCCCGCACCCCCTGCGTCCGGCAAGGTGCCTCGTTGGGGAGCGTTGCATGGTCGTGGGAAGCAGGGGGCGTGTCCGCCGCCCCCCGCACCCCCTGCGTCCGGCAAGGTGCCGGTGCCGCGTACGGGGCGGAGCCGGACTTGGCTGCGGTCGGCCGGCACTGGAAGTAAGAGCCGCAAAAACGCGAACGGCTCTTCCCGCTTTTCTGCGGAAAGACCCATTCGCGTTTTTGCTCCACTTCGCCGCTTGCCGAGCGGAGACTCTGTTGCGGGGCGATGATGGACCGGAGGGGTGTTTGAGGGGTGTTCGGTACGGGGAGAGGCGCGGCTTCCATAGCCGCTTTCTCTCCCCCGACCCCCTCTCTCAACTGCCCGGTGCAAGCTGGAGAAGAACTGGATACTTGATGAGTTTTTGCCGCGAGAAGCTCGATGAGCGTAAACGCCCTTCGAGTCATTGTATGTTTGTGGACGGGAGAGGTGGAGACGGTTGCCGGCATCGGAAAAAAACCGGAGCGCAGCGGCCGTGACGTGGAGTCGGAAACGCCAGAGCGGGAACTTGAAGTTCCCCGGCGATGCAGGCAACAGGCAATGTACATGAGACAGATCTTCATGAGCCAAACCTTTCTGTAATGGAGTGCTGTTTTGATCCGATTCGGTCCGCCATTTTTAATTATAGCAAAGTTATCGGAGAAAAGCAAGTGTTTTTCTGAGAATATTGAAAAAAATAAAAATATTTTCAGGAAAATTTCTGAAATTTTGAGAAAAATGCAGATCTGTTGTGCGTGGATGGCCGGATTTCGATGGAACAGGGGGGGGTGCTGATACGGAAAATATTTAAAAATTTTCTGAAAATATATTGACATTTTCAAGAAAATAGAGTATAATGTATCACAGATGCGCAGAAGATTCGGCCGCCACCGAAGCGCATATGGGGGAATTTTTTCCTCCAGCATAATTCCATTTTCAGGAGAGAAACCGCCGGAATCGGCCGGTTTCAGAAAGGAAACGATGAAACAGTATGCAGCTCTTCTGCCGTCCGGCATCTGGCCGCCGGCTCTGACCGCGTTCACTCCCGGCGGCGTTCTGGACATGCCGGGCAACCGGGCGTTATTTGAATGGTATGCCGCCGTGCATGTTGACGGACTTTTCGTCTCCTGCCTGACGGGGGAACTGAATTGTCTCTCCAGCCGCGAGGTTGTGGAGTTGAACCGTCTGGCGGTCGAGACCTCGGCCGGGCGTTATCCGGTGGTCGGAGGGGTCATGGCTGCCGTCGCAACTCCGGAGGCGATCGCGGAGGAGGTTCTGCGACTGGCGGAGACCGGTGTCGCCGCCGTGGTCGTGCTCGTTTCCCAGCTGGCCTCGCCGGATGAGGATGACGACCGGCTGCTTGCGAATACCCGGCGGCTGCTTGACCGGACCGGGGACGTTCCGCTCGGTCTCTATGAGTGCCCGAAACCGTACCACCGGCTGCTGAAAGAGTCGACGCTTGCGGAGCTCGCCGCAACCGGCCGGTTTCTCTTCTTCAAGGACACCTGCTGCGACATCCGGCGGATTCGGGAACGGATCCGTCTCGTGCGCGGCACTCCGCTCCGGCTTTTCAATGCGAATGCCGCCACACTGCTTGACTCGTTCCGGGCCGGAGTCAACGGTTATTGCGGCGTCGGAGCCAACTACTATCCGAAACTTTTTCAGCTTCTGTGGCATCATTGTGAATCTTCCGGAGCGGAAGAGCTCGGGCACTTCATCGCAGCCAACGATCATCTGGCCGATCTTGGAAACGCCTATCCGGTCTCGGCCAAATTCATGGCGCAACTCCACGGGCTTCCGGTCTCTCTTTGCTGTCGTATCACGGACCGCACCATTGACGATGCGGACCGGCTGTCGCTTCGGAAGCTCGATTCTGACGCCGGGTTGTTGATCCGGAACTTTTCTGCGGTTCCCTCCATGGAAACCGCTTGAAAATCGGAGAAAACGGGGTATTTTCTTACAGTGTCAATTCCAACAACGGTACGGAACAGCGTGAAAAAAATTCCCATCAGCAAAATCGCGGCCGAGGCGGGGGTCTCCCTCGCGACGGTCTCGCGCGTTCTGAATCGCCGCCCCGGCGTTTCGCCGGAACTTGAGGAGGCGGTGCAGGCGGCCATCCGTCGGAGCGGTGGAGATCCGGTCGAGCAGTGCCGTCCTGCTTCCGGCGTCCGGAAACTGCGTTTCGGCACGGTTGCGCTTCTGCTGCTGGCGGAGGATTGTTTCCTCACTTACTCTTCGGTTGCCCAGAAGAGTTTTCATGGAGTCGTCTGTGCCGCGAAAAAGAACCATCTCTCCTGTATTTACAGCATAGTTCGTTCGTGTGATGAACTTCCGCCCGCAGTGCGGCAACGCAAGGTTGACGGTCTTATTCTCGCCGGTCAGACACCCGATCCCGCGCTGGTGGAGGCGCTGGCCGGGTTTCCGGCCTGCTGGATCACTTCGCACAGCGAAAACGGCGACTCCGCGCTGGCCGGGAACGACCGCATTGCCCGGCTTGCGCTTGAATACCTGACCCGGCGGGGTCATCGCCATCTGGCCTATGTGAATGCGTTGCCGGAGATCACTGCGATCCGCACGCGCGGCGAATATTTTCAATTTTTCGCTGAAAAGGCAGGAATTCGGACCGATTTCCGGGTTGCTGCGCGGGCGGAGATTGACCTTGCCGCGGCGGAACCGGATTTCGCCGCGCTGGAACAGTCGCTTGAAAAACTCATTGCGCCGTGCCTGGTCGGAGCGGATCGTCCGACCGGTTTTTTCGTGCCGATGGATTTTCAGACGGCACTGCTCTACCGGATTCTTCCCCGGCTCGGGTTTCAGCCGGGGAGGGATCTGGAGATTGTCAGCTGCGACGGGGAGTTTGCGGCGCTGGCAGGATTGTCGCCTCGTCCTGCGACGATAGAAATTCCCGGAGAGGCGATCGGCCGACAGGCTGTGGAGCAGCTGTTGCAGCGTCTGACTGGATCGGAACGCAATCCGCATCGGATAGACATTGTGATTGAGCCGCGCCTTGTTCCCGGAGACATCCTCTCGTCCGGTTTCCGTGTCTGAATTCAATGTCGTGAATACCGGAAAGTAATAGCGGATGAGCAACCATGTTACACTGCTTGCCGCTCAGATGTTCCGGGATAGACGGTGTCCGGTGTTTGATGTGGAGTGTCGAATGAATCTGCCGGGAGTTGGAGAGGTTTTCGTAATGCTGACTGCGGAAGCGGAATTGCGGCAGAAGGGTAAGGTCTTTGACTTGATTTTTTGATATCTGCGGTTATTTCCCTTGTTTTTGAGGATAACTGCGGTTTCAATTATCATGCGCTGTTTTCGGGAAAAGCTGAATCAGGTGAAAAAAACGCAGTTTTTCCTGAAAAACAACTTTAAAAATTGCAAACAGGGACTATATTAAGAATATAATGATATGGGCACCCGTAGCTCAGCTGGATAGAGCGTCTGCCTCCGGAGTAGAAGGTCATGAGTTCGAATCTCGTCGGGTGTACCATTTTTTTTGCCTTTTTCGCCTCAGAATCCCGGTTCTGAGGCTTTTTTGCTTTTTGCTGCAGAAAGCTGCAAAATGGTGCAAATCGAATAAAAGCTTCTGCTTCGTTTTGAGTCCCGATT
Source organism: uncultured Victivallis sp. (assembly GCF_944391105.1). Classification (GTDB taxonomy): domain Bacteria; phylum Verrucomicrobiota; class Lentisphaeria; order Victivallales; family Victivallaceae; genus Victivallis. Next base: position 109,967 of record NZ_CALXSK010000004.1, read on the forward strand.
GACTTCAAAACAGAGAAATCAGAATTCAGCTGTTTCCATTCGCCCGGCGTGATGCGCAATCATGTTGAGAACAAGATAATTCCAGTTTTGAAACCCGCGATTGAGTATGGGTTCTCCTGTTTCCGGATCGTAATATTCATGCAGTGCCCCGAAACGCTCGAGATCCCGCCCGAATAAAGAAATGGTTTTTTCCGCGAGTTCTCCGGCTTCGGTTTCATAACCGTAATTCAACAGACCACGCCAGACCAGATAATTCGAGATTCCCCATACCGGTCCCAGCCAGCTCGATGGATTGCCGGAAGCGCGCAGATTATACATCGGTTCGTATTTTGCCAGCGTACGGATGCCAAACGGCGCTGAGAATCCTTCCGGATCGCGATAGTGGCACTCCACCATCCGGGCAGCCTCCTGTTTCGAAGCGATTCCGCTCCACATCGCAAGAAATCCCGACCAGACACCGATCCGCATCAGCAGGCAATCCCAGTCTCGCGGCTGACCGCAATGAAGCGGAGTCTCGTTTCCATCATGAGGGTTGCCGGGGGAAACTCTGAAATCAATCGGACGCAGATTGAGATCGCAACTGTAATAAAATCCAGTCCAGTTATCAAAACAGTGAGTCCGTACACTTGTTCTCAACTCCTCGGCATCGGAAAGGTAATGAGCTTGAATCCCCGGAAGATTCAGCCGCTCCGCAAGATATGCGCCCGCAAGCAGCTCCCGGTACATCAGGCAGTTGAGGTAAATTGACGCTGAACTCTTCTTCGGCCGGTAATACGTACACGGATCGTTATCTACTCCGATCGCGGTATCGTCAGCCCAGAAATAGAGTCCTGTTGCGCGATGACGAAAGTGATTGCGGTAAGCATTGTGGAAAAATTGAATCTTTTCAAAACGGCTTCGGAGCCATTCTGCATCTCCACCCAAACACCGGGACAGGAACGCGGCATGCTGTGCAATAACCGGTTTGTGCATATTGCTCTCACGGACGTTCTCCGGCCGAATCTCGGCAAGTGAGGAGAGAGACGCTGGAACCACAATCGGCATCCAGCCGTCAGCGCTGGTGAAATCCAGGTAATTCAGAACGCAGCCAAGTTCATACTTGAGCGCCTCCTCCGATAACTCCGGATCTTCTGTTTCGAGCAGAATCTGCCGCAGGGCGACGTCGGCAAAATAACTGTCCCAATCCCACAACACATTGTCGTAGGAAGCACTGCCGGGTACCAGAAACGGATGTGTTAGAATTCCGCACGGTTCCCGAAACATTCCTCGATAATTTTCGTGAATGTGACTGCGGATGAACTCTGCTCTGGAAGGATCGGATGGCATATGTCAAGAAGATTATTTACTGTTATCAATGATGGGGGAAACTCCGGTCTTCAACTGCTCGATCCGGTTATCGGAGAGTTCGACATGCTCCGATTCAACAACATAGATTCCGGCGGCCACTTGACGCAGTCGGTCGTTCATCCGGGGATGCAGACCTTTCGCGTAGGGGTTTACGATCACGTTGTTCCGTACCTTTACGTCTGTCGCGTTGCCGACAGCGATTCCGGCCGCGCCTGAATCGACGACCCGGTTGTTTTCGATCAAGATGTTTCGAATGGGAGAAATTCCGCGCGCAAACTCCCAGTTGCGGTGACACACGATCAGATTGATCGCGCTGTTGTGCAGACTGTACATCAACCGTCCATGCAATCCGTTGGCACAGTTGATAATCTCGTTATTCCGGATCGTCATGTTGCGCGCCGTCATCCCTTCCATGAAATACCAGTCGGTCAATACCTGTATTGCATTATAACCGGTGTTCTCAATCCGGTTGTTTTCTATCATCGCCCCATCGCCGCGCACAAGCATGCCGCGCGCCAGCGTGTCGTGCAACCGATTGTTGCGAATAAGTGTGCCGCTTCCGGCATAGCGATAGCTCTGAATAAGGTCGTGACGTTTCACTTTGACCGGTCGATCCGTTTTCACGCGGAACAGGAACACTCCGCCGAGAAAATTTCCCGTGTTGATCCCCTGATTGCGCAACTCTTCCGGCATTTTCCCGGCAGCCTTGATTTCAGCGTCATCCGTGACCGGAGTCATCTCCACGACCTTCACCCGGTCGATAAACTTCATGTCGGAATCGTTGTAAAGTTCGATTTCCGTTCCCTGCCACGCCTCAGGAGATTGGGACTGAACAACAAGGAATTCTCGATCGCTCAGCGGCTTCACCACATAGGAGAAAAATCCGTGGATGTTGATCAGGTCGTCACAGGACCAGCCCCAGTCACAATTCTCGATTCGAGGACCTTTTTCGGTCTTTATCGAATGAAAAAGATCAGCATTGCAGGTGATCAGCCGCCGGGTGCCGGGACGGCGAATCACTTTACAGTTGAGATACCTGTGGCCGCCCGCACCGCCGTGCTCGGTGAAGGCCATCTGCGGTGCGTTGTAAACTGTAATGTTTTCCAGCGTACAGTTCCCGCTGTTCAATAAATTGAAGGCCATTCGCTTTGAACGGTCGGGAAACGCCATGCGGTATCCCGGCTCAATTGGCGTACCGTAAGTAAAGATGTAATTGTTTTTCAGCCGAATCCGGTAGATCCCTTCGGCTTGTTTCTCATAGGAAGCGATGTAATCGAGCCAGTCTGCGGCAAAGTTCCCCTCCCGATCGAAAAAAGGCGCTTTCATGTTTCCTCCTGCACGCCAGGTTTCGAGTGGAGGAAAGCCGGGATCCAGTTTCACCGTCAGATATTTTTCCTGTCGGTCGATTTCAATGATCTCTCCCTGCGAATACGAGAAAGGATCGCAATCGATGGTCAAACCTCTGATTGTCACATTGCTGCACTCCTTGAGCACAACCGCATCCTGCCTGAACGTGGCATCGATCCAGAAAGTCACGTCCTTTGCCTCGATCACAAAATCGTTGATCCGGTAGAGATAGAGACATTTCGCGTATCCTTCCTGCTGACCGAAGCGATAGTTTCCGGGATGAATCGTATAGCTTTTTGCCCCGGAACGGGCTGCTTTCAGCAGTTCATCAAGCATTTTTACGGTATCGGCGGCCTGGCGTTCCTTCTCCTGCTGTGTCCATCCGGCGATTTCCGCCGGATATACGAAGTTCTCCTGCGCCATCCCGGCACCTCCAGTACAACAAATCATTATGAACAGTAAAATCTTGCGCATCATTTTATCTCAGAGTTTCGGCTTGCAGTGATCAGTGGAAAATTGTGATTGTCCGTAGAGGCGGACGTTGAACGATGTCACATGTCCATCCCCGAACAAGTACGGAATCATCTGGTTGTGCCAGAGCAGACCGTCCAGTTTCTGCGTCGTTAAATTGAGCTGCGGTTCGCTGCCGACCGCGCTCGCAGGTTGTCCGACGACCATGTCGGCCGGGCGGTGAAACATCACGATGATTTCCCCGGGGGAACTCCGGGTGCGGTTCCACCTTCCGTGAATCGATTCCGCCGTCAGCGTTTCCGATGTTGCGTTGACGTAATCCGGCATCACCCGCCCATTCAGCTGGAAGGTGCGCAGATCCACGGTCGGCTGGCTCAGACGTTCTCCGGCAAGACGTTCGATATCTTCCGGACAGGTGAATATCTTCACCCCTTTTCCGTAGGCACGGTTGGCATCCGGCACATCCAGCCGCCCGGGAATGTATCGCCCGTAGATCAACATCGAATCCCATACCTTATAAGGTGCGTTGGCGTTGGCAATCCCCGGAGGCAGTTGTTGATGATCCCCTTCATACATGGCCAGACCGAGTCCGATCTGTTTCTGATTATTCGCGCAGCTGCCTGCCCGGGCTTTCGCTCGCGCCTGGTTCAATGCCGGCAGCAGCATCGCCGCCAGAATCGCGATAATCGCAATTACGACTAACAACTCAATAAGTGTGAATTTCGCATGTACCCGGAGAAATCCGAAGCCGGGATTCGCCTCTGCCGACGGCCGGTCAAACGGGAAACGGAAAAATGGAACAGAATGCAATATTCGGAGCTTTTTTTTCTTCGAAGGTTCAGCTGGTATGATTTTGATTCCCATAAATGTTCTCCCGTCTTTGGCAATGTATATGCTTCGTTTTCTTTTATTATGGCATAAAAAATCGGGATTCCAATAGCAATGCATATCGCAATCGGGACATTCTGTGTTATTTTCCGGACTTCTGATTGAAAAAAAAGATTTTAGAGCCAATTTCAAAAGTATTGGCTCTCTCGTGTTAATCACTTGTTTTTTCGTGCGTCAAAACCGTTTCGGCGCA
>NZ_CALXSK010000005.1 GCF_944391105.1 uncultured Victivallis sp.
AGCCCGTGTCGGGCTGCCGGCAATATCGCCTTGAAGGCGTGGTGCATACCACCGGCTTAGCCGGTGGTTTTGATTCTTCCTGCCCCTTTCATGGAAGCGCAAAAGAAATCTTTCATTATGCAAAATTTGCATAAAAATAGTAAAATGTGCGAAACTGCTATTGACAATTGCATATTAATCGAGTATAATATTAGCGTGATATTGGAAAACTTTCATGAGGGATCGGGAAAATGGCAGTTGCAAAGTCAAAGGGCAGCGGGTCGTCGAACGGAGTTCTGGCCCAGGTTGCATTTCGGGCACGGGTTTCGACCGGTACGGTAAGTCGTGTATTCAACAACAGTTCGCTGATTCCATCGGAGACGCGCAGCCGGGTTCTCTCGGCGGCGCGCGAACTCGGATTCCGTCCGCGGGTGGGGGTGCGCAACAAACAGATCGCGCTTGTCACGGAGCCGCCGCACAAGACGGTGATGGGCGGTTACGTCAACACGCTTACACAGCACATCTGCTATGCGCTGTCTCGGCTCGACGCGGGGATCACGATGATCACCGAGGATCGGATCGGCAATCTGACCGACTGCTGGTTTGACGGCGTGATCGGCATCGCCTGGGAAGACCGGACGATCGACATCCTGAAACAGCTTCACAACATCCCGATGGTCTGGTTCAGTGAGAACCAGTCCTCGTGGTGCCACACGGTCTTTCCGAACTGTTACACGACCGGCAGGATTGCCGGGGAGTATCTGCTCGGCAAGGGGCATCGTAAAATCGCCGTGATTCACGACATGGATTACACCGGTTGCGGTCGTGCCGAAGGGGTTCGCATGGCGATGCGGGACGCGGGGCTCAATCCCGATGAGCTGCTGTTGACGCTTTCGAGCGGCGAGCCGCTGCATCTTGCGGTCAAACAGTTGATTGATGCGGGATGCACAGCGGTCTGGGTGCCGGGTGAGGATATGCGGGCGCTGGAGGTGAACTGGCTCATCCAGGAGCTTGCGGGGAAACGGGTTCCGGATGACATCTCGCTGCTCGGCTCCGAGAATCCGGGGATCTCCGAATTCCAGCGGCCGTCGCTGACCACCATTGCGATTCCGCTGCACGAGATGGCGGAGATCGCGGTCGACCTCGTCATGCAGGGCGACACCGACGTTCTCCGGAAAATCGAGCTGCCGGCCAAACTGATCGAACGGAATTCCGTAAGCGTTTTGAAACACTGACCCGGGGATAAGTTCCCGCGGCAACAACAACAGGAAGGTCACGTTATGAACTTGAACAGAACAATACTCCCTGCGTTTCTGCTCGCATTCGCCGGGCTGCTCTGCCCGGCAGGTGAGCTCAAGCTGGACAAAGATCAGCTTGAAGCGCGGTATCACGCCAGAGTCGAACAGGATTCCCGGGGAATCAAGCTCTATTCCGACACTGCGGAATGGGATGCGGGGCTCCGGATCAATCCGCCGAAAGGGGAACTCTTCGACTTTTCCAATGCAAAATATCTCGCAGTGGACGTCGAAAATTTGTCGAAAGACCGTCAGATGCGCCTCACCATGCACATTTCGAGCGGAAAACACAACGGCAAAAGCGCGAGCCATGTGGATCTGCCTTTGCGAGAGGTCAACACCGGCATCGGCCTGAATCCCGGCGAAAAGCGCACGATGCGGCTCTATCTGCCGCACGCCTCGCTCTTCACCGCTCCGGACGGCGGCAAGAATATCCGGCAACCGCTCGACACGTCGAAGATCAACTCGATCGAATTCAAGATGCAGTGGCCGTTCGAGCCGCACAAAGTTCCCGGGCTCGTCGACTGCCGGCTTTCGAATCTCCGGCTTGAAGGGGAGCCTGAGGTCGAGCGGAAAGTGACCGGAATGGGGGAAGCGTATTTCCCGTTCATCGACGAATACGGACAGTACAAGCATCTCGACTGGCCCGAGAAGATCCACTCCGACAAACAGTTGCAGGAGAATCACAAAAAGGAGCTCGCCGAACTCGAGAAAACTCCGGCTCCCGCGACCTGGGACCGCTTCGGCGGCTGGGCGACCGGTCCGAAGTACGATGCGACCGGCAGCTTCTATCCTGTGAAGCATGACGGGAAATGGTATCTCGTCGACCCGGAAGGCAACCTTTTCTGGTCGCTCGGCATCGATGTGCTGCAGGCGCACACCGACGCGACGCAGGGCAGGGGACATGAACGCTGGTTCGCCCATGAGGTTCCCGCGGACGGAACGCTGCCTTTCACGCACTGGAATCTCCAGAAGAAGTACGGCCGTCCCGATTATGAGAAGGATTTCTACAATGTCATGGTCAAGCGGTTGGATGCGTGGGGCATCAATACGATCGGCAACTGGTCCAAGACCGATGTGATGATTCTCGGGAAGAAGCCCTACACGATGCAGCTCAGCGACTTTGCGAGGGGGTTCCCGCGTTTCCGCAAGAGCAATGTGAAGTTCTATGATGTGTTCGATCCCGAATTCGAAGAGAAAATGGGGAACATTCTGCGTGACCGCGCCGAAGTGGACGAGATCACGCGCAAATCGATCGACGACCCGATGTGCATCGGTTACTTCATCGACAACGAGCTGCGGTTCAACGACATCATGAAGGCAGTCTTCGGCGCCGAGCCCGACCAGCCCGCAAAGCAGGCGTTCATCGCCGACCTCAAGGAGAAATACGGCACGATTGAGAAGCTCAATGAGGCCTGGGAAACCGACTTCGCCGACTGGGAGAAACTTGCGGAGAACCGGAACATGCCGAAAGGCCGGGGATACCGCACGGATTCCGATGCGTTCTACGCGAAGTTCGTCGACCGCTACTTCCGGATCTGCCGGGAGGGGATCAAGAAGACCGCGCCGCACCGGCTCTATCTCGGCTGTCGTTTCGTCGGCTTCCGTCAGTCGAAAGCCGCTCAGGATGCCGCGGCGAAATATTGTGACGTGGTCAGCGTGAACACCTACCAGAACAGTGTCGCGAACGTCGATCCGAAGTCGTTCGGCGAAAAGCCGATCCTGATCGGGGAATTCCACTTCGGCACCTACGATCGCGGTATGTTCAGCAACGGGCTCTGTCCGACTGCGGATCAGACCGAGCGGGCGACCGCCTTTCTGCGGTACGTGCAGGGCGCGCTGGTCCACCCGAACATGGTCGGCGTCCACTGGTTCCAGTTCCGTGACCAGCCGCTGACCGGCCGCTGGGACGGGGAAGGGTATCAGATCGGCTTCGTCGATGTCGCGGACACTCCGTATCCGGAGTTGATTCAGGCGGCGCGCGAGGCCGGAGAGAATATGTACACCTACCGGGAGAAAGGCAAACTTGTCAACTCCATGAAGTAATTCCCCATTGCCGCCGGCTGGAAACGGCCGGCCGCTTCCGGAAATTCCCGGGGATACGGGTGAAACGGCGAACGAGTACAGACGGTTCGCCGTTTTTTTGTATTTCCGGTTTCCCGACGGAGCCTTCTCCGGCCCGGGAGATCGATCTCAGAGCGGAAGTTCCCGAAAAGAGGAGCCGCGTTCCGGGGCATCGGGAAAGCTCCGCGGTTTCAAAACCTTGCATTTCTGCATGAGGACGAAAAATAGAACCGCTTTTATGCAAAAATTGCATAAAAATAGAAAAAACTGCGGATTTGCTATTGACATTTGCATATTTTTGTGTATAATATATGTGTAGTCAAGAGAAGAACGGAATTCTGAAGGATTCCTGAAAACATTAACCGGTACTTTGAAAGAGAAGGAACTGTATCATGAAAAAGTCTTTCACTCTCATCGAGCTCCTGGTCGTGGTTGCGATCATTGCGATTCTCGCGGCGATGCTGCTGCCTGCGCTGAATCAGGCCCGTGCAACGGCGCGGGACACTTCCTGTCTCTCGAACATGAAGCAGCTCGGGACGTTGTCGCAGATGTACTTCGACAGCAACAACGGCATGATCATGAAGTACAACGGCCTGATGGCCGAAGGGAAAGCCTGCTGGAACCGGCAGGGAAAATGGCAGGACGGGCTCTACGTTCTGCAGAATGGCGGCAATCTGACCGATTTCAAACATTGGGATGACAAGGCGGGTCGCCCCAAAGGTGTGTTCGGCTGCCCCTCCCAGCCTGAGTTCGGCGAGAAGGAGTTTTATGGCGCCCGCCATTATGGGATCAACGCCTACCACAGCAATTACGAAGATCAATACATCAAGGCCGTGACCAAAGTCAACCGGATCAAATATCCCGGTTCGCGTATGCTGCTGATGGATATGGATCGCATCGGTTCGTGGCAGGATCAGAACATCGACAAGAGCACCCGGGCATTTTCGATCGTCGACGGCGCGCTCTGGCGGCACAGAAACGGTCAGTCTGCGAACGTGGCCTTCATCGACGGACACGCGAAGTCGATGACCCGGAATCAGATTCCCGAAACGCGCACCAGCATCGGCGGAGATCAATTCTGGAGCGATTGGAGATAACGGTCTCCCCGGAGTTAAAACGGCAGTTGACTGGCCGCAGATCAGATTCGATCTGCGGCCTTTTGCATTTCTGCCGGCAGTTTCGTCGGGCCGGAACGGGAGCGGAAAGGCGTTTTTTCGATTTTTTTCTTGATTTTTTTCGATTTCGCATAAGATTTTATTGTATCATGCGCATCGGTTGGAGACCAGAAGAGATGGAACGCATAATTTCACGGAGCGAATCATGAAAACAGTCTGTCCCCACTGCCACCAGAAGTACGATGTTCCCGAGGATTTTCAGCAGCAGAATGTTCTCTGTCAGAAATGCGGCGGGGAGTTTACTGTGAACCGGGCGAAGTTTTGTTCGAGCTGCGGAGCCGCCAATCCGGCACAGGCCTTTCAGTGTCACGCCTGTTCGCACCCGTTCCAATGGGAGGCTTCCCGGCCGGTGGAGAGAGCGCTCCCCGTGCGTCCGGTCTCTGCCGTGACTGACCGCTCGGAAGTGGAATTGAGTCCGGGGTTGAAAATACTTTTCTTCTTCGCCAAGCTGGGCTGTTACTTCGCAATGATCGCCGGAGTTCTGAGAGCTCTGAGCGCGGTGATCGGAGAATTCATCCATGAGGACCGGGGGATCATCATCATTTGCAGCATCATTTCCGTTCTTCTGAACGAGTGGTTTGTTCTCATCCTCACAGTGCTGGCGAATCCGGAGCGGAAGGTTAGAAAAAGTCTGTTTTTTCTGCTGGGATTCTGGGTGTACGGCATTTATCTGCTGGCCACGATCATCTTCTCTTTTCTCATGTCATCCGGATTTACGTGGATCGGAGCAGTGTTGATCAATCTGCTTTATCTTCTTTTCCTCGTGAAGGTGTTTCAGATCTGGAAGGAGCGGTGTCTCATCGACCAGGACTACGAGCCGCCGGAGCGCTGACAGGAGAAGATTCGATCGTTCCCGGACTGGAGAAGCGTTCGAAAATTCATTCCCGGAACAATTCCGCCGCACTGGAGAGCACCTGATGCTTCCCCCGAGTCGAGGCGTGCCGGTGCAGATTCCGCCGGACGCCGACCCCCGGTGCGGAAGCAACCCCGGGTCTGCCGTGTTTCCGGGTCTGCCGCCAGGGGGGGACCGGAGGTTCGGTACGACTCCGAACCGTTTTCCGGTTTCGGGACGGAAAATCGGGTGTTTCCCGGAGAATTCATTGAAAAATCATGGTTTCCGCGCTAATTTATCCATGTCGAGAAACTTTCTGCTGGAAGGAGAATTTTTATGCACATGGCGGATGCTTTGCTTTCTCCCGCGGTCGGCGGAACCATGCTGGCGGTTTCCGCCGGGGTGCTTGCCTGTTCGGTTCGGGACGTTCGGAAAAATTTTCAGGAGAGCCGTATCCCGCTCATGGGGGTGGCCGGAGCGTTTGTCTTTGCCGCGCAGATGGTGAACTTTGCGATTCCCGGAACCGGGTCGAGCGGTCATATCGGCGGCGCGGTGCTGCTTGCTGCGCTGCTCGGGCCGTCCCCCGCTTTCATCGTAATGGCGGGGGTTCTGCTGATCCAGGCGCTCTTCTTCGCCGACGGAGGATTGCTCGCGTGGGGATGCAATCTCTTCAACCTCGGATTTTTCGGTTGCTTTCTCGCGTATCCGTACGTGTTCCGCCCGATTGCGGGGAGAACTCTGAGCCGGGGACGGATTTTCGCGGCGAGTCTGGCGGCGTGTATCGTTTCACTGGAGCTCGGGGCGTTTTCCGTGACGCTTGAGACGCTGCTCTCCGGCGTTACGGAGCTGCCGTTCGGCGCGTTTGTCGCAGTGATGATGCCGATTCATCTGGCGATCGCGGTCGGGGAAGGATTGGCGACGGGGACGGTGCTGCTTTTCGTGCGGCGACATCTTCCGGAGGCGGATTCTCTGCGGTTGGAGGAGGAGAATTTCTCCCCCGGACGGTTGACGCTGGTGCTGGGAGCCGCTGCGCTGCTGATCGGCGGCGGCCTTTCGCTGCTGGCCTCCGGCGATCCCGACGGCCTTGAGTGGTCGATGGCGCGGACTGCCGGAAGTGCGGAACTCGAACGTTCCGGCGCGATCCACACCTTTTTTGCGAATCTGGCGGAGAAGTTCGCCCTGCTGCCGGATTATGCGTTTCCGGGGAGCGACGCTCCTCTCGGTACAGCGGTGGCCGGAATTGCCGGTGTACTGCTTTGCGCGGGGATTCTCGGGTTCTGCGCATATCTGGTTTGCCGGAAAACGATACATCGGAGAGCGATGAAGTGACCGGGCCGGTTTCCTGCTTTTTCCCGGTTTTGAGCGGTTCCGCGCAGCGCGGGGTGTTCGGGCGGATTGCACCGTTGCCGAAGGTTTGTTTGGTACTGGGATTTCTGGTTCTTGCCGTTTCGTTCGACCGATATGACTGGCTCGGATGTACGTTGTTTGCGGCGGTTCCGTTTCTGCTTGCGCGGATCGGCGGAGTTTCTCCGCTGCGGCTGCTGCGTCGGACGGCGCTCGCGCTGCCGTTCGTGTTGTGCGCGGCGGCGGCGAATCTTCTCTTCGACCGGGAGTTGGTCGACTTTGCCGGCGGGGCGACTTTGCCGGGCGGAATTCTCTCCTTCTGGGTGCTTGCCGCCAAGACGCTCGCGACGACGGGAATGGTGCTGCTGCTCGCGGAGACGACCTCTGCGACCGGGATTTCCGGTGCACTGGTCCGGCTTCATGTCCCGTGCATTCTGATTTTGCAGATCCAGCTTCTGCTTCGCTACCTCGTGCTGACGGCGGAGGAGGCGCGGAATCTTGCGAACGGCTATTTTCTCCGGAATCCGGAATGCCGGATCATTCCGGTGCGCGACTGGGGGATGCTGTGCGGCCGGCTCTTCCTGCGGAGCGTCGAGCGGGCGGAAGCGGTCTACCGCGCGATGCAGTGCCGCTTGTTTCACGCCGGAAAACCGCTGGAGGCCGGAGAGGTCGGCTCCTTCGCCGAATGGGGGGGCTGCATTCTGCTGTTCGGGGTTCTCTGTCTTATGCGGGGGACGCTCTCATGAGGATCGAGTTGTGCGAACTGGTTCTGGAGCGGCCCGGCGGAATCCGGGCGGTCGACGGGATTTCGTATCTGTTCGATTCGGAACGGTGCGATGCCGTCGCGATTCTCGGCGCGAACGGCGCGGGCAAGTCGACGCTGCTTGAGAGCATTCCGGGGCTTGTGCCGATTCGTTCCGGTGCGATCCGGGTGGACGGGATGAATGTGGAAAAACGGAATCTTTCTGTCGTGCGCTCGAAGGTCGGCATGATTTTTCAGAACTCCGACGACCAGCTTTTCTCGAATACGGTCGGGGAGGATGTCGCATTCGGACCGCGGAATTTGAAACTCCCCGCGGACGAGGTGGCAAAACGGGTTCAGGAGGCTCTCGCATCGATGGAGATCGCGCATCTCGCGGAGCGTGACGTGGCGCATCTCTCGGGCGGTGAAAAACGGCGGGCCGCGCTGGCCGGAGTGCTGGCGATGAAACCGGAGGCGATTCTACTCGATGAACCGACGTCGATGCTCGATCCGCGCGGTTGCCGGGAACTTGCGGAACGTCTCGCCGCGCTTCCCGCTCTGAAACTCATCGCGACGCACGATCTCGAATTCGCCGGACGGCTCTGCCCGGAGTGCCTGATTCTGCTGGAGGGGAGAATCGCGGCTGCCGGGGAAACCGGAGAGTTGCTGAAGCAGCGGGAACTTCTTCTCCGGTGCGGTCTGGCGTGATCTGCATTGGCGGGGTGGCGGGCGACACATTCTTTTTCAAGTCGATAATGGATTTTTTCGGAGGTATGCCATGAGAAAAATGATTCTGATGCTTGTCGTATCGACGCTGTTTTTGGCCGCGGTCGCTGCGAAGGAGTCCGGTCCGGCGGCCGTGGCGGTGAGCCGCGGCAAAAACGGCGAAGAGAGCTTTTTCATCTTCGGAACCGGTGCGACCGGGAAACTTTCGGATCTCCCCTCCGAACTCCGGAAGAGCGGCTGCCGGGAGGCGGATCTCTCCGCCTGGAGCAGTGAGATCGACTACGGCAAACTGCTCGCGGCACTTGAGCGGAAAGGAATCCGGGTGACTCGCTGTTACGTGCCGGATCCCGGCAGGGCCTCGTGGTTCCGGAAGAACCTTGCGGGGCCGGAGCCGGAGGCTCGCGGAAAGCGTTCGCTCTCATTCGTGCGTGCCCTGATCGAAGAGAACGAGTACAATCGCCGCTACAAACTGCCGGGAAAATTCGAGACGGTGAAATACGTGACGATCCACAATACGGCCGAACCGTTTTCTGCGCGGCAGGAACGCGACCGGGTCGATTCCCGGCGGGACAATATGAGCGTCTCGTTTCACTTCGCCGTGGACGAGCGCGAAGCCGTGCAGATTCTGCCGCTCGACATTCACGGCTGGCACGCGGGGGACGGCGCGCAGGGGCCCGGCAATACGCAGAGCATCGGCGTCGAGATCTGCCGCAGCCAGTGCCGTGGTGCGGCGGACTGGCAGTACCGCCGCAGCGAGGAGAATGCGGAAATTCTTGCCTGTGCGTTGCTTCGGCACTTCGGTCTGACGGCGGAGCAGTTGCGCATGCACCGGGATTGGAGCGGCAAATACTGTCCGCACCGGATTCTTGAGGAGAATCGGTTCGAGTCGTTTCGCGCGCGTGTCGCCGAACGTCTCTCCGAAAAGCCCGACCGGGAGGAGCGCGAAATCCTGCGCGGACTCTCCGGCCGCTGATCTGCATTTTGAATGGAGTGCGGAAGGTTGAGTCGGAAAACGGGAGGAATCCCCCTCTTTCAAGGAAAAAAATCAAATCCGCGGTTTGCGGATGCTTGTAATCTGCGGAAGCTGCGGTATAATATGAAAAGGGCTTTTTCTGTATTCAACGCCCATGAAAGGATTTTCAGAATGGCAACCAAAGCGGCAGCAGCGAAGAAGGTGCCGGCAAAAGCTCCGGCGAAAAAGACAACAGCGAAAAAGACGGCGGAGGCTCCGAAGAAACTCCGGGTCGCAATCATCGGGTGCGGCGGCATCAGCCATGCGCACATGGCGGCTTACAAGTCGATTCCGGAAGTCGAACTGGTCGGGTTCTGCGACATTCTGCCCGAGCGGCTCAAGGAGTATCAGGAGAAGTACGGCGCGAAGCCGGAACAGTGCTTCGAGAAGTGGGATGATCTCTTCAAGGTCATCAAGCCGGATGCCGTCGACATCTGCACTCCGAACGGCGTTCACTGCCCGGCGGCCGTCGCCGCGGCGAATGCGGGCTGCCACGTCATGGTTGAGAAGCCGATGGCGATGAGCCCGGAAGAGTGCGAGACGATGATCGCCGCCGCGAAGAAGAACAACGTCCTTCTGGCGGTCGGGTTCCAGCACCGCTACAACTCCAAGACCGATTTCCTGGTCAAGGCGCGTGACGAGGGCAAGTTCGGCAAGCTGATGTTTGTGAAGTGCCAGGCGCTGCGCCGCCGCGGCATTCCGAACTGGGGTGTGTTCGGCCGCAAGGAACTGCAGGGCGGCGGCCCGATGATCGACATCGGCGTGCATGTGGTCGAGATGGCGCACTACTTCATGGGTTCTCCGAAGCCGGTCGCCGCGACGGGCAACTGCTGGACCTACCTTGGCGACAAGCCGAGCGAAGTCATGAGCATGTGGCCGAACTGGGATTACAAGACCTACACGGTCGAAGACCTTGCGATCGGCCATATCCGGTTCGACAACGGCATGATCATGCAGATCGAGTCGTCGTTTGCGGCGCACATCGACAAGGACGAGTGGAAGTTCGTCGCGATGGGCGAGAAGGGCGGCTGCGACTGGGATCCGCTTCAGATCTTCACCGACGATGCTGGCGCGATGGTTCACATCAAGCCGGATTACGTCGCTCCCGACTGGAACAAGGACTGGACCTACCTCTTTGTCCGCAAGCTGCAGAACTGGGTCGACGGCATCCTCAAGGGAACGCCGTTGCGCGCCTCCGGTGAGGAAGGACTCGCGATCCAGAAGATTCTTGACGGCATCTATCGTTCCGCCGCGGCCGGCGGCAAGGAAGTGCCGATCAAGTAACGTTGGAATGTTCCGCTTTTGAATCCCGGTTTCGCGCCGGGATTTTTTTTCAGGAGAAAGATCGATGAAAAAAATTGGAGTTGCAGGGGTTGCGCATATTCATACGCCGAATTTCGCGACGCGCATGAAAGCGCGTCCGGGCGTGGAGGTCGTTGCGGTATGGGACCCGGATCCGGCGCGGGCGGAAAAATATGCGAAGGAGTTCGGTTGCAGAACCGTTTCGAATGTGGAGGCTCTCTGGCAGGAGGCCGGGGCGGAGGCGCTCGTGGTCTGCTCCGAGACGAACCGGCACAGGGAGATTGTTCCTGCGGCGGCCGCGGCCGGGATGGCTTTGTTTGTCGAGAAGCCGCTCGGATTTTCGGCGGCCGATGCGCTTGAAATGGCCGCGGCGATCGAGAAGGCCGGCGTGGTGTTTCAGACCGGATATTTCATGCGCGGCGCACCGGTTCACCGGGCGCTCAAACGCATGGTGGATGACGGGGTGTTCGGCACGATCACGCGAGTTCGTCATGTGAACTGCCACTGCGGTTCGCTCGGCGGCTGGTTCGACACGGATTTCCGCTGGATGGCGGATCCGGCGGTGGCTGGATGTGGCGCCTTCGGCGACCTCGGAACCCATTCGCTCGATATTTTAATGTGGCTCTTCGGCAAGCCGGAGTCGGTGACTGCCGATATCTCCGTCGTGACCGGACGTTACGGGGCGATGTGCGACGAAACCGGCACGGGGCTGCTGAAATTCCCTGGAGGCGCGGTCGGAACGCTCTGCGGCGGCTGGGTCGACGTCATGAATCCGGTGACCTGTGAAGTCAGCGGAATTGAAGGGTTTGCATACATTCGGAACGGTGAGCTCTTCGTGAAATCCGAACGTCTCAACTCCGACGGAAACACTCCGTGGAGCGACCTGCCGGAGGAGCTTCCGCACGCGTTCGAGCTGTTTCTTGATGCCCTGGAGGGGCGGAACGTGCCGCTCGTGTCCGCGTCGGAAGCGGCGGCGCGCAACGTCGTCATGGAAGCGCTCTACCGGGCCGCCCGGACGCACAGCTGGGTCGCGCTGTAAAAAAGGGAACGCGCGAAACTGGAAGGCGCCCCCGGTAACACGGGGGCGTTTCTTTTCCCGGTCAGAACCGCAACTCTTCCCAGGCAGGTTCGAGTTTTTTGAGTGGTGCTCGGATCGCCGGGGAGATTTCGGGGGAGAATACCGCGAGACGGCACTCCTCGGTCAGCAGCCAGAATGCTTCGAGTTCGGGTTTGCCGGTGATCTCCTCGACGCTGTCGGCGGCGATGTAGAAGCGGTCGAGATACGCCTCGATCGTTTCGAGTTTCGCCTCATCGCGCGCGGGAGCCGATGCGATGCGTTCCGCCCTCAGCTTCGCGCCGCGCAGATAACGGCCGTACCGCTCGAATACCGCCGGACTGCGCAGAAAACGGGGTCGGAAGAGGAAGTTGAGCTGCCGCTTCAGGTCCGCACAGCTTGCGGCGGCGCGCGACTTGCATTTGTCCATGAGGTCGCGCACCTGGCGGTAAGTCGGATAGAGGGCTTCGAGCTGTTTGAGAAGCCGGGTTTCGGCTTCGCCGGTCTCCTGTTTCGCGCGTTCGGCGGCGATACCGAAGGCGAGTTCATCGCGGATCTCCCACGGGTCTTCGCCGAACGCTTCGAGGATCGCGGCATTGAGCAGGTCGTCGGCCCAGTCGCGATAGTTCAGAAACCACGAGAGGTCGACTTCACGCGAGACGCGGGCGGTTCGTTTCAGGAATTTGAGCTGATTTGCGTTTTCGAGCTGAAAGAGCCGCAGAAGGCCGCGGCGGTGGTTCAGTTTCGCTTCCGATTCCTTCAGATAGACTGCGCGGCCGACTTTGCCGTCTTCGTCGCAGAGGGCGGGGCAGGCGGTTTTTCCGTTTGAATTCGGCAGTTCGATTTCGCGGGGGAGAGGTGCGGTGCCGGGCCAGGTGTCTCCCGGACGGACGGTCAGCTTTCCCGCGCCGGTGATGCCTGCGCTGAGGCGGGAGCCGTGACGGAAGCTCTCCGGCAGGGAGTCGTGGAGTTTGACCGCCCTGCCGTTCGCATCGACTTCCAGAAGTTTCATGCGCAGATACGCCGGGAGCCGGGAGTCGTCGAAATCGCCCGGCGCAACCGGTTCGCCGGTCGCCTCGCGCAGGAACTCCGCGAGCGCGTCGACGAGCGGCTGCTCCCGGAAGATGCGTCCCGCATCGAGCGATTCGAGGAACCGGTCGACGGTTTCCGCGATCGGACTGGCCTTCTGGCGGATCGGCTTCGGAAGCGAGCGGATGAGGAGTTCGGTTTTGTCGCCGAGCCAGCCGGGGACGAGGTAGTCGAGCGCCCAGCCCGGCAGCAGATTCATGCGGTCGGAGGGGGAGACCAGGCAGATGCCGTCGTCGGGTTCCCCCGGGGCGAAATGGTAGACGACCTTGAATTTCTGACCGGAAAAGGTCAGGGTGTCGGGGTAATCCTCCGCACGCCAGGAGACGAACTGCTCCTGCATCGCATCGGCGCGGGAGATGCTGTAATCCTGCGGATCGCGTTTGATCGACTCCTTCAGCGACTGGACCGAATTGATCTCCTGCGGCAGAAGGATGAGGTAGTGATCCGCGACCGCGCCGGGATCGAGCACCGTGCCGGGGCGTCGGAGTTTCTCCTCCATGCGTTCGAGCGAACGCAGAATTTCGACATGTTTTTCGACCCAGGTGCCGGGAAGGTTCAGCTCTCCGGTCGCGAGCGCTTCGCGGATGAAGATCTCGCGCGCCTCGGCCGGATGACTCTTCGCATAGTGGACGCGCCGCCCGTTGTGGATCAGCAGTCCGCCGAAGGTGAGCCGTTCCCGCGCGTAGACGAAGCCGGAGACCGGATCCCATTTCGGCTGGTCGTAGATTTTCGAGCAGAGGTGCGGCGCGGCGACTTCGAGATATTCGGGTTTGATCTCGGCGTTCTGACGCGCGAAGAGACGGCTCGTTTCGACGAGCGCGAACGAGAGCAGCCACGCCGGAACCGGCTTCTTCTTCGCGAGGCCGGAGCCGGGGAAGATCAGGAACTTGCGCCCGCCCGTCCCGAGAAAATACTGCTCTTCCGGAACGTAATGCGCGATGTTGCGCGGAATCCCGGCGAGGATCGACTCGTGCAGTGTGTCGTAAGGGGTGTTTTCGATCTCCTTCGGGAGTTCGGCGTGACTCCACTTCAGCTTCGCCGCGCTTTCGGCGAGGTCGGAAACGAGGTTGCGCCATTCGACCATGCGGTTGAAGTTGTAGAAATTCTTCCGGCAGAAAAGCCGCATCTGACGGTTGCTGCCGCACTCCCGCACGACGGCGTTCCAGAGGTTCAGGATCGAGAGGAAGTCCGACTTCGGGTCGCGGAAGCGGCGGTGCGCCTCGTCGGCCGCCTGCTGTTTTTCGAGCGGCCGCTCCTGCGGATCCTGAATCGAAAGATACGCCGTGATCACCAGCAGTTCCGGCAGAACGCGGCGCGCCTCCGCGAACGAGAGCATTTTCCCGAGGTGCGGATCGATCGGCAGAGAGGCGAGTTTCCACCCCTCCCGGGTCAGCCGCCCGGCCGGGTCGAGTGCGCGCAGATCCTCCAGCGTCCGCAGCCCCTCGCGCACGGCCGCGGGCGGTGGCGGATTGAGGAAGGGAAAACGGTCGATGCGCGGCAACCGCAGCGACGCCATCTGCAGAATCACCCCCGCAAGCCCGGTCCGCTTGATCTCCGGATCGGTGTAGGGCGCCGAACGCCGGAGGTCGTCCTCGCTGTAAAGATGGATGCAGACGCCGTCGGCGATACGGCCGCAGCGGCCGCGCCGCTGGCGGGCGCTCGCCTGGCTGATCGTTTCGACGTGCAGCTCCTCGATCCGGCTGCGCGGATTGAACCGCTTGATGCGCGCGAGACCGGAATCGATCACAAACCGGATGCGCGGAATCGTCACGCTGGTTTCTGCCACGTTCGTCGCGAGGATGATGCGGCGCATGCTGCCGGGATTGAACACCTTCTGCTGGTCGGCGGCGGCGAGCCGTCCGAAGAGCGGCAGTACCTCGGTATTGCGGTAGTTGCGGCCGGTGAGCAGGTCGGTCGCATCGCGGATCTCGCGTTCCCCGGGCAGAAATACGAGGATGTCGCCGCGCGGATCAAGTTCCCCCGCGAACTCCACGGCCCGCCCGATCGCTCCGGAGAGATCCTCATCCTCACCGGGCGGCAGATAGAGATCTTCGACCGGGAAGGTGCGTCCTTCGATCAAGAGCACCGGCGCGTGGAAGAACTCCGCGAAACTCTCCACGTCGAGCGTCGCCGACGAGATCGCAACTTTGAGATCGGGCCGGTACGGCAGCAGGTTCTTCAAATAGCCGAGGATGAAGTCGATGTTCAGCGAACGCTCGTGCGCCTCATCGATGATGAGCACTTCGTACTGTTTCAGATTGCGGTCGTTGCGGGTTTCGGCCAGCAGAATGCCGTCGGTCATGAACTTCAGCACGGTCGAGCGCTGTGTACGGTCGTCGAACCGCACCTGATAGCCGACTTCATTCCCGGTTTCGCAGCCGAGCTCCCGGGCTGCGCGGCGGGCCATTGCGGTTGCGGCCAGACGGCGCGGCTGGGTGCAGCCGATCCGGCCGGTGCGGCCGTAGCCGAGCGCGAGTGCGATCTTCGGCAGCTGGGTCGTCTTGCCGCTGCCGGTATCTCCGGCGACGATGATGACCTGATTGCTGCGCCACGCCTCCTTGATCTCTTCGACGTGGCGGCTGATCGGGAGCTCTTCCGGAAATGCAATCCGGAGTTTCCCGCAGCTTTCAACGAGTTCCGGCCGCGGTTGAGGAGGCGTCTTCATTGCGTGAGTTTCTTTCCGCGGTGGCAGAGTGCGTCGAGGAGGAGCAGCAGCCCGAGCCCGGCATAGCAGATCGGAACAAGGTAGAACGAGGTGCGCAGCCCGACCTGGTCTCCCACATAACCCATGAACCAGGAGAAGAATCCACACCCCGGAACTCCCGCGCAGGAGAGCAGAATGTAGATCATCGTCGCGTCGGACTCCTTCAGGCGGTCGACGCAGTAGCTCTGGATGCTCGGCCAGAACGGGCCGGTCGCGATTCCGAGGAAGAAGAGCAGCACGAAAAGAATCCAGACATTCGTGAGGAACGGCGGGAAGAGTCCGAGAATCGTCCCCGCCAGCGCCGCAAGCAGCACAAGTTGCAGCAGATGATTCTGCTTTACGAGCATGCCGGAACCCATGCGCCCGGCGATCATGCCGCCCGCGAAGAAGGCGGTCCCCAATCCTCCCATCCACGCATTCGCTCCGTAGTCGAGCCGGATGAAACTCGTAACCCAGAACGTCAGACAGTATTCTCCGCCGCCGGCGAGGAACATCGCCGCGAAAAAGAGCCAGAACCGGCCGATTCCCATCACGTTGACGGCGTGACCGAACACGGTTTTAAACGGAATTTGCGGTTGCGGCGGAATCTTTGTCCCTGATCTGGACGGCAGCAGATAGAGGAGCGCCGGGATCAATGCGAAAAGCGAGCACCCGGTGAGGATCCACCGCCAGCTCACGTTCCACGCCAGAAGCGCTCCCGCCACAAGAACGGTCACGACCACGCCGATCGACCAGAACGAGTGCGTGAAGTTGATGTACCGCCCCGGTTCGTCCGGGTGGAGATCCTGAATCACCGGCGTGGCGAGCCCTTCGACCACTCCCTCACCGAGTCCCGCGACTGCAATCGCCGCAAAAAGCAGCAGATAGGCGGGCGACCATGCCGCCAACAGGATCCCGACGCTCATGAGGAGCATCGCAACTCCGAGCGAGCGGAATTTGCCGAACCACCCCGCCGAGAATCCGCAGAAGAGCATCGCCGCGACCATCGGAATGCTGCGGCCGAGCTGGAGTGCGCCGCCTGCGCCCTTCCCCCCTTCTTCGAGCGGGAAGTGCAGATCCCGCGCGAGTGCGACCAGCACCACCGGCACGATGACCGAGCAGGCCGCATAGGAGCCGAAGCAGAAGAAGTTCGCGAAATCATACCGTCCGAAACGCATCCTGTGAGCGTGCATGATGACCACCCGCGTTTCAGAGAGAACCCTTGGTTGAGAGTACGCCCTTGACCCGCGGGTCGAGCGAGACGGCCTGATCGAGCGCTTTCGCGAACGCTTTGAAGATCGCTTCCGCGACGTGGTGCACCTCTTCTCCCGCGAGTTTCTTCACATGCAGATTCATCCCGGCCCGGTTCACGAGCGCCTGGAAGAATTCGCAGAAGAGTCTTACGTCGAGGTCGCGGATCATCTGCGCCGGGAAGTCGACGTCCCAGACGAGGCACGGCCGCCCCGAGAGGTCGAGCGCGACGAGCGCGAGCGTTTCGTCCATCGGCAGAATGCAGCTGCCGTAGCGGCGGATTCCCGCCTTGTCGCCGAGCGCCTCGGCGAGCGCCTGCCCGAGCACGAGGCCGAGGTCCTCCATCGTGTGATGGTAATCGACTTCGATGTCTCCTTTCGCCCGGACTTCGAGATTGAAGAAGCCGTGTTTGGCAAAGAGTTCGAGCATGTGATTCATGAACGGGATGCCGGTGTCGACCGAGCTTTTCCCTTCGCCGTCGAGTTCGAGCATGACAGTGATGTCGGTCTCCCTCGTTGTGCGTTTGACTTCGCTTTTCCGCATGATGATTTCCGCCTGATTGTTTCAGAAGTTGTAAACGTATGAATTGCATCATTAATATAGCGCCGCAAGCCGTGTTTACAACGCGGACCGCTGAAAAAAAAGCGCAAGCTGTCACTTCGCGCGCTTTTTCCCGCCCGGGGCGGCGCCGCCGACCGTTCCGACGTAAAACTCCCCGGTCGGAAGCAGATGGGTGTAGGCGAAGGCTTGAATGAATTCATCGCAGGGAACGACCGGCTTCCGGATTTTTTTCCCGTCGATCTGTGCCATGGCTTCGATTCGGACGGGGAACGGTTCCCGGTATTTTCCGGAGCTGTTTCCGATGTTCAGCGTGAACTCATTCTGATCCGCCGGGATGGTGGTCTCTCCCCGGAACGCCGGATCATCTGCCGACAGCTGGATCGGGCCGTTGAAGCCGTCCTGCCGGATGACGTGCAGTTTCAGCTTCCCGGTTCCTTTCCGGGGCAGATTCAGCATTGACTTGGCTGTGTAAACCTGAAAATCCGGCCGCGGCGGACCGATGCGCAGGAGATAGCGGTACGTGTCGCCGCCCGCGCCCGTAAGATCGCGCAGTTCCACCCGGTAAACGCCGTCGGCGGGGGCTTCCAACAGGAGATACGGGTCAACCTGCTGAAGAGATTCGCCGATATTCAGGTCGGAAGGGGAATCATCCGCTTCGGCAAGCACATTCCCGTCCGGCCCGGTCACGCGGAGCACCCCGTCGAGCGGAGAGCCGAACCGGCGCGCCGCCGCGTCGAGGACGATCTTCTGCCCGGATTTCGCCTGAAACCGGAATTCCACGTGCTCTCCGGGACGGGAGAGGATTCCGGAGACAACCTGTGTCTCGTCGGCGCGCAGAATTCGCCTGGCTGCGGTTTCTGCCTGAATGCGCGGCAGACCGGTGAACGGTTCCTCGTCGAACCGGTACGGAATTTCGCGCGGCTCGATCGCGACGCGGTAGACGAAGTCCTCGCGCCCGCGGTAGAGATTGTCGCGCACCTCGAGCAGATAGTCGCCGTCCGCGTCGGGGCGGAAACGCAATACCGGATCCGGGTTGAATCCTTCATCATCGGCGAAGGCCGCCTCGCTGCCGTCGGGGCGGAGCAGTCGCAGCACAGGCTGGAAGTGGCCCGGCACGGCGTCGCCGATGAACGGTTGGAGTTTTCGACCGATCAGGCTCAGCGTATAATTTTTTCCGGCACAGAGCCGAAGTTTGAAACGGTCGGTTTCGCCCGGCATGATCTGGCCGTCGAGCACGGCGGGAAACTGTTTGACGAGCGGGAATTCCGGTTTCGGACGGCCGGGGCGGACATACAGCGGTTCCGCCGTGTGCGGCGCCCGGTCGACGTAGAAGAGTTTCGGGGCGGTGATGCCGTTTCTCCCCCGGAGTCTGAATTCGCGTGCGCCGGGTTCGGCATCGGCGGCCACACTGATTTCGACGATCGCCATCTGCCGCAGCGACGGCGTGGCCTGCAGCGCGTTGCGCCGGACGCAGAGATTGCGGGTCACGATGGTGCGTTCGAGAAGATCGAGTTGATCGAGTTTTTCCCACCAGAGATTTTTCCGCCAGGAGTCGGTCTTTTCGGGACGCTCCGGCGCGATGCGGTTGCCTGTTTCGATACGGGCGAGCCATTCGAGCAGATATTTCCGCTGCGTCGCGTCGGGAGCGGGAAAGGAGGGTACCGCGGTGATGCTGCGGATCGAGACTCCGCCGCCCGGAACGATCCCGTCCCGGATACCCTGCAGATTCTGGCCGCCGACCAGAACCCGCACGGTCGTGCCGGCCTGCGCCCCGGCGGGATAGAGATAGCCGATATAGGGATCCGCAGCCGCGAGGGACGCCGGAAGCAGCAGGAGAAACAGCAGGTTTCCGATTTTCATTTACGCGCGCTCCCGGTAGATTTCCCGCAGCCGCCCGGCCTGGGATTCCGGCGGCAGAACGGTGGTTTCCAGCCCGATCGGATTCGGCAGCGGCCCGTCCGGATCAATGCCGCAGAGTTCATAGATGCTGCCGAGCATATCCTGCGGTGCAACCGGGCGCGAGACGACCTTTTCCGCGAATTCGTCCGAAGTTCCGACGACTTTCCCGCCCGCGAAACCGCCGCCGGCGACCAGCGAGGAGAAGCATTTGCAGTAGTGGTTTCGCCCGCCGTTCCAGGGCGCTTCCCAGTCGATCTTCGGGGTGCGGCCGAATTCGCCGGTCCACCAGATGATCGTGGAGTCGAGCAGCCCCTTTTCGTGCAGATCGGTGATGAGGGCGGTTGTGGCGCGATCCATTTCGGCGGCTTTGGTTTTCATGGTTTCGAAGTGCCGTTTGTGCGTGTCCCACCCCTGGGCGTTGATCGTGATGTACGGCACGCCCGCTTCGACGAGGCGGCGTGCGACGAGACAGGACTGACCGAGGGTCGTACGGCCGTAGCGGTCGCGCATCTCCGGCGTTTCGAGCGAGAGGTCGAACACCTTCGCCGCGTCCCCCTCGATGACCCGGCGTGCTCGGATCCCGGCCCTGTCGAACGCCTTGAGCGCCGGATTCTCCGGGAAGCTGCGGCCGAAGGTGTCGAGCCGGTCGAGCAGAGTGAAACGGTCCGCGATCTCTTCGGAGGTAAGCCCGCCCGGCGGGACGATGCCGTCGACGATGAACTTTGCCGCCGCCGGATTTCCGCCGGTCACGAGCGGACTGTAACGCTCGTTCAGGAATCCGACTTCGGAGAATCTTCCTTTCGGGACGGTCAGGATCACACAGGGCGGCAGATCGCCTTTGTACTCCCGGGCTTTGAACATGGCAATCACTGCGCCGATCGCGGGATAGACCCGTCCGCCGCCGGGACTGCGGCCGGTCTGCATGAGATAGGTCGCGGTTTCGTGTCCGGGGTACGGATGGGTCATCGAACGGATGAGGGAATACTTGTCCGCGTGTTTCGCGAGCAGCGGAAAGAACTCGCTGATCTCAATGCCGGACACGTTGGTCGGGATCGCCTTGAAGCCGCCGTTGTAATCGTGCGGCGCATTCGGTTTCGGATCGAAGGTTTCAAGTTGGCTCGGGCCGCCCCACACCCAGATTTCGATGACCGATTTTGCGAAGGGGCGCGGCGTTTTTTTCGCCGGGCTCTTCTCTGCGGCGGCGGAGAAGAGCGGCTTCCCGGCGATGTGTGCAGCTGCCCCGAACGCGGCACAGGCTGCGAAGGTTTTCAGAAATTCACGTCGAGTCATGAGGCCGGAACCCTTTCAGTGCTGATGCAGAAACTCTTTTGAATTCAATAGAATCCAGCTCAGATCCTGCGGAAATCTCCATCTCTTTTTCGTATTTTTGAGCGCGGTCTGAATCGTCAGCTTCTCTCCGACGGTTGGCGGCCGGGAATAGAAAAGCCAGTAGAGCTCCTCGACCTTGCGCGGGAGCGGTTTCAGCGCGCTGCCTTGCTGGATTTTTCCGAGTTTCCGGTAGATTTCGCCGGAGTTGAAGAGCTGCAGCCGCTGCTTGTCGGTGATGAGGTCGCTGCGTTCGGAGAGTTTTCCCGAGTCGCGCGCGGGCCGCCCGAAGAGAATCAGGAACGAGCTTGAAATCGAGCCGTCCGCGAGCGTGACCGTGCGCGCTTCCGCGGGAAGGAACGTGAACGGTTCCGGAATCACGCTGGAGTAACTGCCCGGGACGCCGGTGAGGTCGCGGATCGCATCGTCGAGCACCTCCGCCGGAAGCCTTCGGACCGCAAACGCGGCGAAGTGGCGTTCCGCCCGTTCGTCGCCGTTGCCGGAAGCTGCCCGGCAGGCGGCGGATTCCGCGATCGTCCGGCAGAGGAGCCGGAAGTCGTAACCGGATTCCCGGAATTTCCGCGCGAGCAGTTCGAGCAGCTCCGGATTGACCGGCAAATTGTCCGGGCGCAGATCGTCCGCCTCGTGCACGATGCCGCGCCCGAAGAACCGGAACCAGACCCGGTTCACAAGCGCCCGGGCGAAGTCGGGGTGCGACAGCACCGCCTCGGCCGCCGCCGTTTGCGGGTCGGAGATGTCGGGCGTTTCACGCCAGTAGACGATCTCCTCCTTCCACTCCTTTGTGCTTTTGAATGCGACCGGTTCGAAGAGGGCGCTGAACTTTTTCCGGTCAGCTTCCGGCCACGTCTCGAATCGGGAGCCGAGGAAGGTCAGAGCGACGACTCCGGCGATTCCCTGCGCGGAGCGATCCGCCGTCGCCCGGTAGAAGTTCGCCTCGGGAACGCGGAAATTGCTCCCCGCTGCCGTGAGGAGCGAGCGGGCGAACCGGTCATACGGCTCGTTCTCCTTCAGAAAACGGCGGATTCTGCGCTGATATCCGTAGACTGCGTTCGGCCAGAGGTTGATCGGAAATTCGGATTTGATTCGCAGCGTATCGCTCCACAGCATGGTCCAGTAATCCGCGAAGTTGTCGGAGTTGAGGAGCGTTTCGATCAGCGTTTCGTACTTGTCCGGCGCAGTTGAATTGACGTAGGCGCGCGCCTCGTCCGGTATCGGGAGCCGTCCCGCGAGCGCGAGATGAAGCCGACGGACCAGAACACAGTCCGACGCCTCGTGCGGAACGGCAATCCCGTTCCGCTCCCAGTCGGCCGCAAGCGCCCGGTCAACCTCCGAGCGAATCGCGACCGGGGTCGGTTTCCGGTAGATCGATGTCTCCTCCGCCGCCGTGCAGAGGGCGGCGAGAAGAGAAAGGAGCAGCAGGAAAGATTTCACTTCCGCCTTTTCCCTGACTGTCCGGATTGTTTCGCCGGTTTGGCGTGAAGCATGCGCTCAAGCTGGGCGTCGACGGCGCTGTCGGCGTTTTCCACGCGTTTCTGATATGCCTGACGGATCGCCGCGAGCCGCTGTTCCTGAATCCGCAGCCGGCTGCCGATCTCTTCGGTCGTCCGGTTGTACTGTTCGGCAAGCTGTTCGCGGAGTTTGGCGCGCAGTTCGGCTTTTTTCGCTTCATCCTTCTCCTGGCGGCAGAGGCGGGCGGTTTCGCGGATTGCTTCGGCCGCCTGCATCTTCTGGAGTTTTTTCTCACCGAGTTTGTTGAGAATCGCACTCCTCGCCGCTTCCCGGTCGGTGCGGCAGAGTTCTAGCAGTTTCGTCCGTTCCGACTCCTCCAGGGAGGAGATCATCTCCACCGCGGCCGGAGCGAGCTGCTTCTGGTCGGCCAGCACTTCGCGCAGGAGGCGTTGAGGAATGGGTTCCGACAGTTTCGCATCTTCCGCCCGAAGCTGAAACGGCGCGGCGATCGTGCCGCAGAACAGCAGTGCATAGAGAAATCTCTTCATATTTCGACCTTTCCTTTTTCGTTTGAGAGGAGTTCTTCCATCAGATCGAGTTCCGCGCCGACGTCGGCGATTGCACCGAAGAGCGAGGAGCCGTCCCACTCCGCGCCGGCTGCGGGACGGGGTTGTGTCACGGATGTCGCGATGTCGGCGAACCCGACCCCGACGGCAATCATGACCGCCGCCGCGACTCCGGAGCTCCATGCCAGAGTCCGCCGCAGGGTCCGGCGATGTTTCAGCGCTCTCCCGTCCCGGCAGTGCGCGAGCACGTTCCGGCTGAGTATTTCCGGCACGGGCGGAGCGTCGGGAGCCCCGCCCGCGAGACGTGCGAGCAGTTCTCCTCGGCACGCGGGACACGCCAAGCAGTGTTGGATGCTCTCCCGGTCAAGCGCGCCGCCCGACTCGTGAATGCGGCGGATCGTGTTCCGGCAGTGATTCATCTTTCCCTCCTGAATGGTTCGAGGAACCGTTTCAACTTCTTTTTTGCGTACTGCATGCGCATGATTGCGGTCTGAACGGCGCATTTCTGATCCGCAGCGATCACGCGGAACGAGATCTCCTGCCCACGCATGCGGAAAACCGCAAGCTGTTCCGGAGCAAGTTCTTTCAAAGCCTCTTCCAGTTTTCTTACCAGCTCCTTTTCTGCGAGGTCGTGCCAAGGTTCCGCACTGACCGGCCGATCGGCGCAGTCGCATGGGCATTCGACGCCGCCGCGCCGCCGGTTGCGCCGGAATGTATCGATCGCAAGATTCCGGGCGATGCGGAAGAGCCACGGCCCGAACTTTCCCTCTCCCCGGAAACCCGGAAGCGCCGAGTATGCCTTGATCCAGCTCTGCTGAAACACATCGTCCGCGTCAGAGGGACGGAGCAGATTCCGCAGATAACCGTAGAGCGGTTGTCGATACCGGTTATAGAGCTGCTCGAAGGCGCTGTCCGATCCCGCCAGAAAGGAGTCGATCAGCTCTTTGTCGCTTTCCTCCACTTTCGACCTGCGTTGTTCCATCGTTTTCATTGCTGTTTCTCATACACTATAACGCCGGAAATCCGGATTTATAATATGGAGTGCCGATTTTTTTCGGTTTTCCGGAGGATGCGGTCCCGGTTTCCCCGATTGGAAAAAGATCTCTTCCGGTGCGGACAGGCGATTTGAATTTCCCGAAGAGTGTGATATATTCTTTCGCAGGAACAGCCGTTGGCGAAATCAACCTTGCATGAGTACATATTGCAGTTGCTCGAAGGAGAGAGAGATGCCGCTTTATTTTGAATGTCCCCATTGCAGTATGAAGCAGGAGGTCGAAGAGAATTGTTTCGGCCGGGAAGTATTCTGTCAGAATTGCGGCCGGAAAGTGATGATCGCCCGGCCGATGGCCGCAGTGACGCCGACGACATCGCCCCAGGCCGGCGGCGGAGGCGTGTCGAACAAATCTCTGTTGGCCTACGTTCTGCTCGGAGTTTTTCTGGGGTGTTACGGAATACACGATTTTTATGCGGGATATACGACGAACGGTGTCGCTAAACTGCTGATCACTCTGCTCACCTGCGGTCTCGGCAGCATCGTCACGATGATCTGGGCAATCGTGGACATCTGCACCGTGAGAAAGGATGCGAGTGGACGTCCTTTTGCACCTTAAGCGGTTTCGATACCGGTATCTTGTTTCGGCGGCAGTGCTTCTTCTCGGGGCGGCATTGTTGTGTTTTCTTTCCTTCAACGATCCGGAATCGTTTCACTGGTATCCGCCCTGTCTGTTTCATGAGGCGACGGGGCTGTACTGCTTCGGATGCGGGAATACCAGGGCGCTTTATCTGCTCACGCATGGAGACGTGGTCGGGAGTTTGCGCAAAAACGTCCTGCTTCTTCCCGGTTGTATTTTTCTGCTGGTTTCGATCTGGAAGCCGCGCTGGGTGAATCGTCCAGCCGTCATGTGGAGTGCGGCGGTTGTGATCATCGGGTTTACCGTGCTTCGGAATCTCCCGTGGATGCCGTTCTCGCTTCTCGCGCCCCACTGAGTTCAGAATCCCCATCCTCTGTCGAAATGGAATCTTTTCCGAATCCCGTGGAGAGAATTTTTTTGAAGAAAAAAGTTGTCATGTCATCTTGACAAATCGAATTTTCTCTCCCATAATTATATTGACATCCGTACAATTGAATCAGAGAGGAAGGTTTCATGGCATCGGGGACGCGACCGAAGTATGAGGTAATCCAGCAGGAATTGACTGCGCAGATTCGGCAGGGAATTCTGCAGGTCGGCAGCAAACTTCCGACGGAACAGAAACTTGCGTCTGCCTACGGGGTTTCCCGCCTGACGGTTCGACAGGCGATCGGCGGGCTGGCCGCTGCCGGTCTGATTCACTCCGTTCAGGGGAAGGGATCGTTTGTGGCGGAGGGAAAACCGGCGGCGGTTGAGCTTCGGACCATCCATTTTGTGACCTGCTCCTTTCACACATCGGCGGAGAATGACGCATTTTCCATGCCGTTTCTGGCGCGGCTCGGGAGCGAGGCGACGCTGCGGGGTTACACGCTCTGCCTTTCGATTCTGCCGCGGCATCAGAGTTACCGGGATTTCATCCGCAAGTCGGGGTTGCCGCCGACGTTTCGCGGCGGGGTGGTTTTGAGCAACGTGCAGTACGACGAGGCGGATCTGAAGGAGCTGGAAGCGGAACGGATTCCCTATGTCACGATGCCGTGGTTTCATGCGGTTCAGCGCGGTCCGCGGGTCGGTTCCGATGGCGGAGCGGGGATGCGTCGGTGCCTGGAGTGTCTGCTGCGGCACGGGCATCGGGAGATCGGGATGATCAACTGTCCGGTCGGTTACACCGATTTTCAGATGAATCTGGAGATGTACTGCCGGATGCTCGGCGAGGCGGGACAGGTTGTTCGTCCGGAGCACATCGTGACGGCCTCTCCTTTCAGCGAGGAGGAGGGGATGGCCGCCGGGGCGCAGCTGCTGCGCGCGGGGAGCGGACTCACGGCGGTGGTTGTATTCGGCGATCGTGCCGCGGCGGGGTTTTTCCGACAGCTTTCCCGGCAGGGAATCCGGGTGCCGGAGGAGATGTCGGTGGTGGTGCACGACCGGTACAACTGGATGGATTCGGCATTTCCGTTTTCTCCCTCCGGCACACAGCAGAACATCGGGGGACTTGCCATCGCCGTGCTTGACGCACTGGAGAAACAGCGTGTCAGCGGTGTGATGGAGGATAGCGAGGATCTCGTTGCCCCCGACTGGGTTGACGGAGGAACGGTGGCCTTTACCGCTCTCGGAGTATCGAACCTTACCAGACAAGGAGTTATATGATGTTCAAGCAGCTTACCGGAACGTCCGTTTGGATCGAACGCTTCAACTCGCTCGGGGAAGCCGCGTCTCTCCCCGTACCGAACACCCATCAACCTCCCCATCGGCCAGTCATCGCCCCGCAACAGAGTCTCCGCTCGGCAAGCGGCTCTTTCTCCTCGCGCCGGCCGACCTTAGCCGAGTCCGGCTCCGCCCCGTACGCGGCACCGGCACCTTGCCGGACGCCGGGGGTGCGGGGGGCGGCGGAAACGCCCCCTGCCTCCCACAGCCATGCAACGGTTAAAGCGGCGTTTACCTTGATCGAGCGCCTCGTGGAGAAAACTTGTCAAATATACCATTCTTCCTTCGTTTGTACCCGGCAGTCAAGAGAGGGGTTCGGGGGAGAGAAAGCGGCTGGGGAAGCCGCGTCTCTCCCCGTACCGAACACCCATCAACCTCTCCATCGGCCAGTTATCGCCCCGCAACAGAGTCTCCGCTCGGCAAGCGGCGAAGTGGAGCAAAAACGCGAACGGGTCTTTCCGCAGAAAAGCGGGAAGAGCCGTTCGCGTTTTTGCGGCTCTTTCTCCTCGCGCCGGCCGACCTTAGCCGAGTCCGGCTCCGCCCCGTACGCGGCACCGGCACCTTGCCGGACGCCGGGGGTGCGGGGGGCGGCGGAAACGCCCCCTGCCTCCCACAGCCATGCAACGGTCAAAGCGGCGTTTACCTTGATAGAGCTCCTCGTGGTGATTGCGATCATCGCGATTCTTGCCTCGATGCTGCTGCCTGCGTTGAATCAGGCGCGTGACCGGGCCAAACAGATCGACTGCACGAACAATCTGAAACAAATTGGAATCGGGTTGACGCTTTACCTTGATCAGTCGGGCGGCGTTCTGCCTCCGCGCTATTACGGGGTCGGCAACGACGGTTACTGGGCGCACAATCTTGTGAACCGCTGTTTCGACAACGATTATCCGTTGAAGTCGAAATACTGGCATTGTCCCGGGCAGGTGGAGGTGTACAGCCTGCCTACCGTGGACGGGGAGTATCTCGGCAGCACGAATTACGGAGTCAACTACAACTTTCTCGTATCCGACTTTACGCCGGACAGCTCCATGGCGTTGCACATGAGCCGTCTGAAGCAGCCGCTTTCGCAGCGGATCGTCTTTCTCGACTCGGAATATCATGAATGCAATCCGTGGATGGAAAACCGGGAACCGGCGAAGAACCACCCCGGCGGCACGGTGATTCTCTACCTTGATTCGCATGTGCAGGCGTACAATCGCGACGAACTGCTGCGGAACAAAAGTCTCTTCACCCTCCAGCCCTGATGAAAGGAACTCACTGTATGCGAAGAAGATGGTTCATGTGGTCTTTGCTTCTCTCTCTTTCCGTAACCGGAATGGGAGCGGGTGCGGAGGAAAAGACGGAAACGGTTCGCTTTCCGGAGTTTAAAGAGCTTTCCGCTCCGGTGCTGTTTCCGAAGGGGGGAGAGATCACGATCGACCGGTATGGAAACTACTGTCTGAACGGGCGCCCCCGGTTTCTGCTCGGAGCGCAGATTCCGAACAAGATCGTCGGGAGCATGGCGCCGACGGAGGGATATCCCGCCTCGCTGAAATGGCTTTACGAGCAGGTGATCGATTATGAAACCGCACAGCGGATCGGGTTCGACACGCTGAGCACGTTCGTTTCGGAACAGTGGGTGCGTTCGATCGATCCGGAGTACCGGAGCTTTCTCTTTGACGACGAAACACTTGAGGCTCTTGGAAAGGTCCGGGGGGAGGCCGGCTTGCCGTTGCAGGCCGATTTCACCTGTGCGCCGTGGTCGCACGGGCGGTTTCTGGAACACCGGAAACAATACGCCGCACAGATCCCCGAATCCGCGTACAATTCACGCGGCAGCATGAGCGACAGCAACCACTGGACGCCCTATTGCCTCGCGGATCCGGTCGGGCGCGAACTCTATTTGAAAATGTGGAAGTCCGGTGCGGAGGAGATGAAAAATGCGGGCGGAAACGTTCTCATGTATGAGCTGTTCAACGAACCCGCCTACCACGATCCGTGTCCCGCGAACCGGAAGAAGTTCCTTGAATTTCTGAAGGAGAAATATGGTTCCGTCGATACCGTAAATTCCGTCTGGGGAACAAAATATCAGTCGTTGGACGAGATTGCGGAATTCCGTGATCGCACCGATTCGCCCGGACTTTACGTCGACTGGTCGAAGTTCATGGAGAGCGAATTCCTGAAACTCTGCAAAGAGGGGATGGCGCTGATTCGTTCGATCGATCCGGAGGCGCGTTTCTGCGTGCAGTCCGCCGGAGCGGACAACTACCGGACGATTTCGAAGAACCACGTCAACCAGATCGAACTGGCGAAACTCTGCGACACGGTTTCGACCTCGACCGGCGGCGGGGTTTCGGTCGGCCGGAACGGACAGTTCACTCCGGCGGAATCGGTGATTGATACGCCGATGCCGGGTCCCTCGTTCCGCGAGGATCTCCTTCAGCGGCAGTTCTACCGCGCGATTTCCGACGGCAGGCCGGTTCACGACGGAGAGACTTATACCGGAGCCGATTACGACTCGCTGCACCGGGCGCTCTGGCTTCAGCTTGTGCGCGGCGGCAACGCGAGTTACCTCTTTCTCTGGTGCAAACGCGCCTGGGATCCGCGCTGGACGCCGCCGGGATCGGAGGAAGGGGGCCGGCGCCTTGCGGAGCTCATGCAGTTTCATATTCTGAATCCGTGGGCGTTCCCGACCTCCGGGATCCGGGCGATCATGGATGTGAAACAGGAGATGCTTTTCGTCGACGATCTCTTTGTACCGCGCCAGAATTATCGGCGTCCCGAGATCGGCCTGCTGCTTTCGTTCGCGACCGAACGGCGCGCCCCCGCGGTCGGAAACACGGTTAAAAACGAGGTGCGCAACACGGCTGCGGCACTGGAATTTCTGCACGAACCTTACGGCGTCGTTCTGGAAGAACAGCCGGAACGGTTTGATCCGGAACAGTTTCCGGTGATCGTTGCTTCGGGTGTGCGCAATCTTTATCCGGAGACGGCACTGCACATTCGCGACTGGCTCGGCAAAGGCGGAATCCTGATCGCTTCGCACGAGTTGCTCCCCGAGGATGAATACGGACGGAAACTCGACTGGAGCGGGGTGTTTGACGGGCTCGAACTTGTTCCCGTAAAAGACTCCCGGCCATCGACGCTGAATTGGAAGATCGCATCCAGTTCCCGGCTGCCCGGCGAGGTGCGGGCGCGCGAATTCGTCCGGATTTCCGCCGGAAAACCGTGGCGGGTTCTCGCCGAAATCGACGGAAATCCCGCCGTCGTAAGCCGTGACTGCGGGCGTGGCAAGGTCATCTTCATCGGTGTTCAGAGTCTCGATTATCATCTTGCCGCGATCTATGATGCGATCTTCACGTCGCTCGGCCGCCGCCCGGCCGTGGAACTGAGTCTTGCTGGAAAGTCGGAACTGATTCCGAATGTGGAGGTTCACTGTGTCCGGAATGGAGAGCTGGAAGGTCTGTTCGCACTGAATCTCGACCGCTATCCGAAGCTTGCGGAACTCACGCTCCCGGCGGGAGCGGCCGCGGTTGATCCGCTTGCCCGGGAGCTGCTTCCGGTGAAGGAAGGCAAGGCGCTGGTCTATCTCCCGCCGTTGCGGAGATCCCTTGTCGTTACGGGTGCGAAATCCGCGTTGGAAAAACGGTTTGAAGGAGTCGAACCCGTTACGGAAAAACAACTTCAGTCGCGTTTTGACAAGGCGGCCGCAGAGGTGGAAAAAGAGCACCGGGCCGCGCCGAAGGAATTTCGTTACACCCCGGATCTGCGTTTCACGAAGGTGCTCGACCTGCGCGGATTCTGCAACCGGCCCTTCACCGATTCGGTCGCTTCCGACGGCAAGGGGGGATGGACCGACCAGGGGGCCGAGAACTGTCTCGACGGCGTTCCGTGGGGTGAGCAGGAGTTCTGCGGTGTCCCGACCGAGATCCTGCGGTTCGACGAAACCGAGAACAGGACATGCATTGTTCTGGATTCAAAGAATTTAGCGCCTGGATTCGGTGCGAAGGAAGTGCGCGGAATCCCGGTGGGGGGGAAGGTGAGGAATCTCTATTTCTTCCACTGCACGGCATGGACGGATGCCCGGGAGGCGTATCGGGTGGTTCTCCGTTACGAGGACGGTTCCACGCTTGCAGTCCCGGTGATCTGCCGCAAGCAGATCGGCGACTGGTGGCTCGGTGTGACCCCGCATGAGGGGACGGAGTTCCGCCCCGCCTTCCGCAATACGCTCAACCGTGGATTCCACATCTGGAAATGGGAGAATCCGGCTCCGGAAAAGGGGATCGCCTCTCTCGACCTCATCGCCGCGGGCGGGGAATCGATTCCGGTGATCGTCGGGATCACGGCGGAGTTTGTCGATCCCTCCGCGCCGTTGCTGACCCGTCTCTCCTGTGAAGGCTGGACCGGGTATGGCTGGTTCGGCTGCCGTTCGGAGTGGAAGGAGGGAACGCTTGAGGTCCGGCTCTCCGAACAGAAAAAGGATTGGTGCGGTTTCAATCTCGCGCTGCCTGACACGGTGAGGGTTGATACGAAGAAGGTCGATCCCGCCGCCGCATTCCTGACATTCCGGATCAACGGAACCGCGGACAGCTGGGGGCGTCACACCGGCGGGCAGGCGCTTCAGGTCTGTTTCACTGCCATCACCGGAGGAAAACAGACGCAGTCCGCCCAGATCCGCATCGCCGGCTTTCTCGCGGACGGTGAAAAAGGCATCGACAATGATCCTGCGACTTTTCAGCTTGTCCGGATCCCGCTGGTGAAATTTTTCCCGGACGGAATGCCGGATCAGCTGCGCAACATCAGCTTCCAGTTCCCCGGTATCGCCCCGGCGGCGGGAGTCGATATCCGCGATCTTGCGCTGGAGCTGCCGCCGGAAGCGGTCTGGCGCCGTTCTCCGCCGGAGAAATTCGATTTTGCGTCGTGGAAGATTTCGAGTTTCCTCGGCTGCTCGGCAGTGCGGCAGAAGGAGCGGTTGCTGGTCCGACTTGACGATGCAGCCAAAAAGAACTGGTGCGGCTTCTCGCTTCAGGCGCTGGAGGAGGGCGGCGCAATCGGGCTTGACGGCGCAGATCCGGCCCTCTCCTGCCTCCGGTTCGGGATCAACGGCGGCTCGACCGGAGGACAGCGGCTTCAGATCGCCGTCTCCGGAGAAGGGGGCGGATCGAAGACGGTCTGGATCGCCGACCATCTCGCCGCGCGGAAAATCGACGGTGATCCGGAGAGCGTTCAAACCGTGCGGATTCCGCTGCGCAACCTCTTTCCGGAAAAACTCCCGAAAACCATCGGGCGAATCCTGATTCAATTCATCGACACGCCTCCCGCCGAGGGCGTCGAGATCGACAGTTTGACTTTGGAGGTCCAGAAATGAACGGCAACGACAAAATGGAACTTTTCCGCACGGCTCCCGATTACATTGTTTACATCCCGTACGGCATTGGAGTCGAAGGACTTCCGGACAGCGCAAATGAACATTTTCTCGTGTTCCGGCGCAAAGACGGAACGCTGGCGGCAGTGTGGACACAGTCGGGATTCGAAGGGGA
The DNA here is from genome assembly GCF_944391105.1 of uncultured Victivallis sp. Lineage (GTDB taxonomy): Bacteria > Verrucomicrobiota > Lentisphaeria > Victivallales > Victivallaceae > Victivallis. Next base: position 31,222 of record NZ_CALXSK010000005.1, read on the forward strand.
ATACAACCAGCATATCGTGTTTTCCGGCTCCGATGCGCATGGACGGATCTGGACGCCGCCCCGGGTCATCGCCGGGCGAGATCCGGATCCCGCCACCGGGCGCGGCATGTGCAGCTGGGGGTATCCGCTGGTCAGTCGTTCGGGACGCATCTACGTCCTGTACAGCAAGCACATGGGGGTGAATGACATCTTTACGCACACCACCGGAGCTCTGCATGGAATCTTCAGTGACGACGGGGGAGAGAGCTGGAGTCCGGAAGCTCCCGTCGAACTGCCCCGCACGATCTGGGACAATCCCGACCCGGCGATTCCGACGAACTGCATCACCTGGCAGAAACCGCTCCGGTTCGGGGACGGGCGCTACCTCGCCGGAGTCACCCGCTGGGTCAGCCCTTCCCGCTATCCCGCGCCGCCGGTGGGAGAGGGATGGTACAACGACGACAGCGTGGTCGACTTCCTCCGCTTCGAAAACCTCGATGAAGATCCGGATTGCGCGGATCTGAAGATCACACTGCTGACACCGGATGAACGCTCCCTGCGTTATCCGATTCCCGGACATCCCGGGCGGACGCTGATTCAGGAGCCGAGTCTGGTCGAACTGCCGGACGGGCGGCTGCTGGCCGTCATGCGTTCCGTCAGCGGGCACCCGCTCTATGCCTTGAGCTGCGATTGCGGCGAACACTGGAGCGAACCGGAAATCCTCACCTACGGTGACGGCCTTCCCGCGATGGAGCATCCGCTCAGTCCGTGTCCCTGTTACCGGTTGAACGAGACCGAGTACCTCTTCTTCTTCCACAGTCACGGAGCCGACTTCGGGCCGTGGAGGAGTCATGACGGGCGCGTGCGCCGCCCGGTCTATCTGGCGCTGGGGCGATTTGTGCCGGACGCGCGTCAGCCGATCAGGTTTTCCGCGCCGATCTTCTTCATGGACAACGACAACGTTGAACTCAACCGCCGCTGCGACCTCGCGCTCTACGCAAGTTTCGAGGAGGTCGACGGCCGTCCGGTGCTCTTCTATCCGGATCGCAAGCACTTTCTGCTCGGCCGGATCATCCGCCCGGAACTTCTTGCCGGTGCCGTATTTCCGTGAGCCCGCAACTCGCCGCGCCGCCGTTCCATTTCCCGGACGGCGGCGCGTTTTCTTTCAGCGACACTCGAAGCTGATGGTGAGCCCGGCGGTGGAGAGAACGAATTCGCCTTCTTCGAAGATACGTTCCCCGGCCGGGCCGGTATAGGCAAGATCCCGCATTTTGTCGAGTTCGAACCGGACGACCCTGCTTTCGCCCGGCGCAAGTTCAAGCTGCCGGAACGCGATCAACCGCCGCGCGGGCTGGGTCAGCTCCGCCTCGGGATCGGACAGATAGAGAAACACCGTCTCCGTTCCGCGCCGCTCTCCGGCGTTTGTGACCTTGACGGAAGCGGTAAGATCTTCTTTGATCGACAGATCCGAGTATGTGAAACTCGTGTAGCTCAGGCCGTATCCGAACGGATACATCGGCGACTCTTCGAGATCATGGTAATATCCCTGATCGGGCCGCGCGCGGCGGTGCTCGTTGTAGTAGATCGGAATCTGCCCCATGCTGCGCGGGAAGGTCATCGCGAGCCGTCCGCTCGGATTGCATTCCCCGGTCAGCAGGTCGAAACAGGCGCGTGCGGCCTCGTGGCCTCCCTGCCAGAGATGCAGAATCGCGTTCGCGCACGGTTCGAGTTCCGGATAAAGAATCGGACGCCCCGCGCTCACGAGCAGTACGACCGGTTTCCCCGTGGCGGCAAGTCCATGCAGAAGATTTCGCTGCACTGCGGGCAGGGCGATGTCCGCGCGCGAACAGTTTTCGCCGGAACGGTTCCACTCTTCGCCGAGAGCGGCGAGGATGACGTCTGCCCCGCGCGCCGCTTCGACGGCGGAAGCGATTTCTCCTTCGGCGGCAGTTTCGAAGCCACACCCGGGGACGGTGATGATCCGGCTCTGCGGAAAGAACTCTCCGATCACATCCGCGAGCGTCGGTACGGTGGCGGGGTCGACATTGCCGCGCCAGTTCCCGACGAGGGCGGCCGCGTCTTCTGCGACCGGTCCGACAAGCGCGACCGTTCGAATCGATGCCGGATCGAGCGGCAGGAGCGAATTTTCATTCTTGAGCAGAACGGCACACTGCTGTGCGGCTTTGCGTGCAAGCCGGCGGTACTCCGGCAGAAGCGCGGTCGCTTCGACCGGCTGTTCTTCCGTGTACGGGTGCTCGAAGAGCCCCAGCTTGAACTTGACGCGCAGAACGCGGCGGACGGCTTCGTCGACGACGGCTTCAGCCAGCCGCCCGGAGCGGACGAGTTCAGGCAGGAGTTTGAAGCATTCGCTGACCATCTCCATATCATTACCGGCGGAGAGGCAGCGGATTGCGACCTTTTCCGGATCTCCGGAGAATCCCTGCGCCTTGAGCTGACGGAAGCTGTCCCAGTCCGAGACCACAAAGCCGGAGAATCCCCAGCGGTCGCGCAAAATTTCCGTCATGAGATAGCGGTTCACGACGGCCGGAGTTCCCGTCACGTCGTTGAAGGAGCTCATCAGCGTGAGAGCTCCCTCATCGACTCCGGCGTGAAACGACGGCAGATAGATCTCGTGCAGCTTGCGCGCAGAGATGTCGCTGTAGGAGTAGTCACGCCCGCCTTCGCTTGCGGCATACCCGGCGAAATGTTTGAGGCAGGCCGCGACCGCGTCCGGTGCGGAGGGGTCGGCGGTCTGATAGCCGCGAACGGAAGCGCGGGCGAAGAGGCCGGAGGCATACGGATCTTCGCCGAAACTCTCCATGACCCGGCCCCAGCGCGGATCGTTCGGAATGTCGACCATCGGGGCGAAGGTCCAGTCGATGCCTTCGGCGGAACACTCCTTTGCGGCGACGCGGCAGCAGGCTTCGACCGTTTCCGGATTCCAGGTGCACGCCTGGGCGAGCGGGACAGGAAAACCGGTGCGCCACCCGTGAATCACATCCATGCCCCAGATGATCGGAATCCCGAGCCTGGTCCCCTCCACGGCGCGGCGTTGAAATTCATTGCGCTTGTGTGCGCCGCCGAAGTAGGAGAGGATCGAGCCGATGGACGGGCGGAATTCTCCTCCGTCGCCGAGGTTGTTCGGGTTCACATCGGGTCCGATGGTGGTCTGAAGCAGTTGATCGCACTTTTCGTCGAGCGTCATCCGGTTGAGAAGGTCTTCGAGGCGCTCTTCCACGGGGAGCGCCGGGTTGCGATAAGGAGTCATTTCAAGTTCCGATCTGTCGAAAGTGAATGAATGTCATTGCCGAAAACGCACTTCAGCGGCAGTGATGGCTGCGATGATGATGCCCGCGGGGAAGACCGGCGGCATCTTCCGCTCCGCAATGGAGAAACAAACAGGAGGAGCGGGGGCGGCACAGAGAGCGCAACGCCGTTTCCTGATTTTCATCTCCTGAAATTCTGACCACGCACTTCTGCGGTACGACGAGTCGATTCCGGCACTCGCCCGTCTGCTGTCTGCATCCGGTTTCGCAGGCCCATCCGGCATAGCGGCACAGCTCCGGTCGTTTTTCTCTGCAGTCGGAGCACTTTCCGCACGGGGTTGCCATGCAGCTGAGGCCGACAGATTCTCCAATCTGAAATCCGTTTGCGTTTTTCCCGGCCGACACGACTTTGCCGATGATCTCCTGCACACAGCGTCCGTCTCCGTGGCGGGTCGCGTCATGGCAGAATCGAGTATGCAGCACTTCGATCTGCAGGTCGTCGTCACCAACTGCGGCGGCTGCGGCGTCCGCGGAGGAGAACACCGTTCCGGAATTGCCTTCTCCCGCCCCGGCGGCAAGCAGAACCACTCCGGCGAAAAAGAGGGCAGCCAGAATCAGCCAATGTTTTTTTCTCATGATAAACCTCCTTCTGAAAAAGCTCTTTACTGTTCGTACGCAATATAATATACCACGACAGCGATGGAAAAACAAGAGGTGGATCTCTTCCGGATGAGGACGCGTCGGTTTGCTTTGCGGAGGATCGTTTCAGCAGCTCCGGAGAATCCGGACCGCCGGGAGTGCGACCGGCTTTGGAAAAACGGTTGGCGAGCGTTGATGCGTTTCTCTGTCGGAGTTAACGTCGTCTGCAACAGATTTCACGAATGAGGCAGTGAAATGATTTTTTTCGGCAGCCAAGTTGTTTTTTAATTTTATAATAGATTGAAAACAAATATGATAGATGATAAAATGTAAATCCATGTAAAAAATAAAATTGCATTAATTGCAGATTTTTCTTGGAAATTTACATTGCCTTCAGTATAATTTATGTTGGAACCCGGCCGTGGGCCGGAGGAGTTTTGATTATGCTTATGGAACATACGACGATCAAGGAAGTTGCCGCGCGGGCGCGGGTCAGCACTGCGACCGTTTCACGAATTCTCAACGGAAAATATGCGCATCGTTCGTCGACAGTGGAGAACGTAAAGCGGGCGATCGAAGAGCTGCGCACCGCGCGTACCTTTTCCGGCGGGCGCGAAGTCGAAACGCCCGAGAGCGTGGGAGTCGTGATGTTCGCCTATCGCGATTTCCTCAACACGAATTACAATGCCACACTGGCCTCTTCCATCATGGAGGAGCTTACGTCGGAGAATTATTCCGCCCAGATCATTGCGCTGAGCCCGAAGTCTCTCGGAATCGGTTACATCGCCGGGCTCGTGCGGGAGCACCATCTCAAGGGGCTGTTGGTTCCGGAATTCGATCTGCTTTACGCGGTTTCGGAGAAACTTGAGAAACTCGGAATCCCCGTTGTCAGCATCGGGAATTTCTCCGGAATTCGCTGTCGGGTCAGCTCCAACAGCTTCCGTGCCGGTTGCGATGCCGCCAACTATCTGTGGAGCAACGGTCACCGCCGGTTTGGAATCGTTTCGATGTCACGAACGGACTTCTGCCAGGCGCAGCGAATCGACGGATTCTGCAGAACCATTCAGCAGCTCGGCGGCGATCCCGAAGAAGTCTGGATCCGGGAATTCCGTTCTCTGGAAGGGTATTCCGCATCAAGCGTGATCTCCGAACTGGTCAATATGAAGCGGAGCCCGACTGCGATTTTTTCGACCAACAGCATGTTCAGCCGGAAATTGATTGCGGGACTGGCGCAGGCCGGACTTCACGTTCCGGGGGATATATCGCTGCTCTCGTTCGAGGAGGACGGGGAGTTGGAGGATTTCCCGGTTCCGGTCAGCGTCATGCGGCAGCCGACCCGCGATATGGGCAGACTTGCTGTGGAAATGCTGGTGAAAAAACTGCGCGGCCTGGAGGTCGTGGAAAATGAAGAATTGAATTGTTCGCTGATCATTCGCAGAAGTGTCCGGAGTATTCCGGTTGAATAAAAACGAATGAGGGTCTTATGCTGTTTCAGAAGTTTGCCGGCAATCCGGTGCTGGGGCCGGAGGCGTTTCCATCCGACATCATGTATGTATTCAACCCCGGAGCGATTCGCTGCAACGGAGAGTACCTGCTGGTGGCGGACGCCGCTACGGCTGCAACGCCGATCGTTTTCTGGATCGCCCGCAGCCGGGATGGAATCCACTTCACGCCGGATCCGGAGCCGATCGCGGATTGGCCCGCTCCCGCGGCGGGACCGGAGAACTGCATTTACGATCCGCGCATCACCTTCATTGACGGCGAATATATTCTCATGTATGCGAGTCAGGCCGAGGGGCGCGGCGTTCGTACCGGGGTGGTCCGCACGAAGGATTTCCGCCGGTTCACGCGGATCGAACAGGCCGAAACCGGTCGGAACAACCGCAATTCCGTGCTGTTTCCCGAGAAGATCAACGGCCGCTATGTCCGCTTTGACCGTCCGATGGGGGATGACGAACTTGAACCGAGCGATATGTGCATCAGTTACTCCGACGATCTGTCGAACTGGTACGGCAGCAAAGTGTTGATGACGCCGCGCCCGGGATGCTGGGATTCGCATAAAATCGGCGGCGGAGCGGTCCCGATCCGCACCAGCGAAGGATGGCTGGAAATCTATCACGGAGTCGATTTGACCTGCAACGGTTACATTTACCGTCTGGGCGTGATGCTGCTTGATCTGGACGATCCATCCCGGATCATTGCACGCGGGGGGATGCCGGTTCTCTGGCCGGATCGGCCTTATGAGATGCAAGGACGCGTTCCGAACGTGACGTTCGGCTGTAATGCGCTGCTCGAATCGGATGGAACCGTGCGGATCTATTATGGGGCCGCGGACACCTGTATCGGTCTGGCGACGGCGAAGCTGGACGATTTGATTGCCGCCTGCCACCGCGGCAATCCGGTCGCAGAGACGTTTTTTTTCGGAAAGAAGCAGGAAAACAGCATTGAAACTCTTGAACTTGCAACCCTATAACCCAGGAGAAATGGCTATGAGAAGCAATCTATTCACATTGATCGAGCTCCTTGTTGTAATTGCGATTATCGCAATCCTCGCGTCCATGCTGCTGCCGGCATTGAATCAGGCGCGGGCGCGGGCGCAGAGTTCCGGATGCGCCAACAACCTGAAACAGATTGCGCATGCGGCGAGCATGTATTCCGGCGATTACGATGATTATCTGCTGCGGACTCGCTACCTGGAGTATTCGCAATCACGTCCGAATTGGAAGGACTGCTCCCGTTTCTGGCCGAATTTTATCAAGAATTATCTTGGAATCTCCGGTTCTTATCTTGATGAGGACTGGTTTAAGCACAAGATCTTCCGTTGTCCCGGCAATCAGAATGTGGGAGCCGGTTTCACGGAAGGCATCAGCTACGCCATGCATTCGCAGAACTCTTTCAACGGTTCCGGCTGGAGCGAAAAGGCGTTCAAGGCGGGCAGCGTTCCGACGCCTGCTTCGAAGCTGCAGATTCTCGACGGCAACAAAGGGGACTGGTGGGGACTTGAATTTCTATTCAGTCATGGCATCGATCCGAACAGCAAGAATGCTGCGGATCCGCGCCATAACAACTCTGTGAACGCGACGTTTCTCGACGGTCATGTGCAATCCGTTTCAGGACGGATCCTGTTCGAATATTCTTCAAGTGGTGAACCGTGGCGTTATGATCAACGTTCCGTGTACGCCTGGAATTAAAAGGGGGATTCATGAAATATTTCTTCAACTGTCTGGGGGTGTTTTTCGCCATTGCTCTGACTGGCGCCCCGGTTGAGCTGTTGCCGCTGCCGGAGGCGACGGTCGTGTTTTCCGGAGAGACCCTCCCGAAAGAGGCGGCAAGTACGTTGATTTCCGGTCCCGGCCAGCCTCAACCGCATTGGGGTAAATTAGAGGGGGCGGGGGCGACCGTCACATTTGCGAAACCTGTGCCACTGCCGCAGATTGCGGTGATTCGTTACGGCTATGCCGACTGGGCGGTCCCTGCCGAACTCGAATACTCCGTCAACGGCGGCGAGGCGAAACGCATCCGGCTTTCCGCGGCGCGAACAGCCCCGCATCAGGGAGGCCGGACCCTCGAGGCGGATCTGATTTCACTGGATACCGCTCCGGTCACGTCGTTCACAATCAAAGTGGTTGATGTTGAGACAAAAGATCGCAAATATTGTGCACATGGCGTATTGAAACTGGCCCGTCCGAAATCCGTGATTCCCGCTGCCGCTCCCGCTGCCGCTGCCGCTGCTGCGGTTTCGTCCCCCGGCCCGTCCGATGCACCGGAGATTTTTTATGAGTTGAAGCCGCTGCCGGAATCGACGGTCACGGTTCTCGGCGGGACGATTCCCGAGCCGGAACGGATCGTGGCTCCGAGGCTCGATGCGCTTTCGGTTGGAAATCCGGCGGATTTCCAGTTCCGGGTTGATTTCCGGGAACCGGTTTCGCTTCCATACGTGGCGATTCCGCGTGTCGGCTGGGGAGACTGGGCCGTGCCGAAAACAATCGAGTACCAGGTCGATGGCGGGCCTGTCCGGAAGGTCGAATTGAAGGCTTCCCGGATCGATCCGAACCGCGGAGGTTCTCTGCATCCGGCAGATCTGATTGAAATTGGCGAAAAACCGGTGAAGTCGCTGACGTTCCACGTCACAGCCGTCGAGACGAAGGTCAACAAGCACGGCTCGATCAAACTTGCGAGGCCGGAACGGGCGGTGTTTTCTCTTCCGCTGGATGCTGGGAAGTGGGCGGATTCAACCGGTGTCGCGGTGGAGATCATTACGCCGGAACCTGTCTCGGATGCGGCATTGACCGCGACCGCGTACCGCTTCCGGCGGGATTGCCGCTGGACACGTCCGTTGCCGGAGCTTTCCGCCGGAAAGCATGAATTTCAATTTCTCTGGAGTGAATTCTGCTGTGCGGAAGAACCGCAACTTGTGCTGGAACCCGGCCAGATTCATCTGCTGGAGCTCTCCTTCCCCGATCCTGCAGTGAAAGGGGTTTCCCTGAAGTGCCGGCCGGTTTCCGGAAAACCGTCCACCTCCTTTTGCGAACGATTCCCGATGCCGGATTTCTCCGCCGGTCCGGACGGCTGGAGGAACGGCATCCCCGCGAACGGGTTCGGCCGGTTCGGCTATCATGACAACAACGGACTGTTGACCTGCAACATTGAGAACGACGGTTTTTTTTACCAGACTTCGGACGGAGCGTTCCTGAAACTCTCGATCGGCAACGGTGCGGAGCAGAAACGGGTATGGCGTCGCGTCGATGTCGGCAGCGACCATATGGTCATCACGCAGCTCAAGCGGTTTATCGGGGCGAAGGAGAACAAGGTTACGAGCCGGGCGTTCGGGGAATTTGACGCGAGCCGTCTGCCGGAACGTTACGTGGCGAGCATCCTTGCCCCTGGATTTCTGGTTTATTCGAAAGATTCGGTGCTTACACTGAAACCGGATCGTGATCTCGGGACCCCCTTTCTGCTGTTCCCCGGGAAGGATCGTCAGGTCGTCTGGACGGAGGCTGCGGAAGCTGATCTCGCCGGATTGTCGGAGGGGTGGGTGGTCGTCAGCTTCGAAAAACGCCCGGGACAACCGATTTTGCTGGCGTTTCAGGAGAAGCCGCAGAAGGTCATTACCGAGGCCGGAATGCTCGGATTCACCTTCGGGAAGCCGCGGGGGTGGATCGGCTTCGGCACGCCTGCCGGTTATCGTGCATTCGCGGGAACCCCCGGCCGGGTCGATGAGAAAAGCGCGCGTCTGACCGATGTTTCCCGCCGCCTGGCCGCACTGTTGAGAAGTTATCCATTGCAGAGCACGATGAAATTCCGGATCGGCGAAGGCAAGGTTGAATTCGCAGAATCGTTCCGCCACCTGGCGTGGAGCAATGCCTGGGGCGAGTCGGGGGAAACATGGCTTCCATGTCCACCGCTTGTGGCGTTCGGCGGCGACAATGGATATCCGGTTGGATTCCCTGCCGGGAAACCGGAATCGTTCGGGATCGACACCAAATACGGTCCGTACCGGGTCTGGAATTTTTCCAATCAGAGCTGCGGCCGTTATGAGCTGCCGCAGCCTCCGGTCGACAACTTCCTCTATCCGGTTCCGGCAGACGATGCCGATGCAAAACGGGTTGGAGAGGCGATTGCAAAGCACATCGGAGGGAAACCGGAAGCACGCGTAAAAGGGGATTCGCTCTCGTGCTGGTGGATGTACGCCTCCGGCAGTCTGGCGCAGAGCCTTTTCACTCCGGAGCAGCGCAATGCCGTTTCCGCCGCCTGGAAGTGCGGCGTTGATTTTGTACTGGGGCCGCGGGGCTGGTTTGAGAGGACCGAACCGTTCAGCCATCGGAGTTATCCGATTTCATTCGCGTGGGTTGACCAGGCCAACGAGATTCTCGGCGACCCGAATTCCGGCATCGGCGGGGCGCTTTCCGGATTGTCTAACTACGCGCGGTTTACGGGGGATTGGAAGACGATCGAACAGAACTGGGAGATGATTCGCCGGTTTCCGCTCTACTTTTATCTTTCGCACGACTGGACGATGATGCAGTCCGGCTGTCGCGAGCATACGGCGGCTTCCGCCATCGACATGGATGTGATCTCCTACGAGGGGGCGGCCGGCCTGTACCGGATGGCGAAGACGTTGCGGCGGGAGGATGACGCGGCTGCGGCGGCGATGCTGCTCTCGCGTTACGCGCTGGCGGACACTCAGAAGTGGCGGGGGCCGTCCTATCGCAACCCTGCTCTGAAACCGGAGGAGTGGCGCGGAATGGGAATCGGTTTTTCCGAGCACTACGGATTTGAAGTCATGAGCGCCCGCGGGAAAGACCAGAATTACATCAACAGCGAAATCGCCCTGTCGCTTGCGTGGATCGGCAATTATCCCTGTTTTTACGCGATGCTGCTGACGGGAAACGGGGAGGAGTTCTGGCGATTCTTCGAATACACTTACGTGGAAAATACGCTGGATGACTGGCGGAAAAAGCATCCCGGCCACCGCAACTGGCACGACGCGAATATCGCCGCCCACCTTTACATGCGGCTGCTGCTGGGGGAAAAGCGTGAGGCAGTCCGCAAGGAGCTTGAGGCGCAGAAGATGTGGAGTCCGTCGCCGCGCATGGCCGCCGAAAACGCCGGGATGTACGCACTCTATTTCGGCGGGGATTCCCCTGTCCGGCTGGCTGACTGGGGGAAGGCGAAGCTGCTCCGGTTCGACTGGAACCGGACGGACCGGGTTCTCGAAGCGGAATTCGAATCGCCGGAACCGGCGACACTGGTTTTCGAGTGTCGGGAAAAACCGCAGAGCGGGCCGGAGTCTCCGCTGCCGCTGCCGCCGGGCCGCCGGACGGTCCGCTGGAGTTTCTGAACGCAAGAAAACGGGGAGTCGGAAAACGACTCCCCGGTCAGGTATACTGGCAACAGCTACTGCAGAACCAGCAAATTGAAGACGTCGGGACTCTTGCTGTCCGCGATGCCGGATCCCCATGAGAGGAAGCCGTCGCGGCCTTTGCCGGAGTTGCTGTTCACGAGCAGCGAAAATCCGATCTTCGACCCCGGCGTCAGCTTCAGCTGGAACTCCTTCGCATCGAAGTCGACGAGGTAGAGGTTGTGGTTTTTCTCCAGAGGAACGAAGGTGAGTTTTGACGCCTTCATCAATCCGGAAGGCGATCCGATGTGCCGGAAAATCGTCCCTCGCGTACCGGTTTGAGCGACCGTCACCTCATGCCACCCGCCGCCCGGACGACCATCACTTCCCCGCTGCTGAAGCGCGATCTGCAGCGAGTCTCCGTTCCAGGCGCTCTCCGCCGGATAGGGCTGATGGAACGATTTATCCGTTACGAGAACCTGGATTTGAAGTTTTTCGGCATCGTAAAACGCCCGGAACCGGGCGGAGATGTTCGGCTCGATCTCGCCGCCCTGCCAGCTCTTCCAGTTCGAGCTCGCGCTGAAATCGGTCCAGTCATCGGCCGAGAGCAGCTGGGAAAGTTTGAGGTCGTCGCGTCCGAACCCTTCCGGAAGCTTCGGCGTCGCCTTTTCCTGAACCTCCCACGGACGCACCGAAAACGCGAGCGGCAACGCATTCTTATTCCGGTCGATGATCCGGATCAGGCGGAACTGTCCCCGATTGACATTCGGCTCCATGGCGACCCGGAACGCGATTGCCTGTCGGCCGCCCGGTGGAAGCGTCAGTTCCTTCGGAATATCCTCCAGAATTTTGACGCCTGCGGGGAGCACGAGTGCCGGACGCACCGTCTGCGTCTCATTCGAACAGTTCTGCAATTCCACGTTGAACCGCGCATCACGGAAGTTCCGCACGTTGTAGCCGAATGCGTTGAACGTCATATCCGAGACATCCAGTTTCGCCCGGAAGACAACCGGCGCGACCGTGCGCGGTTCTGCCCGGTCGGCGAAATTGCGTGCGAGTTTGAAGTATTTCATTGCCCTGGTGTCTGTCTCGATCTTTCCGTTCAGTTTCCGCATCGGCAGCTTCAGATAGGCGATCTGGCCGTATGCTTCGAACGCGCCGGACTTCCGGCCGAGCGGATGGCCGTCGATCGCAAACACCTCGCCGCTCACCCCCGCCGGAAGCGCAAACTTCCCGTCCGGCTGCCAGAGGAACACCAGCGCATCGTTCCCGCTCCGGAATACGCGTGCCCGCTTTGTCTTCGCCCCCTTGAGGTCGCCCGCATATTCCGCCCCCGCAAAGAAACGGGCAAGGAACGCATAGGCCGCCATCGAACGCATCGGCGTGTGATTGGCGTCCATCATGCCGAAGTTCTTCGCTCCTTCCGGATAGAACTTATATTCGAAGGCAAAGTAACGTTCCACGCCAAGTGCCTTGAACTCCAGCGCTTTCCCGACAATTCCGGCCGCGGAGGCCATGTCTTCCCGCGGAACGGCGCGTTCTCCGTTGGAGTTGTTCCACGGGGTGCCGCATTCGGTGATCCAGATCGGGATTCCCGCCCGAGGATGACGCAATGCAAGTTCGCGTTCGCGCAAGCCGGCGACGGTCGGCTCCATCGCTTCGATTCCGGCGTAGGTGTGATAGCTCATCACGTCGCAGGTGTCGAGCATCGCATTGGCAAGGTAGGCGTCCTGAAACGCCGTTCCCGGCCACGGGTGCGCGAAGACGCCGCCGACGATCCTGGTGTCGAGTCCCGCCTGCCGGGCTGCGAACGAAACCGCCTTCGTAAAACTCGAAACCCCTTCCGCCGGGCGGTATGACCCGAATCCGAGATCAGGTTCGTTCCAGACTTCCAGCGCTTTGAGCGTGCCGCTGTAATGGCGCATGATTTCCACCCAGCTCTCTCCCGTTTTCTTCAGGTGATTCGGGAAGGGATTCGGTCCGAATTTCTCCGGATCGAGCTTCTCCCGGCTCCACGCGGGCGCATCGTGGAAGGTGTCGAGGGTTTTGATTCCCTCTTCCGTGGCGATTTTCCGATAGAGCGCGAAGTTGTCGCGATAGAGGAATTTCCCTTCTTCCGGTTCGATGTTGTTCCAGCTCAGGCGGTCGCGATTCCAGAGAATGCCGTTCCCTTTGAGAATGCGGCAGTAGGAGCGGATCACGGCTTCGTTCAGCAGGGGGCGTCCCCAGCTGAAGGAGGTGTCGATTGCGAAGAACTCGTCCGGAGTTTCCGCCGTCACGTCGCACTGGAAGACTCCGACTTGAAACGCCAGCGCCGGAACGGTGTATTCGAGCAGACCAACATAACCGCGCATCGGCGGAAGTTTCAGCACATTCCGCTCCGGATCGAACTTTGCCGTATCTCCGGAAAAGATCACCTTCCCCTGATAATCCCGGACGAAAAAGCGGCGGAACGCCTCTTCCGGTACGTCCGGTTTGCCCGAGAGCTGGAGTTCCACCGGCGAGGAATCCGAGGTTGAGCGGAACAGCCTCTCCGGAGAGACCGGCTTGAAACGGATCTGGCCGGCGTCCTGATAGTTTGGGGTGTAAAGTTTGATATTGGAGAACTCGACGACAGCCTGTTTATCCACCAGCCAGCTGTGGAAGGAGAAGGCGAATCCCCGGATCGGAGAACGCAGAATCCCGTCGTTGCTGCCGCCCCAGTGGTGTTCCGGCGACCCCGCGACCGGAAGCGTGATCTCCTGAACTTCTTCAGGATTTCCCGAAAGAGTGAGGTAGTGCTGATGGATCTGCCCGTCCGAATCCTGGAATCGCAGATCGATCCCTTTCGAAGCGGTTTTCACATGGAAGGAGATGGCCGAGAGTTCCCGCGGCGTTTGAAAGTGATGCCAGACCGCGACGTAACTGCCGCCCTTCGTGAAGTCTCCGTTGAGCCGGAGCGTGTCCAACCCGACGAGTTCGCAGGACCCGGTCGCTCCCGGAAATTCCGGCCCGTTCGTGAAATCCCAGGTGTTCGATTCCTCGCCGGGAAGCAGCGGTATCGCGTAACCATGTTGCGGCGGCGGTTCCGGTTTCCGGAACTTGATTTCCCGGATCTCCTGACTGGTTATCCGTTTGTCGGGAAAATCTCCGCGGTGGGTGACGATCGCCACCTCCCGAACCGGCGGACGGAATACCCCGTCGTTACGTCCGCCCCAGTGGTGTTCCGGAGAGCCGGATGCCCGGATCGAGCTCGTTTCCCAGGTGTTATCTCCCTTCAGCGGCAGAAAGTGCTGATGGGTCTGCCCGTCCGAATCGGTGAACCGGACGGCGATCTGATCGGCTTTCCCGCGGGTGGAGAACGTGACCAGCAGCAGATTCTCCGGCTTCTCGAAGCGATGGATCATCGCGACATAGCTGCCGCCATGCGTGAAATCCCCCTGAAGTTGATAACTTTCATCGGGTTGTTTGAGCAGCTTTCCGGTCGCCCCCTTGAACTCCGGTCCGTTGGAGAATCTCCAGGAACCGGCCGCCGCCGCGAGCGGCAGCAGGAATCCGAACAGAAAGATTCGTTTCAAAATCAGGTTCCGCATCAGTAAATTCCCATCCAGTGAATGTAGTTGCTTTCCGTCCACGCCCACTCCGGAAGCGTCAGAGCTCCGGTGAAGGCGTAGGCGTTCGAGAAGAATTTCGAAGTGACATGACCGTCGAAGTACATGAGATTAACCTTTCCGGTGTGGCGGGCGTACGGCGCGCCCTGACCTCCGCCGGTTCGGTACGCGCAAATCGCCGGGTAGGAACAGCCGTCCGGGTTGTTCTGACCACTGCCTTCGACCGAATCCATCATGAAGAACAGCTGGGATGGACGTTTGATCATCGTAGATTTGTTGGTTTTTTCGCAGGTTCGTCCGAGCATGAGCGGCCACTCGTAGATGTTGTGATTGATGTGTTCATTGTAACCGTAACTCGATCGCCATGCCGCACTCCAGTCTTTCGGATTCCGCACGTTGGTCGTCACCGGGCAGCCGAACAGCTGTTTGGTCGTGGTGAAATATCCCGTATCGTAGAGCAGAAAGTGCCAGAACATGAAGCTGTAATCCTGGCAGAGCTCTTTCGACTGCGGTTTGCGCTGGACATAGAGCGGAAGAATGAAATCGTCATAGTCCCCGCTGTACATCTGGGCACAGATTCCGATCTGCTTGAGAGCGCTCATGCAGCTGGCCTGCTTGCCTCTTTCCCGCGCCTGATTCAAGGCGGGCAGCAGCATCGCCGCCAGAATCGCGATGATCGCAATTACTACAAGAAGTTCGATCAATGTGAAATTGCGTTTGACTGGACGCGGTGAGGAAGCGAGTGGTTTTCTGGAGACCGGCTGGTTGGGATGATTTTGAGGAATTGCAGTTCTCATGACAGTTTCCTTCTTGATTCGTAAATTCTGCCGCCGCAGCGGACCGTAATTTGTGAAGATCTTATCGTTTTCCGTCGGAGTCCTCCCGCGCTCCGGTTTCTCTGATGAAATCTGTTGAGTTGGATTGAAATACTTGAACCATATTGAATCGGGCTTGTCAAAGTCTGCCCGGGATCGACCGGATACCGGAAACCGGGCCGGGTGACTGCTGAACGAGAATGCCCGGAATCCCCGGATTGGCCAGCCGGTAGAGCAGCATCTCCACCGCCCTCGCGGCCATGGCGGGGAGATTCAGGTCGATCATCGTCGGACTCGGGTAAAAACTGTTCAGCAGCACCGATTTGTCACAGACCAGGATATTGCTCCCCGCGTATTTTGACAGCAAGCCGAGCGCTTCAAGCGCGCAGCAGAGCTTCACTCCGCCGAAGGCGTTGAATCCGAAAAAACCGATCCTGTCATCTCCGGATTCAATATACTCCCGCATCCGGGAGGTGAAGTCCGGATCCTCGCGCCGGAACGAGAGTGGAGTGGCTTCGACCCCCATCGCATTCATCTGCAGGAGAAATTCCGAGATGCGCGGATGATTCGGAATCAGCACCATGTCTTCCCGCCAGATGACCACCGCACGTTTCACGTCCGCCTTTCGGAAGAAATCGCACGCGATTCTCACAACTTCACAATCGTTGGTCGTGATCCGGTCCAGTCCCGGTTTCATCGGGTCCCAGCCGAAGATCTGGGCCGCAGGGAAGTTTTCCGGAAGCTGAACCCCCTTCAGATCGTTGTAGTAGATCGCTCCGGAAAATTTCTTCAGCAGAGCGGGATTCTCCTGCAGTTCCTTCTGGTTGAGATACTCGTATTGAATTCCGTGCCCGTTGAGTCTCTCCAGAATGGTGGGCAAAATTCCGTCGCGCACAGGATCTTCTTCCCCGTCATCATAATGCAGCAAAGCCAGCAGAGCGGAGCGGCTGTTTTTCCGGTTCAGCTGCGGTTTGGGACGGCGATTGTAGGCGCGCGGCGTGAAGCCGTACTCCGCGGCTATCTTCTGGATTCTCTCCTTGACTTCCGAAGAGACCTGCGGCGAGTCGCGCAGCGCCATCGATACCGTTGCCGTAGTTACCTGAGCCTGCCGGGCAAGATCAGTCATATTTCTCAATTTCCCTGCAACGGCCATTTTTTTCAAAATCCTTTTTTAAGTTTTTTTATTTTGTTTTCCTGTGATTAATTATACCCATTTTCATGCTTCATGTCAATAGGACGAATAAAAAAAATTTAAATATAATTTTAAGTAATTTTAAGTTGAATTGCGCTGACCGGCCGCCGGGTCGGGAGGTTTCCCGCCTGCCAGTTCCGCCGATCAGGAGAATTGCCGCCGGCGAAAGTCCCGGGGGGAGAGGCCGGTCTCCCGTTTGAAGACACGGGAGAAGAAGAAGGGATTTTCCCATCCGAGGCGGTTTGCGATTTCCGCGATGGTGAGCTTGTTCTGCAAGAGAAGTTTGCGGGCCTCCTGCATTCGGCGGTGCAGGCGGAACTCCCCGGGCGTCATGCCGGTTTCGGCCCGGAACAGCCGGAAAAAAAGCGTCCGGGACATCCCGCACATGGAGGCGAGGAGTTCGGCATCGGGTTCTTCCCTGAAATGATTTGCGAGAAACTCCACCGCACGACGGCACCGTTCGATCGGACGCGGCAATTCGGACTCCGGCAACGGTACGCAGAACCGCATTCCCGCCGCGCAGAGGCGGGTGGTCAGAAGCTCTATTTCGATCGCGCTCTTCCGATCGGTGGCGGACAGACGTTCCTGCAATTCACGGATCGTGGCGCAGATCTCTTCGCTCTGAGGCGCTGAAATCAGCACCCGTTCCGGCCGGCAGCGATCGAAAAAATCCGTCCCGTCCGCAAACTCCACCGAGATCCCGGCCGCAAATACTCCCAATGGATCGTCCACGTTGGAAATCACATAGCGGTGAATCTGCGGTGTCAGCAGAAACAAAGTGTGCTCTTTCGCATCGACCGGATACTCGCCGCCGTTTTTGACCACAAGCGTGCCGGTTCCATGCAGAGTCATCATCCATATCATGAGGGGCGGATGCACCCACTCCTTTTGTCGGTATGGATCGAGCTCCATATGGGAGTACCAGAAGAGTCTCGATGTGATTCCTTCGAACATTGTGTACGATCCGATATGTTTTCCGTACGTTCTTATCAGGTGAAAATCCGGAATTCTGGTATACTATACAATAGAAATTTTTTTTTGCAATCCGGAACAGGAGGACAAAATGGAAACTCTCCATGGCACATTTGAACGGATTCGTCCGAAGCTGGAACGGCAGTATCTGGAGGTCGAATTTGATCCGGCGACCGGCGTGGACGGCGCGGAGTTGACGCGGCTCTCGGATGCGTATGTGAACGCTCATCCGGATGAGCCGGTCATCCGCACGCGGGCGGCGCTGCTCGAACTGGTTCTGACCAGGGGAAGGATCGGCATCGATCCGGATGACTGGTTCGCGGATCATCTTGCAACGGGTGATGGAATCCGGCATTTTCTCAGCCGGCGGATGGATGAGGTGCAGAAATCGTTTCCTGAATCAGAAGAGCACCAGCGAAGTGACGGCGCGCGTTCCGGCTGTTTCGACTGCTGGCTTGACCTGAGCCACACCACGCCGGACTGGAAGAGCATCCTTTCGCTCGGGGTCTGCGGGTTGCGCGACCGCGCGCTCGCGGCGGAGAAGAGCGCGAAGTCTCCGGAAACGCTGGAATTTTTCCGTGCGGTCTCCCGCGTGTTCGAGGCGATGAGAATCTATCTTCTCCGTCTTGCCGAACTTGCGGAAAAGAAGGGGGCGATCCGGGTCGCCCCCGTGCTGCGGGCGCTTTCGGAGCGTCCGCCCGAGTCGTTCCACGAGGCGCTTCAGCTCGCGTATCTCTACCATGAAGTGCAGGAGATCGAGGGGGAGCTTGTGCGTTCGATGGGGTGTTTCGACCGGCTGTACATCGATTTCTACCGGCGGGATATCGAGAAGGGCGTGCTGACGCGCGATCAGGCGAAAGAGCTTTTGAAGTTCTTCTGGATCAAGTTCTACGCCCGGACGCAGGGGTTGCAGGCCGGTAAGAATTTCTGTTTCGGCGGCCTGCTTCCGGACGGTTCCGACGCGGTCAACGAGCTGACTGTTCTCGCTTATGAGACCTACCGCGAGATGCGCGTGGTCGATCCGAAGCTCACGATGCGGGTTCACTCCGCTTCGCCGGAGGCGATGCTGCTTCAGGTCGCCGAATGCCTGAAATCCGGACTCACCGCGACGGTGTTCATGAATGACGATGTGCTCTTTCCGCTTTTTCTGAAACGCGGAAAGTCGCCGGAGGATGTCTATGACTACGTCGCGATCGGCTGTTACGAACCTGCGATCATGGGACGAGAGATGTGCTGTTCGATGACGATCATCTTCAATCTCGTCAAGCCGCTGGAGCTTCTGCTGCACGGCGGCGAGGATCCGGCGACGGGTATCCGCCTTTTCGATGTGCCGGAACGGGAATTCCACAGCTTTGAATCATTTTTCAACGCCTATCTCTCGGTGCTGAAAAAGCTGCTGATGCGGGCGATGCACATCGAACGGCTGCGCACCGCGACCTGGAGCCGGGTCAATCCGTCTCCGCTGCTCTCCGGCACGATGCCCGCGTGCATCGCCTCCGGACGCGATGTCTCCGAGGCGGGGACGAAGTACAATCAGTCCGGCGTGATGTGTGCCGCGATCGGCAGCGTCGCGGATTCGCTTTTTGCGGTGAAGAAGCTCGTGTTCGAGGAGAAACGCTGTTCGCTCGGGGAGCTTGCGGAAATCCTCCGCTCCGACTGGGCCGGCCACGAGGAGTTGCGTTTGTACGCGAGAACCCGTCTGCCGAAATGGGGAAACAACTGCACGGAACTCGATGAGTTTGCGCGCATCGTCACCGGGTTTGCCGCCGATCTCATCAACCATGAGCCGAACGGCAAAGGGGGGAGCTTTCAGATGGGGTTGTGGTCGATCGATCACAACCGGTCGTTCGGCCGGATGACCGGGGCGCTTCCGGACGGCAGGCGGGCAGGAGAGGAGCTCTCGAAGAATGTCGGCAGTTCCGCAGGCATGGACCGTCGCGGCGTGACGGCACTCATCAACTCCGCGGGGAAACTCGATCACACCTCGTTCCCGGATGGTTCCGTGCTCGACATCACGCTGCATCCGAGTGCGGTTTCCGGTGAGGACGGCGCGAAGCTGATCGTCGACCTTGTGCGCACTTATTTTGAGAAGGGGGGGCAGTCGATCCAGTTCAACATCTTCGATGCCGAGACTTTGCGGAAGGCGCGGCAGGAACCGGAGAAATATGCGAATCTGCAGGTTCGCGTCTGCGGCTGGAACGCGCGGTTCATCGATCTTTCGCCCGAGGCGCAGGAGTCGTTCATCGCGGCAGCAGGGGGAGAGGATCGATGAAACTTTCCGTCCCGATTGCGGAAGTCAAGCGCATGGCGGTTCACGACGGGCCCGGTGTGCGGACCACGGTTTTTGTGAAGGGGTGTCCGCTGCACTGTCTCTGGTGTCACAATCCGGAGTGCATTTCGGCTCGTCCCGAAATCATGTTCCGCGCCGCACGGTGCACCGGATGCCGCCGCTGTGAGGCGGTCTGTCCGAACCGGGCGCATCGGATTGCGGAAGAGGGGCATCACATCTTCCGACGCGAGCTCTGTACGGCGTGCGGTGCATGCGCGGGGGTCTGCTTCTCCGGCGCACTCACGCTGTGCGGGAAGCCGATGACGCCGGAAACGCTGCTCGGGGAACTGCTTGAGGATGTCGATTTCTACCGGGTTTCCGGGGGAGGTGTGACGATTTCAGGCGGCGAACCGCTGCTTTATCCCGCTTTCTGCCTTGCACTCTTTCGGCTGCTCGGGCGGGAGAAGATTCACCGGGCGCTCGACACCTCTGCTGCGGTTCCGTGGGAGGCGTTCGAACGTGTTCTGCCGGAGTGTGATCTGCTGCTCATTGACTTCAAGCACCCCGATCCGGAGCGCCACCGGGCGCTGACCGGGATGGATAACCGGCAGATCCGGGAGAATCTGCGGAGGCTGCAGGCATTCGACGTTCCGATCGAGATCCGAATCCCGTTTGTTCCCGGGTACAACGATTCCCCGCGGGAACTCGAAGCTGCGGCGGAGTTCCTCGACTCGTTGCCGCGCGTGACGCGTGTGCGGGTTCTCGCCTATCACAGTTTCGCCCGCTCGAAGTACGCCGCCGTCGGACGGCGTGACACGATGCCGCAGGTGGAATCCCCCTCCCGGGAGCGGGTCGAGGCTGTCGAGCAGATCTTCCGCGCCAATTGCGCATGAAGTCTCCGGCCGGCTGTATGAACGGGCCTTACTGCCGGTACATGACCGGAAAGGTCATATCCTTGACCGGTTTTCCCGTCGGAGCGTCGACCGGACCGACCCGGTCGATCAGCCCCCAGCGGCGCGTGAACGGCCAGAACGCGACCCACGCCTTGCCGACGAGATTCTTCCGGGGAACCGCCCCGAAGAAGCGGCTGTCGAGACTGAAGCGCGAGTTGTCCCCCATCATGAAGTAGTGGTCCTTCGGAACGACGTACTCCTGCTGCGGCGAGGCGATGAGGTTCCCCATTCCGTTCAGGTGGCCCTGATAGCCGCCTTTGCCGCTGTAGAGTTTTTCAAAGGCCGGGGCGATTTCGTAGATCGGGCGGAACTGATCCTCGCCCGCAGGTTTCACTTCGAGCACATTGTTCACAATCCGCAGCGTGTCCCCGGGGAGCCCGACGAGACGCTTGATGTAGAAAAATCCGCTCAAATCCGAGAGTTTCTTCCCCTGGGCCGTGAGCCCGTCGGTCGTGAACACCATCACGTCGCCGCGCTTCAGAGGCGCAAGATAGATGCTCCAGCGTTCGACAAAAAGATGATCCCCCATCGAGACGAAACCGTCCGCCAGCGTGTCCCCGGAGCGGTAGCGCCGCCCCGCTTCGAGATCGGCGTATTCAATCACCTTGCGCGCATCGCCGGGAAGCTGGTAACGCGTGTTGCCGATCGTGAACGAGGTTGTGTCCGAGAGTGTCCCGGATGTGCGGAAGGAGTTCGTGTCGAGTTCTCCCGGACTCTTCACCTGCGCCTGCGCGCGGCGGGTCGAGAAGAGCAGCCACTCCAGCGGCGCAGGCAGTTTCCCGAGCAGCGGATTGACCTTCGTCTCCCGGTCGATGTAGTGAATCCCGAACAGCGTCGGCTGCATGCTGCTGGTCGGAATCCGGAACGGCTGCAGAAACAGCGCCCGTATCCCGAACGCCACCGCTCCCACGACGAGCAGCAGATCGAGCAGCCCGCGGATCGACTGATACCGGTACGGCGGAACCGCCCTGCGGAAGCGGGACGCGTATTCTTCGAGCCGTGCATCGACCTCTTCCGCCGGAGTCCCCTTCATTTCGAGGTGCAGCGAGTCGAGATCCTCCTTCTGCTTGTCTGAAAGCAGGTCGTCGTCATTGTGGCGGCAGAGTTTGATCTCGTTCCTGAGTTTTGCGAGGCGTTTCTTCGCCCGGTGTCGTTTCCAGAAGTTCATCATGAGCCGTCGCTTTCTGCTTTCTCTTCAGTTGTCGTCATTCGCCTTGAGCACTGCGACAAACGCCTCCTGCGGGATGTTCACCTGACCGATCTGCTTCATGCGTTTTTTGCCTTCCTTCTGCTTTTCAAGCAGCTTGCGCTTGCGCGTGATGTCGCCGCCGTAACATTTGGCCAGAACATTTTTGCGCAGTGCGCGGATGCTCTCGCGCGCGATGATCTTCCCGCCGACGGCGGCCTGGATCGCGATCTGGAACATCTGCGGCGGAATCACTTCCTTCAGCCGTTCCGCGAGCTGGCGGCCGCGGCTGTACGCCATGTCGGTGTGAACGATCGAGCTGAAGGCGTCGACCGGTTCTCCGTTCACGAGAATGTCGAGCTTCACGAGCCGGTCGGCGCGGTAGCCGGAGGGTTCGTAGTCCATGCTGCCGTAGCCGCGTGTGATCGATTTGAGCTTGTCGTGGAAGTCGATCAGGATCTCGTGCATTGGAATTTCAGCCGAGATGATGACATGTTTCGCATCGACGGAACTGGTGTTCGTGCAGACTCCGCGCTTGCTCATGACCAGATTCATCACATCCCCGATGTATTCGGTCGGGATCATGATGTGGCAGTCGATGATCGGCTCCTCGATCCGGTCGATGCCGGAGGGATCGGGCAGAAACACCGGGTTGTCCACCGGAATCATCTCGCCGGATTTCATGTAGACGTGGTAGATCACCGACGGATAGGTCGCGATGATGTCGCAGTTGTATTCGCGCCGCAGCCGCTCCTGGATGATCTCCATGTGCAGCAGCCCGAGAAATCCGCAGCGGAACCCGAACCCGAGCGCGGCGGAGGTCTCCGCCTGGTAGAGGAACGCCGCGTCGTTGAGCTGCAGCTTGCCCATGCTCGCCTTGAGCTGATCGTAGTCGGCCGTGTCGATCGGATAGATGCCGGAAAAGACCATCGGACGGATCTCGCGGAACCCCGGCAGCGGATGGGGGCAGGGGTTCTTCACGTCGGTGATCGTGTCGCCCATCTTCGTGTCGGAGGGGCTTTTCAGGTTCGGCAGCAGATAGCCGACGCTTCCGGCGGAGAGTTCCTCCGCCGCGCGCATTTCCGGACTGAAGAAGCCGACCTCCTTGATTTCGCTTTCGATGCCGTTGTTGAAGAGCCGGATGCGGGTCCCGCGCCGGAAGCTGCCGTTTGTGACGCGAACGTAGTTGACCACGCCGCGGAACGTGTCGTACATCGAGTCGAAGATGAGTGCGGCGGAGCCTTCCATCGGCGGTTCCGTCGGAGCGGGGATGCGTTCGACGATCGCCTCCAGCAGTTCGGCGACTCCCGCTCCGGTTTTGCCGGAGACCAGAAGAGCTTCCTCCCGCGGCAGGGCGAGCACCTCCTCCATCTGCTCGTAGCAGAGATCGAGATTCGCCGCGGGCAGGTCGATCTTGTTGATGACCGGAATCACCTTGAGATTCTGCTTGAATGCGAGGTTCACGTTGGCGACGGTCTGCGCCTGAACACCCTGGGAGGCGTCGATCAGCAGCAGCGCCCCCTCGCACGCTCCGAGAGAACGCGAGACCTCGTAGGTGAAATCCACGTGTCCCGGGGTGTCGATCAGATTGAGTTCGTAGGTTTTCCCGTCACCGGCCTGATACTCCATGCGGACCGGATGGGATTTGATCGTGATGCCGCGCTCGCGTTCAAGATCCATTCCGTCGAGCAGCTGGTCCTGGAGATCGCGTTTCGCGACCGTTCCCGTGAGTTCGAGCAGCCGGTCGGCAAGCGTCGACTTGCCGTGGTCGATGTGCGCGATGATGCAGAAATTGCGGATCAGTTCGAGTTTTGCCATATTCCTTTGCCGTAGTGAACCGGTGAAATCCATAAATTTATCTTCTAATATAGCACTTTTTCCATTGCAAAACAACTTTTGCTTTTGCGAAAAGCGGAAAATCGTGGTATTGTAAGAACGGCGGCGGTCGGAGCATCGTCGCGGCTTTCATTCAGTGGCGGGGATTATGGACAGAATTTTCATCAACGGCCTCCGGGTCAACGCGTTGATCGGCTGTTATCCGGCCGAGCGGGAACGGCGGCAGGGTATCACGCTCGACCTTGAGCTCGGGGTCGATCTTTCTGCGGCGGCGGTGAGCGACGAGCTTTCCGACACGGTCAACTATGCCGAACTTGAGGAACGGATTCACTCGCTTGTTTCCGGGTCGCGTTTCAAGCTCATCGAGGCGCTGGCCGGCGCGGTCGGACGTCTCGCGCTCGAATATGAACGCATCCGGTTCGTCCGGGTGCGGGTCGACAAGCCCCGGGCGGCGAAATACGCCCGGTCCATCGCCGTCGAACTGGAATTTCACAAGGAGTAATGATTATGCCGGAATCGGAAAACTGGAAAGAGATCGATCCCGCGGAATTCGCCTGCAGTTCGTTCCGCATCTGGAAGGATGACTGGCTCGTGCTCGCCGCGGGTGAATTCCCGAACGGAAAATACAATGCCATGACGGTCGGCTGGGGATTTTTCGGCTGTATGTGGGCGGAACCTGCCGTGACGGTCTTTCTTCGTCCACAGCGTTATACGCTGGAGATCCTCGACCATTGCGATACGTTCACGCTTTCGGCGTTTGCCCCGGAGTACCGCCGGGCGCTCACCGCGATCGGGCGGGTTTCCGGGCGCGAGGAGCCCGGCAAACTTGCGAAGGCCGGGCTGACTGCCGTCAGATCCGCCCGGGTGGAGGCTCCCTCCTTCGCGGAAGCGGAGCTGGTGCTTGAGTGCCGCAAACTTTACCGCGCGGAGATGTCCGGGCGTCACTTTCTCGACAAGAGCCTCATCGGCAGACACTACCCCGAGCGTGACTACCATGTCTGCGTCATCGGCAAAGTCGTCCGGATCGCGGGCGATGAAAAATATCTGAATCCGGAAGCGTTGATGAAACAGTATGGCGGACATTAATCTCACACCCATGATGCAGCAGTACCGCGAGGCCAAAGCCTCGATCCCGCCCGACGCGGTGCTGCTCTTCCGGCTCGGGGACTTCTACGAGGAGTTTTTCGAGGATGCCGAGCGGGTCAGTTCCGTGCTGGAGCTCACGCTGACCCGCCGCCAGGGGTATCCGATGTGCGGATTCCCTTATCATGCGCTCGACACCTATCTGCCGCGGCTCGTCGCCGCCGGCGTGAAGGTCGCAATCGCCGAGCAGATGGAGGATCCGCGCCTTGCGAAAGGAATCGTAAAGCGGCAGATCACGCGGATCATCACGCCCGGAACCATCGTCGACAACGCGCTGCTGAATCCTTCGAGCAACAACTTCCTGACCAGCCTCGTGCAGGGCAGGGGGGGCGAGTGGGCGCTGGCGAGTCTCGACATCAGCACGGGGGAATTCCGGGTCTGCTGTGTTTCGGAGCCGGATAAGCTCGTGACTGAACTCAATCGCCTCGGTGCGCGCGAATGCGTCATCAGCCACCGGCTCGACGCGCAGTTCGAGGAGGAGGGGTCCCGGCCGGAACCGCGGGCAAAACTGCTCTGGACAACGGTGGAAAACGACTTTTTCGAACTGGACCGCGCGACGGAGCTGCTGCTGCGCCAGTTTCAGACCGCCACGCTCGACGGATTCGGGCTGCGCGATCTGCCGCATGCGGTTTCCGCCGCCGGCGCGGTGCTGCGCTATGCGACCGAGAATCTGCGTCAGGATGCGGCGCACATCACCCGGATTGAGCTTTACAGTCTCGACCATTCGCTCGAACTCGACTCGATCTCTCTGCGGAATCTCGAACTGGTCGAGACGATGTTCGGTACCGGCAAGAACGGCTCGCTGCTCGGAGTGCTCGATCACACTGAAACGCCGATGGGGGGCCGGAAACTGCGCGGGTGGGTGCTGCGTCCGCTCTGCGACCACGATGCGATCGTCGCGCGGCTCGACGCGGTCGAGGCATTCCGTGACGATCCGCTCACGCTGGCGGAACTGCGCGAGACGATCGGCGTCGTGCGCGACCTGGAGCGCATCGTCGGACGGCTGAACGTCGGGAATGCGAATCCGCGCGACCTTCAGACGCTGGCGGTTTCCCTCGGCGTGCTGCCCGGCGTCAAGAGTCTGCTCTCGATCTTCGACGTGCCGCTGCTGGAGGCGCAGAACAACCGGCTCGAACTCTTTCCCGAGCTGGTCGACCGGATCGAGCGTGCGATTGCGGAAAATCCGCCAGCACTGCTCTCGGACGGCGGCGTGATCCGCACCGGATACAGCACCGAACTCGATGAACTCCGCAGTGCCGCGACGGATGGCAAGGCGTGGCTCTCGCAGATTCAGCAGCGCGAACAGGAGCGCACGGGAATCCGTTCGCTGAAGGTCAAGTACAACTCGGTTTTCGGCTACTACATCGAGGTGAGCAAGGCGAATCTCGCGATGGTGCCGGAGGATTACGTCCGCAAGCAGACACTGGTCAATGCGGAGCGGTTCATCACGCCGGAGTTGAAGGAGCTCGAGAGCAGGATCCTCGGCGCGGAGGAGAAGTCGAAAGCGCTTGAAGTGCAGCTGTTCCAGGAGCTGCGCGAATTTGCGCTGCAGTACACCCGCCCCATTCAGACCGCCGCCGACGCGCTTGCGGAGATCGATGCGCTCGCGAGTCTTGCGGAGTGCGCGCGGCTTCACGGGTATCACCGGCCGCAGATTTTCGACGACGACCGGCTCATCATCAAAGGAGGACGCCACCCCGTTCTCGACGCGGTGCTCGGCTCCGGGAAGTTCGTTCCGAACGACTGCCTGCTCGACGGCGACCGCAACCGCATGATGCTGATCACCGGTCCGAACATGGCGGGCAAATCGACCTATATCCGCCAGACGGCGCTGCTGGTGGTGCTTGCGCAGATGGGGTCGTTCGTCCCGGCCGACTCGATGGAACTCGGGCTCGTGGACCGGATCTTCACGCGCGTCGGCGCGGCGGACGATCTCGCACGCGGCCAGAGCACCTTCATGGTAGAGATGGTCGAGACTGCGAACATTCTGAATCACGTGACGCCGAAGAGCCTCGTCATTCTCGACGAGATCGGACGGGGAACGAGCACGTTCGACGGGTTGTCGATCGCATGGGCGGTTGCGGAATTTCTGCACGACGATCCGTCGTGTCGCTGCCGGACGCAGTTCGCCACGCACTATCACGAGCTGACCGAACTTGCGCAGACCCGGCGCGGCGTGAACAACTACAACGTTGCGGTGAAGGAGTACGGCGACCAGATCATCTTCCTGCGCCAGATCGTGCCCGGCAGCACGGACCGCAGTTACGGGATCCACGTTGCGAAACTCGCGGGAATTCCGCAGCCGGTCATCGACCGGGCGAACGTGATTCTCGAACTGCTCGAAAAGACCGCCGACGCCCCGCGCGAGGCGATGGCCGCATTGCCGCGCCGAACCGTGAAGTCGAAGCGGCGCAGTCGGAACGATGCGGACGAAAACGACGACATGATTCAGCTCCGGCTGCTGTAAAAGGCGGAGAAACGGGGGGGGGGCAGGTTCCGACCGCGCCCTCTCCCGGTTCACAGAAAGCGTGCCGTGATGCTTTCGGGGGCGTTGCGGATTTCCTCCGGTGTCCCGGTCGCGACGATGCGGCCGCCGTCGGCGCCTCCTCCGGGGCCCATGTCGATGACGTAAGAGGCGTTGCGGATCACATCCAGATCGTGTTCGATCACCACCACGGTCGCTCCGTTTTCGATCAGGTGGCGGAATACTTCGAGCAGAGTGCGGACATCCAGCGGATGCAGGCCGATCGTCGGTTCGTCGAAAACGAAGACCGAATCGGATTGGGAACGGCCCATTTCGCAGGAGAGTTTCAGCCGCTGCGCCTCGCCGCCGGAGAGCCCCGGAGTCTCTTCGCCGAGCGTCAGATAGCCGAGTCCGAGGTCGCGCAGCACCTCCAGCCGGGGCCGCACGCTCTTCAGATCCCGGCAGAATTCGATCGCCTGTGCGACGTTCAGGTCCATGAGTTCCGGGAGCGACCGCGCCTCTCCCGCCTTGTTGACGAACCGGATCCGGTTCGCCTCGTCGGAATACCGTGAGCCTCCGCACGCCGGACATGGAATCTCCACATCGGGCAGAAACTGCACATCGAGGCTGATCGTCCCGGTCCCGTCGCAGGCGGCGCACCGCAGAGAACCGGTGTTGTACGAGAAATCCCCGGCCCGGAAGCCGCGCGCCTTCGCGTCGGGAGTCCGGGCGAAGAGTTTGCGAAGTTCGTCGTGAACGTTGGCATAGGTCGCCACGGTTGATCGGACGTTGATGCCGATCGGCGTCGCGTCGATCAGCTTCACCTGCCGGATTCCATCCGCATCGATCGACCGCACATGTTCCGGCGGTTTCGTCCGGTCGATCCACGCCCGCAGCGCGGGGACGAGAGTTTCCAGGACGAGTGTGGTTTTCCCGGAACCGGAGACTCCGGTGACGACGGTCAGCCGCCCTTTCGGAATCTCCACTTCCAGCGGCTGAACCGTATGAAGCGGCCCCGTGGAACAACGGATTTTCCCGAAGCGGAAAAGCTCCGATGCGGGGGCGGGAGTCATTACCCGCACATGTTCGCGCCCGGCCAGAAACGGTCCGATCCGGGAGGCCGCGCTGGTCGCGAGGTCCGCGACCGTTCCTTCGGCGATGATGCGTCCTCCGTCAGCTCCGGCCTCCGGCCCGAGTTCAACGATCCAGTCGGCCTCCGAGAGAATCTGCGTGTCGTGATCGACCAGGATGACGGAGTTGCCGTCCGCGACCAGATCGTGCATCACGCCGTTCAGGCCGACGATGTTCGAAGGATGCAATCCGATGCTCGGCTCGTCCAGCACATACAGGACACCGGTCGTGCGGTTGCGGATCGCCCGCGCGAGCTGCATTCTCTGCCGCTCCCCGGTCGAAAGCGTGCTGCCCGCCCGGTCGAGCGCCAGATATCCGAGTCCGAGATCCATCAGCCGTCCGGCGGAGGAGAAAAACGAGTCGCAGATGCTCTCCGCCATCGGTCGCATCTCCTCCGGCAGGGAGTCTGGAATGCCGTGGACCCACTTGACGAGTTCCGCGAGGGGTTTGCGGCATGCGTCGGCGAGGGAGATTCCACGCACTCTCGGTGCGCGCGCCTGCTCCGAGAGCCGGGAGCCGCCGCAGTCGGGGCACTCCTCTTCCCGCAGAAACTTCGCCACACGCTTCATCCCGGTTTCGTCCTTGACCTTGGAGAGGGCGTTTTCAACTGTGCGGACGGCGCTGTAGTAGGTGAAATCCAGTTCGCAGGCGTCCTGTGAGTTTTTCGCCTTGTAGAAAATATGTTTCTTGACGGCGGGACCGTCGTAAACGATCTGCTTCTCCTCCGGAGTGAGATCGCGGAACGGCACATCGGTCCGCACGTTCATCGCGCGGCAGACGTCGACCATGAGCGACCACATGAGGGAGTTCCACGGAGCCACAGCGCCTTCGTCGATGGTGAGCGATTCATCGGGAACGAGTGTTGTCCGGTCGACGGTCCGGACGACTCCGGTTCCGTCGCATCTGCGGCAGGCTCCCTGGCTGTTGAACGCGAGTTCTTCCGCGGAAGGTGGAGAAAACACCGCTCCGCAGCTCGGGCAGACCAGCTCCTGACCGGCGGCGACCGCGAGTGTCGGCGGATGGTAATGGCCGTTCGGGCATCGATGTTCGGCCAGACGGGAGTAGATGAGCCGCAACGAATTGAGCAGTTCGGTTCCGGTTCCGAACGTGCTGCGGATTCCGGGTACGCCGGGCCGCTGGTGCAGAGCCAGCGCCGCCGGAACGTGGAGCACTTCGTCGACCTGGGCTCTGGTCGCCTGGGTCATCCGCCTGCGGGTGTAGGTTGAAAGCGACTCCAGATATCGGCGGGAGCCCTCCGCGTACAGCACTCCGAGTGCGAGTGAGGATTTTCCCGAGCCGGAGACTCCGGCGATTCCGACGATCCGGTGCAGCGGAATGTCGACATCGATATTTTTCAAATTGTGTACGCGCGCGCCGCGTATCTCTATGGCTTTGACGTCCATTTTTTCTCCTTGCGGTTCCTGCGGCGGGGCGGTCTGTGCGTGATCTTCCTCCCGCATGGAAAGATTTCGTCGCGCAATGTAACACTGTCCGGCGTTTTTTGCAACCTTTCCCCCTGGAAAACTTCTCCCGGAACGATGCAGATCATTTTTTTCGTATTGCCCCGGGGAGGTCAGAAACATCGCACAAGAGCTTATTATGGGGGGACTCTGCCAGGGTTGATGGACTTCCACGATCATGGGCAGCCCCCTGAGCAAAATTAACCTGAAACCCTATTTTTCGCGTTCATCGCAGATTAAAACAATATCTTTGACCGTGATTACGTTGCCTTTTACTCCGTGAATGTCGAAAAAACTGTCATTGCTTTCGGCCGCGGGAAGCATTTGCACGTTCTTTCCGGTTATTTGCCCCATTTTTTTGCGGAAAAGAGCCCATTTTTCTGCCGAGAAAAGAAGTTCATCCGTGATTGTGGATAATACCACTGGGCCTCCCTGTCTTCCCATAGAAGATTCAGCATGGATTTCAAAATTGTTCAAGGAGGTCCCTTTTTCCAGTAAAACGGCACTCAGCAAAAAAAAGTTTTGCAACGGTATATCCTTAAATTGATAGTTTCCGCTGTCATCTGTAACCGTTTCCCATGTACGGATACCGCGTGTTGCATTTTGACTTCTTGGATAAACACGGGTAGCTGTCACGACAGCATTGACAGCAGGAGTTTTATTTTTTTCGTATACCTTTCCTTGCAGAGTGACCAATGCGACCGTAGGTTCCAGGAGAAGCGTAACATCATGATTTTTCCGGCTGATGACGACACTCCTCTGATCGAACGCTGTTACACGGGTATTCGGATAAATTCCGGCGCAATCCGGTTGACTGACTGTTACGACATATTTTCCGAACGGCAAATTGTCAAAAGAAAAATTCCCTTTTTCATCCACTTCGGTTTCCTGAAAGAGCTCTTCTCCTTTTATTGTTGCCTTCGCTCCGGCAAGAGGTTGCAATGTGCCATATTTCCTGATGAAATCGGCAAAGATTTTGTTGATCTCATTTTCGGTCGCGGAATTTGCTTTTTCAATTGTATCAAACAACAGATTGAGATCAAATTCGGGACGCCCTGTCGCTCTTCCTCTGATGATGCCGGTATCATTACTTTGTGCATGGCAGAATACCGCAAAACCGAAACATAGCATAACAAAAACTTTTTTCATTTTTCCTCCCTGTTCGCTCTCCCCCCCCCGGAGGGGGAGTCTTTTTGCCGGAAAGAGTGGAGCGAAACGCTCTGTCCCGGGTCCCCCGGCCCGCTTAGCGCTTGAGCCGGATGATCCGGGTCGGTTGCAGCACGATCGTGCCGTTTCCGCCGCAGCAGCAGGCCAGCAGGACGTATTCCGGTTCGAAATGCAGCGCGACGTAACAGTAACCGCAGCGCGGGTCGTTTTCGAGCAGTGAGAGTTCCATCGATTCCGGGTCCGGTTTCCCGCCGATCCCGAGTGTGAGCGGCGTCCGCTGCCATGAGGACTCCTCCGGCTTCGGCAGATTCCACCGCCCGGAACGGTCGTTCCAGACCGCCCACAGTTGGCCGCCGAATGGATCGCGCTTCAGCGTCATCGGGGAGAGCGGAGAGATGAAATTCGACGGCTCAACCGAACTCCAGTGTTCCCCTGCGTCATCGCTCACGGAGGTCATCTGATATCCCTGATCCGTGCGGAAAAACGCGAGCAGTTTGCCGGGGGCGAGTTCCACAACGCCGGGTTCCTGCACTCCGGAAGCGCTTGACTGCGGCGGCAGAACCCAGTCCGCCGCTTCGCGGAAGGTGCGACCACCGTCGTCTGAAAGGAGAAAGAGCCCGATCGCACGCGAGTCGTGGCCGTTCTCCGTCGGTCGGTGCCAGGCGCAGGGAATGATGATCCGCCCCTGTTCCAGCTGCAGCAGCCGGTCGTTGTTGACG
Organism: uncultured Victivallis sp.; assembly: GCF_944391105.1. Taxonomy (GTDB): domain Bacteria; phylum Verrucomicrobiota; class Lentisphaeria; order Victivallales; family Victivallaceae; genus Victivallis. The sequence continues at coordinate 62,844 of NZ_CALXSK010000005.1, forward strand.
ACGAAGTAGCCGCCGACGCTCGTGAGCGCGCGGGGCGTCTCCCAGCTTTCCCCCTCGTCCTCGGAGAAGGTTACGAAGGGACGGCACTCGACCCGGTTTTGCGGATCATGCGATTTGCGCAGATAGAGCATCATGATACGTTCCTGCGAAATGCGCAGGAGCGAGACGCTCATGACGTTCATCGCGTCCCCGCGCGGAATGAGGATCCGATCCCGGCCGCTCCACGTCGCACCGCCGTCGCGGGAATAGCGTGCGGCAATGTCGCAGGGAGAATCATCCTCCCACTCCGCTCCTTCGCCGGAATAACGGCTGTAGGCGAAGAGAATTCCGCCGTCGGCGAGGCGCAGAAAAGCGCCTTCGGAGTTGCGCGGATTGCCCGCTGCCGGTTTAAGTTCCAGAACCGTTTCTTTCTGCATGGGGATCCCTCCGGTTGTTTATCGCGCATCAACAGGTATGGAAAGATATACTCCCTCCCGGCTTTTCGCAAGCGGGAGGCGAAGTTTTTTTCGATGAAAAAGGTGAGTCGGAGCCTGGCCGGTTTCCCGCCGGCAGAGTGGCGCATTTTCAGAACAGGTTGCGTGTCAGGTGTTTCAACCCCGGCCCGTCCGCTGTTTCCCTGGCGTCGGGGCAGGGCCGGTATTCGCCTGAAAAAAGGAGCCAGGCCGCCGGGATCCCTCCGGAAAAATATCATTTGACGACAGGAGATTCATGGGAAATCCGCCGTTTCCGAAAAAATGCCGGAAAAAAATAGTAATACACCTTTGCATTGGTGTATTACAACCGTATAATTACAGTAGAACACAATGGGAAATGCAATGAGAAGAAGCAAAGTAGATCTGATTTATGAACCTCTGCGCCGGGAGCTGCTTCAACTGCCGGTCGGATCAAGGGCGGGTTCCATTCGCGAGCTCATGCGGCGCTATGAGACCAGCCAGCTCTCCATCACCCGGGTTTTGAGCCGCCTGATCGATGAAGGGTTGCTTGCGCGTCGTCCGGACGGTACGCTTTTCATCAGCGGCGAGGTGGATCATGACAAGAAACGGATCGGCCTTCTGCTGCCGGACTGGCCATCGGTTTCGTTTGTGGAGATCGAGGAACGGTTGAAACTTTCCGCGAACAAATCGGATATTCAGGTTCAACGGGTCAATTATCCGTGTTCCTACTCGTTCCGGGAGTTGCGTACGACCGGATTCGACGCCCTGGTGCTGCTTCCGGATCATCCATTGACCGCTGAAGATCTCTACTTTCTGAGCCAGGTGCCGATCCCGCTGGTCGTGATGGGAAGGGTTTATGAGGAGATCAAAATGAATTTCGTCAGTTCCAGTTCGCTGGGCGATGGAGTGCTGGCGGCCAGCTATCTCTATCGGAAGGGGCATCGGGATCTGGCCGTGGTCATTTCGGAACCGCACAATTCGGTCATCCGCGGACGGTGGAACGGGTTCGTCACGTTTTCCCGGGCGGCAGGCTGCCGCGTTCGGGAGATCGAGTGCGGGATCGTCAACGGCGAAAGTTCCGTCAGCAAAACCCACGCGGTGTTCTCCGAGTTTCTGGATCGGCAACAACCTGATTTCACCGCCGTTTACGTTTTGAGCGACAGCACCGCCCTCAGTGTGATCTGCGCACTTTCCGAGCACGGGTTCAAGGTTCCCGACGATATCAGCGTGATCGGGGCGGACGGCTCCAATCAGGGCGCCTTTTTTCTGCCGCCCCTCACAACGGCCGGTCCGAATTTCGAGGAGTATATCGCCCGAATTCTCGATGTGATCGAAACTCTCTGGCGCGACCCCGAGCGGATCTGCCAGGTTATCATCGATGCAGTCGTCGTGGAACGCGGTTCCGTAAAATCACTGACATGAAAGGAAGAGGCATGAAACGGAAATTTTTTACTTTGATCGAGTTGCTTGTGGTGATTGCGATTATTGCGATTCTCGCTTCGATGCTGCTCCCGGCTCTGACCCGCTCCCGGGTGGCGGCGCAGCGCACGAAATGTTTGAGCAATCTGAAACAGCTCGGGCAGGCCATGGCGCTCTACACCGCGGATTACGAGGAACAGATCCCGATGAACCCTTCATTCCTCAATGAACATGCGATTCACGATCACAAGGTGTTCACATGGCCGACCCAGCTCTGGCCTTACATGAGCGGACTCGGCGTAACGATCTGCCCCGGCAGTCAGGAGGATCCGAACCTCGACGGGGTCTTGAAACCTCTGCCGTCGAAGATCGACAACACAACCAAGTGGTGCACGACGAGTTATCTGTTCCGTTACATCATCAAGAGCACCAACAACGGAAATGTCAAGATCACTTCACTCAAACATCCTTCCCGGCAGGTGCTGATGCTGGAGAAGAAAAGTTTTCACGATACCATTCCCGTAACGCTGATCTCCGGCGGTCAGCCGGCGCTGGGGCAGATCAATGTGAACGCCCTGTGGGTGGACGGGCATGTGGAAATCTGGCGTGAACTGCGTTACTCCGGCGGCGTCTACGATCCCAACTGGTTTCTTTACGGCACGTACAACAGCCTCAGCAGCGGCTACGACAGAAAGTAGTTTGACGAGGATGATTGGAAGATGAACGGGAAATTATTCAAAGTTGTTTCGCTTCTGCTTCTTTCTTTTGCCGGTGTGGCGGCTGCAGAGTTCACGTTGAAGGAAAGCGGACACTCTCCGGGCTGGTTCTTCCAGCCCGGAGAAGAGGTGGTCGCGGAAGTTTCGCTCGACGAATCGCCCGGGAAGGCTCCCCGGGTGAGCGTAACCGATTTTTTCGGGAATGAGACGGTTTTGCCGGTGAAGTTTTCTCCGGGTGATCGGAAGGTGCAAATCCGGATTCCGACCGGCAGACCGGGATATTTTGTCCTGGCATTGTCCGGCACGGAGCTCCGTCAATCGTTCGCCGTCACCCCGGATCAAACGAAACTCGCCACTCCCGACACTCCGTTCGGCTGCAATTTTCATCTGACGCGACTGCCGTACGAAGAGGCGGTTCGTGAGGTCGAGATCGCGCGCCGCGCCGGTTTCGGCTGGGTGCGCGGAAGCCAGTTCGACTGGGGCGACCTGCGGAAACGTGAGGATGCCGATCGGCTGTTCCGGCAGTTTGCTCCGCTCAACGAGTTCCTCCGTAAGAGCGGCATGGGGGTGGTCGGAACGATTTTTTACGTTGCCCGCTACGCGTCCGGGGCGCCGGCCGGGAGCAACTATGAAGTTTGGAGCCGGGTCGCCCCGACCGACTGGGCGGATCTGACCGAATTCGCCGCCCGCTATGCGAAGGAGTGCGACTTCATCTCCCACTGGGAGATTTTAAACGAACCCGATGCCGAACTCTTCTGGCGCGGAAGCTGGAAAAACTGGATTGCAAATGACGATCGCGGGATCATTCGCGATGCGGTCGCCTATCATGCCGCCGCCCGCAAGGGAATCCTGTCCGCCAATCCGCAGGCGAAGATTCTCTACATGGGCGTCACCGCCGCCATCCCGAAAGGGGCGACTTACCGCCCGTTTCTGCAGGAAACGCTCGACGCGGGAATCGCGGCGAACTTCGACATCATGAACCTTCACTACAATGCCGATCTGGTCGCGTGCCGCACTCTGCTCGCCGCATACGGCGCGGCGGAGCGTCCGGTCTGGGTTACGGAAATCGGAACCCATTCCGCAGGCGGTTCTTCCGAACGGCTTCAGATAGCGCGCGAGCTTGCCATGCAGCTCGAACAGCTCGCGAACGGAGCGGAGAAAGTGTTCAAATACGATTTGCGCAATGATGGAACGACCAGCCATCACGAACACAATTTCGGGCTGATTCGCAGGGATTTTTCGCCGAAACCGAATTTTGTGGCCCACGCTGTGATGATCGGGCTGCTGCACGATATGAAAAGCGCCTCTGTCCTCAACATCGTACATGCGTCCGATGCCGGCTACTGCAAGGGGGTTGCATTTGATTCCGCCTCCCGCGGCCGGATCAATGCGATTGTTCTGTGCGATGCGCCTCGCGCGGTTGTCACGCTTAACACGCCGGATAATCTCGTAACGGTCACCGATGTCATGGGGCAGACCCGGTCGCTGAAAGCTGAAAACGGCCGGATCAGACTGGAGTTGGACGAACTCCCGCTTTTCATCACCGGCCGGATCTCCGGCGAGGCCGGAGCGCCTGTTTACCCGGGGGACGTCACGGTCCGCACCTATCCGATGACGCCGCGTCCGCTGCTTGCCAACGGTTCCTTCGAAGAGGGAAACGCGCATTGGCAGAGCACCCTCGGAGAGGCGGGTCGTGTTGAGGTGACGACAGATTCCGCCGCGGATGGGAAGCGCGCCATGGCGGTGAGGATTCCCGCGCCGGGCCCCTCCGATTTTCTGGGCGTTTTTCAGAGAGTCGATCTGCGCCGCCTGATCGGACCCCTGGCCGAAAACGAATATGCGGTGATGACCCTGACCGGCAGCTGTCGGAGAGATGGCATCGCCGGACGGGGCACGAATATCGGTGTGAATTTTTTTGCCGCCGACGGCAGCCGGATTCTCTGGCGGGAGTCCGCCTACCGTGCCGGAACGCACGACTGGCGCAAAATCGAAGTTACCGGAGAGATCCCGCCGGAAACTGCGACTTTGACTGTCAACTGCAACGTCGCGCCGGATACCACCGGGACGGTGTGGCTGGACGATTTGTCGCTCTCGATTGAGATCCGTCGCAGAGCCGGCGGCGGAAAGGAACGGAAATAAGGATTACTCTTCCGGCTCTTCCAGGCCGGCCTTGCTGTACCGGGCGATCGCTCCGCAGGGAACTCCCCAGCTCAGCTGAGTGATCGCGAAAGCTCCGCTCTCCTCGTCCAGTTCGACTCCCGCCAGCGGGATGTTGAGTGTTCCGTGCTGCAGAGTCGGCATGTCGGTCAGAACTTGGTATCTGCTTCTGAACGTCACATGAGTGCCGTCCGCTTCCGGAAAACAGTTGCTCTTGCCTTTGTAGTGCTCTGCCGTGATCTGAAGATAGATGGTGGAGCTCTTTACGATGGACAAAGTGACCGCGGGAGAAACCAGCACCGGAAGACGCCATGCCTCGATCCGTGGACCGCCGTCATCTTCCGGCACGTAGTAGAAACGGTCGATCAGCACATAACCCGCCGGATTTGTGAGTGACTCCTCGTAAGGGAGCGCTCCGTTCACGATCTGTACCGCCCGTATCGGGTTGTCCGCCGAATGGTTCGGATAGGGACGCACCAGAAAAAATCCCTGGTAAACCGGAACGACCGAAGGAATCTGGTTGATCCGGAATCCATCCGGCGTCGTTTCCACGGCAATGTTGGTCCCTCCTGTGAGCCGGAGTGCATGCGGAGAGAAGTTGTCTGACATGAAAAACCTCCTTTCACGTTGCTTTGCAACAGGAGGAAATGTCAACCTTTGAGGCGTGTACCTCCCCTTCCTGCCGATGCTCCCGCCAACCGGCCCGAGCTGACCGCCCACTGGATGTTGTATCCGCCGCAGGGCGCGCCGACATCAAGCATCTCGCCCGCCAGGAAAACTCCCTCCGCGATCCGGCTTGCGAGGGTTCCGGCATGAACCTCCGAAGGAGAAACTCCCCCCGCAGTCGCCATCGCCTTCTCCCAGCCGTCCGTCCCGGCGATCGGCAGCGGATATCCCGAAAATGCGGAGACGAGCCGCTCCCGCTCTTCCGCGCGAAGGCGCGCGGCGCAGCGCTCCGCCGGAACCCCCGCCGCATCGAGCAGTGCCCGGACCAACGCGGACGGGAGCGTTGCTCCCAGCAGCCCTTTCAGCGATCTGTTTCCCGCATGTTTCTGCCAGTAGGAGATGCGTTCCCGGTACTCTCCCGCGTTCCGGCTCTCCCAGGAACATTCGAGGATCGGCTCTCCGCCATTTGCGAGCGCCCGTGCGACGCTGCCGGATAGATCGAGTACCGCCGGTCCGGAGATCCCGGTGTGCGTGAAGATGAGTTCACCACGTCCCGTTAGTTTTTTCCCGAACCGGACAGTCGCGTCCGGAAGGAGGACCCCGGGCAGCTGCGAAGCCCATTTCTCCGCAGACTTCAGCCCGACCAGCGCCGGAACGGGCTGGATGATCTCATGGCCCGCCTGTCGGGCGAGTTCGTAGCCGCTGCCGCGTCCACCCAGCGCCGGATAACCCATCCCGCCGCAGGCGAGGATGATCCGTCCGGTGTCGAAGCGGACCGCTCCGGCGCTCGCGCCGCGAACAGCTCCGTTTGCCAGGTTCAGTGTTTCAACCCGGCACTCCGGAATCACGTTTACGCCGAATCTCCTGCAACGGTTGAGGAGCAAGTTCAGCACATCTCCGGCCCGCATCGATTTCGGGAAACAGTGAAACCCGTCCGGCGCAACCACCGGAACTCCGTTTGCAGTGAGAAATTTCTCCAGCGCTTCCGGCGGAAACGCATAAAGTGCCGGCCGGACAAAGTGCATTCCGCACTGATAGCGTCGCGCAAACTCCTCAAGCGGAAGTCGATTCGTCACATTGCACTTTCCGGAACCCGAAGCCAGCAGTTTGCGGCCGGGGGAGGGGAGAAATTCGGCCAGAACGGTATTGAGTCCTGACTCCGCCGCAGCCGCCGCAGCCGACAGTCCCGCCGGACCGCCGCCGATGACGAGACAGTCGCAGCGAATCGTTTGAAACAGGTTCATCGTGCCAGGTAGACTTTGCCGAATGCGACCGTTCCTTCCCCGCTTCCCGCCGGGTAATCGACGGAGAAACCGGCCAGGCGAACCGGGAAATCCAACTTGCGGTTCTGGTCTCCGCTCCAGATGCCGCGTGCAGGTGCTCCACTTTTTTCCACCCGCAGGGAAACAAGATGCCAGCCAGGTGCAAGCCCTTTTGTCGGCAAGGAATACTGAAACACTTCTCCACTTTTGTCGGATAAACGGAGATTGACGGTTTTACCATCAAAATTTTCCGGAATCAGAAGTTCAACGCAGAAACGGGCCGAATCGAATTCCGCAAAGGGCGGCAGCGGCGGAGTGAATGCGAACTCCATCCATTTCCCCCGGGCCGCGTCCCAGTTGAAGCGCAGCGCCTGTCTCCCGTCGGCCTCCTCCACGGCAGCGGTCTGTCCTCTGTCCCCGGCAAGATGAATCCGGACCGGTGTTGTGGCTAGATCTACCAGCATTTCTCCGAGTTCCAGTGGCCCGGGCGTGAAGGCGACTTTGCCGATCCAGAGTTCTCCCTGCCCCTCCTTGCGATTGAAGTCGACCGAGACGCCGAGCATCCGCGCCGGAAAGTCGACCCTGCCGTTCTTCTTTGCTCCCCATGATTCCTTGTGAACGCTGTTCAACTGCACCAAAAGCGTCTGCAGCCCGGGCTTGAGCTGCGCGGTCGGGAACATGTACTGAAACGTCTCTCCCTGCGAGTCAATGAGCCGGAAGTTGATTTTCCGGATTGGGGCTCCTTCCGGAATGAACACCTCCAGCGCGACTTCCCCGGTGTTGAATTCCGGCAATGGAATCGGCTGGAGAAAATTGAATTCCAGATAGTTCGCCGCCGAGCAATCCCACTTCGCATGGAGCATCGCCTGCCCGGAAGGGGCGTTCCCCGGAAGAACGGACTGGCGACGAGCGTCGCTCTGGTTTACATTGATCTGCAGCGCATCCGTCGCCGGATCGTAAACGCGCGCCGGGAGCGCCGACAACGCAACCAGCGGCAACATGAACAGAGAACCGAAGAGAAAACGCAACATAGTAACCTCCCGTTTGAGCGATTCCGATGCAGGAATATAGTGTCTCTTTGAAAAGAAGTCAAACGAATAAAGCAAAAAACGCCGCGGCGAATTCGGTTCGCCGCGGCGTTGGATGGATGCAGGAAAGATCAGACCAGGTGCTTGAGCATGTTCAAAAGCACGCCCGCCGCCACAGCCGATCCGATCACGCCGGAGACGTTCGGTCCCATCGCGTGCATCAGCAGGAAGTTCTGCGGATTCGCCTCCAAACCGACCTTGTTCGCCACGCGCGCCGCCATCGGCACCGCGGAGACGCCGGCCGCGCCGATCAGCGGGTTGATCTTGTCCTTGCTGAAGAGATTCATGATCTTCGCGAAGATCACGCCGCCCGCGGTTCCGAGGCCGAATGCGATCGCACCGAGCAGCAGAATGCCGAGCGTCTGGATCGACAGGAACTGGTCGGCCGAGAGTTTCGACCCGACCGCGATCCCGAGGAAGATCGTGACGATGTTGATGAGCGCATTCTGAGCGGTCTGATTCAGACGCTCCACCACGCCGCACTCACGCATCAAATTGCCGAGCATGAGCATACCGATCAGCGGAGCCGCATCGGGCAGCAGGAACGCGCACAGCAGCGTAATCAGCAGCGGGAAGCAGATCTTCTCGAGTTTGCCGACCGTGCGGAGCTGTTTCATCGCGATTTTGCGCTCTTCCTTCGTCGTGAGCCACTTCATGATCGGCGGCTGGATGATCGGAACCAGAGCCATGTAGCTGTAGGCCGCCACCGCGACCGCTCCGAGCAGTTTCGGAGAAAGTTTGCTCGTAAGATAGATCGAGGTCGGGCCGTCCGCACCGCCGATGATGCCGATACTGGCAGCATCGAGGATGCTGAAGTTGATCGCCGGAATCCAGATCGTCAGCAGCAGAGCGCCGATCAGCGCCGAGAAGATGCCGAACTGAGCCGCGCCGCCGAGCAGCGCCGTCTTCGGGTTCGCGATCAGCGGACCGAAGTCGGTCATCGCGCCGACGCCCATGAAGATCAGCAGCGGGAACACTCCCGAGTTGATGCCGACTTCGAACACCAGACCCTGCAGACCGTCCGGACCGGCGATGCCCGCCAGCGGAATGTTCGCCAGCAGTGCGCCGAATCCGATCGGCAGCAGCAGCAGCGGTTCGAACTCCTTCACGATCGCAAGATAGATCAGCACGAGCGCAACGAGCATCATCAGCACACGACCGAGACCGAGAATCCAGGTCGACTTGAAATCGCTGCTGCTCTGATTGATGATGTCGTAGATGCCGGTGCTCTGCCAGAGCCCCTTCATCGCCTCGCCCCAGCCCGGCAGGCCGCCGCCGACCACGGTCGTGTTGCTCACCGAGTCGTGTGCGACTTCAATCGGCTGAAAGACCGCCATCACCGTGCCCGGCTCCACCACCGCGGAGGGTTTGAATCCCGGCGCAAGCTGCGCGACTTTCGCGGCGATGTCGATCTTGAATTTACCCTTGCTGCGGCCCTGCGGAACCAGAATCATGATTTCGCGGCCCGGGGCAACCTTCTGGTTGGCAGCCATCGTGAGCGAGTTCACCACAGCGGGTTTCTCCCACTCATAGACCATGTAGCGCATCTGCGTCGCCGGGTCGATGTACCAGCCGATGAGTTCATCGCTGGAAGTCGCATTCCGAACCGCCGTCGCAGGCAGCTGAATCGCGTTTTTCTTTTCCACGACGGTTTTCACACCTTCCCGGATCGCCTGATCGACCGCGGGAGCCGCCGGAACCGTCGGCTCCGGGGCAGCCATCAATGCCCCGGCGAAGAGCGCAAGGCAGACAGCGGTAAAAAGTTTCACTTTTCGCATTGTGTTACTTCTCCTCGATCATCACAAGGGTGTCGCCCGCAGCCACAACCTGGGACGGCGTGACGTTGATTTCACGGATGACGCCGGCCGCCGGGGCCTTGATTTCGGTTTCCATCTTCATCGCCTCGATCACGAGGATGACGTCGTCAGCCGCGACCTCTTCGCCCTCCTGAACCAAGATCTTCACGATCGTGCCCGGGAGCGGGGACGGCAGCGGTTTGCCCTCGCCGGAGGAGGCCGGAGCGGCAGCGGCGCTCGCGATACCCTCGGAGACCTTCACCGTGAAGCTCTTGCCGTTCACCGTCGCGGTGTAGGCGTCGCCCGCCGCATTCAGCTGAACCGCGACGTTCTTGCCGTCGACGTTGGCGGTGTAGGCTCCGCCCTTGGCCGCGCTCTTCGCGGGCTTGGCGGCTTCCTTGTAGCGGATGCCCATCGGCTTGTCGCCCTGCAGATATTTCAGGCCCTTCTCGCCGCAGGCCGCGACGATGAAGATGTTCTCTTCCGTCACCGGCAGCCCCGCCTCGATGAGCAGGTTCGTGTTGTATTTCACGCCGAGCTTCGGGTTGCGGTTGTTCAGGTCGACCACGGCTTCGGTGGTCGGCTCAAGGCCGAGCTGCTCGCTGGCCATCTTCACGATTTCCGGATCCGGCGCGACCGGGGTCTTGCCGAAGTAACCGAGAACCATCTTGCCGTAACCGTTCTTGTCGATCACTTTCCAGCGGCCCTGCATCGCGTTGGAGAACGCCTGCTGGAAGTAGAACTGGCTGACTGGCGTAACCGAGGTGCCGAATCCGCCCTTCGCAACGACTTCGCGCATTTCCGCGATGCAGTCGTCGTACTTGTCGAGACAGTTGTTGTCGCGCATCATCTGAGTGTTGGCCGTGAGCGCACCGCCCGGCATCGGGGAGAAGATGATCTTCGGAGAGACCTGCATCGACTCCGGCGGCATGAAGTATTTGTCCATGCACTTCTCGAACACTTTCTCGGCGGAGAGGATCTTCTCCGGATCGATGTCGAGCGTGTAGTCCGTGCCGCGCAGACGCTGGTACATCACGAGGATGTCCGCCTCGCAGGTGCCGCCCGAGAGCGGGCTCATCGCCAGGTCGATCACATCCGCGCCCGCTTCGATCGCCGCCATGTTGCAGCTGACCGCCATGCCGGCCGTGTCGTGCGTGTGGAACGAAATGCTCTTGCGGTTGTCGCCCTTGAACTCGGCGTCGAGGATCTCGCGCGCCTGTTTGATCGTCTCATAGACGGTCTTCGGAGTCGAGGTGCCGGAGGCATCCTTGAACGCGAGGCTGTCGAACGCCATGCCGCTCGCGAGGATCTCCTTCAGCCGGTCGATGTAGAAATTCGGAGTATGCGCATACGGCTCATTGAGGCCGGGCGCGAGTCCCATCATCGTGACGGTCGCCTGATGCTTGAGGCCGTACTGCGTGATGTATTTGCCCGAGGCGGTCAGATTCCGCACGTCGTTGAGCGCGTCGAAGTTGCGGATCGTGGTGATGCCGTGCTTCTTGAAGAGTTTCGCGTGGAGCTCGATGATATCGCTCGACTGCGAGGAGAGGCCGACCACGTTCACGCCGCGTGCGAGGGTCTGCAGATTCACGTTCGGGCCGACCACTTCACGGCAGCGGTCCATCATCTCGAACGCGTCCTCCTGGCAGTAGAAGTAGAGGCTCTGGAAGCGGGCGCCGCCGCCGATTTCGATATAGTCGATTCCGGCCTTGACCGCGGCATCCAGCGCGGGCAGGAAATCGTCGGTTTTGACGCGGGCGCCGAGACAGGACTGGAATCCGTCACGGAACGAGCAATCCATGAACTTGATTTTCTTCATCTTCTTACGATTCTCCGTTATGATTGATATGTGAGTATTGGATTTTGATTATTTGGAGCGAACCGCTTCGACCGCGGCGGCCGCAATCGCGGCGAGCTGGGCGTCGTCGCCGCTGGCCGCAGCCTTCTTCTTTGCAGGAGCCTTCGGCGGCGGCTCAAGCATTCCGGCAAACGGAGCAAGCGCCCGCTTCAGAAGATTCATCGCGAAGATCATGATGACGAGAAAGACGTACACGATCCCCATGCCAAGGACCATCAGCTTTACGCCGTCCCACAGCAAACTCATTTGACTTTCCATTTGATTGACTCTTCCTTGGGTTGTTTGTAACTTCTTGAAAAATCAAGACTCTTTTGGTTCACTCTCCACCAGTCGATCGATTCCCTGCGGATTTTCACATCTCCGCACAGGAATGTCTTTTTTGCGCCGCTTTCTTCAAACTCCATGCTGCCGTCGTCCAGAATCGCACGGAAAATCCCTGCGTGTCTGTCGCCGTGCGAATCCACAACCTCAAGGGGCTCTCCCACCAGAAGATTCGCTTTTTTCCACTCATCCAGAACGGCTCCGGCGCTTTTTAAATAGATAACATAGTATCGAATCAGCTGTTCTGCCAGTTTTTTTGCAAAAAAATCGAGATTAAATTCCCGATTTGTCTCTGCAAGGAGTGAAGTTGCGGGCTGATCGATCGTCGCGAGCACTTCCCGGGGCAGATTCAGATTCACGCCGACCCCGGAGACGACGCCGGTGATCCGCCCGTGCTCGAACCGGGCACTTTCGCTGAGAATGCCGGCCAGCTTGCGCTCTTCGACATAGATGTCGTTCGGCCATTTCAGGTAGGCGGGCACTTCCGGTGCGAGCTCCCGGACCACCGACAGGGCAGCGAGTCCGAGCAGACATCCGGCATGAAACCCGTCCTCCAGACGCTTGAGAAGCACGGTTCCGGCGAAGTTCGTGCCGGGCGGGGAAATCCACACGCGGCCGCGTCGGCCGCGTCCGGCCGTCTGGTGCCGGGCCACGACGAGGCTTCCGTCCGGCAGTTCATCGAAATGGTTTTTCGCGTAAGTGTTCGTGGAGTCCGCTTCGTCGAGGATCAGAAGTTCGGGAGTGGGGGGCGCACACATGAAATTCCTCCGGAATAAAAGGCTGGTATATGACAAATCCGGCGCCGGCCCCTGACTGGCCGGCCGCCGGATTGCGGATTGCTTTGCGGATCGACCTTTAAATGCGGCCGTCTCCCTCGCCGGCAATCTCCTTGTTCTGGAAGATCGCCACCGCCCACATCGAGCAGATCGCCACGTAGAAAACAATGTAAACGGCACAGTCCACCACGTAGCTGAACGGAATCGGGCGGTTGACCGCCACCGCGTCCGCCAGCCAGAAGAACTGCCAGTTCGGCAGAACCGCATAGAAAAACGAGAACACCGCATTCAGGAACGCCGAATCGGTCTCCCGCTGGAACAGATAGCTCGACACCAGGCCGAGAAAGAAAACCACCGTGCAGATCGACAGATTCGCGACCGAATCCAGACGCGTGGCGAACACAACCGAGATCGTCGACATCGCGATCACCGCGAAATTCAACAGCACAAGCGCATAGCAGAGGTCGGTGAGGGAAACGGTCGGACGCTCCTTGACCAGAATGCAGTAGATCGCCAGAAGCGGGATCAGAACCGCCGCCGCATAGGTCGAAATTTCCGGAAACGAGCTTCCGCGCCAGAAATTGAAGAGCATTCCAATGGCGCAGATCACCACCAGAAGCCCGAAGAAGAGAAAGAAAATTCCCATGTCGAAACGGAACTGATCGGTGGCCATGTAGACCGAAGTGATCGCCGCAAGGTTGCACAGCAGCGTGAACAGCGTCACCGCCAGCCCGATCCCCGTGATTTTCCCCAGGATGAAGGTCCAGCGGTAGACCGGCTTTGAGAGCAGCAGCAGCACGGTTCCGTTGCGCATCTCCCGGGTGACCGTGTGCGAAGAACTCAGCACGGCGATGAGAAGGCCGAAGATCAAACCGGTCGCCATCGAGCTGTCGACCACAAGCTTCAACTGCTCCGAGAAGACGAAAAGCGCCGCCGACGGATAACAGCCGATCAGGATGAAGCCCGCGAGCAGCATCAGAAAATAGATCGGCTCGCGAACCGACTCCTTGAAGGTGTTGACCGTGATCTTGAAGTAATTGAACATACGCAGTCCTTATTCCGCGACTTCCTGAACCGTCTCTTCCGTGACGACGGTTTCCTCTCCGACGACCTCGTCATCCGCGGCCTCTTCCGGTTTTGCGGCCTTGAGTTCCAGCTGCTGTTGCTGCATGGTGCGGCGGGTGGCCCGGTAATTGTTGTCCATCTCTTCGCGCAGGCGCTTGTAGTTGTCGCCGAGATGACTCAGACTCAGAAGATAGGTCGTTTCCTCCGCGATGCGGTTCCAGTCATTCCCCTCGACCCGCACAACCGGAATCGGTGTGTCGAGTTTCTTGAGATACTCTCCCACAAACTGATCCGAAACATAACGTTCGTCACCGAGAACCACGATCCGCCGCGGATTCAGGAAGCTGATGTACTGCCGCAGACTGGAGGGCGCAACCTCCCGGGCCGGGCCTTTCGGCTGTATGAAGATGATTTTCTGATCCCTGCTCTGAGGTGTGGGCAGCAGCAGGTAGGGCTGGCGGCTTTCGTTCATGATCAGTTCCGCCATCAACCGCGGATTCCTGTAGTTCGCGGTGACGATGAGCGTGACGATGTCTCGTTTCGGACCGTTGGTGAACCAAGAGGCGGCAAACACCCCCGTCGTGCATACGCTCAATGCCAGAACGACAAGACCGGTTTTCAAAAATCTGGATATGTTCATTGCGAAATCTCCCGTTGCCTGTCAGTATGATGACCGTTTTTTACCATATCAACCTGCGGTTTGGTTAAAATATAACAGGATTTGACGGACAAGCAAATAAAAAACGGGCCGATCTTTAAAAAAAAACGGGATTTTACTTGAAGATTCCGAAAAAAACGGCATTTTAATAAGAAGAGAAAACCGGTTCCGGTCAGCCGTCCCGGTGTCGCGTCCCGGTTTTTTCATCCGTTTTCCCGGCGGCCTGTCCGGGAGGACGGGTGACAATGTCGGCGTTGAATTTCAGTAAGAACCTTGATTTCAGATGATTGATGATATTTTTTCTGTTCCTTCGGGTCGCCCGGCCCGCGCAGCCGTGTTCATGAGTGGCTCCGGAACCAATGCCGAGGCGCTTTTACGCTATGGGTCGGAACACCCCGATTGCGGTTTCGTGGTCGCGCTGATCGTCACGGACGCGCCGGAGTCGAGTCGTGCCCGGGCTCTCTCCGCTCAGTGGGGCGTGCCGCTCGTGGAGCATGATATCCGGGCGTTTTACGCCGCCCGCGGCGAGTCGGCGATTTCGCTGGTTTCGGAACGGAGGCGGGCGCTCCGCAAAGAGTGGACGGAGGAGCTCCGTCGTCTGCTTGCTCCCCACACGATCGATTTCGGGGTGCTGGCCGGGTTCGTTCCGCTGTGCAACATCACGGCCGACCTGCCGTGTCTGAATGTCCATCCAGGCGACTTGACGGTCGAGGTCGACGGACGCCGCATTCTGGCCGGGCTGCATTTCCGCCCGGTGGAGAGCGCGATTCTGGCCGGGCACAACTCTCTGCGCAGCAGCGTGATCCTTGCTCAGCCGTTCGAAGGGAACGGCGAAGCGGAGATGGATTCCGGCCCGGTGCTGGGGGTTTCCGCCCCGATTCCGGTCGACCTGGAGGGGGAGAGTGTGGAGACGCTCGCCGCAGTCAGAGCGGCACGGACTCATGCGCCTTACCGGGACCGGCTGCGTGAAATCGCCGCCCGGAATGTCGAGCGCTTGAAGATCGGCGGGGATCACGTCGTCCTGCCGCGCGTGGTGGAGGATTTCGCCGCCGGGCGGTTCGGACTTGATGGCGGCGGCCGGCTTTGCTTCCGGGAGGCAGGTGCCTGGCAGCCGTGCCGAACCGTGGAGTACGACGGCCGGAGGAGGCGCATTCTGCTGTGAGGAACGGAAGGAACATCTACCGGATTCCGGTTGGTTTTGTGCTGATGCTCATGCTGCTCCTCGCGGCTGTGGCGGCGGCGGCGTACTGGTACTGGCGCCGTTCTCCCGAACGGGCGGCGGAGTTTGTGATCGCTTCCGTGAAGGGGCTTGAGGCCGGGGATGTCGAAGAGATCTCCCCCGGGCTGCTCGTGGTGAAACATCTCACTTACCGCAGCGGCGGAGTTCCTGCCGCAGGGTGCGAATCCGCCGAATTCGAGCTGGATGCTTCCGGATTCCCCGTTTCAGTCAGGATTCGCGGGGCGGAGATCGCCCGCTGGGATGCCCTGCTGCCGGTTTTTGCCGGATCGACGTTTGCAAATGCTCTGCCGGTCCGGGTTTCCGTCGAGGGGGTCTTTCTGAACGGCCGCGGTGTCGGTGTGCCGTTTACCCTTCACTGGGAGCCCGACGGCGCGGGAGTGACACAGATGGCATTCTCCATGCCGAAGCCCGGAATCGAAGCCGAGGGACGGCTTGACCCGGACAGGCGGACGGCCGAACTGAAGTTCCACGGGCGCGTCACGCCTGAATTGCTCGAACTCTTCGGCAGCCGGGCCCCGAGCGAACTGTTGTTTTCCGGACCGATAGAGGCCGGTGGCGCTGTACAGCTCGATTTGAAAGGGCTCAAGCCGGTCAAGTCGTTTCAGGGAGAACTGCGTTTTTCCGAGGAGACAGCGATTTCGGGGGGACTCTGGACGCTCTCTCCCGGAAGCCGCGCGGATTTTCACTGGCACGGGCCGGGCAGAGCCTGGGAGATCGTTCTGCCTGAGACGGTTCTGAAGCTGCCGTTTGAAGTGCCGCTGGGGGCGCTGAACATCTCCGGCGGCGACCGGGATCCGGAGATCCGTTTTTCGATCGTGAATTCTCCGCCGGTCGGAGAACTTTCCGGGGTTATGCGCATCGACGGACAGTACAACCGCACGACCGGAGATTGGATGTTCCGGCAGTCGGAGAGTTCCGACCGGGCGGTGCGCTGGAGCGGCGAACTGCCGTTCGGCATGTTCAGCTGCATCTGGCGTTCTCCGAAGATCTCCGGCGGCGGAACCCGTTCCCGCGGCAGCATCGATTTTTCGCTTGGATTTGAGGCGCTGACCTATCGCGCCCCCGGAAATCCCCAGGAGCTGGAAGCGCAACCCGGCACCCTTTCCGGAAGTTGGAGTTTTGACTTCGACAATCCCGAATCCGCCGGGTTCGAACTCACCGGGCTGCTGCGGAGTTCCCGGCTCGACTGGGCGAACCCCGAGAGCGCCTGGAGTGCGGCTCCGGTGCTGACGTCGTTCCGGTTTTCCCGCCAGGCAGGCGAAAGAAGTTCTCTGCTGGTGCTTGAACCGGAGTTGTCGGGGGTGAATCTCTACGGCGGCGGCATTCCGAAACTGAAGCTCGAAGGCGTTTCGGGGAAATTCACTTCGGTGATCGATCCCGTCCATGATGAATCCCGGCCTCCACGGGTCGAAGGGGCTGTCGAGATCCGCCGGGTCAACCCGGTTCGCTCCATGTTCGGTGCGGGGGAACTCAAGGATCTGCGTTTTTCCGGCTTTGCGGAGCTTTCGAGGGGCTGGGAGGTGACCGGACTTCAGGTCTCGGGAGGAGCGGAAAACGCGTTGTTCCGCTACCCCGAGTGCGAAATTTCCGCGGCGTTCCCCGTCTTCAGTCTGCGGTTCGACCGCAATTCGATCAAGCCCGGCGACAATTTCGTCGGAAGGATGGATTCCCGTCGGACGACGTTTTCCGCGTTCGGGGGGACGCTCACCGTACCGGATGCGCACGCCTCGTGGAGCGGGGAATTGCGCGACTCCGGGCTGCTGCCCGATCGCTGGCGCGTGGTGTTCGATATGCCGCCGGGAGTTGCGGAAAACCGGGATCTGGATGGGACGTTCCGCGCCTTCCGCTGCGAGGCGGGATTTGAACATTCGCAACTTTCCTCGGTCATGACGGTTCTGGAGGAGTTTGAAGCGCGTTTCGGCACGGCCCCCGCCTCCCGGGAATTGCGGGCCGCGCGGCAGATGCTGTCGCTCCGCCGTTCCGGAGAGGGGGAGTTCCAGGGAAACTACACGCTTTCCGACGGATCTTTGTTGGAACAGAATGCGGGCGGGAAGCAGATTTCGATCGAACTGCCGCTGGTCTGGAACGCGGACGGCGTGCGCGGCGACGGCACTTTCCGGATCGGCCGGGCCGTTCTGCCGGGAAACGTGGTTGACCTCCTCGCCGGAAAACTCCGGTTTCACGAGGGTCGGCTGGAATTCGAAGGTACGGGCCGGTCCGGCTTCTGGCGGGGGGAGGCGCTCCGTTTTTCGGGCGGATTCTCCCGCGAGCGGGAATGGGTTCTCTCCGGACAGTACGAACTTGAAAAAATCACCCTGGAGAAGCCGCTGCTGCTGGAGGAGATTCTGCCTGCCGCGTCTGCACCCGGCATGCGTTTTTCGGGCGGACTTTCCGGACATGGGAATTTTGAATTCGCCCCGGCGCGGAGTGACTGGAGCTGTGAACTCAAAACCTCGGACGGCACCCTCCGGGGCGCGGGGATCGAACTGCGGAAACTCTACGGAACGCTGCGGCTTCCCGGCAACGGCGCAGGAAGCCGCAATCCGGGCGGAGAATTCCGGTTCGGCGAGCTCTCCGCCGGTACGACGCTCGTGCGCAACGGCATGCTGGCTTTTCGACTGGTGCCTCCGGATGAGTGTGACATCCTGAGCGGAGCCGGACGGATCTGGGGCGGCAGAATCCGGCTCTCTTCGCCGGTTACGCTGCGGCCCGGAATGTCAAGTGTCGAGGTGGGGGTCGTGATTCGCGGTCTGGAGTGGAGCGGACTGCTGCGCGAGCTCGGCATCGATGCCGGAGCAATCGGCGGACGGGCGGACGGCATGCTGTTCTGGCGGCTTTATTCCGATGGACGCCGGCCGGAACTCGTCTCCGCCGAACTGACCTCCGCCGGCGGAGAACGGCTGAAACTGCAGGCGCTGGAACCCTTCGTGCTCGCATCGGAGAGTTCCTCCTCCCGGCAACGCATCTATCTGGAACTTCTGCGGGATTTCAACTGCCGGATGCTCCGGCTGCGGTTTGAACGCGAGCCCGCCGGAGGGGCGTTGCTCAGCCTCTCTGCCGTCGGACGTCCGGCCGGGACGATCAAAATCCGGGACGACAATTACCGGAGGCTGATCCGCAGCGTGAATCCGGCCGCATTCGGATTTGACGGTGAGATCGAGCTTTCCGTCGATTACCGGATTCCCGCCGGAAACGGGGAGAAGGAGAAAAAGTGAATGTTCGATTATGATGCCTACATCCAGCGCAAACTGAGCCGCTTTCTCGACGGCCCCGAGACGTTTCAGCTCAGCGCCCTGCGCCGGAACAGCCGGAAATACCGTTCCAGCACACTGGCGCTGTTCGCCTGGACGGTCGGCCTGGCCCGTCTCTTTCTCTCTCCGGCGGGTTTCTATCTGGTCCCGGCGGCAGTCATACTGACCGGCTATGCCTCCGTGGCGATGGATGCGCCGATGCGCATGATGGTTCTGGTTTTTCTGGCCATTTTTCTCATGGAGTTGATTCTCGGCTTCTGGTATCGGCCGCGGGTGGACATCGTCCGGCTGATGCCGGACCGGGTCCGGGCGAAATCGCAGTTCAAAATTCAATTCATTCTGCGGAACCGCCGGCGCTTTCCCGTCTGGGATCTCCGGGCCGATCCCTTCAACTACGGTCCGGGACTCGTGATCGAACAGCCCGCCGTGCTGGGGGAGCTGCCGCCGAAAGCCGAGGCTAAACTCGAAAGCCGCGTCTATGCCCGGCGGCGCGGGCGTTACCTGGTATACACGGCCCGGGTCGAATCCCGTTTCCCGTTCAATCTGATCAAGTGGAGCTGCCGGTGGCGGAAGGATGCACGGGTGCTTTCGGTCTATCCGGCTTTCACCTCGCTGACGAAATTCAAACTGCCGCTCGGAGCGCGAAATCAGGCAGAGGGAATGGCGCGGTATTCGAAGATCGGCGAATCGATGGAGCTCATGGGCGTGCGCGACTACCGGGACGGCGACGACATCCGCCGGATCGACTGGCCGGGAACCGCCCGGCTCGGCTCGTTTGTTGTCAAGGAGTTTGAAGAGGATGAACTCAAGCGCATCGCTCTCGTGACCGATACCTACGTCCCGCCTCCGACCCTGATGCAGCGGCTTCGGAAACACCCGAAGGAGTCGGAGGAACTTGAGGCGGCGCTGGAGCTTACCGCGGCCCTGGCGGAATATTTTTCGCGCGGGGAGGCCGCCGTGGAACTTTTCGCCGTCGGATTGGAAATTCACCACCTGGAAACCGGGCGCGGAACCACGAGTTTCGAAGCGGTTTGCGATATTTTAAGCGGGATCGAACCGTCACTGGAGCCCGCTCTGCCCCAGCTTGAACCGGACGTGTTCCGGGATCTGGCTGATGTCGGGGGGGCGGTGGTGATCCTGATCGGAGATGATCCGGAGCGCAGGAGATTTGTGGAGCGGTTGCGGGAAAGCGATGTGTCGCTGCGGGTGTTTCTGATTTCCGACTCTCCGTCGGAACTGCCCCCGGAGTGGGTCGCCCTTTCTCCGAAGGCGATCCGGTCCGGAACGGTGAGAGAGCTGTAAGATGGATCAATCGAGGAAAATCGTTTTATGGTCGGCGGCGATTCTGCTGCCCGCCGCGGTCTATTTCAGTGTGATCGCAGAGCTTCCGCATGTTCTGGTCCTCACCGTGCTTCTGCTGGTGTTTTCTTCGTTGAAGTCGAAGGGATGGCGGATCAGCGACCGCTCGATCATCTATCTGACGGTTTTGGCGATGGCGATCACTCTCTTCGGCAATTACCTCGCTCCGCTCAAGCAGGATCGATTCGGTTTTATGGCGATCTTTTCGCGGCCGGCGCTTTCGGTGCCGTTCGCGCTCTATCTCGGCGCACTCGCGGCCGGTTTCCGCCGCCGGGAACATGTCATCGGCATCGCCGCGGCAGCAGCGATGTTCTCGTTCGGTCTCGGCGGCGATATCCGGCTGGACGGACTGGTTTCGGAACGGGCGAACGAGGTCAGCCGGATGGTTTCGCTTTTTCCGTGGTTTTACGGGGGGACGATGACGTTGTCGATTCTCGCGATTCTGTTCGGCAGCCGTTCCGGGGCGAAACGGGGCAACTGGCGCCGGAACGGACTCCTGATTTTCGCACTGTTCGGGATCTGCGGATTGATCTATCTGGAGTTCCGGGGGTATCGGCAGAATGAAAATATTTTCCGCAGTTTGGAAAATGCCCTGCTGCGCGTCGGCATCCGGCAGCTTTACAAAACCGGAGGGAATGCCATGCAGCTGGGGGCTTCCCCGAATCTGATGCAGGCCATGCCTCCGGAATATTTCTCCATGGCCGACCGGGTTGCGCTGCGGGCGGTCGGCACCATGCCGCCCGGCTATCTGAGAAGCCGGTCGTTCCATCGTTACGATCGCGGCGTGTGGCACAGCATGGAGGAGGCGCTCGGCACTCCGCTCGCCACGACGATCTCCGAAGGATCGTTTGCGGCCGAGCAGCTCTACTCGGTCAGCCGGATGGAAAAAACCGTCAATGCCTGGGATCTTTATCCGGATGACTCTTTGCAGGGAAATGTGCTGGCCGTGCCGGGCGATGTGGTCTCCATTTCGCTGATCGCGTCGCGGGTACTGCGGTTTCGGGATGGCCGCATCGAGGTCGAGCAGTTTGTCCGGGAGGGAGGATATACCGTCTTCGCTGACACCCCCGGCGGCGACAGCGCCATGCAGCTCCCGGCCCGTCCCGGGCCGGAGTATCTTGAGGTTCCGCGTGAAATCGAATCCGTGCTCGGCGGGATCGTCGATGAGCTCGGGCTGGCGATGTGTACGACCGATGCCGAGCGTTTTCAGAAACTTCAGGAGTATTTTGACCGCAATTTCGAATACTCTCTGGACTGGCAGGGACCGAAGTCCGAACCTGTGCGCGAATGGAAAGCCCGGTCGGAGAGGCGATTCTCCCCGGAAGGCGGCGAACGCCGCATCGAGCGGCAGCCGGGAGTCCGGATGGGGATGCGGGCCGCCGGCCGTCTGGCGGTTGACGCGGTCGCCGGGCGCAGCCGCAATCGGTTTCGCCAATGGTGGCGTCCGGGCGATCCCGTCAAGTTTTTTCTGACGGAGCGGCGCCGCGCCCACTGTGAACTGTTCGCTTCCGCCACCGTGCTGCTGCTGCGCAGTGCGGGAGTCCCGGCCCGTTATGTGAGCGGATTCATCTGCAATGAACCGCACCCCTCGGGAAAATATTTTATCGCCCGCTACGGCGACGCTCACGCGTGGGTGGAGGCGTATGATCGTCAGAACCGGAAATGGGTTGTCATCGATACGACTCCGCCGAGTGTGACCGCAGCCGCCCCCCGGCCTGATTCCTGGCAGGAGCGCGTTTCAAGCCATGGGGATTACCTGCGGCTCGTGTGGGTCGAGATGCTGAGCAGTCTGCGGCGCGGGCATTTCGCGGACGGAGCGGTGGGACTGCTGATGCTGGCCTGGGAGGCGATGGCTTATCTTGTGACGCACCCGGTCTGGGGATGCGTGATCGGATTCCTGATCGGATTTGTTCTCCGCATGCTGCTCTACCATCGCAGGCGGCGTCCCCCGGATCTTCTCACGCCCGAACGGCGGAAACTCCAGAAAGAGTACCGCCGGCTGCTGCGCAAACTGCGCCGCGGGAAAGTGATCGGAAGGGACGACGTGCCGACTGCGGCCGAACTTCTGGCGATTGTGGAAAAACATCCGACACTTTCGCCGCCGCGACGGATCGAACTGTCCGGATATCTGAGACGCTACATGGTCAGGCGGTACGCGGTCGACGACTGACCTCCGGATAAAACCATGGCCGGAGAACGGATTTTTTTTTCCGCCCGCACGTTGACTTTTGACGAAAACCGTGCTATGGTTAAAAGATGCCGAATTGTATTATTCCGGAGCATGGGGGATTCCGGAATATGACCAGCGAACGGTTTTTCCGAAATCGTGGAAACAAAGGAGGTGTGATGGTCAACCCGTTGTGGTTTCTGGCCGTGACTCTTGCGGGGGTGGGAGTCGTCGGAGCCGGGGAGTCCGGAGCGAACAGAAATACGCCGCGTGAGGCTCTGAAAGCCTATGCCGCCATGGATTACACACTGGCCGGCAAGCTCGCCGCGGAAATTCCGGACACGCCGGAAGGACAGCTGATTTCTGGATTGTGCGATCTTTATGATCGCAGCCGGCAGAACATCAGGCGCGGGCAGTCGACCCTCGCAGGCATTTTTGTCAGCGAATCGATGCCGCTGGATTACCGGCTTGAGGCGGGGATCGCGCTCGGGCGGACAGCCCAGCTCATGAAGGAGCGCCGCGAACTCTACGGCGATGCGGGCGACCGTTACGACCATGTGAAGATTTTTGAACGGGTCATGAAGATGGCTCCGGGCAGTTCCGCCGCCCGCAACGCGTTCCTTTATCTGATCCGCGAGCGCCTTGAGACGCCGGAACTGCAGGAGGCGGCCTTTGAGGAACTCGAAATTTTCATCCGCGATTTTTCCGGGGACTCCAAGCTGCTCCCCCCGGTTCATCTGCTGGCGGAATACGAGTATATCCGGTTGAAGAACGACTACAGAAACGCCGTCCGCCATCTGCGGGAAGGCTATGAGACCGGGTTTGCGAATCCGAGCGAGAACCGCAGCGGACTCTTCCGGCTGGCGTTTCTCTACCACAAGAAGATCGGTGACAAGCCGATGGCGGTCAAATATTACCGGGAGTATCTGGAACGTTATCCCTATTCCGGGCAGGCCGCGGTCGCGCAACGCTTCCTCGAAGAACTCGGCGAGGGCGGAAAATGAGCGACAGGAACAGGGACGAAGTTTACAGCGCCGGCAGATTTCAGAAGCTCGGACTCTGGCTTGCCGTTTTGTTTTACGTGCTTTCCGTTGTGATGGTGATCCGGAACTGCGGCGGAATGTCCGTGGTGTTTTCTCCGGACACCCGGGTCATCACCATCGCCCACTGGCAGCTGGAGGATGGATTCCGTGAGGGCATCGACGCGGCGATCGCCGAATATGAGAAACGCAAGGCCGGGCAGGGCGTGAAGGTGAAGGTCCGGCAGGTCGCGATTCCGGTGCGGGGATATCCGCAGTGGTTTCTCACGCAGCTCATCGGCGGCAATCCGGCCGACATTCTGGAAGTGACCGGCAGTTCGGATATCCTCAATCAGTATTTTACTCCGCTTTCGCCCTACATCGGCAGCCCGAATCCGTGGAACAAGGGCACGCCGCTGGAGAAAATGAGCTGGCGCGAAAGTTTTGCGGACGACATGTTAAGTGCGCTTGACACGGCGTACAGCGAATTTTTCTCGGTATGCACGTTTATGCACACAACCCGGCTCTATGTGAACATGAAGCTTTACGAGGAGGCGACCGGGAAGACCGAGCTGCCCGACACTTTGACCGACTGGCTCGACGCGTGCCGGAAACTCAAGGAGTATGGCGTCAAACAGAACCGGCCGATCATCCCGATCGGGGTGCGCGGGTTTGACAAGGGAACCATCGGGCAGATTTTCGGAACCTATTATTCGGAACTCTGCACAGATCTCTCCGACACGGGTTCCCGGTACGGTTACGGGACTCAGCCGGGTGAGCTTTTCCGGCAGATCAACGCAGGAGAGCTCAGTGAGGACCGGCTGCTTGAACCGGTGGAGGTCGTGACGGAAGTGGGGCAGTATTTCGCCGACGGATTTCCCGCGATCGACCTCGAACAGACGAAGTATCTCTTTTTCGCCGGAAACGTGGCGTTCTTCATCGACGGGACCTGGAACGCGTTCAGCATGATCAACAACGCTCCGTTTCCGGTCCGGGTGATTCAGATTCCGATGCTGGACAGGGAACACCGGCTCGGCGCGAAGGCGTTCGGGCGGATCACCGAACTCGGCAGTGGCATTCAGGGGAGATTCGGCATCCCGAAAAAGACCCGTGACTTCGAACTTGCACTTGATTTCCTTCAGTTTCTTACGAGCTGGGAAATCAATCAGCTCGTCATGGTGGAACACTGCAAATGGATGTCCTCGCTCAAAGAGGTCAAATACGAGGGCGTGATGAAGGAGTTCGAGCCGGTCACAAACACGAGCCACACCGCGGTCTCCTCCCCGTTCACTTCGATCGGATCCTTGACGAACCGGCTCTCCCTGCAGCGTCTGGAGAACAGCATCATCCGTCAGCCGGAGGATCCGAAGGCGTTTTTCTGGAACGACTTTCTCCATGACAGAGAACAGACCCTCGACGAGATCCAGGAGGCGACCTACGGGGTTCAGCGGAATCTCTGGAGCATGGACGGTACGCGCTCGGCGCTCGCGGTGGGGGTGATTCTTTCCGAATCGGACTCTTCCGAAATCGGTCTGTTCCTGCAGCGTTCGAACATCAACCTCGAAGGTATTGTCAGCCGTTACCGGGCGGTGGATGCCAATATCCTCTTAATGGAAGAGCTCGGGAAGTTGAAGGAGTACGGCAAAAATGGCAATTGAAGTCCCGTTCAGGAAACTGCGTTATTACTGGCCGGCCTATCTGCTGATCGCTCTTCCGCTGCTGCTGGTGCTGGTGTTCAGCTATCATCCGATCGTGAACGGCATGTGGCACATGTTCTACCGCTGGGACGGGGACACGGTCGAGGAGTTTGTCGGGTTCCAGAACATCGTGCGCATGTGGCGCGATTCGTCGCTGCTGCACAGTTTCTTTGTGGTGACGATCTTCGTGGTCGCGAATATTGTGAAGATGGCGCTGCCGATCATCGTTGCCGTGGTGCTGCACCATGTGATCAGCGATCGGATGGGTTATTTGTACCGGATTCTCTTTGTGATTCCGATGATCATCCCGGGCATGGTCGGCATTCTGATCTGGAAATACTTCTATGAACCGAACAGCGGAATTCTGAACAATCTGCTCCGGATGATGGGATTCATCTCGCCGACGGAGACGATTCAGTGGCTGTCGGACGAGCTGCTGGTGATCCCGTCGCTCGTGTTCATGGGGTTCCCGTGGGTCGGCGCGTTCGGGGTGCTGATCTACCTCGCCGGGCTTCAGGGGATCAGCGAGGATGTCTATGAGGCGGCGGAGATCGACGGCGCGGGGCCTTTGACGGTCTTCTTCAAGATCGAACTTCCGCTGATCATGACCCAGGTGAGAATCAATCTGATCCTGATGATTATCGGCACGATCCAGAGCTGGGAGAACATCTATCTGTTTCTCGGCGCGGACGGCGGGCCGGGCGGCATTGCGACGGTTCCGGGGCTTCTGATTTTCCGGGAGGCGTTTGCGCGCGGGCTCTTCGGTTACGGGTGCGCGATCGGTTTTGTGATCTTTGTGGTCACGCTCGTCCTGACATTGATCAACAACCGCTTCGTTCGGGTTAGAAAGTAGGAGTTTGGCAAATGGCTCGCGTGGTACGATCCAGAACCGTTGAGTTTTTCAAGCACGTGTTTATTCTGCTTGTGCTGTTTTTCGCCTTTGTCCCCATGTATCTGATGATCAACATTTCGCTGAAGGACAACCAGCAGTTCGCCCGGAATCCGTGGTTTCCGGAGGCCCCGTTCCACTGGGAAAATTATCTTTTCAGCTGGGACCACCTCGGCGGAACGATCTTCAACACCGCTTTCGTGGCGATCACCGCGACGGTGCTGACGCTGGCGGTGGCGATTGTGGGGGCGTTCTTCTTCGCGCGTTACAAGATGCCCGGGTCGAAGTTTCTTTTCGGAGTCTTCATCATTCTGATGATGTACCCGTCGGTGGCGAACATGGTGCCGATGTTCAAACTCATCACGTCGCTCGGGCTCTATAACACTCATTTTGCGCTGATCATCCCGGCGATCGCGGGAGGACAGGCGTTCAACATCTTCGTACTGCGGAATTTCATCGAGGATATCCCGCAGGATCTTTTCGATGCGATCGAGATCGACGGCGGGAACATGTTCTATCAGATCTGGCATGTGGTGATTCCGCTTTCGATGCCGATCATCGGCACGCTCGGGATCCTTTCGATCATCGGCCAGTGGAACAACTTCGTGTCTCCGCTGCTTTATCTGCGCGATACGAACCTTCAGACGATTTCGGTGGCACTGCTTCACCTGGAAGGGGAGTATACGAAGAACTGGGGACAGCTGATGGCCGGTTATACAATCGCTTCGATCCCGCTGGTGGTGCTCTTCATCTTCTGCATGAAACTGTTCATCCGCGGGCTGTCGTCAGGAGCGGTCAAGGGGTGAGTTTTACAAAGCGGATATCCGCGTTGCAGGAGTTTGAAAATTCAAAATTTGCATGACATATTAAAAAATTGCATACGTGTGTCATGAGTTTCGCCTCCAGCGGTTTCCGGTGGTGAACGGAAAAATTCACGTCGCCGGGAAACGGCCGGATGCGTTTTCATCTTTATGAGATAATAAGAACTTTCGCTGGATACGGGGAACCCATTGCGGGGTTCGGGTTGAAAAAAGGGGGGTGTCGCACAGAATCATCATATCCGGAATTGCGTCGGGCAGGGGGAATCAGCCCGCCGGATTTATGAAGATCAACCTGAAAGGAAAGAGGAATTAGGAGAAAATGCATTGGATCGATTGGTGTATCATGATCATTCCCGTGATCGTCATTCTGGGATTGGCGATTTATTCCGGGAAATATGTCCGCGGAGTTGTTGACTTTCTTGCCGCCGGACGTGTGGCGGGGCGCTATGTGATTTCGGT
Source organism: uncultured Victivallis sp. (assembly GCF_944391105.1). Classification (GTDB taxonomy): domain Bacteria; phylum Verrucomicrobiota; class Lentisphaeria; order Victivallales; family Victivallaceae; genus Victivallis. Next base: position 89,962 of record NZ_CALXSK010000005.1, read on the forward strand.
GGGAGACCTGACCGCCGGCTTGAGCGTCATTACACTGGTCGCTCTCTGCGAAGCGAAATACCAGACCGGTTACGGGGTGGATTTCTGGGGGAAGCTGGTTGCGCCGCTCGGGGTGGTTTTTTCGCTGACGGGTTACTGTGTCTACCGCTGGCGTGAAACGAAGGCGCTCTCGTTCGGACAGTTTCTGGAGATGCGCTACAACCGGGCATTTCGCATCTTCGCCTCCGCGCTGCGGACGATTTCCGAGATGATTACGAATGCGCTCGGGCCGGCGATCGCGGTGAACTTCTTCATTTACTTTCTCGGGCTGCCGCACAGCGTTTCGATTTTCGGGCTTTCGATACCGTGTTTTACGATCATCCTCGTGCTTCTGATGTCGATGGCGATGGTCTGCATCTGGCCGGGCGGCCGGGTTTCGCTGCTGATCACTGATACGTTCCAGGGATTGCTCTGCTACCCGGTGTTCGTGATTATCGTCGGCTATATTCTCGCGAATGTCTCCTGGGACGGCGCGATCGCTCCGACCATGATGGATCGCGCCCCCGGGGAGAGTTTCCTCAATCCCTACGATGTTTCCAAGCTGCGTGACTTCAACATCTTCGCTCTGGTGGTGAACCTTTTTGCCACCGTGCTGAACCGGGCAAGCTGGTTCGGCAACGACACCACGAACTCGGGCCGCACGCCGCACGAGCAGAAAATGGCGGGAATCCTCGGCGCCTGGCGCAATGGATTCGCCTATGTGATGCTCATGGTGATCGCGGTCATGGTCATCACGATCATGAACCACGAAACTTACGCGGACCGCGCGAAAGACATCCGTGATACGCTTGCGGACAAGGTTTCGATGGAGACGATTCCTGATGCGGGGGAACGCGCCGAGGTGGTGAAGGCCGTTCAGGCGATTCCCGCGCAACACCACAAGATCGGCGTCGATGCGCCGCTTTCCCGCGTGGACAATCTTGACACTCCGGTGTTCGACGCCGTACAGGACGCGGTCGGTCGCGATGGTGACGGCAACTTCACCTTCCAGAAGTTCCGCACGATCTATCAGCAGATGATGATGACCATCACGCTGCGCAAGACCTTCCCTGTGGGACTGCTTGGACTCTTCGGGCTGCTGATGATCATGCTCGTGCTTTCGACCGATGACTCGCGTATTTTCAACGCATCGAGCACGATTCTTCAGGACGTGATCATGCCGTTCAAGAAGAAGGCGTTCACGCCGAAGCAGCATCTGTTCTGGCTTCGCATGTGTTCGGTGGGGGTTGCGGTGTTCTTTTTGATGTTCAGTCTGCTGTTCGTGCAGATCGACTACATCAACATGTTCACGACGATCATGTGTTCGATCTGGCTCGGCGGAGCCGGGCCGGTGATGATCGGCGGGTTGTACAGCCGGTTCGGCAATACGACCGGGGCTTTTGCCGCGATTTTCGCGGGTTCCGGAATATCCATCGCCGGAATCTATCTGCAGAGCAACTGGGCGCAGGACATCTATCCGCTTCTGGTGACGCAGGGGTGGGATGAGTCGGTTGGAAACTTCCTTGCAACGGTCTCTTCGCCGTTCGAGCCCTACATTGTCTGGGAAATGACTCCGGAGAAGTTCCCGATCAATTCGTTTGAGATCTATTTCATCGCGATGCTTGCCGGTATTGCCGCCTATGTCATCGGATCGTTCGTCACCTACAAGGGACCCTACAACCTTGACCGGCTGCTGCACCGCGGCATCTACAACGTGGATGGAGACGAGAAGAAGATCCACTCGAAGTGGACATGGAAGAACGTCTGGAACAAGCTCATCGGCATCACGCCGGAGTATACGCTCGGCGACCGGATCATCGCATGGTCGGTTTTCGGTTATTCCCTGGTCTACCAGCTCGGCATCACGTTTGTCCTGGTTGTGATCTGGAATCTTATCTATCCATGGCCGCTGGAGTGGTGGAGTTACTATTTCTACATCACCACGCTGCTGATTCCGGCGATTGCGGGTGTGATTACCACGGTCTGGTTCTTCTGGGGCGGGACGAAGGATACGATACAGCTTTTCCGAGACCTTGAGGCACGTATCGACAATCCGCTCGACGACGGCCGCGTGTCCGGTCAGATTTCTCTGGTTGACCAGGCTGCGATGGCGCAGGCCGAAGAGGAAACCGTCAGAAAGATGGATGAAAAATCCGGGGAGACCAGATAATCCTCCTGCCACAGCGATTTTTACGATCGGGAATCGGATGGAGAAGTTCTCCATCCGTTTTTTATTTTGGTTAACAGGTTTTTCTGTTTTTCCTCTTGCATAATGCCGGATGTGTGATATATTGATGGCGGAGGAGGCCCTGTCGAAGGGCCTTCTGTGTTTTGGCGGCGGGGGGATGAGCGCTTGTCGGTGACACAGACGAATTTCTGCACGGACAGCATGGGGGGAGGTTCCTCCTTACGTTGCGGAGGGGGAATTTTTGTCTGCTGACGGCTGTGCTGCGCATCTCTGATTCTCCATAAACAGAGAACTCTGCCGGGAGATGGAGTCGGAGTTAGCAGAAGAAAAGAGGGCGCAAAGAAAAAATGCATTGGTTGGACTGGTGTATCGTAATCATCCCGCTGGCCGTGATTCTGGGGATGGCGTTTTATTCGGGAAAATATGTCCGCGGCGTGGTGGATTTTCTCGCCGCGGGTCGAGTCGCCGGGCGCTATGTGATTTCCGTTGGCGACCTGACTGCGGGGTTGAGCGTGATTACGCTGGTCGCCGGCAGCGAACAGAACTATCAGACCGGCTACGGCATCAGTTTCTGGAACAACATCATTGCACCTGTCGGAATCGTGCTGGCTCTGACCGGATTTTGCACCTACCGCTGGCGGCAGACCCGCTGTCTTTCAAAGGGGCAGTTCATTGAGCTCCGGTACGGCAGTAAGGCGTTCCGTGTGGTGACTGCGACGGTCAGTACCATTTCCGAGATGGTGACCAATGCGCTCGGACCGGCGATCGCGACCAACTTCTTCATCTACTATCTCGGCTTGCCGCACAAGATCATGATCGGGGGCGTGAGTCTGCCCTGCTATGCGATCATCGTGGTGATGTGCCTGACGCTGGCTCTGCTGATCATCTGGCCTGCCGGCCGAATTTCCCTGCTGGTGACGGACTGCTTCCAGGGGTTGCTCTCTTACCCGATCTTCGTGATGATCGTCGGATTTATTCTGCTGAAATTCTCCTGGAATGTCGACATCTCCCCGATCCTCTGGGATCGTGTTCCTGAGCAGAGCTTTATGAATCCCTACGATGTTGCGCAGCTGCGTGACTTCAACGTCTTTGCGCTGGTTGTGACGCTGACGAGTTCAATTCTGAACCGCGCGAGCTGGATCGGGAACGATACCACGAACTCCGGCCGCACGCCGCACGAACAGAAGATGGCCGGTATTCTCGGCTCCTGGCGGAACGGGTTTTCGACGCTGATGATGCTGCTGGTCGCCGTGCTGGTCTACGTCTTCATGAACAGCGGCAACTTCTCCGAACACGATGCGTCGAACCGGTTCCGGGTCACCAACAACGAATTGCGCCAGCGGCTTTCGGAGCGGGTTCTCGATGAGGTGATTGAAGATCGCGACCGCTTTGCAGAGGTCTCCTCCGCGGTTCGGGCGATCCCCCCTGTGCATCATATTGTCGGGCAGGACAAGCCGCTTTCGCAGCAGGAGAACCTCGACACCCGTTACTTCAAGGTCGTTCGTGAGCAACTCGGCGATACGCCGGAGGCGCGCCGTGAGTTCCAGCAGTTCCGCACTCTCTATCAGCAGCAGATGATGCCGATGGTGTTGAGCAACGTGCTGCCGATCGGTATGCTCGGGTTGTTCTGTCTGCTGATGATCATGCTGCTGATTTCGACTGACGATTCGCGTATTTTCAATGCGGCGGGCTGCATTGTGCAGGATATGATTCTCCCGTTCATCAAGACCCGGCTTTCCCCGAAAAAGCACCTGCTGCTGCTGCGGTTGACCTCACTCGGGGTGACGCTTTTCTTCCTGGTTGTGGCGCTGTTCTTCTCGCAGCTGGACTACATCAACATGTTCGTGACGATCATGTGTGCGTTGTGGCTCGGTGGGGCGGGACCGATCATGGTGTTCGGCCTTTACAGCCGGTTCGGGAATCTGACCGGTGCGTGGTGTGCGATCATCTTCGGATCGGGGTCCTCGCTGCTCGGGCTGATTTTCCAGCGCAACTGGGCGACGTTGATCTATCCGTGGTTTGAACGGAACAACTGGGTCAGCCCGATGAACGATTTCCTTGTGGCGATCAGTTCGCCGTTCGATCCGTGGATTCAGTGGTCGATGGATCCGGTGAAGTTCCCGATCAACTCCTATGAGATCTTCTTCATCTCGATGATGCTTGCGGTCGGCAGCTACATCATCGGTTCGTACCTGACCTACAAACCCTACGATCTGGACAAACTCCTGCATCGCGGCAAATACTGCGACAATCCGGAAGAGGCGACGCAGCAGAAGATCAGCTGGAATCCGGTTGCGATTTTCCGCATGCTGATCGGCATTACGCCGGAGTACACCCGGGGCGACAAAATCATCGCCTGGTCGGTGTTCTGCTACACCTTCATCTACCAGCTGATCGGAACATTTGTGATCGTGGCGATCTGGAATATCTTCTGGCCGTGGCCGAAGGAGTGGTGGAACAACTACTTCTATGTTGTTTCGCTCTTCATGCCCGGAATCATCGGGGTGATCTCGACCTTCTGGTTCCTGATCGGCGGAGCGCGTGACACGGTCCGGCTCTTCAAGGATTTGAAGAAGCGGGTCGAGAATCCGAACGACAACGGACAGATTTCCGTGGTCGAGAGCAAGGGCGAATAATTTCAGCCCGGGACATGAAAAAGGCCGGACGGCGGGTAATGCCGTTCCGGCCTTTGTTTTTTTGAGGTGAATTATTCGACCTTGACAGCCTGCATCTGGGCGCGGATGCAGAGTTCCGCAGCTTTAAAAGCGTGCTCCTGGGTCATGGCGTTTTCGGTGCGGTTGAGACAGTCGAGAATCAGTTGCCCGAAGTAGGGGAAGCCGACTTTCCCTGCTGCGTTGAAATAGTGCTCCCCGCTGCCGTCGATCCAGAAAACATGGTCGCTGCCGTCGTCGCGGGTGATGTCGAGGTACTTGCGCAGTTCGATGTATCCTTCCGTCCCGAGGATGAAGGTTCGTCCGTCGCCCCAGGTGCGCAGTCCGTCCGGCGTGAACCAGTCGACGCGGAAGTAACCGGTTGCGCCGTTGTCGCCGATCAGCGTGGCGTCGCCGAAGTCGTCGAGTTCGGGGTACTCCGGATGGTTGTAGTTCGCGATCTTGCTTGAAGCAATCCGGGCGTCGGTCGCGCCGGTGTAGTAGAGAAACTGTTCAATCTGGTGACTGCCGATGTCGCAGAGGATTCCGCCGTACCGGGCCCGTTCGAAGAACCAGGCGGGACGCGAAGGCGCATTCAGTCGGTGCGGTCCCATTCCGAGCACCTGAAGAACCCGGCCGATCGCGCCCTGCTTGATGAGTTCTCCGGCATAGACGGCGCTCTCGGACTGCAGGCGTTCGCTGTAACAGACCATGTATTTGCGCTTTGTTTCTTGTACGGCGGCTTTCGCTGCGTCGAGCTGTTCGAGCGAGATCATCGGCGCCTTGTCGGTGAAATAGTCTTTGCCGGCTTGCATCACGCGAATTCCGAGCGCGGCCCGGTCGCCCGGCACGCAGGCGCCGGCAACGAGTTTCACGGCGGGATCGTCGAGAATCTGCGCTTCGGACGCGGCCGCCACGGCTTCCGGGTGCTGCTGCCGGTAGGCTTCGACCTTGGCTGGATCGGGGTCGTAGACCCATTTCAAGGTCGCGCCTGCTTCCTTCAGGCCGTTGGTCATGCCGTAGATATGGCCGTGATCGAGGCCGATTGCCGCGAATGGAAATTCGCCAGGTTTCACGACCGGTGCGGGTTTGCCGACCGGAGCGTAGTTCATGCCGTCTGCATTGTTCATGATCGATTTCTCCCACGTGATGTTTTTGTTATACTTAATCCGCTTTCCGTAAATCAAGCCGGTATTGGAAAAGGCTCGGTCGAACGACGTTCAGAAATGGTGGAAAAACAAAAAACGGCCCGTCAGAAACAGAGCCGTGTCGACAATCCAGACCGCGATGGTCAGCGGGAGAGCGCCGCGCAGGAACTTCATTCCGAGCCAGTGCACAAGGAGCGCTGCGAGAAACACGGCGCCGATGATGCCGGCGAAAAACGGGATGAGCAATCCCTGAACCATCACGCCGGACAGGATCGCCGCCTGGCTCCAGTGCAGTTGCGTACCGAGGAGTTTCCCGCCGAACCGCAGAAGAAGCACCCCCGCCGCAAACGGCAGCCCGCCGAGTGCGACGATGAGGTACAGCAATTGCAAATCAGCTTCCAGCCACTCCATGTCGCTACGCCACCGGAGAGCCCAGCAACGAATTCACATAGGCGATGACGAGAGCCGGTACAAAAAGACTCACCACTGTCATGGCCAGACTCGCGAGCACCGTGCATCGGAACACCACGATGAGCAGAACCAGTGCAACGACCAGCGCCAGCAGCACCGCTGCGAGCGGCACGAAGATGTTGATAATCCCGCACACGGTCACGACAGCCGTAACCAGCAGCGACGCTTTCCACGAGAGCACCGGCTTCGAAAGCCGGGATCCGAGAAAGAATACGAGGAATCCGAACACCCCGTAAAGCAGAAATGCAACGAGGATTGACACTCCGGTTGACATAGTTTGTTTTTCTCCTTTATGCGGCTAAACGGTCTGAGAGGACAACAGAATCCTCAGGCTGAAGCCGAGAACAATCTGGAGCAGGCGGGAGACCAGAATCAGCAGCACTCCGCTCGGGAATGGTTCACAGTCGCACCACTTGTTCAGCAGCCACAACATGACGATCCAGCTCGCAATCCAGCCGACGAAGGGAACCAGAGCAACCAGTGTTCCCGCCAGCGCAATCAGAAACGCCTGAAGCCAGGTCACTTCGGCTCTGGTGATTTTTGACCCGAGACGCAGTGTCAGGCCTCCGATCGCGCATTGAAGGAACAGTACCACAATTGCGGACAGAATTGTCTCCAGAGCTTCCATGCCGTTTCTCCTTGTGTTGGTTGCCGGTTTCCCACTTCAGTTGCGGATCCGCCTTGCATTGGCTTTTCCGATGTAAAAAGCCTTGATGTTGTTTTTGACCACGTGCTCCTTTTCGTGGAAGCAATCCATGATCGCCTCTTCGAAGACGCGGTCGAAGTCGGCCTTGTCCTCTTCGTCGAGGAAGAGGTCGCACATCATGACCGCGACGGCGCCGAGCAGCACGGAGTTCGCATACTTCAGGTCTCCGAGCTGTTTGGCCAGATCCGAGGCGGGCAGCGTGTAGATCACGCGGTCGAGCACCTCATCCGGGCAGGAGCCGTTCGACTCATCGTAGAGCAGAATTCCGTTGCGTTTCAGCGTCGGCAGATACCTTTCGAGAGAGGGGCCGTTCAGCGCGATGAGCAGGTTGCACTCTTTGCTCACCAGCGGTGAGCCGATCGGGTTGCGGCTGAGCACAACCGAGCAGTTCGCCGTGCCGCCGCGCATCTCCGGTCCGTAGCTCGGAAGCCACGAGACGTTGAAGTTGCGCAGCTTGCCCATCGTGGCAAGCATGTACCCGAGACTCAACACCCCCTGGCCGCCGGATCCGCAGAGTTTGATCCGCCGTTCCGACTGGAAAATGCGGGAGGGATTGCGGAACGACTCGCTCACACCGTCCGCGACCCGGACCGGATAGAGCAACTCCCGTACCGCCTGCGGTTCGTAGATGCCGGTCGGGCGGCTGATCGGGTCACGGCTCTCGGCCGTGTCCTTGTAGACGCCGAGCGGGAAGTAGCGGCTCATCTGGTTGTCGAGGAATTCGTTCATGTCCCGTGCGTTCATCTTCAAATTGACCGGACAGCCCGAGAGCAGTTCGACCAGCGAAAACCCCTTGCGTTCGATGCTGTTGGTCAGCGCCTTGCGGATTGCGAGCCGCGCCTTGCGGATGTTCTGCACCGTCGAGAGTGCGCACCGCTCGACGTAGACCGGAGCGTCCAGCGCCGCGACCGTTTCTGAGACTTTCAACGGATATCCTTCGCTCGTGACGCTGCGCCCGAGCGGAGAGGTCTGGGTCTTCTGCCCCGGCAGCGTGGTCGGCGCCATCTGGCCGCCGGTCATGCCGTAGATCGCGTTGTTCACGAAGAACACCGCGAGGTTTTCGCCGCGGTTCGCCGCCTGCAGAATGTGATTGAATCCGATCGACGCGAGGTCGCCGTCTCCCTGATAGGAGATGACGAGGTTTTCGGGATTCGCCCGTGCGAGGCCGGTCGCGACCGCGGGCGCCCGCCCGTGCGGCGCGGAAATGCCGAAACAGTCGAAGTAGTAGTAGCTGAACACGGCGCAGCCGACCGGGGCGATGATGATCGTTTTATCCTTGATCCCAAAGTCGTCGATCGCCTCGGCAATGAGCTTGTGAAGGATCCCGTGTCCGCAACCGGGGCAGTAGTGCATATTCGTCTTGATCGGCCCCGGACGGCGCTCAAAACTTGGGAAAAAGCCGTTGGAACGGCCGTAAAGAATCTTCTCTTTCTCCATAACTCATGCCTCCTTCGCGCCGAGGGCGTCGATGGTGCGATTCACGATTTCGTCGATGGTTGCGACGTTGCCGCCCATGCGGTTGACGAGATGGACGGGGCGGTCGCAGTTGATCGCAAGTTTCACGTCGTCGATCATCTGCCCGTCGCTCATTTCGACCGCCACGAACTGTTTGACATGCCTGAGCGCACGGATCGCGTCGACCGGGAACGGCCAGAGCGTGATCGGCCGCAGCAGCCCCGCCTTGATGCCCTTGGTACGGAGTTCGTCGACCGCCGACCGGCAGAGCCGTCCGGAGATGCCGTACCCGATGAGGACGATTTCGGCGTCGTCGGTGCGGTACTCCTCGCTGCGCTGTTCGGCGGCGCGGATCGCGGCGTATTTTGCCTGGAGCTTGCGGTTCAGCGCCTCGAGATCGTCGTGTTCGAGATAGATCGAGCTGATCATGTTCGTACGGGGACGGCTCACGTCGAGCGCCCACTCCGGAATCTCCGCCCGTGCCGGAATCGGTTCCGGCAGCGTCACGGTCTCCATGGTCTGGCCGATCACGCCGTCGGTCAGCAGATAGACGACGATGCGATACTTTTCCGCAAGTTCAAACGCGAGGCGGGGGAAGTCGCACATCTCCTGCGCCGACGAAGGCGCGAGCACGATGCAGTGATAGCTGCCGTGACCGCCGCCCTTGACGACCTGGTTGTAATCAGACTGTTCCGGACCGATGTTGCCGAGTCCGGGGCCTCCGCGCATGATGTCGACCACGAGCGCGGGCAGTTCGCTGCCGGACAGATAGCTGATCCCCTCCTGCTTGAGGCTGATTCCGAGTCCGGAGCTCGCGGTCATCGCGCGCCGGCCGTTTGCGGCAGCGCCCATGACCATGTTGATGGCGGCGATTTCGCACTCCGCCTGAAGAAACGTGCGCCCGAGCTTCGGGAAGCCGCGCGCCGCGGTATGGGCGATTTCGCTGGCCGGAGTGATCGGGTAGCCGAAAAAGCATTCGCATCCCGCCAGCAGCGCGCCGTAGACCACGGCTTCATTGCCTTTGAGAAGCATTCGATTCGTATATTCCATGACACTACTCGCTTTCAATCTGGACGACGGTGATGGCTCCCGGTTCCGGACAGGTCAGGAAGCAGCCGCCGCAGCCGATGCACTCCTGCCCAGTCCGTACAGCGTACGGGAAGCCGAGTTTGTTCAACGTGGTTCCGAGTTTCAGGACATTGCGCGGACAGGCGATCACGCACCGTTCGCAGCCCTTGCACTCATCCGGTGCGATCCGCACCTCGAATTTTTTTTTGCTCATGAAAAATATCTCCTCCTTCGGAAAAGATCCTTTGTCAAAGCGGAAGTTTCGTGTTGTGAATGATTTCCGCAATGATTTCCTGCGCCGAAACTCCGGCGTAGCGGGTTTTCGCATCGACAACGATGCGGTGGGAAAGCACCAGCGGAGCCAGTTCGCGGACATCGTCCGGCAGGACGAATTCACGTCCGCAGATCAGCGCCAGTGCGCGGGAACAGTCGGCCAGACGGATCGCGGCACGCGGACTTGCCCCCAGCGTGAGCCGCGCATCGTGACGGGTCGACTGGACAATCGTAAGCAGATAGGCGGAAACCGACGCCTCCATGCCGACTTTCTTCATGTCGGCCTGAAGCGAGAGCACCTCCTCACAGCTGATTTCCGGCTTCAGTGAGTCGAGCGGATCGATGTGGCGACGGTCGTAAAGCATCTCGCGCTCGGCCTCTTCATCGGGGTAGCCGAGCGACAGCCGCATTGCAAAACGGTCGAGCTGCGCCTCCGGCAGCGGATAGGTCCCCTGATATTCGATCGGATTCTGAGTCGCAATGACCATGAACGGCGCTTCCAGAAACCGGGTGGTCCCATCCGGAGAGACCTGGTGCTCGCACATGCATTCGAGCAGCGCCGACTGCGTACGCGGCGACGCGCGGTTGATTTCGTCCGCGAGCAGGATGTTCGTGAACACCGGCCCCTTCCGGAACTGGAACTGCCCCGTGCTCGGATTGTAGATCGATGTTCCGGTGATATCCGCCGGCAGCAGATCCGGAGTGAACTGGATCCGGTTGAATTTCGCGTCGACGAGGCGGGCCAGCGCCTTGGCCAGCGTGGTTTTCCCCACGCCGGGCACGTCGTCAAGCAGAACGTTGCCCCCCGCGATCAGCGCGGTCAGAAGATGGCGGATCACGTCGGCTTTGCCGCGGATAATCCGGTTCAGTTCAGATTCGACGATGGCGAGTTTTTCGATCGGTGTCGGCATGTTTCCCTCTTTCCTGACAGATGCTCCAATTCAGAACCAGCCCGATTCAAAGTTGAACGTTCCGGTCTCCTGGCTGTTCCAGTGAGCATTTTGTAAATCATAATAGTCGTAGACCCCGGACAGTCGCGGGATCGAGTGAACTTTCTGCGGGTAGAGCCGGGTCAGCCCGTCCCGCCGGTCATACCGGATGCAGAAGCCGTTGCCGCGCGCGTCGCGAATCTCCCCCTCAGCCGGAATTCCGGCCCGCGTGACGAGCAGTACCGGCCGCCCGTAGCGATAGAGTTCCACCGGCAGAACCGAATGGTCCCGCAGGGCTTCGACATCCTTCTTCTCCAGCTCAATATGGGCCATCACCCGGGTTGCTCCGAAGCGCGACAGTTCCAGCGCGGCCATCGAGTTGCAGACCGGCAGCGGCGTCGAGGCGGTGATCTCCAGGCCGTCCGATTCTCCGAGCAGCGCAAGCGCGTAGAGCGACGTGACCCGGAATCTCCGGATTCCGGCATTCCGCGCATTGCGGATCGCCTTGCGCAGCGAATCGAGCCTCCCCTCCGGACAGAACTCCGGCAGAATTGCCTCGGTCGTGAGTTTGCTGATCTCGTAGACGTTGCTGGCACGTACGGCCTTGCGGCTGCCGGGCTCCGCCCCGTTCGGCTTGACCGCCACGGTTTCACGCAGATGCTCCGGCAAGGCGCGGAAAGGAGCAAGTTCAAGGTAGGCTCTCCGGAATTTTTCCAGCCCGACCGCCGAATCCCGGAAACAGCTTCCGGGGGCGAGGTTCTGTTTGACTTCGTTCCAGAATTCGCGCCGCACGGCTTTGAGTTCTCCCGCCGGGAAGAAGTAACTTCCGGCGATTTCGCAATGAAATCTCCCGAGCGCAAACGTCTTCGAGTCGGCTGCGGCGAACTCCTTTTCCAGCGTCTCCGCCGTGACCGGGTGCGAGGAGGCCGCAGCGAGCGAAAGCTCTTTCTCCCAGCGTGCCAGAGGCGCATTCCGGACTTCTATGCTGATCCGGTTTGCGGAAAGTTTGAGTTCGAGATCAAGTTTCTCCCGTGGCGGCGGCAGGGCGGCGAGCTCTTTCGTGTAATCGGGGAAACTCTCGCCGATCTTGAACACAAGCCCGCCCGATGCGACCGGTTTGTCGCACGGGATGACCAGCTGCTGCCCCGGCAGCGCCTTGCGTGCCGGCTTGCCTTCGACGAACATCTTCGTGACCGTCAGCGCCGGACCTTCGTCGCCGGACTGCGGCTGAACCCGGAGCCGGTCGCCGAGGAAGAGCCGTTTCGTGGTCGTGAATCCGAAGCCGTTTTCGCGCAGTTCGTTCACGTTTCCGCACAGCAGCCCGGCCGCCCCGAGCGAATCGTGCGAGACGAGCGTGCCGGCGGACTCCTTCGTGTAAAATCCGAGCGACCACTTGCGTCCGCATCCGCGGGAGAGCATGTTCCTCGCCTCTCCGAGCCGCCCGCGGAACTCCTCCTCCGGCGCGTCGAGCAGCATCCGATAGGCGCCGACTGTCTGTCTTACATAATCCGGCTGCTTGAGCCGCCCCTCGATCTTCAACGATTCGATGCCGAGTGCGCGCAGTTTCGGAATCAGCTCAATTGTGCAGAGATCCTGCGGCGAAAAGAAAAATCCGTTGCCGTTTTTTCCGAAATAACGACGGCGGCACGGCTGTTTGCATTTGCCGCGATTGCCGCTGTAACCGCCGAGATACGATGAAAAGAGACACGCCCCGGAGAGCGAGACACAGAGCGCTCCATGCACGAACACTTCAAGTTCAAGCCGCGTCGATTTGCGCACTGCGGCGATTTCGTCGAGCGTCATCTGCCGTTCGAGGACCACGCGGCTTACGCCGAGTTTTTCCGCGACTTCAAGTCCGGCCGAGTTGTGGAATCCCATCTGGGTGGAGGCGTGCAGCACAAGTTTCGGGAAATATTCCCGCGCCATGCGGATGATCCCGAGATCCTGCACAAGCAGCGCGTCCGGCCCCATCTCTTCGAGCAGCGCGAGCGTCTCGGCAACCTCCGGCAGTTCGGACTCCTTCACAAGCGTGTTGAGTGTAAGATAGACTTTCCTGCCGAGTTTGTGGGCGTATTCGATGATCTGCGCCATGCGTTCCGGCGTGAAGTTTTCGCCGCGTTCGCGCGCATTGAATTTCGCCAGACCCGCGTAGATCGCGTCTGCGCCCGCCTCAAAAGCGGCGAGGGCTCCGGCGGGACTCCCCGCCGGAGCCAGCAATTCAGGATTCGGCGGCAGAACGCCGGGTGCTCTCTCTTCTCTGCTCATTATCTTTCCGTACTCCGTATTCTTTAAACTATATGGCAACTTCCGCAAAAATCAATGTTTCAAGCGGAAAAATCTCTCAAATTCGGCACAGAATCGCCCCCAGTGCGGCCGAACAGAAGATTGCCGTCATGATGCTGCATTTGCTCTTGTAAAGCGCCCACCCCGAAAGCAGAAACACCGGAACGGACCCGTAGCAGAGCCGGAACGGCCCCTCGTAGGCTTTCAGGTGTCCGGTCGCAAGTTCCGCCAGATATCCCCAGGGAAGCTGGCTGGTGAAAAGCGAAAGTTCGAGGTAGATGAGCGTGGTCGCCGCCATGAGCCCGACCGTCACCGGGCCGATTCCCGCCATGATGCCGCGCACGATGGGGCTCTGTTCCCAGCGCGCGAGCGAGCGCAGCGCGATCTGCATGAGAATGTAACTCGGCAGCAAAAGCCCGATCGTGCAGATGAGCGCCCCGAAATACCCGCCCCGGCGAAAACCGAGAAATGTCGCAAGATTCACTCCGATCGGTCCCGGCGTCACCTGCGAGATCGCCGCAAAGTCGCTCAACTCGTGCAGCGTGAGCCAGTGTCTCGCATCGACCAGCTCCTGGATGTAGAGCGGCATGAGCGCGCTTCCGCCGCCGAAGCAGAGCAGTCCGAACCAGCAGAAAAGCAGAAAGAGCGTGAGGAGTTCGGCCATCCCGCTCTCGGCTTTTCCGGCCAGGGCGGCCCGGCTTTGCCGCAGCTGCGTCCGGATGCCGCAGATGAGTCCGACTGCGATTCCCGCTCCGAGCATGATCGCCGGATTGGTTCCGTAGAAGTAGACCGCTTCGATCGTGAAGAGCGCCGCCGCCAGCGAATACTTTCCCGTGATGACCTTCGGCCAGAGCCGGACGATTGCGACGATCGTCAGCGCCGAGAGCGCGGTGCGCACGCCGATGAACGCCCCCTGCACATAGAGATTCTCCATCGGGATCACCCCGAAGCCGACCGATACGAGACAGATGATGAGGTACGAGGGGAGGGCGACCGCCACGAGTGCGACGAGTGCGCCCCACTGCCCGGCCGTCCGGTATCCGACGTAGATCGCCGCGTTGCCGGCCGTGAGTCCCGGGATCGCCTGAATGACCGTCAGCATTTCGAGCAGTTCCCCGTCCTTGAGCCAGCGCAGTTTGCGCACGAAGATCTCCTCGGCTGCAAGGATGATCGCATACCCGCCGCCGACTACGAAGAGCGCGATTTTGAAGAAGTTCCAGAAGAGCAGCCGGAGCCGTTTTGCGAACGGTACGTCGTTGAGAGCGGATTCCATGGTGTTTCTACTCCAGTCGGATGCGCGGGTCGGCCCACGCGTAGGCGAGGTCGGCGAGCAGGTTCATGATGACGAACAGCAGCGCACTCGTGATGACCAGCGCTTTGAGCAGTTGAAGATCCGAATTGTAGAGCGCGTCTACCCCCGTGAAGCCGAGTCCGGGGATGCCGAAGAACGACTCCAGCAGCAGGCTCCCGGTGAAGAGGAACGGCAGCGACGCGCTCGCCCGCGTGATGATTTGAATCGCCGCGTTGCGCAGCAGATGTTTGCTGTAGACCTGGAACGGCGAGAGCCCCTTCGCCGCCGCCGTGCGCAGGTATTCACGCCGCAGCTCATTCACGAAAACCGTGCGGTAGAAGCGGACGTTCCCGCCGATGCCGCAGAGAATTCCGACCAGAATCGGCAGACAGAGATAACCGAATCCCTCATATCCCCAGACCGGGAAGAGGTCGTAATAGTAACCGAGAAACCACTGCGCGAAGATGATGACCACAAGATAGGAAACGCTCATGCCCGCCACCGAAATGAGCACGAGCGCGCGGTCGATGATCGTATCCTTGAACGCCGCCGCCACGAGCGCAAGCGCGAGCCCGATGACCAGCTCTCCGAGAAACACCGGAATCATGAGACAGAGCGACGGCCAGACTCCCCGGATCAGGATCTTCGAAATCGGTTCTCGCGTGGTGATGGTTTTTCCGAAGTCGAGCACGCGGATATACGGGAACTCCGGTTGAAAGCTCACAAGTTCTCCCAGTGCCCGCAGAAATTGCGAATTCCACGGGGAATCCTGGAGACGGTAGAATTCAATTTCGTCGATTCCCTCTGCAAAGAACATCGGAGAGGGGTTGTCATCCTCGAAATAGTGTGTCTCGCCGTTTTTCACGACGCGGCAGCCGTAGCGCGGAATCGGAAACTGCCGTTCAAAGCGCAGATAGGTCCCGTTGAACGGCGGCTCGACCTTTTCGAGTTTCACAGCCGTGACGCCGGGACGCAGCGGTTCCCCCGCCCGGTAGGGGGCGAACGCTTCGGTTTTGCAGCGGCGTCCGTAGAAGAGCGGCAGATCCGCGCCGAGGTCGCGGCGCAGCGCATCGATCTCATCGGCGCGGGCGTTTTTGCCGAGCACCGCGGCGGCGGGGTCTCCCGCGGCAACGTGAAACAACACGAAGGTCAGGAACACCACGCCCAGCAGGATCAGCACGGAATAAAATGTTCTGCGGATAATGAAACTGAGCATGATATAAAATATCCCGGAATGCGCTCTTTTTCAATTGAAAAAAACGCTTTCCGGTTGTAAAATATGGATATGGCGAATTCCGAAAACAATCCGTTGCTTCTGCATGTCTGCTGCGCTCCGTGCGCCGCGGGCTGCGTGGAGCGTCTGCTTGAGACCGGGCGGGAGATCCGGCTCTACTACTCGAACAGCAACATCGCCACGAGTGAGGAGTTTGAGCGGCGGCTCGCATCGGTCGAGCAGCTTGCGGGAATCTTCGATCTTGCTCTGGAGGTCGATCCCTACCGGCATGCGGACTGGGAGCGGTCGATCGCCGGTTACGAATCCGAGCCCGAACGCGGGTTGCGCTGTCCGCTCTGCTTCGGCTGGTCGCTCGGGCGCACGGCGGAGCGGGCCGCCCGGCTTGGCGCGAATTTTGCGACGACGCTGACCGTGAGTCCCCACAAGCCGAGTCGCGTGATCTTCGAGGTCGGGGGGCGCTATGCAAACTTCGAGCCGTGGGATTTCAAGAAAAAGGACGGCTTCAAACGGAGCCGTGAACTTGCGCGGGAGTATGGATTCTACCTTCAGAACTTCTGCGGCTGCGAGTTTTCCGTGCGCTGACTTCCCGTCTGCCCGAAAACGAAAAAGCCCCCCGGGGGAACCGGAGGGCCGCAAACGGCGGAAGAACTTACTTCGCCTGCTCGTTCTTCTGGAGAACACCCGCTTCGAGCAGCTTGTCGATGAGCTGCTGCATGGAGTTGAACGCGCCGAGGAAGCCCTGCGGCGGCATGATGATGCGTTCGTTGACCACCGGAGTCGGGGCCGAGCCGTCCTCGTTCGGCTGAAGGGTGACGAAGTCAAAACGGACCATGCCGCCGGCGAAGTGAATCTGACCGATGCCGTCCGCGAAAATCTCCTTCTTGTGTTCCATCCTGCAATTCTCCTTATTGTTATGATTGTCTGCCGTTTTCACACGGCATTGCCTGTCCCGACAGGGGCAAAACACTTCATTATACACCCGATTGCGGAAAAGTCAAATTCCTGAACGGAAAAATCCTTTTAAAAAATGGGATTTTTTTTAGGAATATCCGATTCTCCTGGTGAAAATATGCTTTCTTTTTTGCGCATTTCCTCCGCGTCGAAGAATGTCGACGTGGAAGGGCAGCGTGAACCATGCCACGCCCCAAGGTTTCCGCCCGCGTGGCTCACTGATATGTGGTCGACTCCGGCGGGGTTACCTTTGCCGGCGGCAGAGGTGGAAACGTTTTCCCACGCCGGAGAGCCGGCAGGACAGCTGGCTGCCGGATATTACAACCGTGACCGCGGCCAGAATGACCAGAATTCCGAGCACCAGGCGCAATGTCAGCTGTTCCCCGAACAGCAGAATCCCGAAAAAAACCGCGGTAATCGGTTCCAGGGCTCCGAGAATTGCCGTCCGTGTTGCGCCGATCAGCCGAATCGATACCGTCATAAGCAGCAGGGAAACGATCGTGGGGAAAAACGCCAGCGCAATCGCACACCCCCAGCCGGAGAGTGTCGCGGGCCACTGCAGGTCAGCTCCGAATTTCAACCGGATTCCAAAGAGCGGTACCCCGAACACCAGAGCATAAAAGGTCAGAAGCTCCGGAGACAGGCGTTTCAAATCAGTCTCCCGAACCGCGACCATGTAGAGCGCATAACTCAACGCCGAGAGCAGAACCAGAACCAGACCACTGATATTCAGGGAATTTTCCCCGTCTCCCCTGTACAGGATTCCCACCCCCGCTAGGGCGCCGACAATTCCCAGAATCGTCGGAACGGAAATTTTTTCACGAAAAAATGTCGCCATGATGACCGCAACCATCACAGGATATACAAAGAGAATCGTCGAGGCGATTCCGGCATCCATTTTCTTGTAACTCAGAAAGAGAAAAAGCGATGAAAGCGCCATCAGCAATCCTCCGATCACAGCCAGAATCAACTGTCTGCCAGACAGCCGGAACGATTTCTTACGCCAGACCAGGAAGAGACCAAGCAGAATCATGGCCAGAGCGTATCGGTGGAACAGCACCGAATCCGGAGTCATTCCGGTCCGATACAGGGGGAGCGTGAACAGAGGATTCATCCCGTAAGCCACTGCGGCGAAAACTCCGCAGCACAGACCTTTAAATGTATCCTTGTTCATTTCGGGAATGTTTCCGTTGAGTCGTCTGCCGGCGGACGCAGTCGCGCATGCCGGAGACCTGGTTTCAATTGCCGCGGTAAGTTCCGTAACCGTTTGCCGACATGGTGATCGGAATGTGGTAATGATTCGAACCACGGATTTCAAAAACAACCTCGACAAAAGGATAGATCGATTCCCGGTTCTGCTTCCGGAAGTAATCCCGGGTTTCGAATTTCAGTTTATAAATTCCATCGTTTGTCCGGTTCGCTGGCAGAAAGTTTCCAATTCTGCCGTTTGGGTCGGTAATTCCCGCATCGACTTTATTCCAGGTAATTCCGTCTTCCGCCAGACGGAAAAGTACGATGGGCACTCCGGAGGCCGGCCTGCCGAGGTTGACGTCCAGAATATGGGTGCTGAGCTGATAATTCTCTGAGGGCGTGGCGGCATACGTCCGGACTCCGAGACATGCGCAAACGAGACAAAGAGTGTAGATGAGGTGTTTCATGATCTCTCCTTTTTTCTGTTCTGTTTCCGGAGAACGGCTGTGCAACTCGACGGTCTTGACATGCGAATTTCAGGAGCGCCACGTCTCCCGAAAATAAAAAAAATGGCAGCCCCGCAAGGATTCGAATATGCGGCTGACTACTTCCTCCTCAAAAAACGCTTTCCTCCGGCTGTTTTTCCTGTTTTCAGGTCCCAAAATCCCGCAATTGTGACCCATTTGTGCCCCAATTGTGACCCCGGCAAGAGGCCATCAATACTTATAATTTACCCGTTATGGCTGGATTTTGACAGGGGATTTCCAAACTTTTTTTCAACTTTTTCAAGTTAATAACACATCTCCATTCTTTCGATTAAGGAGTAAATTTCCTTGTACTTGCTGAATATGGAAAGAAAAGAATTGGCTCATTATCAGACAGAGTGAGATAGCTTGTAATACCATGAAGAAATCTCAGAAAAGTTGCCCTTGTCGTAAAAAGTCTTGGTTCGTTCAAGTTTATCCGTTTCTGTCCGCATTGAAGTGGATTGTCTGCTGTCAAAACAGGTATTCATGAGGCCGGGATTACACTGTTTGGAATGATGAAAACTCCCCCCAACGTTTTATGCCGTCATTGACGGAACGTTGGAGGGGGAGAACAGAGGGTTATTTCAACCCGGCAAGATTGGTTCCGAAGACTCCTTCGGCATCAAGGACCAATCCTTCAGCCCATTGGGGAACCGTTCTCCATATTTGAATCATGGTTTCCATAGCTTGCTTGGCCTGATCTTCAGGAACGCAGGCAATCACCTCGTCGTGAATGTGAAGGACAATTGGAATACCGGCTTCTTCACATTTCAGAATTACATGGACCAGCAGATCACGGGCTGTAGCCTGAACGACGTTCTCTGTGAGAAGTCCACCATGAAGATTCTTCCCATCATGGTAACAAAGCGGCTGTTGTTCCATGAGGGTAGTAACCTGCTCGCCTTGCGAGTTGAGATAACTGATTTCCTGAATACGGGTCGGCAGGATCGCCGTGGCTTGATATATGAGTTTCCGCCCAGATGGTAATGTCACCCATGTCGCTCTGTTGTCGCTGGCAATAACCAGCCTGCCCAATTTCCTGAAATTCCGGCTTGTTACGCTTTTACGGAACTCCTTTTCCAGCTCCTTCCAGAAACCGGGGATTGCCCGGTATTGGTTCCGATAGGAGTGGACGATCTTATAGGCAAGTGCGGCAAGCTCGCGCTCTGAACGGCACAATTCGCTGCTGGCGATGGAACTTTTCAATTGTTTCGCGAAACGCTCCACTCCCATTTGGTATCCCAAACCGAGGATGGCTGTTTTGCCGATCTGGCGCAATAAGCCCTTTCGTTGTTCTGCCGGAGAATCATCACAGGGCTTCCCTGCTGGTTCCTTAAATACTTCTGAAGCAAACTCAGAGTAGATATCCCGTCCAGAGGCAAAAGCCGAATTGAGCTGTTCTTCTTTGGTCAGCCATGCAAGTACACGCGCTTCGATCTGTGCCGCATCCACGGCGACAAAAACGTATCCTGCCGGTGCATGAATGGATTGCCTGATCTTCCATGCCGTATCATTGAGGATTTGAACCGGCGAGCGTCCGGGAACAGGAAGATTCTGTAAGTTAAGACCGTTGCCTCCTGCAAAACGTCCGGTTTGCGCATGATGGTACTTGAGAAACACCGGCAAAGTACCACCCGTTAGATTTGCCATACCGCTGAGGTAATTGATACGTGACAGCAATTGTGCTTTTGATTTCACCAGCAACCTTGCTTTGACGAGTTTACTGACAAGCGGGTCGGGATCGGAGAGCATGTTCTGCATCTCAGGGTCATCCATTGAAATAGCCGGGATCATTCCGTTTTTACCCGGTTTCATCGCAAGAGTACGGTTGGTTTTAGCCAATGCATCGGAAAGCAGTTGAGCAAACTGACGATCACTTGAAATTTCTTCGGGCTGCATATCCCCCAATTCATTGATCAGTCGGGTACAAAGTTCATGGCGGGCTTGTTGGAGCAGTTCTTTGTTGATCTTTATCGCATCACGCAGGAAACATTGTACAGTATGATTGATGATCTCCAACTCTTCCGGTAATATCTCTGGAACAATATGGTCATAGAGTTCACGAGTGATGACGACATCGTTGATCGCATAGGTACGGAGTTCCGCAAACTCTGCTGCTGTGAGCTCACGTTTGCCTTTGGAGAACTCAAGGTCGAGCTTTGCGGGCAAATGACAGCGTTCCGCAAGCTCTTTTAAGCTTACTTTCACATCGACACCGAAAAGATACTTTGCCATCAGCATGGTATCGTGAATACATGGGGGAATGATGTTGAACTTGTATTTAAGGATAGCGGCATCAAACATGGCATTGTGCATGATGATGCAGGCATTTTCCAGATTGTTGCCGTAAACACTTTGCAACTCATGAAGCAACACATCGGCATCACGGCGGAACTCTCTTTTACCGTCAGGATAGTATACTGCCAGTCCATGAATCTTAAACTGGGAGGAAAGAATGTACTCCTGATAAGAAGGGAAGCTATTGAGATTGTAACTGTCGGAATAAAAAGTCTCGAAATCGAGAGTCAGTAATGGGAACATAATAAATAGAACCTTTGTGTTGTAAATTTTTAAAATTTTATAATTCTCTATTAAGATAGAAAAACCTAATATTATGTATTTTGCAGATTAGGTTATTCTATCTTAAATAGCAGTTTGAAATTTTATTTTTTTTCTTGAACTGAGCCGCTAGCGCGGCAGGGAAAGCGAAACGAGAATATCCAAATGAAGAAAAATCGCTGGTGATTT
>NZ_CALXSK010000006.1 GCF_944391105.1 uncultured Victivallis sp.
CTTCGGTGGTACTGTTTCTTACTATTATTATACGCTATTTCTCGTCAAAAATCAACCATTTGTTGTGACAGAGCCTTTTTTATAATCCAGTTTCGTATTTGAGAAGTTTATTGCCAGATAGTGCAATCGTTACTCTTTTGTATACATCCATATCTACTTGAGCAATTTTATTCAGGCAGCTAATGATCTTGTTTTGAGCGCGTTTGATCATGATTTTTGCGGAATTCTTTCTCTCTTGCCAGTTGTTTCCTTCAAGATACCCGTTGCCTTCAACAAGCATTCTGGCATCCTTATTCTTCTCATAGAAGTCACTGATAGCTTTTGCTATTGCAACGAACTCTTTTTTACCAGCTTCACCGATTTTAAAAGGCGTTGGATTATAATTAGCTGTATGCTCATTCCAATATTGCTGCCATTTCTCAATCGTCAACTGCGTGTCATCGTAGATGTCAACTTCCGTAAGATAAGACTCATCTATATTGTTTGAATGTGAAGAACTGCCGCTTAAATCAAGATCATCTTCAAGATCGGTTTGAATGATTTGTTTTACCTCTTCTGTAAGGTGTTTTGTTTCCTCTGCAAGCTGCTTGATATTCGGATCATTCACAATGATGACATCATCATAATTATTCTTTCTAGTTGCTGGTATTGGCAGTTGAAGTTCATTGCCGAAGTTGAATCTTTTTAATTTCTTTGAATACGTCGCTGAGATATTAAGTATTTTGAAGAACTCCGTAATTGCATTCATATTTCTGGTAACATTTGCATCACCGGACATGAAGTCGAGAACATCGATATGATTCAATGCTGAAGTCTTATGTTTGTAAGACGCGACACCAATTACATACAATCTCGCAATAAATGACTTATAAGAGCGGTTCTTCACTTTGCCAAGCAAATCCCATGCCCCCTCCGTAAGCTGATTTCTGTAAATCTCATGGTTGCCGTCCTCCTTGAGCGTGTCAACATTTGTTTTGATGTAGTGGACTAAACCGCTATGATTGAAAATGAATTCATCATAATCAGCAGTGAACTGATCATACCACTTGCATTTGGTCGTGTCAGTCAAATGCCTGAATCCACCATTGAAATTGAAGATAAGATTGAAAACAGAATACTTTTCTGCTGAACATTCAGCCTGCTCTTTGTTCAAACAGTAAGTCAACCATCCAGAAGCAAATACTCTCTCCCTTATAGACAGAGTATTAAACCCATGTTCAATTCTGAAATCCGTGATAAATTGAAAACGATCTACATTTGCATAAATCTTCATGCTATTTTCTCCATTTTTAATTTTCAAAAGTATTTATACAGGAAACCTTAATCTAGTTTTAGAATAGCAAAAATCTGAAAAAAGTTAACTGTTTTTGAAACAAAATAATATGATTCTGTAATGCCATGTTCTGGAGGTTTTTCGCATGTTCTGAGGGTTAATTTTCTGTTCTGGGGGTTAATGCCATGTTCTGGAGGTTTTTCGCATGTTCTGAGGGTTAATTTTCTGTTCTGGGGGTTAATTTTGCAGTTGTAAGTATTTGGATTCCAATGAAAAATATGAGCCGTATAAAGTATATAAAATAGGGTACTTCGTATAAAGTGGTGGGTAGAAAAATTATAAAATTATAGGTGTTTTTTTAAACCACCATTTTGTTGAGGATGAATAGAGAGTGGAGCTTTAGCTCCACATTCTTGAATAACTCATTTCTTTGGTAGTTGGTAAACTTTGATTTACCTTTAGGTAATTGAAATATTCTACTTAGTTCTTGATTGATTAAAATATCCACTTGAAATACTCTACTTAGTTCTTGATTGATTAAAAAACACCTACCTTTAGGTAATTGAAATATTCTACTTAGTTCTTGATTGTTTAAAATATCCACTTAAAATATTCTACTTAGTTCTTGGTTGATTAAAAACACCTACCTTTAGGTAATTGAAATATTCTACTTAGTTCTTGATTGTTTAAAATATCTACTTGAAATACTCTACTTAATTCTTGATTGATTAAAATATCCACTTGAAATACTCTACTTAGTTCTTGGTTGTTTAAAATATCCACCAAACATATTGAGCAGAATATCCGCTCGTTTTCTCCCTCGTTTTCTCCCGCGTTTATTTCTTAAGATTGTCTATTAGAATATGTCTGGTATTCATCCGGGTGATTGTGGATCACGTTATGTTGATGGATATAGTTTTATTCATCCAGCTATTTCGATTCAAATAGGCATAACGATGATAAAAAAATAGCCAACTGATGAAGGACTCACCAATTGGCCGTTACGGAGAAAATATGAGAATTAGTAGATCGTTACCACCACTTATTTCGCGGTGGCAAAGTTATTTATATCAGAATTCGTCATGTACAAAAAAAAATGGGATAGCCCATTATGAACTATCCCATGCATATTGATGGTTAGAGATTCTGCACTGTCACGTGAATGACTCTCTTGCTTCTGATGATGAGCATTCCGATAGAGAATCTCACGCTATTGGAAGTGAAGTTGAAATGTGCAACTGTATTACGGATATTTTCAGCGATTTTATCAATCAGAGGATCATCACCTCCATGACTGGACACGCTGATAATCCACCAACGGGAGCCGTCAAACATTTCATCATGGTAAAGCCTGTCACATTTCCAGCAAATCGTAATATTTCCGATATTCGTTTTGCCGTCAATCAGGTTGAACGTGATGGAAACATCTTTGTCGTCCATGTCGATAACATTACCTGTACAAACGATACGCACCTTTTGTTTCAGTGCTTCAAGTTCATACATGGCATTCAGTACTTCAGTTTCAGTTGCATTCTCAATCATGCTCATAATTTATAACCTTTCTTGTTTTAAGTTAAACGGGATAGCCCACCATGAGCTATCCCTCGTGTGACAGTTTTTAATTAGTCGAGCGGAAGCTCGCGTTTGAGCATCTCTTCGTGGTAGTGATGATACATGCGCTTGATGTCCTCGTTCGACATCTTTTTAATGCGGTAATCAGTCATCCAATCAGATTTCTTTGCCTTGTTCTCAGCTTCTTTATTGCTCTTTTTGCGTTCGAGAATTGCCAAATACCCCTTTACAATGAGAATCTCATCTTCACTTGCTGTTGCAAGATCAGCTCTTGCAATCTCAATCTGCCTGTCAATTTTGGACATACGATGTTTCTTTTCGGTATTCATCTTGACCTCAGTGTTAATGTTAATGTTTTCGTTCGTGAATTCGTTCATGATTACCTCGTTGTTGATGCTTTCGTTTACGATTTCAGCGGTGTTTTCAATTTCAGAATTCAGCATAATAAATGCCCTTTCATGTTTATTTTGAATTTTGCTTTACGATAGATTTGCTGTTCAAGCCCCTATTATAAGACCTCCTTTCTAGTGGAGCTTGACTGTTAATATGAGATACGGGAATACACTTCACCTATCACAATCATATTCTATTAAATTTTCAACCAACCCATAAAAATAATTTCTTATCTTCACTACTCCCAGAATATCAATATCGCTGAAAAAGTTAGCTGACATTCTGAAAAAAATGGAAAAATCTTTACCCGAGTGACAAGGCATCAAATTATCAGTACCTTCTTGATAGAGGAGCGTGTCTGCGCACGCGATAGCAGATTCTGAATAAAAGTTAACCACCAAAAGAGAAAATATTTGATTTTTTCTTATGGTAGTGGTATTATATTTGACACCCAACCCAACAAAGGAGGACGTCTCATGGCAGGGAAAGCACCGGAATCAGCCGAATTGAAAGCAGTTGTAGAAGCGTATGATCGTCTATCTGTTGGAGACCAAGCGCTCTTCCGCAGTAAGGCGTTTGCCAAGCTTTGTAATGGCCTGTCAAAAGAGCAACGAATCGCTTTCAAAGAGGAGCGTGCAAAATTTTTGGCTCGGTTGGAACAGGAAAAGAAAAAAGCAGCCCAACTTGAATCGGTAGCTGCTCTTTCAACTGAGGAACTGGAAGCCATTCTTGCTGCACGCAAGAAGAAAAAATAATCCAGCTAATCTGTTTCTATGGGGATAACCATCAAGGTTATCCCTTAATTTTTTCCAACTGCGATAATTTTCAACCTGTCAAATGAAACTATTTCTCTTATCGTGGTGTCCCCTTGATAAGCCGATGGATAGAGATACTTGATTGTGATCTTCGTATCCCTGAAGTCGAACTTGCTGAATTGTGGTGATTCCACTTCATCAATGTCAATGTCATATTTAGGGAAGTGTTTTTTATTTCCTCTGATATACCGCTCAAGTGGGATTTCTCCATAGACGGTATGAATAATCACTCTGTCCTCGAAGACAACGATTTTTTTGATTACTTCCTTTAGGTACTTTTCATACACCTCATTTGGAAGTTCTCTATTGATCAACGTGCAGAAGCTTGTCCATTGGTCATACATCATTTTATCTCTGTTGATCGGTTTGAACGAGGACCCTTCTGCAATGAGTTTTTGCAGCTCAGTTTTGCGTTTCTTATGGTTGACGAGCATTCTTTCCAACTGGTCTTCTGTGATGATTCCTCTAGAGAACATATCGAATAGCGGCTGTTCTTTTGCCGCCATGTTCTCGATCTCGATCTTGTACTGTTCGATTTGTTTCGCATTCTGCTCTTGTTTGAAGTATTCTTCCACTTTGTGTCTGAAGACCAGTAGCAAAATGGGATTTATCGCTTCGTAAATCCCCGAATAATCTTTCTTGTCAGCTTGAAATAAGACCACTCCACCTGTTTTGACGTTGGCCTTGAGGTTGGTGATATTCGGGAAATAGATGATTTGTGTACGATTCTTCGATACCACCAGCTTAGAATCTGTATAACCATCATACAGAAGCCCGCTGAACGGCAACCAACGATATTTTGCTTTAGGAGGATTCCGTTTTTTCTTCGTCATGATGTCTTGGACTTTCTTCCACTCATCGAAAGAAATGATCTCCTTACCGTTCATCTGCACATTTTTGATCAGTTCTTTTTGTGAGTTATACATATAACCCGCATAAATCGGATTTGCTGCAATGTGATATAGATTTGACTCATAACAACACTTCTTAAAACAATGTGGCCAACGCTCGTTGACATATCTGATGATTTCGTTATATGGCCTGTAATTTGCAATTTCCCGATAGATGAAACGAATGACTTTTGCTTTTTCTGGATCGACCTCAAGCTCGAATTTTCCCTTGTAAATCAAGCCGAAAGCCTTTCCTCCATTGCAGTTGTAACCACTGTCCCGAAGTTTCCTGAATGCGGCCATCGATTTTCGTCTACAAGTAGCAATATGTTCATGGTTGATTCTGTTTTGCAATGCTGTGATCAATGAGTCATTGAAAGTCCCTACATCAAGAACTCCATTATTGACAGTCATGATCTTGACATTGTTGACTATGAGCAACTGATTGACATAGCTTTCAAGGAATGATCCTGATATTGGCCTGTATAACCTTGTTATGTCATAGCATATTATATAATCAACCTTATTGAGTGCTTGTATCGCCTCTCCAAAACCACTCCTGAACATTTTGTGTCCAGTTTGCTCTTTGAACCAGCTTTGGAAAGCAATGTCCATACTTGCAATATTTTCTGCTCCTTCAGGATATGTTTTTCCAGAAGTGTTGAGGTCTTCAAATTCATCAATCACAGTGAGCTTTTCTTTTTTAGCAAGCTCTCTACATTTTTCTTTCTGAAGCTCAACAGACTCTGAAAACGTTTCTGAATCAGAACTGGATTGTCTTGCATATATAATGGCTTTCATCTTGTAAACCTCTTTTCTCCTAATATACAGTAATGGTCTTTAAATTCAAGGATCATTACTATTGGTGTATTTCATAAAAACGTACCCAAGATTATTTGAGTTTTCTTTTTCCGTATGGCTTTCTGCCTCGATAAAAACCATCAGGTACGATTTCATCATCTCTCAAGGCAATGTTTACTTCTCCATTCGTGTAAAAATGCTTCCCTGTATTCCAAGTAGGCTTTTCTCTTAATGATTCAGATATATGCTTTTTATGTTCTTCTGTTAGTTTTATTCCTTTTCTATTAGACGTTTTTCCCTTCAATGCACGAGAAATTGCTTCTCTGTGTTTTTGACGTTCTTTATCGCTTTTATAAAGCCAAGCAAGTCGTAATTTTCCTTTTGTCTCATCAGAAACAATACGCCCTTTCAGTGATTCTGATTGTTTCTTTCGTGTTTCGTCAGATACAATTTTCCCTTTATTAGAGTTTGAGATTTTTTCTTTAGTATCAACTGATTGGATAAATCCATTATCTCCGCCAGTCTGATTGTTGTAACAACGAGGGTCATTCATGACATCTTCAGTCAGCCATCTTTTTTCTGCTTCATTTAGCTCATCGTATGAGTTGCAGAATTCGAGTATGTTTCGATAAAAATGCTGTTTCCCAAATTGTTTGATCTTCTTCAAGATAGTCATTCCTGTTCCAATATAGCCATCATTAAGGTTTTCTGTGCAATGCTTACCGATGTAAAATTCACCTGTCAAGACATTGGTTGTTTTATATATGATGTAATACATTTTTTAGTCCTCTTAGTATATTGAGATTATTTATAGCAAATACACCTATGAGTTACATAAAAACGCACCCATGATCGAACATTATTCGTCGTGATTGCGATCATTGCGATTCTGGCCTCGATGCTGCTGCCCGCCTTGAACAAGGCACGGGAGCGGGCGCAAGCCGCTTCGTGTTTGAACAACTTGAAACAGATCTCTTCCGCGATCAGCATGTATGTGACCGATTTCGGGTTCACTCCCGCCGCGGTTCCCCCGTGGGCGGATACCGGCCGTGAACAGTGGCACGGCAAGCTCGACAAACTTTACCTGGGCGGCGCCTCCTGGGAGAGAAACTCCTTCCAGTCGGAAACCGTTCGTCCGGTCAAGATCTGGGATTGCCCGGGAAGGCGCATGCTGCTCGGCAGCAACAGCGATCTGAGCAAGAACAAAAATCAAATTTACGGAACCGGCGGTTACACCGCCAATGTCGGGATTCTGCCGCATTTTCTCGATGGAAACACTTCCTGGCGGGTGTGGATCCGGGCGGAAAAAGTGAAGGAGCCCTCGCGCTGTCCGACAGTTTTCGAGTCGGTTCACTATGCCGCAGGCACTTACTGGTTCCGGGAAAGCGGTACCTTCCAGATGTTGCGCTTTGAACATGGAAACGCGATGAACATGGCGTTTCTGGACGGACATGCCGCCGCGGTGCAGTGCCGTCCCGCGCTCTGGAGCGATCCCTGGCTGAACGGTCAGTTCCCCTCCCGGCAATATCCCTGGTGGCTGATTACCACGTGGACCGATGTAACCAACAGATGGTGAGAAACGTATGAAGAAAATTGGTCTGTTTTTCGCTCTTTCCGGATGCTTTGCGGCTTTTGCCGCTCCCGAACTTGTTACCGTCGGAGACGCAGGCAACGCGGGGAAAAAGGTATACTTCCACGAAGTGCCGAATCCTTATCCGCGCGGCGGGGTCAGTTATCCTTACCGGATCGGAAAATCCGAGGTGACGAATGCGCAGTACGCCGAATTCCTGAACGCCTGTGCGGCAAAATCCGATCCGCACGCTCTTTTCGACCCCCGCATGAAGATTGTACGCAGCGGAACGGAAGGAGCATGGCACTACGCCGCGGCGGCAGATGCGGCGGAGGAGGGGGTGAATTTCGTCAGCCGGGTCAATGCGGCACGTTACTGCAACTTTCTTACGACCGGTGATCCGGAAAAGGGCGCCTACACCATTGCCGAGAGGCCGCGGGAGAACGGCAGAGTGTTTGAGGCGATTATCGGATACCGCGACCTGACGTTTCCGGACGCCCCGCGCGTTTATGCGCTCCCTGACATGCACGAATTTTTCAAGGCGGGCTGGTATGACGGGCGTGGCGGATATCGAGAACTGACTGCCGAAACCCGGAATGAACCGTCGCATTACGGCGTTGTGAAACACGCTTCCGGATTGCGCGAACATATGGAGAACAAATTTTATGCGGGCGCGCCGTTTGTGCTCGGCGCGGATGACGGAAGTACCGACTTCGCCGCGCTGAATACCGCCCGGCTCTGGCAGCAGCCGGAGTACGAGGGACGCGCGACAGCGGGATTTCGAGTCGTGGCTACAGCTCCGCTGCAGATCGGAGACCGGCTGAACCGGCGCAATAACTTCTTTTTTGAAAAGAGCGAACCGGCCCTGCTCCGGATCCGTTCCGATGCGCCCGCCCGCAAGGCGGCCTTCCGGCTTGAATTGCGCGATTTCTCCGACAAGCCGGTCTGGTCAAAGCGGATTGAACCGGAACTGAAGCCCGGCGTGACCGCGATTCCGGTCGCGCTGCCCGGAGCGGATGGTTATTATGAACTGCGCGTTACGCCGGAAGACGCTTCCTTCAATGGAAACAGTGTCGTGATTCCGCTGGCGGTGATGCGCGATCCGGTCGACAACGGTGCGGAGGGAAATTTCGGTTTCACCTGCCATATCACCAGACGGGAACGGCGGTACAGTTTCGAGGAGTTCGATTTCGATCTGCTGCGCCGTCTCGGCGTGAGCAATGTGCGGGTGGATGTCGGCTATGACGACATCGGCGGAGCTCAGAGCGTTTTGCGCCGGGTCAGGGCCGCCGGACTGAACCCGCTGGGGATCATCACAAGTTCCGGGGTGAACGGTTATCCCGCCATCGCGAAGAACCGGGCGGAGAATCCGGCAATGGTGGAGAAATGGGCAAAATACGGCATCCCTGCCGATTACGCATGGTACGCCGAACAGGTCTACAAACTGATTTCAGCCCATAAAGGAGTGGTGCGGGACTGGGAGTTCGGCAACGAGCCGACCTACTGGGAGATTCTGCCCGAAGATTACGCCCAGATGTTGAAGGCCGGATACAAGGCGGCGAAGCTCGCGAATCCGGAATGCAACGTGATGGCCGGCGATCTGAATGCGATCCATGCGCCGGTGTTCCGGACAGGCGGGGCGCGTTTCTGTGATTCGATTGCGAGCCACATTTACGGCTTTTACGTTCCGATGTTCTGGGGCATTGCCGGGAAGATGCGCGAACTCAACGGCTGGAAAGCCGCGGCCGGGATTCCGGAAACTCCGGTCTGGCTCACGGAGATCGGCGGTTGCACGTACAGCTCCATGCATATGATTCCGGTGCGGACGCTCGATGAGGTGCGCCGTTATCAGGCGGTTCACCAGCCTAAAGTCATGCTGGGCGGACTCGCGTTCGGTGCGTCCAAGGTGCTTCCGTACAATTTTCGTGATGTTCCGGTCGACTTCCTCGAGGAGGAGTTCGGCATGCTCGACCGTTACGGGCGGCCGAAACCGGGTGCCGCAAGTTACCGGGCCGTTGCGAAACTCTTCGGCAAGGCGAAATTCGAAGGATTTGTGAAGGGGCATTCGCTGAAGGCGGGGGAGATTGCCGGGCTCTCGTTCCGGGATGACCTCGGACAGCGGGTAATCTCGTTCTGGCGCAACGATCCTTACGGATACGATCAGTTTCAAATTCCGTTTTTCGACACGATCCGTCCGGCGCAGACCGTTCGGCTGAAAGCCGCCGGGAACGAAATCGAATTCTTCAACCTCTCGGGCGGTGCGTCGACGTTGCCGGTGAAGGATGGTTATGTGGAAATCCCCGTCTGCGAATACCCGGTATTTGTACGCGGCGGTATCGAACCGGAGTTTGACAAGGTCTCGACGGCACATGAGATTCCGAAGCTGAATCTTCCTGATGCCCGGGTGAAGATTCTGCCTTCTGCCCCTTCGCGCGCCTGTGATCTGATGTCTGGTGCCGTTCTCGAACTCATTGCCGGGAGCCGTGATACGGTGAAAATCCATGTATACAACCTGAAGGCGCACCCGCTGTCCGGAACTGTGCGGCTCATCCCGAAGAACAACTGGCGGGAGTGGGCGTGGAATGTAGTTCCCGCCGCAGTGAAGCTCGACATCCCCGGCGACGGAATGGGCGAGGCTGCATTTACAATTCCCGTCCCGCGCAATGCGAAGCCGGATCAGCTCTTCTACCTCGATGCCGTTTTCGAGACCGAACCGGGTGTGGAATTCCGCGATACGGTCGTGTTTCGGGCGGTGGAGCGGAAACTTCCGCTCAATGAGTGGATCACTTATGCAAAAGGCTTTCAGCTCGCCTCGGCGGAAAATGGCAGACGGATCCGGATCTCGTGGGAAAAGGAACGCGCTTCGTTCGTGAGCTTTTTCCTGCGCACTCCGCAACTGTTTGCGGAGGAGGCCGCGAAACTTGCGGTCGACGTAGGGGTTCCGGTGTGTTCCGACCGGGCGAAGATTCATGCGGTCAACCTGCTTTTTATGGACAGGAACGGTGAGATTTTTCAGCTCAAACAGTCGCGGACGCTGCCGGATGGCGAGTGGAACGTTATCCGTTTTGATGCTTCCGGCATCCTGAAGCCGGGGGTCATCGTTCACAAAGGAGGCGATGGGAAGGTCGATTTCCCGGTTCGGCTGCTCGGATTCAATTTCGAGCTCCGTCCCGATGCGGCAGCGGACGGTTCGATTCTGGTCGGTTGCTGGGAGCGCCTCAAACCGCAGAAACGTTGGGAGCGCGGCGGCTGGACCGTGTACGGCGAGGGGTACAAGCTCGCGCGGAGTGCGGACGATTCGGAGCTGATTGTGACGCGCACACCGGGAGGCCGCTCCTATGCTTCTCTTTTCACAACGAAACCGCCCGTGCTCGCGAAAGATGCGTCGTCGTGGCCGAAATCGGTCGAGATTTCGTTCCGGCCGGAGAAGGTCGCGGTTCACTCGGTCAGTTTCCTTGTGCAGGACGCATCGGGCGAGACGTTCCAGGTGAAGGAGGACATCACTCCGGTTGTCGGTCAGTCGCGATCGCTGCGGTTCGACCTTGCCCGGATTCCGCAGGGGCGGAGTTTGATCGTTTACGGCGGCGATGGAAATCGGAAACTCGACTATCCGGTCCGGCTGCTCGGATTCAACTTCGAATTTGTCAGGAGCGATGAATCCGGAACGTTGACGGTCAGACCTCCGGAATTCGATAAAACCACCGAAGTTGAAACCGGCGGAGGCGGCGGCGCGGTCGCAATGGAATGAGCCGGTGAAAACGGGAGGGGGCGGGGCGTCTCCTCCTGCTTTTTTGCCGGAACAATTTAGGACTGACAGACGAGGAAGGGGTTGCCTTCGGGGTCGAGTCCGCGCCGGTATTCGACGATGCCGATTCGAATCGGATCAGGCTCAAGCGGGCAGCCGCTGTCGTCAAGTTTCCGGGCGAACGCTTCAAGATCCGGCACCGCAAAGGCGAAGTTCGCCGCGGCCGAGGCGTGCTCCAGATACTCCGCCGCACTCTTCTCCAACGTGAGCGTCAATTTGTCGCCCAGAACGAAAACCACCGCGAACGTGCTGTCGAACACCGGTTCCCCGAGCCTGAGCAGGTCGCGGTAGAAAATCCGGCAGCCGTCCAGATCGTTCACCTTCAGAACCAGGCCGAAATACGCAGCATTCATCGATCGTTCCCCGTAACTTTTTTCTGCGGAACACCGGTCTCCCGATCTCTCCGCCTTATCGAAACTCTTCCCCGGAGGCCATAAAAAAACGGTTTTAAAACCGTTTCGCCTTGCCAAACCGGTTTTTGTGACTTAAATTATATATAGCTTTGTTTTCCGCGAAGTCAACTCCGGTTTTGCAAATAAGTTTAAAATAACCAATGGAATCCGAACAAGGGGGTTTTCCGTGAATCACAACACCTATGCCAGCCCGCTGACCGACCGCTATGCCGGGGCGGAAATGAGTTATATCTGGTCGCCGCAGTTCAAGCACTCCACCTGGCGGCGGCTCTGGCTCGAACTCGCGAAGTGCGAACAGAAACTCGGGCTGGAGATCACCGACTCCCAGATCCGCCAGATGTCCGAACACCTCGACGACATCGATTTCGACCGCGTCGCCGAAAAGGAGAAGGAGCTGCGGCATGACGTCATGAGCCACATCCACGTCTTCGGCGAATGCTGCCCGGAGGCGATGCCGATCATCCACCTCGGCGCCACGAGCTGCTTCGTCACCGACAACACCGAGCTCATCCAGATGCGCGAAGGCATGAAAATTCTGCGCGGAAAACTTCTGAAACTCATGGCCCAGATGGCCGATTTCTGCGAGAAGAACCGCGAGCTGCCGACGCTCGGATTCACACATTATCAGCCCGCGCAGCTCACCACGGTCGGAAAACGCTTCTGCCTTTATCTGCAGGATTTCATGCTCGACTTCGAACGGCTTGAGCGGGAGATCGAGACTCTGCCGTTCCGCAGCGTGAAGGGCACCACCGGTACCCAGGCGAGCTTTCTCGAGCTTTTCGACGGCGACCATGCAAAGTGCCGGCAGCTTGAAAAGGATGTCGCAGCCGCGATGGGATTCGACCATGTGATCGCGGTTTCCGGGCAGACCTACACGCGCAAGATCGACTACTTCGTCATGTCGATCCTCTCCGGCATCGCTCAGTCGGCCGCGAAGATGGCGACCGACATCCGGCTGCTCGCAAATCTGAAGGAGGTCGAGGAACCGTTCGGCAAAAAGCAGATCGGCTCCTCCGCGATGGCCTACAAACGCAATCCGATGCGCTGCGAGCGGGTCTGTTCGCTCGCGCGGTACGTCATGAATCTGCCAGGCAACGCCGCGATGACCGAGGCGACCCAGTGGTTCGAACGGACGCTCGACGACTCCGCGAACCGCCGGATTCTGCTCGGAGAAGGATTCCTCACGGTCGACATCATTCTGTCGCTGCTCATCAACATCACGGACGGCATCCAGCTCTGGCCGAACGTGATCCGGCGCCACATCCAGGCGGAGTTGCCGTTCATGGCCACCGAGAATCTGCTGATGGCCGCCGTGAAGAAGGGCGGAAACCGCCAGGAGCTGCACGAAGTGATCCGCACCCATTCGATGGCCGCCGCGCGCCGCGTGAAGGAGGAGGGGGCCGACAACGACCTGCTCGAACGGCTCAAGGCCGATCCGGCATTCGACTGCATCCGCGACGAGTTCGACTCGCTGCTCGATCCGGCGACCTTTGTCGGCCGCGCGCCGCGGCAGGTGGAGGAGTTCCTCTCTGAGCAGATTCGCCCGATTCTCGAAAAATATCGCGCGGAGCTTTCGGAAGCCTCCGCTGATTCCATTAATGTATAAGGAGTTGCATGATGGCTTTTCTGGATTCGAATTATCTCATCACGAATGAAACCGGTCTGCGCATTTTTGCGGAGATCCGGAACCTCCCCGTGGTCGACCCGCACAACCACGCGAATGTGAAGGAGATCGCCGAAAACACAAATTACGCCGACGCGTGGCAGCTCTTTGCCGCGACCGACCATTACGTGTGGGAGATGCTGCGCAAGCGGAACGTTCCGGAGAATCTCATCACCGGAGATGCCGCGCCGAAGGAGAAGTTCCTTGCGATGGCGAAGATTTTTCCGGAGCTGGCTGGCAATCCGGTTTACGAGTGGATCCACCTCGATCTCAAGAACTATTTCGGCATCACCGAACAGCTTTGCGGAGAGAGCGGTGAACGGATCTGGAACGAAGTGAATGCGAAACTCGCGACCGATGCTTATCGTCCGCAGCAGTTGCTGACCGGTCCGCTGAATGTCGAAGTCATGAGTTCGACCGACGACCTCATCGACACGCTCGAGTACCACAAGCAGGTCAACGAGGCGGTCGGTCGTGTGCTTGTCCGACCGACCTGGCGGCCGGACAAGGCGATGAAGATCTTCGCTCCGGGCTGGCGCGACTATATCCATCAGGTTGAAGAGCGGTTCGGCATGAAGATCGAGAGTTTCGACGACATGCTCGAAGCGATGACGCGTTCCCATGCGTTTTTCGCCGAGAACGGCTGCCGGGCGAGCGATCATGGCCTCGAATATCCGGTCTACGCCGACTGCGCGTTCGGGAATGTGAATGAAACCTTCCGCAAGGCGCTCGCCGGAAAGGATTTGACGCAGTCGGAAATCGACTGTTACATGGGCACATTCCTCGCGGAGGCCGCGGCTCTGAACGCCGAGACCGGCTGGGTGACGCAGCTGCATATCGGAGCGGTGCGCGATGTCCGGTATTCGCTCTACGAATCGCTCGGGCCCGATGTCGGTGGCGACGTTTCGAACCATCTGCTTGATTTTACTCCGAATCTGGTTCGTTTTCTGAACCGTTTCGATGGACGGCTGAAGGTCGTGCTCTACTGCATGGACGCGATCCATCAGATGACGCTTGCGACGCTGACGCGCGCATTCGGGGCGACCGTTTCGCTCGGTTCGGCCTGGTGGCTGAACGACACGCCGATCGGCATGCGCCGCCAGCTTGAGTATATCGGTTCGATCGATGTGCTTTCGAATTTTGCCGGAATGGTTTCGGATTCGCGCAAACTGCTGAGTTACGGATCGCGTTTCGAGATGTTCCGGCGCGTGCTTTCGGATGTGCTCGGCGGGATGGTCGAACGCGGTCAGATGCCGGAGCAGATCGCCATGGAGCTTGCGGCCCGGATGGCTTATTCCGGCGTCAAGAGCTTCTGGAACTTGTAATCGGTCCGGGGAACGTGTATATTCTGTTCGTGAATATGTCCCCGGGTTCCGGGCTTGATTTCATTTCATATTTGAAGGATTTGCGTGTATGAGCGAAAAGGTGAAGAGCGATTTGTACAAGGCGGCCGGCGTGGACATCGATCTGGCGACGACGCTGCTGGATCAGGTGAAAAAGAAGTTTGCCGAGACGCGGCGTCCCGAAATGCTCGCTCCGGTGGGTGGATTCGGCGGGCTGTTTCAGCTCGATCTTGCCAGATACCGGGAGCCGGTTCTGGTCGCGAGCATCGACGGCGTCGGCACGAAGCTGATGATCGCGATGATGATGGAGAAGTACGACACGGTCGGGCACGACATCGTGAATCACTGCATCAATGATATTTCCGTGCAGGGTGCGGAGCCGTTGTATTTTCTCGATTACATCGGAATCGGCAAACTGCGCAGTCCGCTCTACGAGCATGTTTTAACCGGGATTGCCGATGCCTGCAAAGCGGCGAACTGCGCGATTCTCGGCGGCGAAACCGCGGAGATGCCCGGCATGTACGGCAACGATTTCGACCTTGTCGGCGTGATTACCGGAGTGGTCGAGAAGTCGAAAATGATTACCGGCGAAAAGATCCGTCCGGGGCACGTGGCGATCGGGTTCGGATCAAACGGTCTGCACACCAACGGGTTCAGTCTTGCCCGCAATATTTTCTTCTCTCAGTGCGGTTACACGGTCAAGACCTATCTGGAGGAGCTCGGCGAGACGGTCGGCGAAGCGCTGCTCAAGCCGCACATCTGCTACTATCCGGCGATCCGGGCCGCGCAGGATGCGGATCTGCCGCTGCACGGAATCGCCCACATCACGGGAGGCGGACTTTACGACAACGTGCCGCGCATTCTGCCGGAAGATGTTTCGGTTGTGTTCCACACGGACGTGCTGCCGATTCCGCCGGTATTCAAGGTTCTGGTGGAGAAGGGACACGTCGATCCGGTCGAAGCGTACCGGGTGTTCAATATGGGCATCGGCATGGTCTGGTTCGTCCCGGAAAAGGCGGTCGATCAGGCGCTTGAAATTGCCCGGGGGAAAGGTTTCACCGTCGGTGTGGTCGGCGAGGTCGTTCCCGGTCATCGCGATGTGCGGGTTCACTGATTGAGTCCGGCGCCGCCTGGAAGCGGAGAGCGGTGCCGGGTCTATTTCGGACAGGGGCGGCTGATTGCCGCATGCAACCGGCAGGAGAGGCGCAATGGTCGATTTTTCCAGAATTTCCGGAACGGTCAGAATTCGGGGGCGGGTGGAGCGGTCGCTTCGCCGGACGTTTGCCCGGGCCGTCGCCCTTTTCGGCGGGGACGGCGAAGAGCGGATGGATGAGGAGGAACGGATTCGCCGAAAGGCGTTCCTTTCGCTTGTCCGGACGGTCATGGAGAGCCGGGGAGCCATGGGCGAGGAGGAGATCGATTCGTTTCGCCGGTTGCTTTCGGAAGATCTCTCGTCGTTCGAGATTGAGCGGATGATTTCCGGGCTTCGGCACGCGTCGACGATCACCGCGGAGGAGGCCGCCCCGCTTTTTGCCGATCAGAGTGCGGAGGAGCGGGAGCATCTGCTTCGTTTGCTGCTGATTCTTGCCGCGAGCAACGACTGTCTGGAGGAGAGTGCGGAGCTGATTGATGATCTGGCGAAGCGGTTCGGCTTTTCCAAATCGGTGATCGACCGGATTCGCGAGGAAGTTGTGGATGCGCAGCGTCGCCGGATGCGCATTCTGCGTTCGGGCGCCGGCGTGTTGGTTGCGCTGATTGTCATTGCGGTGTTTATTCTGACTGCGACGCTGCTTCGTTCCGTGATTTTCGGATTGATCGCGGCTTACGTGATGCTGCCGCTGGAGAAATATTTCGAGCGGCGTCTGCGCCGGAAAAAGGGTCTGGGTTATCTGTTTTTCCGGGTGGTCGATTTTCTGATCGCGCCGCTGCGCAATCTTGCCGCGAAGATTCAGCGCCGGAGCGAGCCGCTTGACGATGCGGAACTTCAGAAGCGTGCCGGGAGAAAAATCATCACGCAGGCCGTGACGCAGACGTGCGGCGTCATGTTGATCGTTGTGATTCTGCTGGTGAGTGGAATCTCCATGCTGACGAACCACTATTTCCAGAATCTGAAGGGATGGACCCGGACGCAGATGGAGGTCGCCACATCGCTTCCGCGGGAGCCGGTTCCGGGTTCTCCGGCGGGGGGGGCGTCGATCGGAGAAGCGCCCGACGGGACGGAGCCGCTTCCTGACGAAAACGGAATCTGGGCGAACGGCGTGGGGAAGCTGATTGAGCAGGTGGAGATTTATCTGGAACGACTGCGGGAGCGGTTTCAGAGTCTGCCGCTGGTGAAATGGGGGCTCGACCAGGTCAGCAGAGTGCTGCATGATGAAACGGCGCGGCGCGAGCTTGTCGGGTATCTGCTGCAGCGGACCGGAGGGTTGTTCTCGTTCACTGCGAGTTTGATCGGCACGATCGGAGTGGTGATTACCGATCTTCTTCTGGCGGTTTTCTTCTTCCTGCTGTTCCTGATGAAACTTGCGGAGTTCTGCGGTCCGGGGGATGATCCGAATCGGAAGCGGCAGAGTGAATACCTTGTGCGGACCGTGTTCAACGGCAACTGGTTGCCGGGGGCGAGCACCGAGACTGTTTCCGAGGCGCAGCGGATCATCGGAGAGGTCATCAACAAGCTGCGGATCTGGGTTCGCGGCTATCTGACGCTGATGATTGTGGATGCGACGGTGTACACGACGGTGTTTTTCTTTCTGGGGGTTCCGTATTTTGCGTTGCTTGGTCCGCTGGCCGGTTGCGGGATTCTGCTGCCGTACATAGGGCCGATTCTGTCGGCGATGGTGACGATTCTGGTGACGCTGGCGGTCGGCGGATCATCGGTGAGCGGGTTGCAGCTCGCGGGAATCATCGTGACCTATCTGATCTACAACGGGGTGATCGAACAGTTCATTCTTTATCCTGCCGTGATTGGGGAATCTCTGGGGTTGACGACGCTCGAGACGATCATCGTGGTGCTGCTCGGTGCGATTTTCGCGGGGATTCCGGGGATGATCCTGGCTTTGCCGGCGGCCTCGATCATCAAATATCTGGTTCCGCAGATCTACCATACGTGGGGAGCTGGCCTGCCGCAGAAGGGGGCGGGGGAATGAATTGGAAAAAATGGCTGCCTGGGCTTTCCTCCGCGCTGGGGCTTCTGCTGATATCCGGCTGTTCCAGTGAGATTTCCGTGGTAAGGGTCGGCGTTGACGGACGGCTCGGCTACGGGGAATCGATCACGTCTGCGGGAATTTCCCAGGAGACGAACAATCTTCTCGGCAATTTTCTTCTGGAGGAGGCGTTTGAGGAACGCCCTGGGGAGCTTGTCACGGAGTTGGAGAGACTCTTCCGGGCGGAGCCCCGGCCGGCTTATCTGGCTGCGCTGGCGGATTGTTCGCTGAATATCGGATTGCGTTACCGGAAGGATCCGGATACGGCGATCCGCTATCATCTTTCGGCTGCGCTGTACAGTTACGGATATCTGGCAGCGCTCGACCGGCCGGATTTGAAACCGTATAACGCCGAACGGCTGCAGATGATGCGGATCTACAATCTGGCGACGACGGAGCTTTTTGACTATCTGCATCGTCGGGGATTGCATCTGAAGTCCTCCTTTTCGCTGAGTGCCGCCGGGGGACAGAGGGTGAACTTCCTGGCTCCGCAGTTTGAGTTGCCGCTTGCGCCGGAGGAGTTTGAGGATTATTTGCTCTGTGCGGATTATCGAACGAAAAACCTCACTCACATCAGCCGCAGTTTCGGCGTGGGAGCGCCGTTGATCTGCGAGTTGACGGAACATGCGGTCAAGGGAGGTGGCGAGACACGTTTTGCCGAACAGCAGACTCTGCCGGCGACGTTGCTGATCCGGTTTGACATGCCGGAGCGCGGGGAGCTGACGGCGCAGCTGCTCTATCTGGATTCGCGGAATTGCGAGACTGTGCGGCTCGGCAAATACAATCTTCCGGTTGAGCAGGACTTTTCCACGCCGCTGGCTTATATGGTGAGGAATCCGTTGCCGTTCGATTATCTGACCTACATGCTCCGGCCGGAGGCGACGCGGCAGATGCAGGGACTTTACATGTTCGAGCCTTTCCGCGAGGATCGGATTCCGGTGATCCTGGTGCACGGGCTGATGTCCAATATCCGCACCTGGATGCAGCTGATCAACACGTTGCAGAGCGATCCCGTGCTGCGGAAACACTATCAGTTCTGGGGGTTCACCTATTCCAGCGGGAATCCGGTGCTGCTTTCGGCGAAGATGCTGCGGGACGATTTGCTGCTGGAGGAGGAACGGTTGCAGGAATCCGGGTGTTCGACCGAGATGTTTTCTCGGATGGTGATCGTCGGTCACTCGATGGGGGGGCTGGTCGCCAAGACTCTGGCGATGAATTCTGGTGACCGCCTGCTGGAATCAGTCCTCGGTGCGGATTATCAGGAAAAACTGGAGAATCTGGAGCCGGATCAGCGGCTCTTTGTGCAGGACATGATGAATTTCGAGGCGTTGCCGTTTGCGAAGCGGCTTGTCTTTTTTGCGGTTCCGCATCATGGTTCGGAGATGGCGCAGAGCTGGATTGCGCACTTCGGGTCGTCTCTGATCCGGCTGCCGGTTTCGCTCGTCATGCGGGGGGAGGGAATCATCAAGGCATTGATGGATCAGGGCGTGTTCATGCCGAATGATACGAAATTCGCAACCGGAATCGACAATCTCGATCCTGACAACCGGATGCTGAATCTGCTTCGTGAGCTGCCGTTTGCGCCTGGTGTCGTCTATCATTCGGTGATCGGCAACCGGGAAGAGGACGGGGTGCCCGGGGGCAGCGACGGCGTGGTGCCGTATCTGTCGAGCCACCTGGACGGCGCCGCGAGCGAACTGGTGGTGAAATCGGACCACAGTGTGCAGGTCAATCCATTGGCGATTCAGGAGCTGCGGCGGATTTTGATCGAACATCTCAGGCAGTATCCTGAACTGAAAGTGGAACTTCCGAAGTTCCCGGACCGGGTGGGCAATGAAGATCAGATTCCGCATTAACCGGGCATCGCTGCTGCGTTTCTGTCTTCTGGGGCTGATTTTCGCCGGTGTTTTTCTGGTCGGCGTCTGGAGCGCGGGAGCCGTTTTTTACGCGTTCGGCTGGTCTCCGGTCGGGGCGGTGGTCTATTCCGGGGTGTTGCTGGGTTGCTGGCTGGTCGGGTTTCAGCGTCGAAAACTGCTGTTGATTCCTGCATCGATGGAGTTCGTTGTAATTGTGGCTTTTGCTGCGATGACGCCGGAAAGGGTGTTCGCGGAAACGGTGTGGCAGGCTCCGTGGGGGCGGGTCCCTTCTGTGGAGGTTGATGCGAACCGGATTACGGTACGGAATGTGCGGGATTTCCGTTACCGGAGTGTGGACGATTACGAGATTCGTTACATCGATTTTGCGTTCGATCCTTCGACGGTTCGGACCGTTGATGTTGCGGTTTCGCACTGGGACGGTATGCAGGCGATTGCCCATACGATGTTCTCGTTTGGATTTGAGGACGGCCGCTATCTGGCGGTTTCGATGGAGACGCGGCTGCCGGTCGGTGTGGAACAGGGATTTCTTCCTGGTTTCTATCGCCAGTATGAACTGTTGATGGTGCTGGCCACGGAGGAGGATTTGTTCCGGCTGCGGACCAATTTCCGCAAGGAGGAGCTCTATCTTTATCGAACCAACGCGACGCCGGAACAGGCGCGGGCTTTGCTGGATTCCATCATGCGGCGCGCGGACACTCTGTCGAAGCAGCCGGAATTCTACAACAGCATCGCCCGCAACTGCACGACGAGTCTGGCTCCGCTTCTGCGGGTGATCGACCCTACCTTCGAGGGTGACCTCCGGCTGCTTTTGAATGGTTATTCCGACGAACTGCTGTTTGAACTCGGGTACTTGAAGTGCCGGGAAGGGGAGAGTTTTCCGGATTTGAAAAGGAGGCGGTTGGCCAATCGTTATGTGTCCCAGCCGTCGGATCTGCCCTACTCCCGATTGATCCGAACCGATCTGTGACATGACGGGTAAACTGTTTTACCTGGTGGATCGGAGCGGAAAAAAAACGTTTTTTTTCAAAAAAAATGAGATTTTTGGAAAAAAATCGAAAAAAATCGAAAAAAAAAAGAAAAAACTCTTGCATATTTGAAGATTCTTTGCTAAAATATAGGTAACGAGCACGGGTTCGTCTTTTTAAGTATTGGCATTATAAAGACGGAACCGGGATCTGAAATAATCAATAGGGAGATAAAAATGAAGAAAAGTCGTGGGTTTACCCTCATCGAGCTCCTCGTCGTGATCGCGATTATCGCGATTCTGGCGGGAATGTTGCTGCCGGCCCTGAACCAGGCGCGTGAACGTGCCCGTCGTATTTCCTGCGTCAGCAATCTGCGGCAGATCGGTCAGTCGCTTGCTCAGTACGCGATCGATTTTGAAAGCCGTCTGCCTCCGGGCGAATACAACGAGGGGCTGGAAGTT
The DNA here is from genome assembly GCF_944391105.1 of uncultured Victivallis sp. Taxonomy (GTDB): domain Bacteria; phylum Verrucomicrobiota; class Lentisphaeria; order Victivallales; family Victivallaceae; genus Victivallis. The sequence goes on from NZ_CALXSK010000006.1 coordinate 21,042, forward strand.
CTGCGTTCGTCCGGCGTTCTGACCGACTATGCGGTTTACCTCTGCCCGTCCACGACCTCTTCCGCTCAGACCGGAAGTGCCGCGCTGACCACCACCAACTGCGACTATGCGTACTGCCCGAGCATGATGATGGGCGACTCGACCAAGTTCGGTCGTTCCGATTCCGGCGTCGCGGCTGACATGGCTGACGGCAACAAGAGCACCTCTGCCCGTAACGGTGGTGCTCCGAACCACACCGACTACGGCAACATCCTGTTCCTCGGCGGCAACGTCAATGGATTCAGCACCAGCCGTTGGTACAGCAAGGCGAATCGTGGTTATACGCCGACGATCGCGCCGAACACCGATATCGATCCGAAATAGTCGATATTGCGGTTGATTCAGCAATGAAAAGGGAGGCAGCGATGCCTCCCTTTTTTCTATCTGCAATTGATTGACTTCGCAAACAGACCATGAATTGAGTATGAAACGCTTGTTTTTCCCGGCCGCAGCAATCCTGATTTTTGCTCTTTTGCTTGTTTTTCCGTTGGCTTTCGGGAAAATCCTGCTTGGGCGCGTACCGCTGTTCGGAGATGTTCCCGGGGTGGATTTTTCGGTTCTGGCTCTGCTTGCCGCCGGTGTTGTGGCTGCCGCACTTCCCGAACTGGCTGCGCTGTTGAAACGGGAGCGAGTGATTCGATTCTTTGCCGTCGGGAGCGGGTTGGGTGGTGCGGTGGTTCTTCTTCAGCAGTTCATATTTGGGGTGAATCTCGCTGCTCTGCTGTCCGGATTTGCCTGTTTTCTGGTTCCACTTGCCGGTTTGCTGCTCGTTCGCGAATTGCGCCGGCTGCTTCCGTTTTTTCTGATGACTTTGTTCGTGGTCAGTGCGGCAATCACATTTCGGGAGACGATTACGGAAAAATTTGCTGTCGGGTTGGCGGGGAACTGGAACTGGAATTGGACGTTGCTGACGGTTTCCGCTCCCGCTTTTGCATTTTTTCTACGGAATCGGCGTCTTCGGCTTCCGATCGGGGGAGGGCTCGCAGGATTGGTTGCGTTTGGTCAATTCCTTTTCTGCGGCGCATATGCTTCGCGCGGGACGTTGATTGCGAGTCTGGCTGCGGGAGGCTGGCTGATTCTTGCCGGTTTTCTGCATCGGCGTCCCGGCATCCGCAAACATTTCGTCGTGTCGATGGCGGTGATCGTGTTGGTGGCCGGGAGCGTGGTTTATTGCGGAATCCGGTCCGGCTTTTTTGCGGAACGGCTGCCGGAAGAAAACCGTCTGATGCTCTGGCAGGGGAGTCTAGCGCTCGGCGAGGAGCATTGGCTCTTCGGGGTTGGACAGGACCGTTTTGAGGGAGAGGTTGCTCCGTTTCTTCCCGAGAGTTATTTTGATTTCGATTTCGCATCCGACCGCCACCCGCATCCCCACAACGAACTGCTGTTCTACTGGTGCGGATTTGGTGTGGCCGGGATCCTGTGGTGGTTGCTGGTGTTGTGCGTCGGCGTGCGTGGTGCGATTCTTCAACGTCATGGAGACGAACGAACACTGCTTGTCCTCTGGGGATGGTGGGTTTTGTTTTTCCATGGTGAAATCGATGTATTGTTGCAGACCCCATTGGCGGGAGGACTCTTTCTGATTTTGACCGGGATGTTGGCGGGGACGGATGTCGCCCGGATCGGAAAACGGGCGGTGGCGCGGTGGCAGATCTCGGTTGTGTGCGGTTTTGCGTTGCTGGCGGTCGCGGCGTTCTGTCTGAATGTTTGCGGGGGATGGTATTGCCGGAGCGGGAAACTTGCGCTGCTGTCCGGAGAGCCGGAACCCGCTCGACGGGAACTCCGGCGCAGTATTGCAGTATGTCCGACGGCCGAGAATTTGTATACGCTTGCGAATGTGGAGTTATTTGACTTTCGGAATCCGGCCGCAGCGGAAGAGATGCTTCGACGGATCGGGGATGAATTGCGCCTCGCCTCCTACTCCCACAGTGCGGGGCGAATGGCGCGCGCTCTGGCAGCCGGGGGAAAACCGGAAGAAGCATTGCCGTTTTTCGCGGCGGAGCAGAAAAATTTCCCTCGCAGTGCGGTGAATCTGATTCTCTGGCAGACCGTGGTGCGTCAACTGGGCAGAACGGCGGAGGCCGATGAAATGTTTGGAGCCTGGCAGGAATTGCTGCGGCATAAGGGGATCACGCCTCAGGAATTTCCTTATCTGATGCGGAATCAGCAGCTGGACGACAGCCCGCTTGAGTTGCGTCTGTTCTTGAACAAGGTGCGGAAATGAACACACTGCAGGAGTTGATGATGTCGATGCAGGGAAGCTGGTATGAGCCGCTTTCCGCGTTTTTGATCTTGTTGCTCGCCGGCTGCGGCATTGGATTTCTGCTCGTCAGGCGATTCGGGGCGGAGCTTGAGCGGAGGGGAAGCGGCTTTCTCGCGCTCATTCTGGGGCTGGATCTGCTTGCGATTCTTTTCCGGCTGGGGGACTGGGCCGTGATCCGGCTCTCGCCCGCTTGGCTCTGGGGCGTTGCCGCCTGTCCGGCCGCGGTTGGTGTCTGGTTTCTGGCGCGGCAGGCGCGGAATTTCCGTCGGATTGACTGGATCCTCTGGGGATGTGTTCTGCTGCTTGCCGGAATCACCGCGGCACCGGCTTTTGTCCCGCCGTACTCGTGGGATGAGCAGTCCTACCAGGTGGCGCTGATGTACCGTTATCTTGCGCAGGGATCAACTGCCGTGCTTCCGGACAATCCCTACTCCGCGCTTTCGTCTATGCCCCATTTTCTGATGCTCTGGGGGGTGAAACTCGGTGGATTGAATTTCCCGCGATTGCTGATCCTCGGGTGCTATCTCATTGCGATTCCCTGGATTTATCTGCTTCTGGAGCGGTTCGGACGGAAGACGGCATTGGTCTTGACGGCGGCGTTTCTGCTCTCTCCGCTGACTGGCGGAATGTGGCGCGAAGTATATCTTGAGCCGTTTATTCTGCTGAATCTTCTGGCAGGAGCGGAAGCGATCCGGCAATTCCGGACCCGGATGACGCCGCTGGCGTTGCTGACCGGTTTCGCAGCGGGGATGGCTGTTGCCGTCAAGATCACCGGGGCATCGGCTTCGCTGGTGCTGGCCTGTCTTTTCTTCTGTGTGTCGGCGTTCGACCGGCTGCCGCGCCGTCGGTTCGGAGTCGCCTTCGGATGGTTCGTTCTGGGCGCTGCGGCTGCTTCTGTTCCGTTTTATCTGCGGCCGTTGCTGGCGACGGGAAATCCGTTCTATCCATTCGGGTCGGCGCTTCTGGATCCGGCTTTTCCGGCGGCGGCGGTGGAGGTTTACCACTCGCTGCTCGGGACCAGCCGGTTCGGTCTGAGCGGCATCGAGGCGTTTTTCTCCTCCTGGATCATTGTCGCCTACCGGATGGAGATTTACGACGGCTATGTCCTCGGCTGGCAGTTCCCGCTGATGATTGCAATCGGCGCAGGTGGATGGTATTGGACTGTTGTGCGAAGGAGGCGGAGGGCTGCTCTGCCGTTCCTGTGGGTTGCCGCTGGAGGTTTTCTCTGTTATTTGTACTGGTGTCTGAGTTCGCAGCAGACGCGTTTTCTGCTGCCGGTCGGATTCCTTGTGCTTTTCTGGTGCGGGTCGGGATTGAGACTTCTGCCGGTTCGGGTGCGGAACTGGCTGCTCGGTGCGCTTGCCGCGGCGACGCTGGTTTCGTTTCAACCGGATGTCTGGAAAAATTTCTACTATGCGTGGCGTTCTCTTGAGGTCGGCAGAAAGGCGCCCGTCGACTTTGTCCGGTTCGGTTCGCGGGAGCGGGAGTACATGAACATGCTTTCGTTCCTTGCGGATACCCTGCCTGAGGATGCGAGGGTCATGCTGCTTTTCGATCGGCGCGGGCTTTACGTGCCCCGGGATTATGTGCTTGGTACGCCGTTCTTTCAGGAAGCGTATTTCACGCCGGTCCCGGAAAATCCCGGGGAAGTTTCGGCAACGCTCACCCGGGGGGGGATCAGTCACATTGTCATTCTGACCGGCGGCGAATCCCGGCGGAATCCGGATCCGGTTCCCGATTTTGACGAGCAGAACGAACAGTTGACACTGCTGCTCCACGAACTTTTGAAGAAGGGTGAACTGGAAAACATTCCGGTTCCCGGCAGCGGGCGGTACCTGCTGTTGAAAGTCGTGCGTTGAAGGTGTATATTAACAGGGTTTTATCAACGATTTCATTCTGGGACGATCATGGACGAGAATAATCTTGCGATACGGCGCGAATTGATGAAGAGCGCCCGTCAGGTGGTGGTCAAGGCCGGGACCCGGCTTCTGACCAGTCAGGAGGCGATTTCCGAACTCGTGTCCGGCATCGATCTGCTGCGGCGGGACGGTCGCCGGGTTCTGCTGGTGACTTCCGGTGCGGTCGGCATGGGGATGAGGGCGCTGAATCTGACGAAGCGTCCGAAGGAGCTTGCGCAGGTGCAGGCGCTTGCCGCGATCGGCCAGAGCCGGTTGATGGCGATCTACGAGGAGGAGTGCCGGAAACGCGGTTTCGGCACTGCCCAGTTGTTGCTGACCGCCTCCGATCTGCGGAACCGCGAACGCTATTTGAACGTGATGAACTGCATCGGAGCGTTGTGGGACGCGGGGGTTCTGCCGGTGGTGAATGAGAACGATTCGGTTTCGGTGAGCGAGCTGAAGTTCGGTGACAACGACACGCTTGCGGGAATGCTCGCTTCGCTGACCGATTCCCGGCTGACGGTGATCCTCACAACCGAGCAGGGGTTGCGCAAACGCAATGAGGATGGCACTCTCGGGGAGCGGATCTCCGTGGTGAAGGAGGTTTCCGAATCGGTTCGAGCCATGGCCGGAGGGACCGACAACTCCGAGTTTTCCATCGGCGGAATGAGCTCGAAAATCCATGCGGCCGAACTCGTTACCGCGTCCGGAGAATATCTCTGGATCGCAGACGGACGCGAGAAGGGGGCGCTCGGGCGGATTCTGGCGGGGGAGGATATCGGGACGGTTTTTCTGCCGCGGGCCCGCCGGATTCCGGGACGCAAGCGCTGGATCAGCTTTTTCAGCCGGGTTTCGGGTTCGCTTCTGGTGGATGCGGGGGCGGCCCGGGCGGTTCGCGAGCAGGGGCGCAGTCTGCTGCCGTCCGGTGTGAAATTTGTCTCGGGCGAGTTCAAGCGCGGAGACACGGTTGAAATCGCCGGACCCGACGGCGTGCCGTTTGCGCGTGGTCTTGTGAATTTCGATGCGGCCGACTGTCTGCGGATTTGCGGGCAGAGTTCCGTGCGCGTCCACTCGATTCTCGGACCGAATGTTGACGAGGAACTCATTCATCGCGATAACCTTACGTTGAATTTGCCATGAAGATCCATATCAAGACCTACGGTTGCCAGATGAACGAGCGCGACTCCGAAGCGCTGGCCGGAATGTTGATCGAAGCCGGTCATACGATGGTCGATGTCGAGGAGGAAGCCGACGTCCTGTTGTTCAATACCTGCAGTGTTCGCGAGCAGGCGGAACGCAAGGCGAAGGGCAAGATCGGCTATATGAAAAAACTCAAGGCGAAGAATCCCGATCTCGTTATCGGAGCGCTCGGCTGCATGGCGCAACGTCTTGGAAATGAATTGCTGAACGAGCTTCCGCATCTTGATTTCGTGCTTGGTACCGGGCAACTGCACACGCTTGTGCCGCTGATCGAATCGATTCGGGAGGAGCGCCGCCAGGTCGCCTCGATTGCGGAGTCGGCCGATGTTCTGACCGGAATGGGGAACCATTACCGGCCGTCGGGCGATCCGTCCGGCTTCAAGGCGCAGATTGCGATCACCCGGGGCTGCAACCGTTTCTGCAGTTACTGCATCGTGCCCTATGTGCGTGGCCGGGAGATCAGCCGTGAGCAGGCGGATGTGGTCGCCGAGGCGCGCATGCTGGTCGAGGACGGGGCGAAGGAGATCATGCTGCTCGGTCAGAATGTCGCGGCTTACGGTTGGGGGGGGAACATCAATCCACCGCCGGCGGGCGTTTCCCCTTTCGCGGAACTGCTTGAAGAGCTCGACCGGATTCCGGAGTTGCTGCGCATCCGGTTCACCTCGCCGTATCCTACCTATTTCAATGACCGGCTGATCGGGGCGATCGCGTCGAGCCGGACGGTTTGCCGCAACATCCATCTGCCGCTGCAATCGGGTTCGGACCGGATTTTGAAGGCGATGAACCGGCAGTATACGGCAGATGGCTACCGGCAGGTGGTTCACGCGATTCGGCAGGCGATTCCGGATGTGACGTTTTCGACTGATGTGATCGTCGGGTTTCCCGGCGAGACAGAGGATGATTTCAGGATGACACGTGATTTGATGAATGAGGTTGGATATGATAACAGCTTCATTTTCAAGTATTCGCCCCGTCCTGGCGCGAAATCCGCCGAGATCGCCGACTCCGTCCCGCAGGAGGTGAAGGAGGAGCGCAATGCGGTTCTGCTGGAAGACCTGAAAAAGCGGGTTGCCGCTTCGTTGCGCACGCAGGTCGGGAGTGTGCAGGAGGTGCTCGTGGAAGGGACGAGCCCGCGCAATCCGGAGCGCTGGAGCGGTCGAACCGGAACGAACCGGGTGATTCATTTTCTGCCGGATTCCGGCATCCGGGCCGGAACATTGCGCCGGGTGCGGATCACGCGCGCGGGGAGCGTTTCGCTTTTCGGGGAACTGCTCTGATTTCGTCTGGGTCGCGGAGGAGCATCTTGAGAGAGCGGGAATACGGTAAGTATTTGCAGAAGTGCAATTTGCTCCCTGTTGAGCCTGCACCGGTTCCATCGGGTGTACGGTGTGTCGCGGTGATTCCCGCCTGTGACGAACTTGAGACGATCGGGCGGACGCTGGAGTCGCTCAGGGTTCCGGACGATTGCGCCGTGCTGGTGGTGGTGAATCATCCTGCTGAAGCGGCTCCCCGCGTGAAAGAGGCGTCCGCCGGGCTGGTGTGTCAGCTGCGCCGCGGCGCGTTGGTCTGCCGGAATCTGCACTGGATTTATGCCCCTGATCTTCATGGCGGGGTCGGCGAAGCACGAAAACTCGGTATGGATGCGGCAGTCGCTTCGCAGAAGGCGGAACTGCTTGAGCATTTGATTCTTGCCTCACTGGATGCGGATACGGTCGTCGAGGCCGATTACTTTCCTGCGATTTTGAATGCATTCGGACATGAGCCACGGCCGGAGGCACTGTCGATCCCGTTCCGGCACCTGCCGGGGGAGACTCCTGACGAGGAGCGTGCGATCCGGCAGTATGAGGGGTATCTGGAACGCTATGTTGCGAAATTGCGCGAAGCGGGTTCTCCCTATGCGTTTCAGACGGTCGGCTCGGCTTTTGCTGTTCGTTTCGACGCCTACATCCGGGCGGGGGGGATGCGAATCCGCAAGGGAGGCGAGGATTTCTATTTTCTGCAGGCGGTGGCGAAGAACGGTGTGGTTGCTGTCGGCGACAAAGTTCTTGTGCACCCGTCGGCGCGGCCGTCGGCGCGGGTTCCGTTCGGCACCGGCCCGGCGGTGAGAAAACTGATGGCCGGAGAGAAACTTTCCGAAATCTCCGACGAGGCGTTTGGCGCGCTTGGACAACTGCTGTCTCTGGCGCAGGACCCGGAGCTGTTGAATGATACGGAACTGTTTCTGGCGCAGATGGATTCATGCTGTTCCGATTTTCTGCGTTCCGAAGGATTTTCCGATGTGTGGCCGAAGGTTCTCGCAAATACGCCGAAGCGAACCGACGCCCGGATTGCGGCCTTTCACCGCTGGTTCGATGGATTGCGGACATTGCGTTGTCTGCACACATTTGACCGCAAAGCCGCTTCCGGATCGGAGAATTGATCGGGAAAATCACGGGAGGGACTGGACATTTCCGGGATTCTCCTGTATATTCCAGAAAATGAGTCTGTCGCATTAATTCAACGGGGGGATCATGTTTCATACCAGGAATATCGTGACCGCGATCGAAATCGGCACGTCGAAAATGAATGTGCTGGTCGGCGAGGCGGGGACGGATGGTCGCGTGAGCGTGATCGGCCGCGGATCCGCCCCTTCCGCCGGATCGGTCGTCAAGGGTGAAATCGAGGACATGGAGCTTGCTTTCGAGCAGCTTGGCGCGGCGATCGCAGATGCGGAAAGTTCCTCGGAGGGGATGTTGAACAGCACGAGGATCGTGGTTGTGGCCGTGACCGGATGCCGCATAGAAGCGTTTCAGGGAATCGGTTCCGTCGTGGTGAAAAACGAAGAACACAAGGTCACGAGCAAGGAGCGTCTTGAGGCGCACGAAAATGCGCGGGTGCTGCAGCTTGCGACCGGGCGCGAGATCATCAACAGCTCCGAGTCGTACTTCACCATCGATGAGCGGCGGATCCGGAATCCGTTGAATCACACCGCGAGCAAACTTGATGCCTATGTGCATGTTGTACATGCCGATGCGGCCCGTCTGGAGAATTTCCGATCGATCGTGCGCGATTCCGGATTTGAAGAGGCCACGATCGAAGTTGCGTTTTCTCCGCTGGCCGATGACTTCGGCATTCTTTCCGAAGAGGAGCGCGAACACGGGGTGCTGCTGGTGGATTTCGGCGCCGGAACGACGGAGTTCGTCGTGGAATACAACTCCGGTGTCCAGGCTTCCGGCGTGCTTCAGGTGGGGTTCGATCACGTCTGCAACGATTTGTCGCTGGGGCTGGATCTTCACATCGACGTCTGTCGCAAGATGATCGAGGACAAGTCGTTGCAGAAGGCGATGCGCGAGCGCCGTGAATACATGGAGTTCCCGAGTTCAACCGGTCGTGTCCGCCGGATTCCGCTCTCTTCCTTCGAGGCGATTGTCGATGCCCGCATCCGTGAGACGTTTGAGATCATCCGCGCCATGGCTTCGGCGCAGGGGGCGCCTGCCGTTCTGGATGCGGGAGGAGTTCTGACAGGAGGAGGTGCGTTGTTCGAGCGAACTGCTCCACTGTTCGGTGAGGTGTTCGACATGTCCTGCCGGATCGGGCAGCCGTTCGAGGCGGGAGGTGCTCTGACGGGGCTTGACACTCCCCGTTGCAGCACGATCTGGGGAGCATTGAAGATTGCCGGATATTATAACGAGTTGAACGGCGGTCAGAGTGCTCGCGGCATGGTCGGGAGTCTGATCGACGCGGTTGATGGAGTTTTGAACCGGACGCGTCTCGGGTGGCTGAATTTCCGGGATGCGTGGAAGGGGTGACCGATGATGGACGAGAGGAAGATCACCGTTCTGGGAATCGGCGGAAGCGGGTGCCGGATCGTCGGAATTCTGAAGAATAATCCGCTCGCGTCACCGCTCCACCTGGTGGCGATTGACAGCGATGCAGCGGGGCTTGAATCCTCGGGGCTCGATGAGAATTTCCGGCTGCTGGCCGGAGAGCGCTGGCGGAACGGGCGTGGCTGCGGCGGCAGCGTCATCGACGGGCAGCGGGTGGTTGCACACGAACGCAGCCGCATTGAAAAGTTGCTTGACGGGGCTTCGTTTCTGCTCGTGGTCGGCGGTCTCGGACGGGGAACCGCCTCCGGTGGCATGTCGGTTGTGCTTTCCGTGGCACGGAAGCTGGAGATTCCGACGCTGTTTGTCGTGACGCTGCCGTTTACACTTGAGGGGCACAGTCGCCGCAAGATTGCCGAAGATACGGTGAAAAATGAGCTGCTTGGGCTCGCGGATGCTGTGATTTGTCTTCCGAATGATCTGTTGTTTTCGGTTCTTGAGCCGACTACGCCGTTGTCGAATGCGTTCAAGCTGGCGGATCAGGAGCTGTCCCGCACGGTGCTGGCGTTGACGATGGTGCTGCTGCATGGGAACCTGCTCGCCGCTGATTTCGGGAGTTTCATCACGCTTTTGAAGAAGAAGAAAAGTTTCTGCAGCATCGGCGTCGGAGTCGCCTCGGATGAGATGGAGCCTGAGAAACGCGGCGAGGCCGCCATGGAGCGGTTGCTGCAATCTCCTTTGCTCGGAGGGGCGGACAAGCTCGGGGATGCGGATGCGGTGATCTTCACTCTGCTCGGCGGGCCGGAGTTGTCGCTCGGGGAGAGCCGGCATATTTTGGAACTCGCTGCGCGCCAGGTGAAACCGGATACGCAACTGATTGTAGGTGCAGCCACTGGCGAGGAGTGGGCGAATCAGATTCAGCTCTCGGCCGTCACGGTCAAATTCGATGCCGAGAGTGAAGCCGCAGAGCTTTTACGCAGCAGTTCCGCGCCGCATCCGCGTCGAACCCGTGCCGGTTTTGCCGGGGCGCATGGCGTGGACGGAGATCAGCTGACGTTGCCGTTGGAACCGGTTTCCAAGGGCATCATGGAACGTGGTCCGCAGGTGAAGTGGGGGAATGAGGAGCTTGATGTGCCGACTTTCAAGCGGCGCAACATCACGGTGGACAACGGCAAAACGGGAGTGGAGTAATGGAGGAGCTTAAGGCTGTGCTGGCCCGGGCCAATCTGGGGCAGGTCGCTTTGTTGACGATTCCCTGGACTTTGCTTCAAGTCGGTGGATTCTGGGCGCTTGCCGATGCACGGGCCGGGATTGCCGGAGTGATCGGGATCGGCATTGCCGCCGTTGCCTCGTTTCTGATTCTCGCTTTTGTTTATCACCGAAACCAAATCAAACTTGCGAATCTCATTCTGCTTCGGAGCGGCGGAATCGAGTCTGAGTTTTATGGCTTCTTTTCTCTGTTCCGGTTCTGGAGCGCCCGGCTGGAATTGGTTCGCAGTCGGATTCCCGGGTATGTCAACGCGTTGAGAGTGAACTATATCGCTTTGCCGCTGGCTTTTCTCGCCGCGATACTGGAGTTCTGGGGCGGCGCGTTGTTTCTGACGCTGGTCTGGTGTGTTACCGGGATTCTGGTCCGTTCAGCCGTCGTTCGCGCGGTGACGGGGGAGAGTACAGCTGTATCCGGCAGGGTCAGGTGGGGGATCGTTCTGCTGTTTGTCGTCTCCGCAGTCGGCTGGGCTTATGTCCGGTACGAGGCGGCTTCTGCGGAAGAGATTTACCGGGAAAAGGTTGCGCAGCTTCAGAAAGAGTCCTTTTTATTGACCGGGGCGGAGTTGGCCGCGCATTATGAGCTGAAGGGGGAGAATGGTGCGGATGCCGTGAGGGCGTTGACGCATTTCCCGGAAATCCCGGATTCTCTGAGGCGCCTGGCTGCGCCGGTGTGGGTGACGGACGTTTCGCCCGATGCCTATGGCGAGCTTGAAAAATTCGTGTTTGAAAACCGTGCGTTTCTGGATCAGCTTGCGAAGATCGCCCGGAATCGGTCCGCCCGTCTCGGTTTTGAGTTTGAGAAGGGGATCGATGGAAGGGGAGGGGAGGAGTTGTCGGCACGTTACCGGATGCTGGAAGAGATGGAACGGCTCGGTTTCTATTCTTACGCGGCGGTCGGCAACAGCCGGAGAGTGGAGGAAAGCTGGAATGTACTGGGGGCTCTCCGCCGTCAGTTGAGCGGAGAGCCGCTGCTGGCGGGAAGTGCCGTCGTCATGGAGATGGAATCCAGGCGTCTCGACGCGCTTGAGCGGTTGCTGAATGAATTCGGAATCCATTCGAAGAAAGAGGCGGATTTTTTTGCCGGCGATCTTGCCGTATCGGAGAAGGAACTTGCGGAGAATCTCCGGTTTGCCTTGAAAGGGGAAGTTGCACTGCATCGGATTTCGGGACAGAACCCGTTCCCAGGGTGGAAATTGCAAGGGCGCGGCAGCCGTTCTCTTGCCCGGGTTTTTCCCGCGCTCGACTGGATTCGGAGCGGCAGCAGTGCGGTTTATCTGGAGGGGATGAGCCGATTCGAATCCGCGGTAGGAGAGCCGGAGAAGTATGCCGGGATCCGGTCGAGCCTCGCCGGTCTGCCGGTCGGACTGACTCCCGGCGTCTCTGCACTGCATGCCGCGGATGCGGTTGTCGCGCGTTATCGGGGATTGGTTCGGAGGATGCGTGCGGGAGGCGTCGCTCTCTGGCTGGATCGTTATCGTCAGGCGCACGGAGCATTCCCTGATACGCTGGCCGAGCTGAAGAAGGAGTTTCCTGATGCCGTCTGCACGGATCCTCTGTCGGGTGAAACGCTGAAATACGAAAAAAAGAAGTTTTCCGTCGAAGCAACGGAGCCTGCTTCGGGGGTGACGCGGCAGCGTTGGACGGATGGTGCCGTGATCGGAGGAGACGCGGGTTTCCGGATCATTCGGTGAAGCAATTGCGCCGGAAAAGGGGGATGACGGGTGTTGATCGGCCTTGTTTTGAGGGGGAAATCGGTGGTATGATGAGAGAAAGACGGTTTTTTTTGAAAAAAAGCTGTTTTTTGATTTGCAAATGAAATCAAATGGAATATATTAGGAAATGTGATTCGCGGAATCGGAACGGTTGAAGCGGTCACGACAACAGACGTGCTCGGGTGGCGGAATTGGCAGACGCGTATGGTTGAGGTCCATATGGAGCAATCCTTGGGGGTTCAAGTCCCCCCTCGAGTACCATTTTTTAGCAGAATAGGAACGATTCCGGATGCGGGAATATGAGCCGGCGTGTGGAAAGACATGCCGGTCTCTTTGTCGGAAGCGGTCGGTTTTTATAGTAGGGTTATGCCCACATAGCTCAGTCGGTAGAGCACATCCTTGGTAAGGATGAGGTCAGCGGTTCAAGTCCGCTTGTGGGCTCCATATTTCGAATAGAAAATTTCAGGCGAAAAAACTCTAAACCTTTCAGGAGGGAAAAATGGCTAAGGAAAAATTCGAAAGAACCAAGCCTCACGTCAACATCGGTACCATCGGTCACGTCGACCATGGCAAGACGACTCTGACTGCTGCGATCACCATGGTGCTGAACAAGAAGTTCGGCGGTGAAGTCCGCAAGTACGACGAGATTGACAATGCTCCGGAAGAGAAGGAGCGCGGAATCACGATCAACACGGCGCACGTCGAGTATCAGACCGCGAACCGTCACTATGCGCACGTCGACTGCCCGGGACACGCTGACTATGTGAAGAACATGATTACCGGTGCGGCTCAGATGGACGGTGCGATTCTTGTGATCGCGGCGACCGACGGCCCGATGGCGCAGACCCGCGAGCACGTGCTTCTCGCCCGTCAGGTGGGCGTTCCGGCGATCGTGGTGTTCCTGAACAAGGTTGACCAGCTGGACGATCCCGAGCTTCTTGAGCTCGTCGAAATGGAGATCCGCGAGCTGCTTTCGAGCTATGACTTCCCGGGCGATGAGACCCCGATTATCCGTGGTTCCGCGCTGAAGGCTGTCGAGGCCGAAGGCGACCTGGACAATCCGGCCAGCCAGTGCATTCTTGAGCTCATGGATGCAGTTGACAGCTTCATCCCCGAGCCGAAGCGTGATATCGATCAGCCGTTCCTGATGCCGATCGAGGACGTGTTCTCGATTGAAGGCCGTGGTACCGTGGTTACCGGCCGTGTCGAGCGCGGAATCATCAAGCTCAATGACGAAGTTGAGATCATCGGTCTGAAGCCGACGGTGAAGACGACCGTTACCGGCATCGAAATGTTCCGGAAACTTCTCGACCAGGGCCAGGCCGGCGACAACATCGGCTGCCTGCTCCGCGGCACGAAGAAGGAGGATGTCGAGCGCGGTCAGGTTCTGGCCAAGCCGGGCAGCGTGACCCCGCACACGAAGTTCAAGGGCGAGATCTACGTTCTGTCGAAAGAGGAAGGTGGCCGTCACACGCCGTTCTTCAACAACTATCGTCCGCAGTTCTACTTCCGTACGACCGACGTGACCGGTACGATCACCCTGAAGGAAGGCACCGAGATGGTTATGCCGGGTGACAATACCACGATCACGGTTGAGCTGATCGCTCCGATTGCGATGGAAAAAGGTCTGCGTTTCGCGATCCGTGAAGGCGGCCGCACGGTTGCCTCCGGCCGGGTTACCGAGATCATCGAGTAATAATTCGGCCCCGTAGAAATCCCCCGGGCCGTCGGTTATGCGGCGGCTCGGGAGTTTCGTGTAACACTAGGGTAAGAAATTATGCGTGAACTGGTTATATTGGAATGCACAGAGTGCAAGCGGCGTAATTACACGACGATGAAAGAGAAGCGTAATACGCCTGAGCGCCTGGAAAAGAAGAAGTACTGTAAATTTGAGCGCAAGCACACGGTCCACAAAGAGACCCGCTGAAGCGAAGCAACGTATACAGTCAGGAGAGTAGCTCAGTTGGCTAGAGCGGCGGTCTCCAAAACCGCAGGTCGTGAGTTCGAGCCTCACCTCTCCTGCCATTTTTTGTGAAACAGTTGAGAACCAGGTAGGAAATCAGATGGACAACGGAAAGAAGCGCGTCGGTGCAGTCGCCGGTTATGATTTGGTTACAGGGAAGATACGGCGCTTTATCTCTGAGACGGTTGCTGAGCTGCGCCGTTGTACCTGGCCGAACCGTCAGCAGCTTTTTGAGTCGACTGTTCTGGTTGTGATCTGTATCGCGATTCTGGCGTGTTTCGTCGCCGGGGTAGATTGGGTAGCGGCCTGGGTGATCCGCCTGATTACGGTCGGCAAGTATTAAAGAGAGAGTAAGATGAACGATTCAGTCAACACCGAGCGTGACAATCGTGGACAGTGGTTTGTGATTCACACGCTTTCCGGTCACGAGAACAAGGTTCGCGACACGATCTTGCGTCAGCTTCAGAACGGCGATCAGGTTCCGGTCTATGAAGCGTTCATACCGACGGAAAAAGTGACGGAGGTTCGTCAGGGAACCAAGCGGACGACGACGCGGAAACTTTTTCCCGGATACATCTGGGTTCGGATGGATCTCTACGATGATCTCGGGATGATCGATGAACGGGCCTGGTATTTTGTGCGCAGCGTGCAGGGTGTGCTGGGCTTTCTCGGCGGTACGAACAAGCCGACGCCGCTTTCGGATGCCGAGGTTGAGGATCTTCTCCGTCCCGTGCAGGCCGGGGAAACGGCTGCTGCGCGTCCGAAGGTTGAGTTTGAAATCGGTGAAACCGTGCGCATCAAAGATGGTGCGTTTGAGAATTTCGAGGGTTCGATTCAGGAGATCGACAATGAGCGTGGCAAGCTGAAGCTGATGGTGTCGATATTCGGTCGTTCCACTCCGGTAGAGTTGGAGTTCTGGCAGGTCGAGCGCACCGTTTGACGGTGACTCGAGCTTTTGTAACATGTCGTTAGATTCACTGGTGGCGGGATACCTGCCGGTCCGGACCACCTTTGAATCGGAAAAAGGAAATTAATCATGGCAAAGAAGGTTACAGGTCTGATCCGGTTGCAGATTCCTGCCGGCGCTGCTACGCCTGCGCCGCCGATCGGTCCCGCCCTCGGGCAGGCCGGCTGCAACATCATGGACTTCTGTAAGCAGTTCAATGCCGCCACTCAGTCACAGAGCGGGATGGTTATTCCTGTCGTGATCACGGTCTATCAGGACCGGTCGTTCACGTTCATCTGCAAGTCGCCCCCGGCTGCTGTTCTCGTGAAGAAGGCGGCGGGAGTGGCTTCCGCGGCGAAGAAGCCGGGCTACGAGAAGGCCGGCAAGATTACCCGTGCGCAGATCCGTGAAATCGTTCAGATCAAGAAGGCTGACATCAACGCCCGCAGCGAGGAAGCGGCAATGCGCATCATCGAAGGAACCGCGCGCAGCATGGGAATTGAGGTGGTCGATGCGTAGAAGTAAGCTTTACAGGAAACAGATTGAGATCGAGGGATATGATCCGCAGCAGCGTTACGGCGTGGCGGAGGCGATCGCTCTTCTCAAGAAATTTCCGGGTGTGAAATTTGATCAGACTGCCGAAGTTGCGTTCAAGCTCGGCGTGGATCCCCGGAAATCCGACCAGACGGTTCGTGGTGCGGTTGCGCTTCCGGCCGGTACCGGTAAGAGCATTCGCGTTGCGGTTGTCGCAGACGGCGCTGCCGCTGCCGAGGCCAGAGAGGCCGGTGCGGATTGCGTTGGATTCGAAGATGTGGTTGAGAAGATCAAAGGCGGCTGGCAGGAGTTTGATATCCTGATTGTTACGCCGGATGCGATGCGTCTTGTGCGTCCTCTGGGTCGTCAGCTTGGGCCGCGCGGACTTATGCCGAACCCGAAGACCGGTACGGTTACCGATCAGATCGGCAACGCAGTTCGCGAGGCCAAGGCCGGTCGTGCGGAATTCCGTGCGGATCGCGGTGCTTGCGTTCATGTTCCGTTCGGCAAGCTCTCCTTTGACGATGCGGCGCTCAAGAGCAACTTCGACGTGATTGTCGATGCGATTCAGAAGGCGAAGCCGCAGACTGCGAAAGGAGCTTACATCCTCTCCTGCACGATCACCGCGACGATGACGCCGGGGATCAAGATCAATCCGAAAGAGTTGGCGAGAGGTAAGGAATGAGAAGCGAAAAGCAGTTTCTGGTCAAAGAGATCAGTGAAAAGATCGGTTCTTCCGATTATGTCTACTTCGTCTCGTTCTCCGGCCTCAAGGTCAAGGAGCTGGAGGATCTGCGCAAGCAGCTGGCGAATGCCAATGCTTCCTGTCACGTGTTGAAGAACACGCTGATTAAGAAGGCTTGCGAACTTTTGAACATCAGCGGCGCGGATGCCGTCGACTTCACTCTCGGGACCGCGATGGTGTTCGGCCGGGGAGATTGCAGCGCGGTTGCAAAACTGTTGCTCGATTTCGGCAAAAAGAATGACAAACTTGCCGCCAAGGGCGGTTACATGGAGGGAGAAATTCTCACTCCCGCCCAGGTTGGAAGTCTTGCCGAGCTGCCCTCGAAGCCTGTGCTTCAGGCGATGCTGCTCGGTGTGCTGCAGGCTCCGTCGCGGAACCTCGTCAGCGTTCTCAATGCCAAGGCTGCGAGCATCCTGAATGTGCTCAACGCTTATAAAGAAAAAGTTGAAAATCAGTAAGCCAACGAAAAATAATGGAGGCATGTAACATGTCGGAAGAAAACAAGATGGAAGAGTTCGTCTCGTATGTCGAGAATATGACCGTTCTGGAGCTTTCCAAGCTGGTCAAGACTCTGGAAGAGCGTCTCGGTGTGAGCGCTGCGGCTCCGGTTGCGGTTGCCGCCGCGGCTCCGGCTGCCGGTGCGGCCGCTGCTGCCGAGGAAGAGAAAACCGAGTTTGACGTGATCCTCGCCGGTTTTGATGCCGCGAAGAAGATCGGTGTCATCAAGGTTGTCCGCGAACTCACCGGGCTCGGCCTGAAGGAGGCCAAGGATATGGTCGAAGGTGCTCCGAAGACGCTCAAGGAAGCGGTTGCCAAGGACGAGGCCGAGAAGATCAAGAAGCAGCTTGAAGAGGCTGGCGCGAAGGTCGAAATCAAGTAATTTCCCTTCGATTTCCTGCGGCGGAGACGATTTTTTCGTCTCCCGCCGTTTTTCCGTATTCGGGTCATGGACCCACTTTCCGCGGCGCATTTTGATGTGGTATTTTGTTGAACATGCGTTGCAACCGGTTTGAATTGGTGGTTTTTTCGATTCAGGCCGCTTAGAATTTTCAGAAAAAATCGAATATTTCCGAACTGCTGGTGTGGTGTTTTGCCGGCAGGTCGGTTTCTTTGTGTTTTGGCTATGGTGTTTTTCGGATGACTTGAGGTCAAGTTGCTTGAGTTCCGGTTTTCGGTCTCTTCGGGTCTTCCGAATTTGGATAAGAATTTTTTTGTTTTTTTTCATCACATAAAACAACAGGCAGGGTATGGCAAAACGAATTAATTATGGGAAACTCCGGGATGTTCTGGATGTGCCGGATCTGATCGGTCTCCAGGTGGATTCCTACCGTGATTTTCTGCAGCGTGACGTTCCGCCCGCAGAGCGGAAGAATCAGGGGCTTCAGGAGGTTTTCAATGAAATCTTCCCGATTGAGAGTTTCGACAAGCAGATGTCGCTTGAATTCGTCTCCTATGAGATCGGCAACGCGAGCGAGCACAAAGGTGATGTTGTCGACTGCATCAAGGACGGAAAGATCTACGACGCCCCGCTCTATGTCGATTTCCTGCTGAAGGTCAACGGAACGGAGATTCCGGAACGCGTCTACATGGGTGACATTCCGATCATGACGGAACAGGGGACGTTCATCATCAATGGAGCGGAGCGAGTCATCATCAGTCAGCTGCACCGTTCACCCGGCATCTGCTTTGAGAAGACGCGTCACACTTCCGGACGGACGCTCTATTCGTACCGGATCATTCCGGATCGTGGTTCCTGGATGGATGTCCAGTTTGACATCAACGACTTCATTTTCATTTATCTTGACCGTCGCCGCCGTCGCCGGAAATTCTATATTACGACTTTCCTGCGCGCGATCGGGTATCCGACCAACCGCGACATCCTTTCAGAGTGCTACGAAGTCAAAAAGTACACGGTTCAGCAGCTGCTCAAGCAGAAGGATCTTTCCGGATTCTACACGATTGATGATATCACCAGCGACGATGACATTGTTGTGATCGATGAACTTGTGCAGCTGACCGAGAATCACCTCAAGCAGCTCGTCGATGCCGGGATCAAGGAGGTCGAGCTTGCTTACGTCGCCGACGGAGACAACTACCTCATCGGCTGCATGCGCAAGGATCAGGTGCGCAACGAGGAAGATGCGTTGAAGGAGATCTATCGCCGCATGCGTCCGGGCGATCCGACGAACATCAACAATGCGCGTCTGCTCATCAAGCGGCTTTTCTTCGACAATCGCCGTTACGATCTCGGCGCAGTCGGACGTTACAAGCTCAATGAACGGCTCAAGCAGGATATTCCGCTGACGCAGCGCGTCCTCGATCCGAAGGATCTGATGGCGGCGACGAAGATGTTGATCAAACTTCGTCATTCGGGCGGTCAGGTCGACGACATCGATCATCTCGGTGCGCGTCGTGTGCGTACGGTCGGCGAGCTGCTGCAGAATCAGTGTCGTGCGGGACTTCTGCGGACGGAGCGCCTGGTTCGCGAACGCATGACGTTCGACGAGCAGAATGTGACGCCGTCGAAACTGGTGAATCCGAAGGCGTTTGCGGGTGTGATCCGCGATTTCTTCGCGCGCAGTCAGCTTTCGCAGTTCATGGACCAGACGAACCCGTTGAGTGAACTTACGAACAAGCGTCGTCTCTCCGCTCTCGGTCCCGGCGGTCTTTCGCGCGACCGCGCCGGCTTTGAGGTGCGTGACGTGCATCCGAGCCACTACGGACGTATCTGCCCGATCGAGACTCCGGAAGGTCCGAATATCGGTCTGATCTCTTCGATGTCGCTCTACGCGATTATCGATGAGTACGGATTCCTGGAGACGCCGTACCGCAAGGTGGTCGACGGACAGGTTACCGACCAGATCGACTATCTGACCGCCGACAAGGAGGAGCAGTACGTCATTGCGCAGGCGAATGCGCCGCTTGATGAGAATGGTCGTTTCATCCGTCCGACGGTCATGAGCCGCTATAAGAGTGAAAATGAGGAGCATCCGCGCGAGGAAGTCCAGTACATGGACGTTTCTCCGAAACAGCTCGTAAGCGCGGCGGCTGGTATCATTCCGTTCCTCGAGCATGACGACGCGAACCGTGCTCTGATGGGTTCGAACATGCAGCGTCAGGCGGTTCCGCTTCTGATGCCGGATTCGCCGCTGGTCGGAACCGGTCTGGAAGCGCGCATTGCCCGCGACTCCCGGGCGGTGGTGGCGGCCAAGGCCGACGGTATCGTCGCCGAGGTTGTCAGCGATCACATTGTGGTGACCCCGGACGGGAATCTGCCCGCTGCAGATGCTCCGAAGGATTCTTATCAGTATTACCGGCTCTACAAGTATCTGCGCAGCAATGCCGGAACCTGTGTGAACCAGCGGCCGATCTGCCATCGCGGGCAGGTGGTGAAGAAAGGCGATATCCTCGCCGATGGAGCGGCCACGCAGGATGGAGAGCTCGCGCTCGGCCGGAACGTGCTTGTGGCATACATGCCGTGGTGCGGCTACAACTTCGAGGACGCGATCATCGTTTCGGAGCGTCTGGTGAAGGAGGATGTCTACACGAGCGTTCACGTTGACGAGTTTGAGATCACGAGCCGCGAGACGAAGCTCGGACCTGAGGAGATCACGCGGGATATTCCGAACGTCAGCGAGGATGCGTTGCGCAACCTCGACAGCCGCGGAGTGGTTTATGAGGGCGCGGAAGTGGTGCCGGGCGATATTCTCGTCGGCAAGATCACGCCGAAGAGCGAGACCGAGCTTGCGCCGGAAGAGCGGCTGCTGCGGGCGATTTTCGGTGAGAAGGCTGCGGACGTGAAGGATTCGAGTCTGACCGTTTCGAGCGGCAAGGGCGGCATTGTCATGGACATCCGCATCGAGTACGCGAAGGATCCCGCCCGCGGGGCGATGACCCGGACCGAGGCGAAGCGGCAGGAAAAGATGATGAAGAACGATTACCGGGACATCTACAACGGCCTGATCGACGATCTGACCGCCCGGCTTTCGGATGTGATGCTCGGTGTGAAACTGCCGTATCCGATTTTCGACATGTCGCCGGCCCGGGAGAATGCCGTTCTGATCAGTTCGAACCGGAAGGTGACAAAGAGTTCGATTCAGAAGCTTGCCGCGCATTATGACTGCTGGGGCATGGAAGATTGCGAACTCAAGAAGACGTTGACCGGCATCATCGACACGTTCATTCCGCAGTTCGAGGAGAATGAGGAGAAGCGCCGTCGTCTTGGTGACAACGCCGAGTTCACAGAGGCCGACAATGGAGTCATCAAGCGGGTGAAGGTCTATGTCGGCTGCAAGCGGAAGCTGCAGGTCGGGGACAAGATGGCCGGTCGTCACGGAAACAAGGGTATTGTTTCGCGGATCGTGCCGGTTGAGGATATGCCGTTCCTTGAGGACGGCACCCCGGTGGACATCATTCTGAACCCGCTCGGCGTGCCGAGCCGCATGAACATCGGCCAGGTGCTTGAGACGCATCTCGGCTGGGCGGCGAAGATGCTCGGGATCAAGGTTGCGACTCCGGTGTTCGACGGTATTCCGGAAGAGAAGATCGTCGAGCTCATGAAGGAGGGCAACGATGCGTTCACGGCGAAGGAAGGCCACGACTATCACTGGGGCTTCCGTCAGGATGAGGCCGGAAACTGGGTTTATGACGGCAAGGCCGACGTCTATGACGGGCGCACGGGTGACAAGTTCGATCAGCGCGTGATGGTGGGCCATGTGTACATGCTGAAACTCGACCACCTGGTTGCGAACAAGATCCATGCGCGTGCGGTCGGTCCGTACTCGCTGGTGACGCAGCAGCCGCTCGGCGGCAAAGCTCAGCACGGCGGTCAGCGGTTCGGAGAAATGGAGGTGTGGGCGCTCGAGGCTTACGGAGCGGCGCACAACCTTCAGGAGATGTTGACGGTGAAGTCCGACGACGTCGCCGGCCGGGCGCGCATCTACGAGTCGATTGTGAAAGGTCAGAATATTCTGGAAGCCGGTCGACCGGAATCCTTCAACGTGCTGCTGAAGGAAATGCAGAGCCTCGGGCTCGACATCCGTACCGTGAAGAAGACGGGCGAACATTAATTCGAGGAGGAATTTACCTTGATTGACAATACTTATGCTTACCGGGAGCTGCTGGGCAAGAGTTCGGCCTCTTCGTTCGGAGCGGTTTCGATCAACGTCGCTTCGCCGGAAGTGATCCGTTCGTGGTCGTTCGGCGAAGTGAAGAATCCGGAGACCATCAACTACCGCAGTTTCAAGCCGGAAAAGGGGGGGCTCTTCTGTGAGCGCATCTTCGGGCCGACCCGTGACTGGGAGTGCAACTGCGGCAAATACAAGCGCGTGAAGCACAAGGGAATCGTCTGCGATCGCTGCGGCGTGGAAGTTACGCAGGCGAAGGTGCGTCGTGAACGCATGGGGCACATTGAGCTGGCGGTGCCGGTGTCGCACATCTGGTTCTTCAAGTGTATGCCGAGCCGGATCGGACTTGTGCTCGACATGACGGCGAAGTCGCTGGAGCATGTGATTTACTACGAAGAGTATGTGGTGACCGATCCGGGCGATACGCCGCTGAAGGTCGGGCAGACCATGAATGAGATCGAATACCGCCAGGCGGTCGATGACTACGGCGATGCGTTCACGGCGGACATGGGCGCCCCCGCGATCAAGACGCTGCTGGAACGGGTCGATCTGCCGATGCTGAAGGCGGAGCTTGAAGTCAGCCTCGAAGGCACCCGCAACAAGGCGATTCGCAAGAAGCTGGCCAAGCGGCTGCGTCTGGTGGAAGGGTTCATGAACAGCAACTCGCGTCCGGAGTGGATGATTCTGACGGTGCTGCCCGTGATTCCGCCGGATCTGCGTCCGCTGGTTCCGCTTGAGGGCGGCCGTTTTGCGACCAGCGACCTGAACGACCTCTATCGCCGGGTCATCAACCGGAACAACCGTTTGAAGAACCTTCTGCAGCTGCGTACGCCGGAAGTCATCATCCGGAATGAGAAGCGCATGCTTCAGGAGGCGGTGGACTCTCTCATGGACAACGGCCGGCACGGCCGCGCGGTCACCGGTGCGGGCAACCGGGCGCTGAAGAGTCTCTCGGATATGCTCAAGGGCAAGCAGGGCCGTTTCCGTCAGAATCTGCTCGGTAAGCGCGTGGATTACTCGGGACGTTCGGTCATCGTGGTTGGTCCCGAGCTGAAGATTCATCAGTGCGGTCTGCCGAAGAAGATGGCGATGATTCTGTTTGAGCCGTTCATCATCCGTCATTTGAAGGGACGCGGATTTGCGCACACGGTGCGCGGTGCCAAGAAGATGATTGAACGCGGCGAGCCGGAGGTGTGGGATATTCTCGAAGAGGTGACGCAGGGGCATCCCGTCATGTTGAACCGTGCGCCGACGCTGCACCGTCTTTCGATTCAGGCATTCGATCCGGTGCTGATCGAAGGATCGGCGATCCGTCTGCACCCGCTGGTGTGTACCGCGTACAACGCGGACTTCGACGGTGACCAGATGGCCGTGCACGTTCCGCTTTCGAACGAGGCGCAGATGGAGACGAAGCTCCTGATGCTCGCGCCGAACAACATCTTCTCGCCCGCGAACGGCAAGCCGATCGTCTCGCCGACGCAGGACATCACGCTCGGCAGCTACTATCTGACCTGCGAGCCCCGCAACAAGGAGAAGGCGAAGCTGTACCGCGACTTCTTCGAAGTGCTGTTCGCGATGCAGGCCGGTTTCATCAAGATTCATGATGCGGTGCGGATTCCGAATCCGGACTACGGCAAGGATACGATCTACGGCGACAAGGAGAGCAAATATCTGCTGACGACGCCGGGACGCTGTCTCTTCCATGAGATCTGGGATCCGCGGCTCGGGTTCTTCAACCAGATTGCGAAGAAGAAGGATCTCGGGCGTCTCATCAGCGACTCGTACAATATCGCGGGTCACGAGGCGACGATCCGGCTTTTGGACGATCTGAAGGATCTCGGTTACCGTCATGCGACGCTGGCGGGTCTCTCGATCTCGATCGCGGACCTGCAGGTGCCGGAAAAGAAGGAGGAGATCATCGAGGCGGCCCGTGCACAGATCGACAGCGTGCTCGATCAGTACAACAACGGTCTGTTGACCGAGGGCGAGCGGCACAACAAGGTGATCGACATCTGGACGCAGGCGTCCAACGCGGTGGCGAATGAACTGTTTGCACGCCTGGAAGCGGCTTCGCGCCGCGGAGAGATCAACCCGGTTTATGCGATGCTCGACTCCGGCGCGCGCGGCAGCAAGGATCAGATTCGTCAGCTCGCCGGTATGCGCGGACTGATGGCGAAACCGTCGGGAGACATCATCGAACGGCCGATCATCTCGAACTTCCGGGAAGGGTTGTCGGTGTTGGAATACTTCATTTCGACGCACGGCGCGCGCAAAGGTCTGGCAGACACCGCGCTCAAAACCGCGGACTCCGGGTACATGACCCGCCGTCTGGTCGACGTTGCGCAGGACATCATCTGCCGTGAGGAGGATTGCGGTACGACGAAGGGTGTCTGGACCAGTGCGATCATCGAGGGTGACGAGGTGATCCTGCCGCTGAAGGACCGGATTCTCGGGCGGTTCAGTGCCCAGGACATCCGCGACCCGGCATACGCCGACGGCCGGCTTATCATCGCTGCAGGCGAGGAGTTCACGCCGGAGATTGTCGATCTGATTGACAAGCGCGGAATCCAGCGCGTGCTGATCCGCTCGACACTGACCTGCGAAACGTTGCGCGGTGTCTGCGTGAAATGCTATGGCCGGAATCTTGCCAGCGACCGGCAGGCGAAGGAGGGGGATGCGCTCGGCATCATCGCGGCACAGTCGATCGGTGAGCCCGGTACGCAGCTGACGATGCGTACGTTCCACATCGGCGGTACGGCGTCGAGTGCGTATAAGCAGCCGGTGATCGCGTCGCGTCACGACGGTGTCATCAAGCTGTTCAACGTGCGCACGATCAAGAACCAGAAGGGGAAGACGGTCGTGGTCAACAAGAACGGCTATGTGATCGTCTACGATCCGAATGTGGCGAAGGCGGCCGAGAAGGCGGCGCGCGAACGTGCGCAGTTCGAGGCGGAGGCGCTCGGGACCGTCTACAACAAGGATTACGATTTCTGGGGAGATGCTCTCCGGGAGGCCGAGCTGGACCGCTACGAACTCGAAGCCGGTTCGGTGCTCGACAAGAACGATGGTGACACCGTGAAGGCCAACGAGGTGTTCGTGCAGTGGGAAGCGAACCACGTGCCGATCATCATCGAGGAGGCCGGTATCGTCGAGCTGCACGACCTTGTTGAGGGCGTGACATTGCAGAAGCAGAAACGCGGTGGTTCCGATCAGGCCACGGTCATGGAGCACCGGGAAGACCTGCATCCGCAGATCGTGATCAATTCGCCCGACGGGCAGTTCCTTGCGAACTATCCTCTGCCGGCGGGCGCGGTGTTGATGACCAAGTCGGGTGCGAAGGTGACGCCCGGTATGGTGGTTGCGCGTGTGCCGCGGCAGTCGGCGAAGAACAAGGACATCACCGGTGGTCTGCCGCGTATCGCGGAGCTGTTTGAAGCGCGCGTGCCGAAGGATGTTGCCGAGATTGCGCGTATCGATGGTTACATCGAGGTCGACAAGATGAGCCGCGGCAAGCGCCAGCTGCTGATCCGCGATCCGGAATCGGGTATGACGGAGGAGCACAACAACATTCCGGCGCACAAGCATCTGACCGTGAGCAAGGGGGACTTTGTCCGCAAGGGGCAGAAGCTGACTGAGGGTTCGATTGTTCCGCATACGCTGCTTGAAGTGTGCGGCATTCACGAGCTGCAGCGGCATCTGGTTGATGCGATTCAGCTCGTGTATCGTGCGCAGGGTGTGGAAATCAATGACAAGCACATTGAGATCATCATCCGTCAGATGATGCAGAAGGTCCGGATCACGGAATCGGGGTCCACGGATTATCTGCCGGGCGAGCAGCTTGACCGGTCTGAATTTGACCGGGTCAATCGCGAGATGATCGAGAAGGGCGGCAAGCCGGCGGAAGCCGAGCCGATTCTTCTGGGTATCACGAAGGCTGCGTTGGAGACGGAGAGCTTCATTTCCGCGGCGTCGTTCCAGGACACGACCCGGATTCTGACGGAAGCCGCGACAGTTGGAAAGATCGACAACTTGAACGGTTTCAAGGAGAACGTGATTACGGGGCATCTGATTCCGGCGGGCACGGGCACTGAGAAGATGCAGTCGATCCGGCTGAAATATCTCGGTACGGAGATTGAGCCTGAGCTTCCGGCGCAGGAGCCTGAGCGTTCGGTCGAGGAGATTGCCGCCGCCTGGCGTGAATCCGACGGCAAGAGCGATGCGGCGATCTTCGCGGATGACGATGAGGACGGTCTGCCGGATGAGGCGAAGGAGATGGTTGCCGACTTCGACGGAGACGCATTCGCGGATCTCGACGATGACGATCTTGATGGAGAGTTCAAGGCGGAATACGGCGACGGGCCGGAAGACGAGGAGAACGATTGAGCGTAAATCGATGAACGGTGCGCCCCCGTGTGAAGAAGTTCGCGGGGGGCGCCGGAACGGGTTTCTGCAAGATTTTTGGCAAAAAAAACGGTAAGTTATTTGCAAAAACCACTTTGCGGTATTATTTTATTAGTCTTTGATGCATGTTAAGTCATTTAAATTTCGAATGAAAATATAAGAAACAGGAATTTGTTATGCCGACAATCAACCAGTTGGTGCGTTTCGGACGCGAAGAGAAGGCGAAGAAAAGTAAGTCGAAGGCGTTGAGCGCCTGCCCGCAGCGCCGTGGAGTCTGCCTGCAGGTGACGACTCGTACCCCGAAGAAACCGAACTCGGCGTTGCGCAAGATTGCGCGTGTTCGTCTGACCAACGGGCAGGAAGTGACGGCGTACGTCGGCGGCGAAGGGCACAATCTGCAGGAGCACTCTGTGGTGCTTGTGAAGGGTGGTCGTGTGCGTGACCTGCCGGGTGTGCGTTATCACATTGTCCGTGGCGCGCTGGACAGCCTCGGTGTGGATAAGCGTCGCCAGGGGCGTTCCAAATACGGCGCGAAGCGTCCGAAGCCGGGTCAGGAAGCGGCTGCCGCCAAGGGTAAGAAGAAGTAATTGGTCACAATTTGAATTTCAGATAAGGTGCGAAACAGATGAGAAGACGCAGTGCTGTGAAGCGGGAACTGATTCCCGACGTGAAGTACAACAGCGAGCTGGTGGCCCGGCTGATCAATACGATCATGACCCGCGGCAAAAAATCCACCGCGCAGCAGATTGTTTACGGTGCGTTTGATGTGATCCAGGCGAAGAAGCCGGAGATGCAACCGCTCGACGTGTTCCTCCAGGCGCTGGAGAACGTGAAGCCGAAACTCGAAGTGAAGAGCCGTCGTGTCGGCGGTGCGACCTATCAGGTTCCGATCGAAGTCGATCCGGAGCGTCAGGTGGCGTTGGCGATGCGGTGGATCACGACCTATTCCCGCGGCCGCAAGGGCAAGTCGATGACGGAGTCTCTGGCGGGCGAGTTGCTGGATGCGTTCGAGAACACCGGTTCCTCGATCAAGAAGAAAGAAGACACCTTTAAAATGGCGCAGGCGAACAAGGCGTTCGCTCATTACCGCTGGTAAGCGCCGGGAATGATGAATATGAGTACCGAGCAGGACAAAACCCAATATCATGAGTCGCCGCACCGCAAGCATGCGCTGAAGGATTACCGCAACATCGGCATCATGGCCCACATTGACGCGGGCAAAACCACTCTGACCGAGCGGATTCTTTTCTACTGCGGCGTGAATTACAAGATCGGTGATACCCATGAGGGCACGGCCACCATGGACTGGATGGAGCAGGAGCGTGAACGCGGCATTACGATTACCAGCGCCGCCACCACCTGTTATTGGAAGAATCACCGGATCAACATCATCGACACTCCCGGACACGTGGACTTCACTGCCGAAGTGGAGCGTTCGCTGCGCGTTCTCGACGGAGCGGTTGCTGTGTTCTGCTCGGTCGGGAAGGTTCAGCCCCAGAGCGAGACCGTCTGGCGCCAGGCGCAGAAGTATCATGTTCCGATCGTGGCGCTGGTCAACAAGATGGACCGCACCGGAGCGGATTTCGACGGGGTTGTGACGGAAATCCATACGAAGCTCGGTGCGACGCCGGTTCCGCTCATGCTGCCGATCGGTCGCGAGTCGGAATTCAAGGGCGTGATTGACGTGCTGGAAAACAAATGCGTCTATTTCAGCGACAAGGATAACGGCGTGACGATGACCGAGGAGGAGCCGACCGGCGATCTCAAGACGCGTCAGGAAGCCGCCTACAAGCACATGGTCGAGTGTCTGGCCGAGGTTGATGACGAAATTATGGAGATCTACCTCGCCGATGAGATGCCGGATCACGATCAGATCAAGGCCGCTCTGCGCCGTGCGACCCTTGCCGCTAAAATCGTGCCTGTCGCCTGCTGCACGGCGTTTAAGAACAAGGGTGTGCAGAAGCTGCTCGACGTCGTGGTTGACTATCTCCCGAGCCCGGTTGACATCTGGGACATCAAGGGAACCGATCCGACCACGGGCGAAGCGATTACGCGCCATGTCGGTGATTTGCAGCCGTTCGCGGCGCTGGTGTTCAAAATCATGACCGACCCGTTTGTTGGTAAGCTCTACTATTTCCGTGTTTACTCCGGCGTTGCCTCGCAGGGGATGAGCGTCTACAATCCGCGTACCAACAAGCGTGAGCGTCTCGGCCGTCTGCTTCAGATGCACGCGAATCAGCGGGTTGAGCAGGAGGAGATCTTCTCCGGCGACATTGCGGCTGCGGTGGGTCTGAAGAACGTCACGACGGGTGATACGATCTGTCTTGAGGACAAGCCGATTGTTCTGGAGTCGATGGCGTTCCCCGAGCCGGTGATCTCGATTGCGGTCGAGCCGAAGTCGTCGGGTGACCGCGACAAGCTCTCGAAGGGGCTGATTGCCCTTGCGGAAGAGGATCCGACCTTCCAGGTTCGTTCCGACGAGGAGACCGGGCAGACGATCATCTCCGGTATGGGAGAGCTGCACCTTGAGATCATCCTGGACCGTCTGGTTCGTGAGTTCAAGGTTGAGGCGAACACCGGTGCTCCGCAGGTTGCGTACCGCGAGGCGCTTTGCGGTTCGGCCGATTCGAACATGAAGTTCGTGCGTCAGTCCGGCGGCCGCGGTCAGTACGGTCACTGTATCATCAATCTGATTCCGGGCGAACGTGGCTCCGGTATTGTGATCGAGAACAAGGTTGTCGGCGGAAACATTCCGAAGGAGTACATCAAGCCGATCGAGCAGGGTATTCGCGAGGCGGCCGCCTCCGGGGTGCTGGCCGGCTATCCGCTGATCGACTTCAAGGTTGAAATCATCGATGGTTCGTATCACCCGGTCGACTCCTCGGAAATGGCGTTCAAGGTTGCCGGTTCGATGGCGCTCAAAGATGCTGCGAAGAAGGCGGGAATCATGTTGCTTGAGCCGATCATGAAGGTTGAGCTGACCACGCCGGATGAGAATATGGGCGACCTGATCGGTGACATCACGAGCCGTCGCGGCACGATTGTTGAGATCAATGCCGGTGAGAACAGTTTCACGCGGGTTCATGCGAACGTTCCGCTGTCGGAGCTGTTTGGATACGCCACCGCGATTCGTTCGCTTTCGCGCGGCCGCGCTTCCTACTCGATGGAGCCGGCGCACTTCGAGAGAGTTCCGAAACAAGTCCAAGATAAAATTGTGGAGAAGAAATAAGTTATGGCTACGGGCAAAACCCAGCGTATCCGCATCCGGCTGCAGGCGTACGAGCACCGGATTCTGGATCAGTCGGTCAACGAAATTCTTGAAACTGCCAAGCGTACGGGTTCTCTGGTTGCCGGTCCTGTGCCGCTTCCGACCCGGATCGAGCGTTGGACGGTCAACCGTTCCCCGCACATCAACAAGAAGTCGATGGAGCAGTTTGAGATTCGTACGCACAAGCGTATGATGGATATTGTCAACCCGACGGCGAAAACGGTTGATGAGCTTAAGAAGCTCAATCTGCCCGCCGGCGTGGACATCGCGATCAAGATTGGAGTCTAGAACGGTTCTGGCTCCATAGATACCAATGCCCCCGACCGATTGGGGGCACGTATCGAATGTTTCTCACGAAAGGAGAAAGTATGAAAGGATTAATCGGTAAAAAGGTCGGAATGACTCAGGTCTACGACGAGAACGGCGTGCTGATCCCGGTGACGGTGGTTCAGGCCGGTCCGTGCGTGGTGACCGATGTCAAGACCCCGGAGCGCGACGGATACTCGGCGATCCAGCTGGGTTTCGGAGAGCGCAAGGCGAAGAATGTGACGAAGGCTCGCGCCGGGCATCTCGCGAAGGCGGGTTTGACGGGCAGCAAGCTGCCGTCGGTGTTGCGTGAAGTCCGCATCAGCGCGAATGACGAAGTCCCGGCTTTGGGGACGGAGCTGAAGGCTGACATCTTCGAGGCGAATGAGTACCTCGATGTGATCGGTACGACGAAGGGTCGCGGCTTCCAGGGTGTCGTCAAGCGTCATCGTTTTGGCGGCGGTCGTGCGAGCCACGGTGGAGCCTGGACTCGTCGTACGGGTTCGATCGGCTGCTGCGAGTGGCCGGGCAACGTGATCAAGGGCAAGCGCATGCCGGGTCACATGGGCAATGTTCCGCGCACGGTTCAGAATCTGAAGATCGTGCGTGTGATGGCGGAAGACAATGTGTTGCTGCTCAAGGGCGCCGTTCCGGGCGCGAACGGCGGCATTTTGTTGATCCGGAGTGCAATCAAGAAGCAGCCGGCCGCGCAGAAGTAAGAGGTGTGTATCATGTCGAATACTTTAGATATCCTTGATTGCAAAGGAACCCGGGTTGGCGAGTACGTCATTCCCGAGGGCGTGATGATCGAGTTGAACAATGAGCCGGAAAAGGGACTGCAGGCTGTTCACGACACTGTGGTTGCTTATCTTGCCGGATTGCGTGCCGGCACGGCCTGCACGAAGACGCGCGGAGAGGTTTCCGGAGGCGGCGCCAAGCCGTTCCGCCAGAAGGGAACCGGTCGTGCGCGTTCCGGTTCGAGCCGGAGCCCTGTCTGGGTCGGCGGCGGTACGATTTTCGGACCCCGTCCGCGTTCGTTCGCGAAGAAGGTCAACAAGAAGGTTCTGCGTCTGGCTCTGCGGCGTGCGTTCACGGAGCGGATTGCTGATGGTGACGTTGTAGTTGTCGATCAGGTGCAGCTGCCGGATCACAAGACGAAGAACGTCGTTTCGATTCTGAAGAATCTGAATCTTGCCGACAGCACGGTGATGATGTCGCTCCCGGCTCTTGAGGATCAGGCCGCGGTGGTGTGCGCTACGGGCAATCTGCCGAATCTGGTGCTTCGCAAGTCTGATAATGTCAACGTGTATGAACTGCTTCGCTTCGGCAAGCTCCTTTTCACGAAGGACGGCCTTGATGCGTTCATCCAGCGTCTGGCGTAAGGAGATGGATCATGAGAAGTGCTTTTGATATCATCATCGCACCGGTGGTCACCGAGAAGAGCAATGCTCAGGCGCAGGCCTCGAAGTACGTGTTCAAGGTGAAGACGGATGCCGAGAAGATCGAGATCGGCCGGGCAATCGAAGAGTTGTTCAAGGTCAAGGTCAAGTCGGTGAATGTCATGAACTGCATGGGCAAGACCCGCCGCGCGGGCCGCACCAACAAGATGGGGCGGCGTGCGGACTGGAAGAAGGCGGTCGTCACGTTGTCCGAAGGCAGCATCGAGATCATTTAACAGAGGGAGAAGACAAGAATGGCGGTTAAGAGTTTTAATCCCGTGACTCCCTCCCGGCGTCATATGGCGACGATGGACTATGCGTCCATGATCACCAAGAGCGCGCCGGAGAAGAGTCTCGTCAAGGGGAAGAAGTCCTCGGGCGGTCGCAACAACATGGGTCGGATCACGACCCGTTTCCGCGGAGGCGGCAACAAGCGCCGTTACCGTATGGTTGATTTTGTTCGTACCAAGGAGAATGTTCCGGCGAAGGTGGTTTCGATCGAATACGATCCGAACCGTTCCGCGAACATCGCTCTCATCTGCTATGCGGATGGTGAGAAGTCCTACATCCTTGCGCCGGTCGGTCTGAAAGTCGGCGACAAGGTGATGAACGGTCCGAAGTCTGAGCTCAAGCCGGGCAACTGGCTTGCGCTGAAGGATATTCCGGTCGGTGTCAACATCTGCTGCATCGAGATGCAGCCCGGTCGTGGTGCGAAGATCGCGCGTTCGGCGGGTCAGGTTGCGACGCTGCGCGGCAAGGAAGAGACCTATGCGCAGATCAAGCTGCCGTCGGGTGAAGTTCGCATGATTCATGTGAACTGCCATGCGATGATCGGCCAGGTCGGCAATCTCGACCGTATGAACGTGAAGATGGGCAAGGCCGGCAAGAAGCGTTATCTCGGCTTCCGGCCGCATGTCCGCGGCGTTGCGATGAACCCGGTCGATCACCCGATGGGTGGTGGTGAAGGTCGTACCTCCGGCGGCGGTCATCCGGTTTCGCCGTGGGGTCAGCTGGCCAAGGGCAAGCGCACCCGCAACCCGAAGAAAACTTCGAAGAACTTCATTGTTGAGCGGAGGAAGAAGTAATGGCCAGATCGATTAAGAAGGGCCCGTTCGTCGACCAGTACCTGATCGACAAGGTGGAGAAGATGGGCAATCAGAAAGTTGCGATCAAGACCTGGTCGCGCCGCTCGATGATTATCCCGGATTTTGTTGGACACACGTTCAACGTGCACAACGGCAAAAGCTTTGTTCCGGTGTTTGTGACGGAAAACATGGTTGGTCACAAGCTCGGCGAGTTTGCGCTGACCCGTACCTTCAAGGATCACGGTGTGGTTTCCGGTAAATAATTTCCGGAGATGGTTCGAAGATTCCCCGCAGTTGGTTGAGCCGATTGCGGGGTTTCTTTTTTTATCTGCGTCATTTCGCTTGAACGCGGGAAATTTTGTGCTATTTTGTCAGTATGCTTCTGAATGACCATCAGCAAGGAGAGACACACCGTGGAAAAATTCGATGTTTGTGTGATCGGCGCCGGTCCCGGCGGGTACGTTGCGGCGATTCGTGCCGGGCAGAGCGGATTCAAGACTGCGATTGTCGAGAAGGCGTTTCCCGGGGGAACGTGTTTGAATGTCGGCTGCATTCCGACCAAGACGTTGATTGCCGGGGCGGA
This sequence comes from uncultured Victivallis sp., assembly GCF_944391105.1. Taxonomy (GTDB): domain Bacteria; phylum Verrucomicrobiota; class Lentisphaeria; order Victivallales; family Victivallaceae; genus Victivallis. The sequence continues at coordinate 53,619 of NZ_CALXSK010000006.1, forward strand.
AGTGTATGTCTCCGCGCGACACGCGGCTGATTTCGGCGTTGAGATTTCCGGCGAGATCCGGGCGGACTGGAAGAAGATGCTCGCCCGAAAGGACGAGGTGATCGGAAAATTGCGCAACGGCATCTCATCTCTGCTGAAGTCTGCGGGGGTGACGGTATTCGGCGGGCGTGGAGAATTTCTCTCGCGCCGGCAGCTGCTGGTGGCTTCCGGTGAGGCGGCAGGGCGCGTGATTGAAGCGGATCGCTTCATCATTGCGACAGGTTCGGAACCGCTGGTACCGGGATTCATTCCGCAGGGGGATCGGATTCTGACTTCTACGGAGCTGTTGAGTCTTCCGAAACTTCCGAAGAGTCTGCTCATACTTGGCGGCGGGGTGATCGGCTGTGAATTCGCCTGTCTTTTTGCGGAACTCGGGGTGGAGGTTACGGTGGTCGAGATGTTGCCGCAGATCCTGCCGCAGACCGACGGCGAATGTGCCAAGTTGCTCGCGAAGCAGATGAACGGCATGGGAATCCGGATTCTGAACGGAACGCCGCTTTCGGAGATCAAATGTACGGCGCGCGGAGTCTCCGGCAAAGTCGGGCCGGAGACGGTCAGGGCGGAGTATCTGCTCGTCTCGATCGGTCGCAAGCCGGTGACGGCGGATCTGAACCTGGCCGCTGCGGGAGTGAAGGTCAATCCCCGCGGTTTCATTGAGGTCGATGAGGCGTTCCGGACGAGTGCTCCGAACATTTTTGCAATCGGTGACGCGGTCGGGCAGATCATGCTTGCGCACTGGGCAAGCGCCGCCGCGGAGAATGTGGTCAACACCCTGCGTGGCAAATCCACGGAGTTTCCGGGCGCCATTACGCCGGGTTGCATTTTCACTTCTCCTGAAATCGGCACGGTCGGCAAAAGCGAGGAGCAGCTCAAGAGTGAAGGCGTGGAGTATGTTGTCGGCAAGTTCCCGTTCTCGGCGCTCGGAAAGGCGATGGCGATGAATCAGACCGAAGGGTTCGTTAAAATTCTTGCGGATGCGAAGAGCGATCAGGTGCTCGGGGTGCACATCATCGGACCGCATGCGACCGATCTCATCGCCGAGGCGGTACCGGCCATGCTGATGGAGATCACCGCGAAGGAGCTCGGCCGAGCGATCCACGCGCATCCGACGCTCGGGGAGGCGATGATGGAGGCCGCGCACGCGGTTCACGGTGAATGCGCCCATCTGCCGACCCGCCGGAAACGGTGAAGGTTGCGGTTGGCAAGATGATTCCTGATCTGGCTGTCATCATCGTAGCGGGCGGCTCGGCGCTGCGGTTTGGAGGCGACAAGTTGATGGTTGAGCTGGGGGGGCTTCCGGTTTTTCTGCACAGTGTGCGGGAGTTTCTGCCGGTGGCGGCTCCCGGCTCTCTGGTTGTTGTGCATCCTGCCGGGCGCGGCGGAGAGTTTCGTGCGGTGGCGGAGCGTTATCTTCCGGGTGCCGGAATTGTCTGGGCAGAAGGTGGCGCATGTCGTTCCGCCTCGGTTCGTTCGGGGCTCGCGCGGATTCCGCTTGCGGCGGGGATCGTCGCTGTGCACGATGCGGCTCGTCCGCTCGCCTCGGCCGGACTGCTGGTTCGTCTGGTTGCGGAGGCGCGGCGCAGCGGCGGAGCAATTCCCGGGAAGCCGGTGACTGATACGCTCAAACGTTGCGGCGAAACCGGCTTGATAGAGGAGACGATCCCGCGCTCGGGACTCTGGCGGGTTGAGACGCCCCAGGTGTTTGACCTCGAAAAGTTGCGTGCGGCCTATGAAAGGGCTCCTGAGGCTGATCTTACGGATGACGCCTGCGTTTATTCCATGGCCGGCTTTGGCTGCGCCGTGGTGTTGAATGAGCAAGAGAATCTGAAGATCACCTATCCTGCTGATATCGCTCTGCTCAAACGGCGGGAGTGCGAGGCGAAGGGATGAAACGCCTGCGTGCGGCTCACCTTGCGCTGGGGCGTCGCGGGGAGGAGGCTGCGGTGCGGCTGCTGCTCGCCAAGGGATATACGCTTCTTGCGCGCAACTGGCGCGTAAAGTCCGGGGAGCTCGACATTGTCGCCCGCGATGGGGCGACGCTGGTTTTCGTCGAGGTCAAGACGTTGCGGCGCGAAGGGATTTTCCGTCCTGGAGACAACTTGTCCCCGCGTCAGATGCGCCGGAATTTCCGTGCGGCGTGTTGCTATTACCGGACGATCGGACGACCGGCTCTGCCGGGCAGATTCGATCTGATAGAGGTGGTTGCCGGACGTCGGTGGATACGGAGCATTCGGCATCGTTTGAATTACCTGCCGCCGCTGGCGCCGGGGGGGAGGCGGGGGGATGTTTAGGTTTTTCCGGGGATTCGCAGCCGCGTTGAATCTGTTTCCCTGTCCGGTCTGCCGTTCCGGCGACGGAGGCGGGGCGAACCGGTTCTGCCCGGAGTGCGAGGCGCGGATGCACCGGATCACCGGAGTGCGTTGCCGGGGATGTGGGGGCGAGCTTGATACGGCGCTGGCGCTCTGCTCGGCCTGTCTCGCTGCGGAGAAGAGGCCGTGGATCGGGGCGGCGGCCGTTTATGAGTATCGTGATCTGACGCGCCGGGTGATCCATCGTTTCAAGTTCTACAATCATCCGGAACTTGCGCGTTCGTTCGGAGTCGCCGGAGCGGAACGTATGCGGGAAGAGAAGAACTTTCGTGCGGAGGTGGTCGTTCCGGTTCCGCTGCATTTTACGAGATATTACTGGCGTTCGTTCAATCAGGCGGAACTGTTCGGGGAGGTGGTCGCGGAGGAGCTGGGAATTCCGCTCTGCAATGCGCTTTGCCGCATTCGGCGGACGCGCCATCAGGCCCGGCTTTCCCGCGAGGCTCGGCGGAAGAATCCGCGCGGTGTGTTCGCCGTGCGGGATGCGGAATCGATTCGCGGGCGCTGTGTGCTGCTGGTTGACGACGTGTTTACGACCGGCGCGACGCTGGCGTCGGCGGCGAATGTGCTGCTCAAGTCCGGTTCCGGGCCGGTTTTTGTGCTGACTGCCGCGCGGACTCCTCGCAACTGAATCGGAATATTTTCCATTCCCCGCTTGCGAACGGGCGGGAAAGGTGATATATTTACGTGACGGGCGATTAGCTCAGTTGGTTAGAGCGTTTGCTTTACACGCAAAATGTCGGGGGTTCGAGTCCCTCATCGCCCACCATCCCGTCTTCTTCCCTCGCAGGGAGGTGAACTGCAATCGGCGCATAGGAGTTTCGCTGCATGAAAAAAGCCTGGATCGTCGTCGGTATTCTGGCCGTGGTGCTCATGATTTGTGTGATTTCCGCGATTTCCGTCCGCAATGGACTGATCGCGCAGGACGAAGCCGTGAGTGAGAACTGGAGCCAGATTGAAACGCAATTGCAGCGCCGTGCGGATCTGATTCCGAATCTGGTTGCGACCGTCAAAGGATATGCGCAGCACGAGGAGAAAATTTTCACGGAAGTCGCCGATGCACGTTCGCGTCTGCTCGGCGCTGTGGGAGCGCAGGCAAAAGCCGAGGCGAGTGCGGGACTCAACAGCGCGCTCGGGCGGCTGCTCTGGCGGAACGATATCCGGAGTTGAAGGCGAATGTGAATTTTATCCGGCTTCAGGATGAACTCGCCGGAACCGAGAACCGGATCGCCGTTGCCCGGACCCGCTTCAACCAGGCGGTTCGTTCCTATAACGCGGCGATCCGTCAGTTTCCCGGTTCTCTGTTTGCCGGCGGGCTCGGGCTTGAGAAGCGGGAGTATTTTGAGGCGCCGGAAGGACGCGCCGCAGTCGAAAAGGCGCCGGAAATCCAATTCTGACCGGAGGAGAACGAATGAAACGCTTGCCTGCCTGGCTGCTGGTCTGCATCTGTTTCCCGCTGCTGCTTGCGGCTGCTGATTTCAAGGTTCCGGCGTTGACCGGCAGGGTCGTCGATCAGAGCGGTATGCTTGACGGTTCGGGAAAACTGCAGATTGAAGCCGCGATCCGGAAGCTGGAAGAGGCATCCGGTGGACAGATGGTGGTCGCATTCTTGAATTCCATCGGCGATACGCCGATCGAAGAGGTCGGAATCGCGCTTGGAGACGCCTGGAAGGTGGGAAGTAAGGGAAAGGACAACGGGGCGATTCTGATCATTGTGCCTGCGGATCGTCAGATACGGCTCGAGGTCGGATACGGCTGGGAGGGCGCAGTCAACGATGCGCGTGCCGGGGATGTGATTCGTGGGCTTCAGGAGTTTTTCCGCAGGAACGATTATGTCGGAGGTGCGGTCTACGCCGTCAGCAAGGTTCAGGAATTTGTGACGGGCAAAGCGCCGGACGGGGGGAGCACTCCGCCGGAGAAGGGACGCTCTCTTCCCCTTCGAGGCCCGAAATTGTTTTTCATCGCGTTGTTTGTGGTCGTTTTTCTGCTTTTGAGCCGCTTCTCGGGGGGCGGATTCGGGGGCTTTCACTTCGGCGGAGGCCGTTTCGGCGGTGGTGGTGGATTCCGGGGCGGCGGCGGCCGTTTTGGCGGCGGCGGTGCTTCCGGCCGCTGGTGAGGCCGGTCAATACTCGAGATATTCGAGCGGCGCGATCTCCGTGAAGCCGGGGGCCGGGGCACCGGGGGTGTGCAGCAGATCGAAGAGGATCGATGCGGCGCTCCTGGCGATCTCCGGGAAGTTCTGGCGGCAGACGATGACATGGCGGTAAACACGCAGAGCGGCTGCGTCGCAGGAGTCGAAGAATCCCCCGTACAACTCGCTCCGGCTTTCCGGGAGCATACGGCTCGAATTGCCGATGACGGCGGCGGGTTTCTGCGACTCGATCCGGTTGGTGGCGGGGTAGGGGTGAAACGGTATGCCGCGGGCGGAGAGTTCATGCTTCGCGGTCTCTTCCCGCAAATGCGAGACGGGGTTGTCTCCGCCGTATTCAAGGTAGAACTCCCGGGCGCCCCATTCGAGACAGCGTTCCACAAGCCGGCGTGTTCCCGCCCGGTTGTCGGTGGTCACGACCGGGCAGGCGGCCTCCTCCCAGTAACGGTCGATCAGCACGTGCGGAATCGGCAGGGCGTTGAGCAGCCTGTTCAGCTCCGTGGTTTCTTTCAGGTCGCCCGGGGGGATGATGAGTGCGCCGTCCGCGACCTGCTGGCAGAGTTTTTCCAGCAGATGTTCGAGTCGTTCGGTTGAGTTGCCATGCAGTACAAGCAGCAGATCATGATGTTCCCGGGTTACGAATTCATCCAGTTTGATCGCTGTTTCCAGTTCGACCGCCGCTTCCGGGGAGCCGAAGCAGAACCAGATGTTGCCGGTTTTCCCGGCGGCGAGCTGGCGTGCCGGGAGATTCGGCGCATATCCGTGCTTGCGGGCGAGTTTCCGCACCAGTTCGCGGGTGGTTTTACGAACGCGCGGATCGTTCCGCAACGCACGCGAGATCGTCGAGGCGTTCAGCCCCGACAATTTCGCGAGATCGTGGATGGTGACCGACATTCAGCGAACCACCTTGAACGTGCGGATTTCAAACGGCTTGAAGGTCAGGGAGACCCTGCCGTTTTCCGGCTTCACGACGCCGTCGCGGGTCCACTCGAGCAGATTCGTCTCGACGAGATGCGTCCCGCCGGGGAGCGCAAGTGCGGCTTCGGATGTGCGCCCGGCAAGTTCAACCAGCCGGATCACAAGACACTCCTCCTTTTCCGCCTTCTTGATGACCGTAAGCGCCACGTCATTGGCTTCGATCGAGACCGGGGAGCACGCCGTCGCGGAGACGCCGGGAACGGCGAACGCGGGCCGGTTCAGTTTCGCCGCCTCGGCGCGGACGCATGAGCGGTTCAGATTCCCCGTGTGCGGCAGAAACGCGTAGGTGAAGAGATGGCTTCCCTGGTCCGCGTCCCAGTCCGGGAATTTCGGTGAACGCAGCAGGCAGAGGTCGATCGTCGTTCCGAATACCTTGTGACCGTACTTGCAGTCGTTCAGCAGCGCAACGCCGTAGTTCTCCTCGGAGAGGTCGGCAAACTTCTGACCGCAGACCTCGAAACGTGCCGCGTCCCAGCTCGTGTTGCGGTGGGTCGGACGGCGGATCGTGCCGTACTGAATGTCGAAACTTGCCTCTTCCGTGAACACTGCCGCCGGGAAGGCGACACGCAGCATTTTGCGGTCCTCATGCCACTCGGCCTTCGTCTCGAAGTCGAGCCGTTTCGTTCCTTCCGCGAGTGTGACGCGCTGCACGAGCGAGGAGTTGCCGACCTTGAGTCTGAATTCGACGCCGGAGCGAACCGCCCCCTTCCAGGCGCGCGGCGGCTCGGTGCTCTTCGCGGTTCCGAGTTTCTGCTGTTCGTAATAGATCTCGATGTCCCACGCCTCGTGATTGTTCGGGCGGTCGACGTAGAGAGAGAAGTCGTTGGCGACGGTTCCGGTCGGAAGCACTTCGCGGTTCACCTCCTTGTCGAACGCGCTTATGAGGCGGCCGTCGGCGTCGAATTCATAACGGATCAGACTGTTTTCAAGCACCGGGGCGGCCAGCGGGGAAACGGCCTTTTTCTTCGCATCGCCGCGTTTCAGCACGGCCAGTCCATTCGCGGGTACGGTTGCGGAAACGATGCTGCGGCCGTCCTCCTCCTGGAGCGGCAGTTCATTCCCGGCGGCATCGAGAACGGCGAACCCGTTCCAGCTCTCCGGCAGTACGACCGGATCGTTCTGGGGGAGCGAGAGCGAGTTCACGAGCGTGAGCGCGCTGTCATCTGCCGTGCCGAGTTTTCGGATTGCCTGTCCTATGAGTGACGCGCAGGCGGCCAGCGCCGTGGCGTGTTCCTGCTCGGTCGTCTCGTAGACCTTCCGGATGGAAGACCCGGGGATGATGTCGTGGAACTGATTGATGAGAAGAGTCTTCCAGATTTTGTCAAGTTCTTCGGCCGGATATTCGCAGAGCGGGAGAAGCGCGTTGGCGAACTCGGTCGTCGCGAGCAGTTCCTCCAGTTTGCGGTTGTTGCGCTTTGTCCGCGCCTGAACCGAGAGCGTGCCGCGATGCAGTTCCAGATAGAGTTCCCCGCTCCAGGTCGGCAGTTGGTCGCGGTGGCGGTTGAGACGTTCGAAGAAGCGGTCGGCCCGGTCGAATTTGACCTTCGGGCACCCCTCGAGATCTGCGAGCCGCAGCGCCCGTTCGACATACTCCTCCTTGGGGCCGCCTCCGCCGTCGCCGATGCCGTAGAGACTCATGAATTCATCGAGGAACCAGTTTTCGTTGAACCGGGTCTCCGCGGCGACGAGTTCGCGCGGAACGACCGAGGCATTGTAAGTGTCCTCAGGCGGAAAGTGGGTCAGCACTTCGCTGCCGTCGATGCCGCGCCAGAGGAAGGTGTGGTACGGAAATTTGTTCGACCAGTTCCACGAGATCTTCTGGGTCAGAAAGTAGTCGCATCCGGCCTTGCGGATGATCTGCGGCATCGCCGCTGAGTAGCCGAACACGTCCGGAATCCAGAGATTCTTGACTTCCACGCCGAATTCGTCCATGAAGAAGTTCTTGCCGTGCAGGAACTGGCGGACCATCGATTCGCCGGAGATGAGGTTGCAGTCCGCTTCGACCCACATTCCGCCCTGAAGCTCCCAGCGGCCCGATTTAACGGCGGCTTTGATCTCCTCGTAGAGGGCGGGATAGTACTGTTTGACGAAGGCGTAATGCTGGGGAGAGGAGGCACCGAAGATGTAGTCCGGATACTGTTCGAGCAGTCGCAGCTGACTGGCGAAGGTGCGCGCACTCTTGCGGATTGATTCGCGCACGGGCCAGAGCCAGCCGGTATCGATATGGGCATGTCCGACCGCGGCGGCGGTCATTGCCGAGGCGTTTGCGCGGCGGGAGAGAACTTTTTTCAACGCCTTTCGGGCGACTGGCGCGTTGGCCGGATTTTCCGCATAGGCGTTGGCCGCATCGCTGATCGCCATGATGATTTCGCTGGCGCGGCGGGATCTCGGCTGGAGCTGCTCGGCCAGATCGAGCAGGATTTCGACGTCGAGCCGCAGAAGCCAGAGGTCCTGGTTGAACAGCCCGAGGCGCATGGTCTGGGCAACGCCTTTATAGTTGCCGTAGGGGTAGATCGTATTGAGCGGCGGTTCGCCGTTCATCTCCATGCCGAAGAGCGAATTTGCCGCCGCCTCGATCCAGAACTCGACCTTTTCGCCGGCGGAGAAGGTGCGCGGCAGCTGATAGAGCTCCTTGCGGTAGTTTTCCCCGAAGACGGAGCCGGCGGAGAGGCCGTAGTGAGGAACTCCCTCCGCGTTGAAGATCAGCGCCTCGCCGCCGAGATTGATCGACAGGGCCAGCCGTTTCCCGGCCCAGGCGGCAGGGACTTCGCCGGTCAGATGAAACCAGCCGCTCTCCCAGGGGCCTCCCCATGTCTCTCCTTCGCGGATCGGACGAAACTCCCCGTCGAGCCGTTCGGCATAAGGAACGGGGTCGACGCAGTGGCGGAATTCCGCCGAAAGCGGCATGGTTTCGAAGAAAAACTCGTCGGCAAGCCGTTTGTAGAAGTGACGGGCGCGCTCCAGATAAAAGTCGTATTCTCGCTGCTGCATGACCGGATGTCTCCATAGGGGTTGATAAAATGCAATCGGTTGCATTTTTTATTTAAGATAGCCGTTTGTTTTTGAAAAGCAAGGAGGAGAGCGTATGAAAACAGCTTTTTTGGTGAGGGAGGCGGTTTTCGAGGACGGGAAAGCGGATTTTGAGGGTTAAAAAAATCACTTTTTTGAAGAAAACACATCTTGCATAATCGTAATCAAGCTGTTATATTAAAGATTCTTGTATCATGGACATATCGGGACTTATGGTCAATCCTCGGGCCTGTGAGTTCCGGAGAAGTGCCCGCCGCGGTTGAAAATAATAACGTGGCTGTTCCCGCGGGCGGAGATTTCTCCTGTGTTCAGCGTGGATACATGGCGATCGAATTGAAAAGCGAGAAATCGAAAAAGAGGTAAAGGTTTTATGGTCAGAGTCAGATTGAAGCGCACCGGTACCCGCAACGCTTCCTGTTTCCGGGTGGTTGTGATGGATCAGCGTTCGAGCCGGGACGGCAAGGCGATCGAGGAGCTGGGATTTTACGATCCGCGCCGCAAGGATGAGAAGATCAATGTTGAGCGCGCCGAGTACTGGAAGGGCGTTGGCGCCGAATTCAGCGAGACGGTTGAGGCGATTGTGAAGCGCGCGAAAGAGGGACGGAGTCTGAAGGACATCGTCCGGAAGCCGTCGCTCTCGAAGAAGGCGAAGGCGAAACTTGAGGCCGAGGCAGCCGCGAAGGCGAAACTTGAGGCCGAGGCAGCCGCGAAGGCGGAGGCGGAAGCCGCTGCGAAGGCCGCCGCCGAGGCGCCCGCCGCGGAAGAGGCTCCCGCCGAGGCCTGATCGGAGGGACGCGGCCCGGTGTGGCCGCTGGACGGCGACGGCGAGAGGAGAGTCAAGTGAAATCTCCCGGGTCGCCGCTGTAAATGGAAGGATGATGAAAAATGCTTAAGGCATTGTTGAACTTTCTGATCGGGAGCTCTTCCGACGAAAAGGGCGCCTCGGGTGCGAAATCCGGCGCCGTCGGCGGCGGAAGTCTGCACGATCTGGAGGGGTTTGTCAGCTACGTGGTGTGCGCGCTGGTGGACAATCCCGATGAAGTGAAGGTCCGGACCGAGGAGACGGAGGAGGGTTGCACCATCCAGATCTCCTGCCGGAAGGAGGACATCGGCAAGATCGTTGGCAAGCGGGGGAAAACCATCATGGCGATCCGTTCGCTGGTCTCCGGTGCGGCCGGCCGTCAGCGCAAGCGCGTGTCGGTGGAAGTTCTCGACTGATTGACGGTTCGGAAAGAGATCATGCGGATCGACATTGTGACGCTGTTCCCGGAGATGTTTCCGGGGCCGCTCGGTGAGAGTATCATCGGGCGGGCCGCCGCCAGGGATCTGGTGCGGATCAACGCGGTCGATCTGCGGAAATATACCGACGATGCGCGCGGAACGGTTGATGACAAACCCTACGGCGGCGGACCTGGAATGCTTATGAAGGTCGAGCCGCTGGTCAGGGCGGTCGAAGACCTGAGGGGGGATCGCAGTCTGGTGATCCTGACCTCCCCGAGGGGTGAGCGGTTTACGCAGGCCGCTGCAGGCGAGCTGGCACGAATGGAGCACTTGATTGTGGTTGCCGGCCACTATGAAGGGGTGGATGAGCGTGCGATCGAACTGGTTGTGGATCGGGAGTTCTCGCTGGGGGATTTTGTCCTTACGAGCGGGAATCTCGCGGCCATGGTGATGGCCGATGCGGTCGTCAGGTTGCTGCCGGGGGTGCTCGGCAGCGATGAGTCGAGCGTCGACGAGTCGCACTCGTCGGGGTTGCTCGAATACCCGCAATATACGCGGCCTCCGGAGTTCCGGGGGAAGAAGGTGCCGGAGATTCTGCTCTCCGGCGACCATGGGCGGGTCGATGCCTGGCGGCGGGCCCAATCGGAACGGCTGACCCGGGAACGGCGGCCGGATTTATGGGAAATTTATTTGAAAACAATGGAGGAAGGTTCAAATGAACATACTCGACAAGATTCGTAACGAACAGGTGAATCCGGAGCGTCACCAGTTCAACATCGGCGACACGATCAAGATTTCCGTCAAGATCGTCGAAGGCGGCAACGAGCGTATTCAGCAGTTTCAGGGCACGGTGATCGCGCGCCGCGGCCAGGGGATCGAAGAGACCTTCACGGTTCGCCGGGTTCAGGCCGGCGAGGGCGTGGAGCGTGTTTTCCCGATCAACAGCCCCCGCATTGCGAAGATCGAAGTGATTCGCCGCGGCGATGTCCGTCGTGCGAAGCTCTTCTATCTGCGCGACAAAATCGGTAAGGCCGCCCGCGTCAAGGAACTTCGCACGAAGTAACTTCCTTGGACGGGTTTCTGACCGAATCTGACGAGCTCCTCCGCCCGGAACGCGAGTGCTGGGCGGAGGGGTTTTGCTTTGTCGCGGGGGTTGACGAGGTCGGGCGCGGACCGCTGGCCGGGCCGGTGGTTGCGGCGGCTGTGGTGCTGCCGCGCGGAGTGGCGCTGCCGTGCGTGAACGATTCGAAACAGCTCTGCGAGAGTGCCCGGGAGGAGCTCAATGCGGCGATTTTTGCTCTGCCGGGCGTTCAGATCGGGATTGGTGAGGTCGATGTCGGAACGATCGACCTCATGAACATTTTAAATGCGACGCATCTGGCGATGCGGCGGGCGGTCGAGCAGCTTCGGCAGGCTGATTTCATTCTTGTCGACGGACGGCCGGTGAAAGGACTTCCGCTGCCGTCACGAGCGATGGTGAAGGGAGATGAGAAGTCGGCCAGCATCGCGGCGGCCAGCATTGTTGCGAAGGTTCATCGTGACCGGATGATGGTTGAACTTGATGCGGTTTATCCGCAGTATGGATTCGCTTCACACAAAGGGTATGGGACAGCGGAGCATCTGGAGGCGCTCCGGAAGTACGGGGTCACGCCGGTGCATCGCAGAAGTTTTCGTCCGGTGCGCGAGATATTGACGCCCCCTCCGGAACAGCCGCTGCTTTTTTGACTGGTTGAGAAAATCGGAGAAATGCAAGGGAGGACATCATGATTTTCGATTCGCTGAACAATTTTATGCAATATGAAAAGCTCGCCCCGGCGGCATGGGAGAAGATTTCGAAGTTTCTTGCCGGTTGCACCGGGGAGACTGCGGCCGGACGCTACGAAATCGACGGTGATCGGATTTACGCTTCGGTTCAGGGGTATGAGACGCATGAGCCGGATCCGGACAAATTGGAGATTCACCGGAAATATGTCGACATCCAGCTGCTGCTCGCCGGAAAGGAGTCGATCCTCTGCCGCCCGGTCGCCGGGTTGAAGGAGACGGTTTCTTATGATGACGGGAAAGACATCGCTTTCTATCGCGCGGCGGAGGGAAATTCGGTCACGGTGACGCTTGAGCCGGGAAATTTCGCCGTGTTCTTTCCGGAGGAGGGGCATATGCCGGGGTTGGTCTGTGCCGATGCCGGGCGCAGTGTCGTCAAGGTCGTGGTGAAAATCGCCGTGACCGAGTTTTGAATCCGACGGCATCGGAAGTCCGGGAAAATCCCCGTGCATTTGTAACCGCGGCTTGTAAATGGGCCGCGGTTCATGTATAGTCTATCCAATCAGTCAAACGAAAATCGAACGGGGGCGGAAATTTTGAGGGTCGATCACGAGCGTCACGTGGCTCTGCTGCACTACTGGCTGCTGACCATGCGCGGCGGGGAACGGGTCTTTGCCGAATTGTGCGGGATGTTCCCCGGGGCGGATGTCTACACGCATGCGTGCAACCGCGCCCGGATTGTGCCGGAGATCACCGTTCATCCGATTCATGAGTCGCTGATTGGTCATCTGCCGGGGGGGCGCCGCTTTTGTCAGTGCTGTCTGCCGCTGATGCCGTTCGCTCAGAAGAGATGGGATTTCTCCGGATATTCGCTGATTGTGAGCAGCGAATCCGGGCCGGTCAAGGGAATCCGCAAGCCCTCCGGCTGCCGCCATATCTGTTACTGTCACACGCCGATGCGTTATATCTGGGACATGTACGACGACTATTTTCGTCGTGCTTCCCTGCCGGGCCGGGTGGCGATGCGGTTATTTCGGGAGCCGATGCGCCGGTACGATCTGAAGTCGGCGGAGTGCGTGGATCAATTCGTTGCGAATTCCCGGTTTGTTGCCGGGCGGATCCGGCGGATTTACGGCCGGGAGGCTGAAGTGGTTTATCCGCCGGTCGACACCGTTTTTTTCGGGAGCGGGCAGGAGCGGGAACGGAGCTTTTTTCTGCTGGCCGGGCAGTTGACCGGTTACAAACGTCCGGATCTGGTGGTGCGTGCCTTTTCCCGGCTGAACGAGCGCCTGGTGGTGGCGGGCGCGGGCGAGGAGCTGCCGCGCCTGCGGGCGATGGCCGGACCGAATGTGGAGTTCGTGACAGCTCCGGACGACGAGGCGTTGCGCGATCTCTATACCGGAGCGCGCGCGCTGATTTTTCCGGGGATCGAGGATTTCGGCATCGTTCCGGTCGAGGCGCAGGCGGCCGGCTGCCCGGTGATTGCGTTCCGTGGCGGCGGCGCACTCGAGAGTGTGGTGGAACACAAGACCGGGCTCTTTTTCGATGAACCGACGCCGGAATCCCTTCTGGAGGCGGTCGAAACATTCAGGGGATATCGTTTTGAGTCGGAGGAACTCAGGGCGAACGCCGCGCGTTTTTCCCGGGAGCAATTCCGGGCGCGGATGGCTCTTGTCATCCGTGGCGATGGCGGCGAAGGAGGAAGTCCACGATTTCCGCATTGAGTTTCGGCATGGGGTATTCGAGGATCGTCCGTTTTTTCCAGTAGATCAGCCCGAACGACAACGCGATGGCGGCGAATGCCGCGGCGTAGTTCTGCCACGAGTAGAACTCCCAGCCGAACGGGATTTTCCACACTGCGGCGGAGAAGGGGCGTCCGTATTCCACACCCCAGTCGCTGCCGGACCCGAGCAGGTCGAGCAGATAATGCAGATGCAGCAGCGCAAAATAGACGATCCATGCGACGACTCGCGGCCGCGAGAAACACGCCATCAGCGTTGCCGGCACGACTGCGAAAGCGAGATTGTGAAGCAGCACGTGATGGATCTCGTAGTACATCTTCCAGCCGCCGAGGAGTGAGAGCCCGTCGAGGTCGGGTGCGGAAGCGGCGATCATGCAGAAGAACCGCTCCCGCGGACCGAACGACGGAATGACGTTCCCGCAGATCCAGCCGGAAAGAATGTGAGTGGGAACGTGCACGCTACATGGATTCTCCATTGAAGATGACTTCAAAATCGGCGTGGGTGTCGTTGCTGAGATATTCGAGTTCGACGCCGGCCGGGGCGGTCGCGGTGATGAACAGTTTGTCTCCCTGTTTTTTCCACGCGGTTTCCACGCGGCCGTGGACGGTCGGCCGGGCGCCGGCGGCATATTCGAGTCCGGTGATTCTCGGCGAGATCCGGAATTTCTTCGCGCCGGGTGCGGCGGGGAGAATGCCGAGCAGCAGCCGAGGCAGGAAATAGAGCGGTGCGGCGGACCAGCCGTGGCAGTGGCTGCGGGTCGGGAACTCGCCGACATTGAGCGCGTCGGGATAGGTTTCCCAGACGGTGGTGGAGCCGAGTTCAAGCATGGGCAGGTAGTCACGGCGGATCGCCTTGAGGATTTCGTTTTCCATGCCGATCTTTTCGAGCGTTTCGTAGAGATAGAGCGAGGCGAAGGGAGAGCCGACCTTGATGAGTTCCGGTCGCGGAGTCACGGTGTTGGCGCGGGCGGCGGCGATGTGTTCCGGAGAGGCGATGTCGTAGAGCAGCGCGAGCATGCTTGTGTGTACGGAGGCGTCTTCGGAGACGGTTCCGTCGGCGTGGATGGAGTCGGGCCAGGCGAGTTTGCGCGAATCCCACATCGCATTGACCGCGCTTTTCAGCGCTTCGCGGCGTTCGCGGAAAGAGTCGACGGGTTCTTCGAGGGCTTCTCCGAGTTCGATCGCTGCGTTCAAGGCTCCGATGAGGAACATGGAGTTGTAAAGCAGAATCGGGTGGTCGGATTCGGTTTTGCTCCAGTCGAAGAGATTCCAGTGTTCGCCGCTCAGGAGGCCGGTGGCGGGGTCGATCATCGACTGTGCTCCGTCGAGATTCCGGACGACCATCGGCCAAACTTCGCGTCCGAATGCGAGGTCGCCGGTTTCGGCGCAGTAATCCTGAACCGAGATTCCCCACATGAAGCTCCAGACCGGGATCAGGCAGCTCCAGCCGGAGGGAACCTGGCAGCCGACCAGCGGCAGGCGCTCGAGCGACTGTCCCGCAAGCCGGATACAGCGGCGCACGAGATCGTAGGCTCCGTAGGTGGACATGGCGAAGAGGCTTTCGTTGCGGGCGTCGCCGACCCAGAGGGTCTGTTCGTAGAGCGGGCAGTCGGTGAAGGTGTCCTCCATGCAGAGTTTCAGCGTCCGGGCAGAGATCTCGTAGATGCGGTCGAGCCGCGGGTCGCTGCAGTGGAATTCCCCTTCCGGAATCACGGGATAGGTCGATTCGATCAGCCGCGCGAGCTGGATGCGCACCGGTTTCGTGGCGTTCCGGATCGTGAGGAACAAATATCTTCCGCTGCGGCGGCGCATGCTGCTGTACCGGTTGTATCCTTCCCGGCAGATGTAGCGCATGAAGTTGCGGTAAATGGCTCCGGTATGCTGAAGCCTCCCGTCCGGCAGAATGTATTCGACCGCCGAAACGTCGAGGATGGTTCCGGCTTCGGCGAAGAGTGCGAAATTCCAGAAGCCGACATCCTGTTCTCCGAGGTCATAGCACAGTTCGATATCGCAGCCGGGAACAGGGTTTACGACCGTACAGCAGTCGTCGTTGTAGATCAGCGCGTTGGGATTTTCCACATCGCCGGGTTCGAGCGGCAGGGGTTTCCGGTGCAGGAACGCCTGGTTCGGGTCGGCTGCAAGTTCGGATCGGTCGAGCATCCGGGGGGAGGGGAAACGGTTGCGGAACTCTTCGACGGTCCGGATCGCCAGTGCTTCGGCACTGATGCGGTTGAACTGTTCACGCCGTTCCTTCCCGATTCCATCCGCCCACGGGAACGGAATGTCCTCCGCCAGCCGGGCGATTTCAGGAAATTCGAACATGGCGATTTTATCGCTGCTGTCGTAGAAGTTCCGGAGCGTGACGCCCGCATCGGCGGGGAAGGAGACCTCACAGATCGGCTGGTGTCCCCAGAGTTTTGCAGCCGCGGCGACAAACAGGTTGTTGCCGGCATTCAGCGAGACTTCTCCGTTGAGATCGGATCGTCCGTTCACGCTGACCCTCATATTTTCGAGCCCGAGGTGGACGATCTGCGACTGCGGCGACTCGACGATGAATGCTGCCAGGAACGGCAGGAGATTGCCGTTGTTGACCGTGGTGTCTCCGGGGAACAGCAGTTGCTGTACGGGAAACGCAAGCGTGAGCGGTTCCGGCTGAACGCGATGTCCTCCGCAGAAACGGCGGAAGAGAGACTCCCGGCGGGAAAGCTGTTTGCAGTCGCGCTCGTGCAGGCCGCGCCACGGTCCGGCCTCCGCCCCGCAGATCACGGTGGCGGGCTTCCACTCCATTCCGGTGACTCTGGACGCATCGAAGAGTTCGAGCGGCGGCTGTTGAATGCTTGCCTTGACCGTGTTTTCCACCCATTGCGGCATTTTTGCGGCGAACCAGCTTTCGTCCGTGACGATGCGCTGATCGGGGTTGACGAGTTCGAGTTGAGCGAGGAGTCCGGCCCGCTGTGGAATCTGATGAAACGTTCCGCAGCCGTAGTAGCGGACGGTCGCCTCGATCTGATTCACGCCGTGCCGCAGGCAGCCGTTCAGGTCGTAGATGTCGTACTGAAAGTGTTCCGGCCATGCGCGCGCGGGGCCGTCTCCGAGCCACTGTCCGTTGACTTTCAACCGGTAGTAGCTGTCGGCGGTGATGAGCAGCTTCGCCGATTCCGGAAGTTTTTCAAGCCGGAATTCGCGCCGGAAAACCGAACAGAGATTATAATTGCGCCCATCGGAGTTGTCCGACCAGATCCAGGATGCCGAAATGTCCATGATATGTGCCTGTCCGTAAATAAAAAGTGGAGATCATTTTCGGTTAATATAGCCTGAGCCGTTCCCGGTGTCAAACCGGCCGGTTCCGAAAATTTGCATTCCGGCAGGATGGCTGTATCTTATGAGGAATGAATGCAACGGAACCGGGAATTCGAGGAGGGATCATGCTGAACTGGGGAATCATCGGAACAGGGCGGATCGCCGGGACTTTCATCCGGGCGCTTCTGGCGGGATCGAGCGGACGGCCGTTGATCGTGCTCGGGCGCGATCCGGAGCGGACGCGGCGATTTGCCGCGGAACACCATGTGCCGGAATCGACCGTGAATCTCAGAACACTGCTGCTTGATCCGCGGATCGACGCGGTCTATGTCGCGACGCCGCACGTTTCGCATGCCGAGCTTTCGATCGCCGCGCTGAAGATGGGAAAACCGGTGCTCTGCGAGAAGCCGATGGCTCTGGCCTCCGCCGACGTGGAATCGGTGCTGGAGACTTCGCACAAGTGCGGAAAACTGTTTCTGGAAGGGTACATGTACCGCTGGCATCCGCAGACCGCGAAGCTCGTGGAGCTGCTGCGCGCCGGGGTTGTCGGCGAGATCAACATGATCGAGAGCGCGTTCGGTTTCGCCGCAAAATACAATCCCGCCGACCGGCTGTTCGATCCGGCGCTCGGGGGCGGGGCGATCCGGGATATCGGAGGTTATCCGCTTTCGATGGCGATGCTCGTGGCGGGAGCTGCGCTCGGGCGGGAGCCCGGTGCGCCGGAGCGGTTTCTCGCAGGCGGGGTGACGGCGCCGGGAAACATCGACCGTTCCAGCTGTGCGATCGCCGTCTGGGGTGGACGAATTGTCGCGCAGCTCTCCTGTTCGCTGGGGGCGACGCTGGACGCCGCTTTGCGGATCCATGGTTCGCAGGGGCGGATCGTCGTTCCGGATCCGTGGGTCTGCAACCGGACCGAACCGGAGACCGGTTTGATCCGCATCGAGCGTGATTCCGGCTGCGAGGAGATTCTCATCCCCGCCGACCGCACCAGTTTCGGTTATGAGGCGGACGGCTTTGCCCGTCTGCTGCAATCCGGTGCGCGCGAAGCGGTTTCCGCCCCGTTCCGCATTGCGGAAAGCCGCGCATTGAACCGGCTGCTCGACGAATGGTTTCAGGCGGTTACCGCGAAATAATTCATCGCTTGCGGACTTGCTTCCTGCCGTATTCTCCATTATATTGATCGGTGGAGATGACATACAGGGAGGACGTTCAAGTATGGAACAGTGTTCGAGCATGTTGAAAAACAGTTGCGATCCGACCGATCCGAATTCCTATTCCGGCAGCGACAGTGAGCGGATTCATCAGGCGGCCCGGGCGGCTTTCGGCGCGGGTGTGCTACTGCGGATTCCGCCGCGACGGCCGCTGGAAACGGAGGAGTTCCCGCGCGATTACTGGCTGATCGATACGGCGATTCTGCTGCCGGAAAATGCGACGTTGATTCTGGATAACTGCCGGATCCGGCTTTCGGACCGCTGCCGCGACAACTTCATCCGCAGTGCAAACTGCGGGCTCGGTGTCACGGAGGTGCCGCCGCTCCGGAACATCCATATTCTCGGAATCGGGAATGCTGTGCTCGAAGGAGCGGAACATCCGCGTGCAACCGGGGACTCCGTGAAGCAGCTCGGGTTGCAGACGTTCGGAACGGATGCGGACAAAACCGGCGAAACTCCGACCGGCGACTGGAGAAACATCGGGATTCTGCTGGCGAACGTTCACGATTTCTCCATCGCAATCTCACGATCCGGGATTCTCACATGTGGGCGGTTTCTCTGGAATACTGTACGGAAGGGCACATCCGCGATCTGAATTTCCGTTCCTCCGGAAGCCGGGTCATCGACGGAGTTGCACGGAGGATTCTGAACCAGGACGGACTCGACCTGCGGCGCGGCTGCCGGAACATTGTGATCGATACGATCACCGGGACGACCGGCGATGATCTGGTGGCGCTCACCGCGATTTCGCGGGAGCCGCACCTCTGCGGCGAGCCCGGATTCAGTGAGGTGTGTTCCCCGGGGATGGCCGGGATGAGCGAGGAAATCAGCGGCGTGATTCTTCGCAATGTCATGGGGCATTGCGTCTGTGGACACCACATCGTCCGGTTTCTGAACACGGGAGAGATCCGCATGCGGAACATTCTGCTCGACGGTGTGATCGACACCTCCCCGGAAGGCCTCCGCGATTGCGCCGCCGTGAAGATCGGAGACGTGAATCCGGCCTGGGGCGGCCGGACGCCGCTCGGCAACACGTCGGAGTTCCTGATCCGGAACATCCGGTCAAATGCGGAGCGGGCGATCTTGATCGCCGGCTCCCTCACGGACTCCCTGATCGACGGCGTTGTGAACGGCAATCCCGGCGCGGAACCGGTTTCCGGGCGGAAATTCACCCGGAATGTCCGGATTCAGGCGGTGCTGACCGCAGGCGAAGAGACTCCGGTTCCCGAACCGTCTAGCTGTTCAGGCGGTGATAGAAGATGAGGCCGCTTGACCGCGGTTCGGCGAGTTCGACCGGGAGTCCCTGCGTCATGAGTTCTTTCCCGCTCATGATGAACGGTTCGAAACGGTTGTCCGCATCTTCCAGACGGTATTTCGCGTCGGGTTCGAGACCGCGCAGCCGGATGTCGGCGGCGCGATAGGGGCTGTCCACTCCCCGGAACGCTTCGAGAATGCCGCGTCCGAGGTCGGGCCGGTCGAACTGCAGCAACGTCCAGTTTCCGGTGGCGGCATGGAATGCGTCGAGACAGTAGTAGTCTCCGGAAAAGCACTCCTTCGCCCGCAAATATTCATGGAGCCGCGCTCTCAGCCACTCGTGCGGATACTCCATGGTCAGCGGGCGATAGGCGTACATGAAGTAATGAACGACGAGCCCCGGTCCCATCGAGGCGCGGAAGTTGTAGGTGTCGTTGCCCATCTGATTCTGCACTCCGAAGCTGAACGCGGGCAGATAGTGCGACAGCCCGGCAACATGGGTGAGCTGCCACTCGGGATCGAATCCGTCCGAACACTCCATGTCGCTGGCCCAGAGCGGAAGGCTGTACCGCAGCGCTTCGAATTCAAGCCGTCGCCCGCCGGAGGCGCAGTTGTCGATCACGACCCGCGGGAATTTTTCCCGGATCGCCCGCCAGAGCCGGTAGAGCCCGGCCACGTAGCAGATCTCATTTGCTCCGCGGCGGTTCGGCGCATCATTTTCCCGCCACGGGTCCAGCGGTGAGATGTTGAAATCGATCCGCAGGATGTCGAGCGAATTTTCCTCAATCAGGTTCGACAGCGTATCGAAGCACCACTGCCACGCATCGGGGTCGCCGAGATTCAGGAGCAGGTTTTCGCCGGTGGAGGCGGACTGGAGGAAGTACTCGGGGTGGCGGTGAAAGATCTCCGCATTTTTCACTGCGCGTTCGGGTTCGATCCAGAGCAGCTGCTTCATCCCTGCCGCGTGGGTGGCTGCGGAGATATTCCGGAGTTTGTCCGGCAGAATCGCCGGGTTGAATTTCCAGTCTCCGGTGTTCCGGCTCCAGGTGGAGTCGAATTCGTCGGGGCTGTACGATCCCGGCGGCCCGTACCAGCCGGCGTCGATCCAGTGAAGCTGGAACGGCATTTTGCGTGCGACGATGTTTGCGATCCGGTCGAGATGCTCCTGTTCTATCATGCCGCCCCAGTTCGCGCTGGAGAGCGGCGGTTCGGCGATTTTGCCGTCGATGCGCGGCTGAATCTTTTCCCGCAGATACCGGCGCCAGAGATTCACGCCATGTTCCGTGCCGCCGGTTTCGTTCCAGACGAGGGCGATCGACGGCAGATCGAGCCGTTCGCCGGGTTCGAGTTCGAGATCGATCATTTCGATTCCGGCGGAGATGATGATTTCGGCGGCTTTGCGGCGAGGGGTGACTTCCGCGCGCCACTGACCGGCCCAGCCGACGGCGATTCGCAGATTGGCGTTGTCGTCCGTGAGATCGAAGCAGGGCAGCCATTCGACGGAAGGACGCCCTTCCGTCGCGCCGAAGCGGATTGTCGTATCGGCATCCAGGAAAGTATCCACCGGCGTGAAGGAGTTGCGGAACGCCCCGCTGAATCCGGCGGTGCCGGCCATGTGGAAACTGCCGTGCCGACGCTTCAGGGTCGCATGATCCATCGCCGCCTCGAGATGGAGGGAGTCGACCCGGGTGAGGCGCGGAGAACGGACTCCGGTCGGGTTTTCAAGGGAGACCTGATACTCCAGTACCGGCAGATCGCGGAACCGTTTCATTGTGATTGTCAGGCGCAGCCCGGCTTCTTTCCCCCCCGAGGTCAGGGTGTAAAGCGTGTGGTCGCCGCGTTCTTCGCAGGTGCGTTCGACTCCGTAACGGCGATAGAATTCCGCGGCGTCGAGTGTCCCGAACCGGAAGTCGACCGGCAGCTTCGTTGCGGCGCGGAACGACGTTTCCCGGGTTCCGAGCCGGATTGTTTGCCCGGAACAGGTTGTGACTTCCGGCGCACACCAGTCGACATTGGCCAGATCGATTCCCTCCGGGGAGTTTACGACCAGATCGAATTCCGTCGCTCCACCGAGCTCCGCCTCGACGGGGATTCCGCCGTCGGCGTAGCGGACCGGGGGTGTTGCGGCGATGCACGTTCCGCCGGCTTCCACGGAAAAAAAGGCCGGAGAGATTCGATCCGGGGCGCTGTCCGTGGCGGAATTCCGTTCGATTCCCGCCGTGGCGCGGAAGCTCCGCAGCGGTTCCGGCGCGGTGATGCGGATCCGGCTCGGCGAATGGGTGCCGAATCCAGAATCATATTCAGAGTCCCCGACCTTCAGCGGGCCGGAACCGGTCAGGCTCACCCCGCGCATCAGAACTCCCCAGCCCTGCTCGATCTGCTCACTGCGGCAACCCGCCGCGCCGCCCTCCGCGAGTTTCCGCAGAAGATCCGTGTTTTTCATGGTTTCCATCCGGCACCTCCGAAAATGTTTTGTCATAATGATACCACACATTTGCATTTTCCGGAATGCAGGATATTGTTTTTTTTATGTAAGAAATCACTTTTTTCACTACGGGATCGGTTCAGTCGTGGAACAAATCGAAGACGCCTCCCTCAATTTTGAATATCTCGGCGGCGGAGTCACGCCGGTCGCGTGCGACGATGACACCGGTCGGCGGCAGTTTCCGTTTTATGTGCTGGTCTGCAACGAAGGCATGTCCAGCCGGGTGGAGCGGGAGGGAGGCGTCACCGCCGTGCAGGACGGGGAGTGTTATCTGATCCGGAAAGGAGAGGTGCACCGCCTGCGGGTGCAGACCGGCAAAAATCCGGTCTCAATCTGGTGTCACTTCCGGATTACGCTGCTGCACGGGATGGACCTGCTGGATTTTTTCGAGTTGCCGGAAAAGTTTTCTCCTCCCGCGAGCCTTCTGATTCGTGAAGCCTGCCGTTCTCTGACGGAAGGCGTTCCGGAATCCGGGATTCGGCGGCTGCTCGCACGCAAGCATGCGGGGCTGACTCTGGTGGAGGCAATCGCCTCCGCCTGTCCCGAACGGGAGGACGTCGCCGCGAAACTTGGAGACCTCCGGCGGCTGGCTCCGGCATTGGAATTCATGGGCAGCCATGTCGCCGGGAAAGTGCGTCTGGAGGAGGTCGCATCCCGCGCGAATCTTTCCGCGTCGCGTTTTTCAGTGCTTTTCCGGCAGGCGATGGGGTGTTCTCCCGGTGTTTACTGCCGGGCTCTGCGTCTGCGCCGGGCGCATGAGCTTCTGACGGGCGGGGCGACTCCGGCGGAGGCGGCCGCCGCACTCAACTTTTACGATGTGTTTCATTTCAGCCGCTGTTTCAAGCGTCATTTCGGCGTGACTCCGGCGGAATATCTGCGTCGTCGCCGGGAACGGACCCTGCCGTTTTAAGGAGAACGCAGGAAAAAAAAGGTTTCTTGTATGCGAAACACAATAAAGCGGGAATCTTGCGCGTTAACTGAAAAAAGACGACATGGTTTTCAAAGAATTGGAACCGTTCATGCCAATGCGGGGGGGCAGATGATGAAACAGACGGTACTTCTCTTCGGGACGCTTGCGTCCGCACTTTTTTTCTGTCCGGCGTTCGCCGCGGATGGGGAAACGGAATCCGCTCCGCCGGAGAGTCGTCAGCGCGATGATGGGCAGTCCGGAGGCCGTCGCAGTGGCCGTCCGGGCGGCTGGAGCCGCGAGGGCAGGCGCGGCGGGATGATGATGGGGGCTCCTGTCAATCCGCGCGCGGAGGCCGAGGCGAAGATCAAGGAGAAATTCCCGGAAGAGTATGCCGCCGTTGAAAAAATGCGCGCGGAAGCCGAGGCGAAACTTCAGGAGCTCGCGAAGAAGGCCGGTGTCGAAATTCCGAAAACCATGACCGAACAGCTCGCCGAACTCAAGGCGAAATTTCCGAAAGAGATGGCCGAGATCGAGGAGCTCGGCAAAACCGACCGCCGCGCCGCGTTTCAGAAGATTCGCGAACTCGCCGAAAAGGCCGGAGTCAAACTGACCATGCCCGGTATGGGCGGCCGTCCCGGCATGCCGGGACGCAACGGTTCCGAGGATGCGCCTCCGCCGCCGCCGCGTGAGAATCCGATGCGTCAGCTGCGGCTTCTCCGGCAGAAGTTTCCGGAGGAGATGGCCGAAATCGACCGCCTCCGCCGCAGCGATCCGGAGGCCGCGCGGACGAAAACTCGCGATCTTCTGAAGAAACTTGAAACGGAACAGCCCGCCGACAACCCTTAGAGTGCGGAATTCACAGGGCGCAAAATGATGCAAAGCGGTCATATCAGGGAGTTCTCGGTACTCGCCTTCGGGGCTGAAACGGTGCGTGGATGTTTGTTCCGCCGCCGGGGGGCGCAGTATTCGATCATCCGACATGGGGTCGAGACGGTCGACTCCAACGATCCGGCCCAGGCGTGGAAGCATCTGCTGCGGCAGCTCGGGCGGGGGCGTGAGTGTCCGCTCTTTCTCACCGGCGCGCTGCCGAAGGGAATCTTCTTCCGGTTCGACTCGATTGAACTGCCTCCCCGTGCGCGGCGCGAGGCGCTTGAGATGGAGCTTTCGCAACGGATTCTGACGATTCCGGAGAATCATCGGCTTCAGTTTTATGCCGGAGCGGCCGATGCGGAAGGGAACGTTCCGGTGAACGTCTACGTCATTCCCGGCAGTTCTCTGGAACATCCCGCCGCGATGCTGACGCAGGCGGGGGGGCGCGCGGATGAGTTTCTCTATCCGCTTCTGGCGTGGCGGGCGGGCGATCCGCCGGTCGACCTGGCGCGGCTCGATCCCGAATTCGGGTTCGCCGACGGCGAGTGGAGGCCGAGTCCGCAGAACCCGGATTACGGGCCGTGGATCAGGCGATTCCAGTCTGAGTTCAAGCTGCCTGTCGAAGGTGATTTCCGGGTGGAAGATTATTTCGAGTGTCTGCTTGCGGCGCGGCTTGTTGTGCAGCCCGGTTTCCGGCAGGCAGAGCGCGGGCTCCGGCTGCTGCCGGACCAGATGCGTCCGCGCCGTTACCGCAACCAGCTGAGAATCACGGCTTTGCTGGTGATTCTGCTGGCGGCGGTCTACATCTGGTCCGCCGCGGGCGGGATCCGCGAGAACTACCTTGCCCACCGGGCGGCCGTTGCGGAGCGCGACCGCATCAAGCGCGAAAATACGACGCTCACCTCGAAACTCAAGGCGTCGGAAAAGGAGCAGCGCGAACTTGCGCGCGTCGTGAATTTGAAGGCGGGAGAGCCGGAAGTCATCGAGAAACTTGCAATGCTGACTGAACTTCTGCCTTCGAACGCGATGGTTTCGAGCCTGCGCTGGAGCGAATCGAGCGTAGACCTCATGATTCAGAGCGAGGCGGAGAATCTTGATCTGCCTTCCCTGCTGCGCCGGGTTCCGTACTGGAAGGTCGGTCAGCTTCAGCAGCGCCGCATGGGCGACACCGTTACGATGATCACCTTGAAGCTCGTTCCAAATGAGGAGGCGGAAAAATGAAAACCTCATTTCGGGAATTCGTCAAGACCGGGAAGGGCAAGTTGACCGTCGCGCTCTGCGCGCTGGCGCTGAGCTGGATTTTCCTCCTCTGGAACTTCAGCGGTTCGTTCGGGGATCTGATGCCGGGCGAGGAGCGGATCGACAGTCTTGAGCGGGAAATCAAGCAGCTCAAACAGCAGAATGCAACTCTGTTTGCGCGCAGAAAAGCCGCTGACGAACTCAAGGCACGCTATCAGAAACAACTTGAAGGCTACTGGCGCGAGGAGCGTGACGGCGTGGTTGACACGGAGTTGCGCAACAAGATCCAGCAGGCTGCCGGCGAGGTTGAGTTGAAGCTCAACAGCCTCGGTTCGGTGCGAACCACACGGATCAACAGTGATCTTTACTACGCCGAGATCGATCTTTCGACATCGGGTTCGCTTGAGACGCTCGTACGGTTTCTCGGCCGGATTCAGGAGATCCGGCCGGTGCTCTCCTGGCGGCGGCTCGATCTGCGTCCCGAGATGCGCAACACCGACCTGGTCGGCAACATGAATTTCAACGGGGCAATCCGGGTCATCGGATTCGACGGGGAAGCCGGTGAGGAACGGAAAGGAGGCGCGAAATGAGAGCCGCCTTGATTGTGGTCAACGTGCTTCTGGCGGTCTGGCTGCTTGCGGTCGTTGCGAGCCGTCTGACGGGCGATGGCGATGTCGAGGAGTTTTCGGTCAAGAAAAGCGGTTCGAAGAAGAACGTCCCCGCAGCGTCGGCCGCCGCACCGAAGAGCACAACTTTGCTTTCTCTGGATTCGCGCATGGCGACGATCATCGACAACAACATCTTCAACAGCGACCGCTGCCCGAACGCGATGTTCGGCCGCGGCCGCTCGACCCGGATCGAACTCACGCTGGTCGGCACCTTCGAGATTGACGGTGTCAAAGGCGCGATCATCAAACAGAAAGCGGGGTCGTCGAACAATCGCGGCGGTTTCATGGGCGGCCCGGGCGGTCCCGGCGGGCGCTGGGGCGGGCGGAACAATTCGTCGAATTCGAACACCCGCAGCCCGATCCGCGTGCAGTTCGTGGACGGCGTCTGGCGGAACTTCGGCGGAACCGACGCCGCGACGCTGCAGCAACAGCAGCAGCGCGAACAGACGCTCACGCTCCGGCAGTATGTTCGGGTCGGCGAGACGCTCAGCAATGGATACACGCTTGAGGAGGTCTCCCGCACCGGCGCGGTGCTGACCCGCGGCAGCGACCGTATGGAACTGGAGATCCAGGATCCATCGCTCGGCATTGCAACGGCCTCCGGCACAACGCAGCGGCGCCCGAATTTCTTCCAGCAGATGCAGCAGATGCAGCAAATGCAGATGCGCCAGAACTTCCAGATGATGCGCATGATGCAGCGGACGCTCCAGCAGAACCAGAACCGGGGCAACACCGGCAACCGCGGCGGAGCCGCTCCGCCTCCGCCTCCGCCGCCCGGACGATGAGCAGTGTGAAGTGTTACGACGTATGACGATCAGCATAAAACCTGGTGAAACCATGATGAAAACGACAAACAAAATGTTCCATCCGCCGCGGGTTGCGGCTCTGGCGGCGATCGGCCTGGCCGCGCTGCTCACCTCCTGTTCGATTCTGCAGCCGGAAGAGGACGGCGAGGAGCAGAATAAGGGGAGATTCGACTTTCTGCGCAGTGAGCAGAAAGACCGGGTCCCCGCCGAGCCTGAAACCATCGAGCAGGAACAGGTGCTTCCCGACAAAAGCGTCTCATCCGAACACAATGGGAAGGTGCTCGAGCAGCTGAACGCCCCCGGCAAACCCGCCGAAGCGAAGGAGGAGAGCACGCCGGAGGTCAAGACGGAACCGCGTTTTTACGATGACTTCATTTTCATGAACGGCGACGAGGAGTTGTCGGTTTCGCTCATCTTCAACAGTGCGCCGCTGCTGGACGTTCTCCCGGCGTTCGCGGACGTGCTTGGATTCAACTTCGTCGCGGACAGCGATCTCAAGGGAACCGTGACGCTGAATCTGAATTCGAAGATGACCCGGCGGGAACTCTGGAACACGTTTGACCGGATGCTCTATCTCTCCGGCGCCGGCGTCACGGTCGAGGATTCGCTGCTGAAGATCATGGCGCTGCCGAAACTCGCGCAGCAGGCGGATGCGAAGGTCGGGCGCGAAGTGTTCTGCTATCCGCTCAAGAACTCGACCGCGAAAGATGTCGTCACGCAGATCAAGCCGTTCCTCGGCAAGGACAGCGTCTGTGTCGAGCTCGCGCGGCCGAACGCGGTACTGGTCTGCGACGACTCCGCGAACATCGCGAAAATCCGGCAGATTCTCGATACGATCGACCAGGGGGTCCGCCGCAACTGGCCGCGCATGGCGATTCCGTGCCGCAACATCCTGCCGACCAGGGTCATCGAAGAGCTGCAGAATGTGCTGCCCGTGCTCGGATTCACGATCACCGAAACGACCGACAAGACCGAACTGCCGGGGGCGATCCAGCTGGTCGGTGTCGACCGGTTGCAGATGATCGTCGTCTCCGCCGCGACGCAGGACGCGATCGACGAGATCCGCAAATGGGTCGACATCCTCGACAGCGCCGATTCGATCGATCAGGAGCGGGTGTTCGTCTACAAGGTCGGCCACAACCGTGTCGACCAGCTTGCGCAGGCGCTTTCGATCATCTACAACACGCAGGGCGCCACTCAGACCATCGACACCGAAACCGGTACCATCCGGACCAATACGCTGAACACGGTGACGACCCGTTCGACCAGCACGACGAGTTCGAACAACCGCAACAACACCGGGTCGACCCGCACGACGAGCACGCAGACCGATCAGAGTTCGAGCCTCTTCGACACCCCGGTCCGGATCTTCGCGGACGGTATGTTGAACCGGCTCGTGATCCGCACGACCCCGCGCACCTACGCGAGCATCAAGGCGCTGCTCGACCGGCTTGACGTCGTCCCGGCGCAGGTGCTGCTGCAGGTGCTGATCGTCGAGGTGACGCTGACCGAGTCGACGCAGTTCGGACTCGAATTTTCGGCCAAGGGTTCCGGCAGCGGCATCGACTCCGTGCTCGGTACGAATTATGATAACCTCACCCCGTTCGGAGAGACGAAACAGGAGGGGTTCACCGCGCTTCTGAACGACCCGAACAACCCCGAGAACAAGTTCGGCTATATCCGGGCACTCGCCGGAAACAGCGCGGTCAAAGTCATCTCAAGCCCGCAGCTGCTCGTTTCAAGTCACACCGAGGCGAGGATTCAGGTCGGCAGCGAGGTGCCGGTCCTCACGCAGGGGTTCACGTCCACTTCCTCCATGGGCAACATGTCACAGAGTTACGAGTACAAAGATGTCGGTGTGATCCTGACGCTGACGCCGCAGATCACCAGTACCGATCTGATCTCGCTGGATATCACCCAGGTGCTCTCCGCGGCGATCCAGAATACGACCAGTTCCGAGATCGATTCTCCGGAAATCACGAAACGTGAGATCGAAACCTCCATGACCATCGCCCACGGCCGCACGATGATCATCGGCGGGTTGATTCAGGAGAAGCGCAATGACGATCTGCAATCGGTTCCGTTCGTGAACGACATCCCGTTCCTGCGCCGGCTGCTCGGCAGCACCGAGGCGAAGATCGAGCGTTCCGAAATCCTCGTTCTCATCACCGGCTACATCGTGAATGAGAAGAGCCAGGTCGAGGAACTTATCAAACGATATAACGAGGCGCTCGAAACCCTCAACGATTTCGACAATACGCTCGGCGACAAAGCCAAGCCGCGCAAGGGCGCGAACAAGCTCGACCACTCGGAGTTCTGGCGATGAGCGACAATGCGTTTGATTTCAGCGCCGCGCGCCGGCGGCTGCGGGAGCTTCTCGCGGAACGGAATCCGGAGTATCCGGCTTCCCCCTCCCGTGAGGAGGCGCGCGCCGCCGACCGTGCGATGGTACAGGCCGGGACGCTGACCGAGTCGCAGCTCGCCGCGCTCTACTCCGAAGCCTACGGGTGCGAACCCGTAGACGAAGAGGAGTTCAAGCTGCCGGAACCGTTCCCGGACGCCCCCTATGACTTCTTCAACGCGAACAGCTGTCTGCCCGAGGAGTGGGATGAGGAAGCGATCACATTCCTGGTGGTCGACCCGTATGAACTCGAACAGCTGACCTTTCTCGTGCGCCGCACCTGGAAGACCGGAACCCGCTTCCGCTTCGTGCGCCGCACGTTTCTCGAACGACTGCTGAGCAAGCTCCAGAGCGTCGAGGAGGAGAACGAATTGATGGAGGTCGAGGACGAGAACATGCTCCGCTCGATGGCGGGCGAGGCGAAGATCGTCCGGCTGGTCAACGACATTTTCACGCGCGCAATCGAGCTCGGCGCATCGGACATCCACATCGAGCCGGGCGAGGAGAGCGTTGCGGTGCGCTGCCGGGTGGACGGCGTCCTGACCGAAATCATCAGTACGCCGCTGTCTCAGTTTCCCGCGATCGCGTCGCGCATCAAACTGCTCGGCGGACTCAACATCGCCGAGAGCCGCCTGCCGCAGGACGGCCGCACGAACATTCAGCTCGGGCGGCAGGAGCTCGACATGCGTATCTCGACGATTCCGATCCTGACCGGAGAAAGCATCGTGCTGCGACTGCTGAATCAGGAGGCGATCTCGTTTGACCTCGGCATCCTCGGGATGTCGCCGACGCACCTCGCGCAGTTCCGCAAGCTCATTCAGATTCCGCACGGGATCATCCTCGTGGTCGGCCCGACCGGCAGCGGCAAGACGACCACGCTGTACAGCGTCATCAACCATCTGAACGACAACCGCAAGAAGATCATCACGGTCGAGGACCCGGTCGAATACAAGATGGCCGGGCTCTGCCAGATGCAGGTCAACGCGAAGATCGGCGTGACCTTCGCGACCGGACTGCGCAGCATCGTGCGCCAGGACCCGGACATCATCCTTGTCGGCGAGATCCGCGACCGCGAAACCGCCGACATCGCGATCAACGCCGCGCTGACCGGCCACCTCGTGCTCTCGACGCTGCACACGAACGACGCGGTCGGCGCCGTGACCCGATTGCTCGATATGGGCATGGAGAACTTCCTCGTCTCCTCGGCGCTGTTCGGGGTGCTTTCGCAGCGGCTTGTGCGGAAGATCTGTCCGGTCTGTCACGGGAAGATGACCGATGAGGCCGGGAACAAATGCCGCCGCTGCAACGGCTCCGGATACAAGGGGCGGTGCGGTATTTTCGAGCTTCTGACCGTCGACGATGAACTGCGCGCGGCCATAAACCATAACGCATCGAGTTCCGAACTCCAGGAGATCGCCGTGCGGCACGGCATGGTCACGCTGCAGGAGGACGGCATGGAGAAAGTCCGGGCCGGAATCACCACGCTCGAAGAGTTGAACCGTTCAACTGCGGAGTTGTAACCGATGGGACTGTACAAATACCTTGCCGCCGCAAAAGGCGAAGCACCGCACGAGATTCTGATCGAAGCCGACAGCATCTCCGAGGCGCAGAACAAACTGCGCAGCCGGAAGATCGTGCCCGTGCGCTTCTGCGGCGAGGCGACCGTCTCCGGCGGGAAATTCAGTTTGCGCCGCAGCAAGGTGAACACTTACGAATTCACGCGCCAGCTCGCGCCGCTGCTCGATTCGCACATCCCGCTCGAACGGGCGCTCGCGATCATCGCGGACAGCTCGGCCGAACCGGAACAGCACGACTTTGTGAACGGCCTGCGGCAGGGACTGCACGAGGGCAAGAAGTTTTCGGAGCTCGCGCGCAGCCACGGGAATCTCTTTCCCGGCTACTACGCCAACCTCATCGAATCGGGCGAGGAGACCGGCTGCCTGCCGGAGGTCACGAACGAACTCTACAAGTTCATGGGCGAGAGCAAGGAGTTGAAGGATTTCATCGTTTCGAGCTCGATCTATCCGCTCGCGATTCTCGGGGTCACGCTGATTGTCACGGTACTGCTTTTCACGGTGTTTGTGCCGAGGTTCGCGAAGATCTTCATCGACATGGGGCGGGAGATGCCGCCGTCGATGGAGTTTCTGATTGCGATGAGCACGTTTTTCTCCTACGCCTGGTGGCTGGCGCCTCTGCTTGGCATCGGGGGCTGGGTGCTGCTCAAACGGATTCTCGGAGAGGACGGTTTGCGTCTCGCGCTGTCGCGGCTCGTGCTGAAGCTGCCGCTCTTCGGGCGGATCGTGATCGATCTGGAGATGTGCAAATACATCCGCACGCTTGCGATTCTCATTTCGAACCATGTCGAGATCATCCGGACGGTGCGGATTTCCGGGCGGATCATCGCGAATCCGGTCATCGCGGCCGGATTTTCGGAGATTGACCGCAAACTCAAGGGGGGAGACAAACTCTCCGCGGCGCTCGCCGGCAACCCCTTCGTCCCCGCGAGCATGGTGCCGATGCTGCGTGTGGGCGAGGAGTCCGGAACCGTGGGGGAGATGCTCACGAAAATCGCCTCCCACCTCGAAAATGATACGAAACTCAAGATCAAACGGCTGCTGAGTCTGTTCGAACCGGCGGTGATCGTCTTTCTCGCCCTGGTCGTACTGGTCGTGGTCGTTTCGATCTTTGTCGCCATGATGGAAATCAACTCAATCAGCCAGGGAGGACCCGCGATATGAAAAAGAACCGTACGAGAAGAAGCTGTTTCACCTTGATCGAAGTCGTGGTCGTGATCATCATTCTGGTCACGCTCGCCTCGATCGCAACTCCGCTTTATCTGAACTATGTCAAGAAGGCGAACGTCGGCGCTGCAACGACGCAGATCAAACTGCTTGAGGATGCGTTGACCGGTTTCCGGCTCGACGTCGGGAGTTATCCGGAGACGCTGGAGGGGCTCGTCGACAACGTCGATCAGAACGAGAAGTGGGACGGCCCCTATATCAAACCGGCGATTCCGAAGGATCCGTGGGGGAACGATTACGTCTACATCTATCCCGGCGAGCACGGTGATTTCGACCTCCTGAGCTACGGCGCCGACGGCCAGCCCGGCGGCTCCGGTGAGAACGCCGATATCACGAATTACGTCGCAACCGAGTAAGCCGCCGCGATGCGTACGAGGCCGTTCACTTTGCTGGAACTTGTCGTGGTGATCGCGATCATCGCGATCACCACCTCTCTGGCGGTGTCGGCTTTCCGGGGCGAATCGCCCGTGCAGAAGATGAACAACGCCGCGCTCGGCTTCGAAAGCTGGTGTGCGCAGGTGCGTTACTCCGCCATGGAAAACGGTACGGACCGGATTGTCGCATTTCATCCGGAGGAGCGGATCTTCCTCGCAGTGGATCCGGAAGCCGCGCAATCGGAATTGGCGTGGCCGTTTCAGGAGGAGGAACGGCCTCCTCTTCAATGGAAGCTGCCGGACGAATTTGAACTCGACTCCGATACGCTGAGTGCGGAAGCCGGGGAGGATGGTTCGATCGAGGTGTTCCGCTTCTTCTCCGACGGGGGGGCGAATGCTGCGCGGGAATTCGTGCTGAAATTCCGGAATTTCGAGCGGAGATTTCAGATTTCTCCGCTGACGGGTCTGCTCCGGCAGTCGGAGGGGGAGACGGACGCGCCATGAAGAGAAGAGGTGTTTTCACGCTGATCGAAGTCGTGGTTGCGCTCGGAATCCTGACGCTGTCGCTCGCAGGATTGCTCCAGATTCTGGCGGCTTCGCAGAACCGGCTTGCGCGCGCTTACGAGAAGTGGCGCGAAACCCATATTCTCATGCAGGCCGCCGAGTATTATCTGCTGCAGCCGGGCGAGGATCCGGGCGGGATTCCCTACACCTACTTCCCGTATGCGGACTACGAGGCGCTCTGCTACTACCGGGATGCGGAGAATCTTCCGGAGGAGTATGTGAACATCCCCAACCAGCTGCCGCTGCGGACCTGCGTTATCGAACTGGTTCGACTGCGCGACCGGAAAACCGTTGAAACCATTCTTGTGGACAGGATCAGCTATGAAACGACTCTTGAAGGCGAATAAACACCGGTTCACGCTGGTCGAAATGGTTGTGGCAATGGCGGTCCTCATCGTCGTCGCACTGATTCTCGGCACCGCGTCGGCGGCCTTCTACAACGGCTACCAGCGCTCGGTCAAGGTGACGGAACGGTTGAAAACCTGCCAGACGATCGACCGGGTCATGGATGGACTCGTGCGCAATCTGATTCCGTTCGAGTGGGAGGACGAGCTCAATTCAACCCGCTTCGTCTTTGAAGGGGAACCCGATTCTCTGCATTTTACAACCATGCAGCGCAGTTACGGCAACGATCGCGGCGCGTTTCTCTTCGTCCGGATCCGGGTCGAGAACGAGGAGCTCATCGCGGAATATTCCAGTTATCCGCGGCTGCCGTGGGAGGAGGAGGGCTCCCGGGAGTATGCGCGCGAGGTGCTTGCAACGCAGGTGCGCAGCGTGAGTTTCCTCTATGCCGAGGAGGACGACGACGAGATCGTCTTCGAAAACTCCTGGATCGAGGACGATCACGAATCCACCCCGCTCGCGATTCAGATGACCGTCGAGTGGCTCGACGGAACGACGGAACAGTGGCTGCGCCGTACGGCCGGTTCCTCGTCGAACAGCACCTTCGGCAAACGCGAGACTCCGATGTTATGAGCAGGCTCGACAACAGACAATCCGAATCGGGTTCCGCTCTGGTGGCGGTTCTCTGTTTGATTTTCACGGCAGGAATGCTCGCCGCAGCGACCCTGATGCTGTCGAAGTACGGCACCTTCACGATCCAGGCGCACGTCGAACTTCAGAAATCGCTTTACATCAACGAGGGGGTTGCAAACCGCGTGCAGTACCTGATTGCGGCGGACCGTTCTCTCTACTCGACCGTGGAGGTCGGGCGGACCGACTATGCCGAATACGAGCATGACCGCTTTTTCGCCGACGGGGTTGTGCACCATCTGAATTACTACGGAACACCGGTCGAATTTACGATTACCGACGCGTGCAGCGGGTATGATTTGAGTGCGGGCAACTTTCAGAACACACTCAATCGGATTTCGAACTCCGATCTCTTCGACGAGACGCTGCATGACTCCATCGACAATCTTTCCGCCGCGTTGACCGACTACATGGACAGCGGCGATGAACTCTCCCTGAACGGTTTCGAGGAGGCCGACTACGAGGATATCGGCATGTCGCCGCTGCCGCGGAACAGCGCCCCCCAGTTTCGCGAGGAGCTCGCGTGGGTGCCCGGACTCCTCAATATGTTTCCGCCGGATAAGAACGGGCGGATGAGCGCAATCCGGTTGATCCCTCCGGAAGGGCTGGAGATTTCGACCGGATCTCCGAGCATCTTCACCGCCGACCGGCTCATGCTTCAGACCTACTGCAATCTGGAAGAGGAGGAAGCCGATGAGGTGCTCGCGGCGCTCGATGTCTATCGGCGCGAGCGGATTCTGCTTGAAGATCAGCTCGACGAACTCATGGTTTCCCGACTCGGCGGGCTTTCCTGGCAAGAGAGCGGAACCTACACCGTCACGATCGGTCCGCAGCTTACGCAGCTGCCGGAATCCGTCGCGACCGCCGACGAGGACGCCGGACGCAACCGGACCGGGCTTGAACGGCCGTCGCGCCGACCGTCATCCCGACTGACTTTCACGTTTCCCGGGTTCAACATCACCGGCCCGCAGGACAATACCGTGCAATATCTGGAGTGGATGTTCCATTGATGAAACAAGGAGAGAACGGAATCATGACGATGAGGAAATGTTTGATTCTTCTTCTGCTGTTGTTCTGCTTTGCAGCACCGCCTGCCATGCAGCGGGCCGAGGCGATGGATCCGGTCACGATCGCGATTTTGACGCCGATCGCGATCAAGGGGGCGCAGGTTGCCGCGCCATACGTCATGCGCGGACTCATGAGCGGGGCGCAGCACATGGTGTCGATGGGGTACGATCTCATCAACTTTTTCCGGCTGCCGCTCGGCGTGCTTCAGGTGACGGTCGGGATTCCGTTCGGGCAGCTCGGAAACGGGGCGCGCAATATCATTGCCGGAGGAATCGCCCCGTTCAAGTTCGTCATCAAGACGCTTCTGCTGCCCGTTGCGTTCTGCCGGATCGGCGGCGGTTGAGGGCTGATCCGGCATTTTCCGCGGGAAAGATCAGAAGAAAACGAAATAGAGACCCGTCGCGACGCACCCGATGGCGATCAAACTGAGCATGATCTTCGCGGGGGCGCTGCTTCGCCGGGCCCTTGCGCTGCCGGGCGCGGTGCTGCGTCCGGCGAGCTGATTGAAGCTGCGGGTATGCATGTAGCGCTTCAAATTCTTGCGGGTGTGCTGCCGCCGCTGCAGTGCGGCGGCCAACTCGGACTGGGTCACGTCTGCTTCTCCTTTCCTTTTCGTGTTCAGTCGATTCCGGGGATAAAACTCTCGTCGCCCTTCAGCGACGCGATCGATTCAGCCAGCAGTTGGACGGCGCCGTCTACGTCGCGCAGATCGCACATCTCGACCGGGGAGTGCATATAGCGGTTCGGGATGCTCACGAGCGCGGTTGCGACGCCTGCGCGGGTCATCTGCATCTGTGCGGTGTCGGTGCCGCCGGAGGCGCGGTGCGCGGCGGTCTCCTGATAGGCGATCCTGTGCTCTTTGGCGATTTTGCGGATCAACCGCCCGAGGACGGGATTGTTGTCGCAGCTGCGGCTCAGTTCCGGACCGGCGCCGAGTTTGATGTCGCCGAGCAGTTTTTTCGGGATGTCCGGGATGTCGGTCGCGAACCCGACGTCGATCGCGAAGCCGACCTGCGGATCGACGCCGAAGCAGCTCGTGTGCGCGCCGCGCAGCCCGACCTCTTCCTGGACGGTTCCGACGCCGTAGACCGCGACGTTGAGTTTGCGTTTCGAGAGTTCGCGCATCGTTTCGGCCACGACGAACGCGCCGACCTTGTCGTCCATTCCCTTGGAGACGAACCGGTTCTCATTGAGCATACGGAAGTTTGAACGGACCGCGACCGGGTCGCCGATTGAGACGAGCTTCTCCGCCTCCTCGCGGTTTGCCGCACCGATGTCGATCCACATGTCGGAGAGATCCGGTGCGGTGTCGCGTTCGGCGGGCTTGAGCAGGTGAATCGGTTTTTTGCCGATCACGCCGGGAATGCGTCCGTTCGCAGTCAGGATTTCCACTTCGGTGGCCGGGACGTTCAGCTTGTCGATCCCGCCGTTCGGGCGGAAGTAGAGCAGTCCCTCGTCGGAGATGTAGACGATCTGGAATCCGATTTCATCGTAGTGCCCTGCGAGCATGACCCGCAGCGGCGCTCCGGGATTCAGGATCCCCATGGTGTTGCCGAGCACGTCGGTTTTGACCTCCGGGCAGAAGCCGGAGAGATAGTTGCGGAATACGGCCGCAGCCTCTTCTTCGAACCCGGACGGGCTCGAAGCGGTCATGAACTCCTTCAGAAATTTCAAACTCGATTCAGGCAGCATATCGACTCCTCGAAAGGTGATGATTGATGGAATATGGTATATCATACAAGATAATCCATTTTCCTCGATTTTCCAGAACGTTTTCCACAAAATACGGGATTATTTTTCGGGGGTGCAGAAGGGGGGGCTTTTTTTCGGAAAAAAAACCGGTCCGGGTTGCGTACTGCCGGAATGCGCGGTACATTTTATAGGGGAAACAGTACGATGAGAACGGCTTTGCCTGGAACAAGGGGCCGGAGGACGTTATTGGTCGGGGATGAACATGCAGATTGAATTGTTGAACGAAGCGCTGCGCGGCGTCTATCGGCCGGAGGAGTATCCGGCGCTTGCGGAGCAGATGCACGAATGGCGCGCGGCAAAACCGCTTTCGGGACGGCGGATTTTCGACGCCACGCCGGTTTTCCGCAACACGATGGTGAAATATATTGCGCTTCTTGAGGGCGGCGCGGATTTGACGGTCGGATACGGACGCGGAATCCCGTATGACGGACGTGTGGTCGAGACTCTGCGCGAATGCGGCGTGGCGCTTGCGGACGAGGCGGCGCTCGGGCGCACCTACGATGTTGTACTCGACTGCGCCGGGGCGAATGCCGATGTGAAGGCGCGGTACGGCTATGTCGAACTGACCCGCTCCGGGATGTACCGCTACCGCGACTGTTCGCAACCGGTCTACCTCGCGGACGACGGGCGGATCAAGGAGATCGAAACCGCACTCGGAACCGGGGACGGCTTCCGGCGCGGCATGGCTCACTTCGGATACGGCGACTTCGCCGGAAAACGGATCGTCGTGTTCGGCTGCGGCAAGGTCGGTTCCGGCATCGTGATGTACGCCTCGCTCGGCGGGGCGCGGGTGACGGTCGTCGACGATGTGCGGAGAGTCGTGCCGCCGTTCGGCGCGTCGATCGTCGACCTCGGCGACCGCGCGGGAATCGAAAAAGCCCTGAAGGAGGCCTGGTGTGTGGTCTGCGCAACCGGCATTCGCGGCGCTCTTTCCGGACGGTTCGATCCGGCCGTCCTCACCGGCGGAAATGCGATCATCGCGAACATGGGGGTCGAGGATGAGTTCGGACCGGAGATCCCGGCGGAACGCGTGCTGAATGCGAAAGAACCGTTGAATTTCGTGCTCGAGGAGCCGACCCATCTCAAGTATATCGATCCGACGATGGCGCTCGACAACTACGGCGCACTTGAGGTGCTCGGCGGCGGACTCGCACCGGGATTGAACCGCCCCTCGCCGGAACTTGAGGAGAGGATTCTCGATACGGTGCGGCGTTCCGGCGTCGTCGCACCCGAGCTCGGATTTCTGGAGAAAAACCGATGAACACACTTCTGATTCAACGTGTCCGGCTGGATGGAAAAGAGACCGATATCCTCATCGAGGGGAACCGGATCACCCGCATCGCGCCGGAAATCGCGCCCGGGGACGCCCGCGTGATCGACGGCTCCGGCAAGGCGGTGATTCCACCGTTCTACAACACGCACACCCACGCGGCGATGACGCTGCTGCGCGGCTACGCCGACGACATGGAGCTCTTCACCTGGCTCAACGACTACATCTGGCCGGCGGAGGGGAGGCTTACGGGGGAGGAGATCTATGCCGGGACGCGGCTCGCTCTGCTCGAAATGATCCGGTCCGGAACGGTTTTCTTCAACGACATGTACTGGTATCAGCCGGATGCGATCCGCGCGGTCGAGGAGATGGGGATGCGGGCGGCGATCGGGCTGCTCTACATCTCCGGCTCCGACGGTGCGGTGCTGGAACGCAACCGGAAATGCAATGAGGAGCTGCTCGCCTGGAACGGCGGCGACTCGGGACGGATTCAGGTGGCGCACGCCCCGCACGCGGTCTACACGGTCTCGGAGGAGGTGCTGCGCCGCGTCGCGCAGGAGGCGCAGATCGACGGACACGTGATCCACATTCACGCCTCCGAGACCGCGCGCGAGGTGGAGGAGTGCGTGGCGGCGCACGGCATGACGCCGATCGCGTACCTTGATTCGCTCGGGATCCTCGGGCCGCGGACCGTGCTCGCGCACGCGGTGCATCTCTCGGACGAGGATATCGAGATCATCCGGGAGCGAGGCGCGTATATTTCGCACTGTCCCTGCTCGAATTTCAAACTCGCGTCGGGACAGTTTCGTTACCGCAGGGTCGTGGAGATGGGCAGCTGCCGTTTCACGATCGGCACTGACGGGTGCGCGTCGAACAACAATCTTTCGATGCTTGAAGAGATGAAATTTGCGGCGCTTTCGGCGAAGAACGAGTCCGGCAGCCCGACCGCGGGGCGGGACGGCGACATCTTCCGGGCCGCGACCCGCACCGGGGCGGAGGCGTTCGGCATCGACGCCGGGATCATCGCGGAGGGAAAACTGGCGGACCTCGTTCTGGTTGATCTCGACAATCCGCTGCTCGTTCCTGACTTCAATCTGACGGCGAATCTGGTTTATTCTGCCGATTCGAGCTGTATCGACACGGTGGTCTGCGATGGACGGATTTTAATGGAAAACCGGAAGATTTCCGGCGAGGCGGAGATCCTTGCGGAAGCGCGTCGGGTCTGTGCGAAGATCCGTTCCTTCCGGGAAGGAGGCGCGGAAGCATGACGACCGGAAAAGCGTTGGCGATTCTGTTTTTTGCCGCGGCAACGGGAGTGCTCATGGCTGAGGAATACCCGAATTATGCCAGGAATTGCACGACGTGGAGGAGTTCTGTAGAGTATCCGCAGTATGAGAGTTGTCTTGCCGTGGATGGAATCGCTTCGACGCGCTGGTCCTCCGGACGGACGGACAGCGAATGGCTGATGCTCGACCTCGGGCGGGTGCGGCGGATCGGACGGATCGTGTTGAACTGGGAGACCTCCGCGCCGTTGAGTTATGTGATTCAGCTTTCGACCGATGATGAACATTACACGGATGTGTTCGAGCAGACGGCGGGAGTCAAAGGGGCGTTCGACATCGTTGACATTGCACCCCGCGAGGCGCGGTTCATCCGGATCGACTGCCGGGAGCGGACGACGGAGTACGGATTTTCCCTCTACGAGATCGAAGTTTATCCGCCGGTGAAGAGTCCGGCTTATCGGAGCAAGGCGTGGGCCGGCGCGTCGCTGATGCCGGAGGGGGCTCCGGAGTACGCGACGGACGGTTCGCTCCGGACCTCGTGGCGTGCGCCCGGCGGCAAGGCGCAATGGATTCAGTTCAATCTCGGAAAGGTACGTCGTGTCTCCCGGCTTGAGATTGACTGGGGGCAAGGATCTCCGAAGAGCTTTACGGTTCAACTTTCCGAGGACGGCAGACGTTTTTTCGACGCCTACGTGGCGACGGACCGCCCGCCGCTTTCGAAGGAGACGATCCAGCTTACTGCTCCGCGTCGTGCGCGTTACATCAAACTCAATTTCAAGGAGAGCATCGCAGGAAACTGTTACGAGATCCGCGAACTGGAAGCATTGCCGTGAGCGGCAGGAGGCTGTCTGCCTGAAAAATTTCCGCCGCGATTCCTGCGGCGGCGGCCCCGGGAATCCGGGACCGTCTGGCTGTGGGAGATTCGAATCGGCTGTTGGAAGCAATCCGCCCGGTATGAGATCTGCATCGCGGAAAACGATGCGGGCACCGGGAAAAATCGAATACGGTTACATCTGTCCCGTCGGAGATTTTCTGGCGAAGGACGCAATGTTTTTCGAGTGACTCTGTTTGAATCATGCCGGGCGCATTGAGTTTCCGCGATGGGATTCAGGATTCCCGATCCAGCGTCCAGACCGTCAAGCCCCGGAGCCGATCCGTAACCGGTTCCGGCCTGGCCAGAGAGTATCCGACTGCGACGATCAACATCACCAGGTTGCAGACGGGGCCGGCCATGTAGATGTGGATGTCCCATCGCAATTGTGGAGGGAGAACGCCGAAGTAGTTCAGAATGTTGTAGACGCTGAACACCAGTGCGGCCCACATGCCGAACAGAATCGCCCGGTTTCCGACCCGGGTCGTGAAAAATCCCAGAAGGAACGGCGTCAGCCCCGCTGAGCAGAACAACGCACAAAGCACCGTTCCAAGATCATAGACGCTTTCCCGCGGAATCACGGAGATGATCCACGCTCCGCCGATCATGAAGAGTCCCGCGACACCGGAGGCGA
Source organism: uncultured Victivallis sp. (assembly GCF_944391105.1). GTDB lineage: Bacteria > Verrucomicrobiota > Lentisphaeria > Victivallales > Victivallaceae > Victivallis. The sequence goes on from NZ_CALXSK010000006.1 coordinate 93,697, forward strand.
GTTTGGCATTCACCAGTTCGAAATGATCCTCGGATTTCCGCCGGATCAGTCGGAGGCAGTCCACGGTCCAGATTGTGGAAACCGCATTGATGGAACTTGAGAGGGAACTCATGGCCGCGGCAAGGCAGGCCGCAATGATGATACCGCCCACCCCCGGCCAGATCTCGGTCAGAATGAAATGCGGCAGAACATCGTCCGGTTTCATCGCATTCACTTCCGGAGAGGGATACACCTTGTAAAACGCAAAAAGACAGCTGCCGATGAAAAAGAAGAAAATCCAGGTCGGTACGCTCATCACGATGCACAGCAGTGTCGCCTTGCGCGCCTCCCGCAGTGACGGCGCCGCGATATAGCGCTGTACGACATTCTGATTGCTGGAAAATTCTGTGATGAATCCGAGAAACCCGATGATGCTCATAACCCAGATTGTCCGTTCACTGAAACTGAAATCCAGCGGGCCGAGGCTGAATTTGTCATACTGCATGCCGATTTCGAACACCTGCGGGATTCCACCCGGCAATTGTACCGCAACTGCAACGATGCAGAGGAGTCCGCCTCCGAGCAGAATGATCGTCTGCACCACATCGGTCCAGACCACCGCTTCGATTCCGCCGAATACCGTATAGAAGCAGGTGATGACTCCGAACAGCAGAATGGCCGATGTTTCACCGATGCCCAGCATCTCCGACAACGGCAGAACCACCAGATATAGAATCAAGGCGAGCCGGATCAATTGCCCGACCATCGAATAAATTGCCGCGTAAAGCCGGATTCCGGTTCCGTAACGGGACTCCAGATATTCATAAGCGGTCGTCTTGCGGCCGCGCCGGAAAAACGGAATGAAAAGCCAGCAGGCGATGAGTGCCGCGACCGGCATGAAAAGATTCGGCGTAAGTTGCCGGTAGTCCAGAATGAAGGCGGCGGCCGGAAGTGCGAGAAACGTGATCGAGCTGATCGAGGTTCCGACCATGGACAGCCCGAGAGCCCAGCCGGGAATCTTGCGCCCTCCCAGAAAATACTCTTCACTGCTGTTGTTGCGTTTCAGAAAGTAAATCCCCATTGCCGCCATCCCCAGCAGAAAAAGGATGACGACTCCGAGATTGATGATATTGGCCATGATGATCCTGTTCCTTCCGCTGTCAGAGCGCGTCCAGCTCGATGGTGGTCAGCCCGATTTCCTGCTTGGAAATGCTGTACACGATCCAGAGTTTTCCTCCGACGATCATCGAGCGGAAATAGTTCGGTCCGGAGGGGCGGTTCAATTTTCCGATGCCCTTTTTCGCTCTGAGCCTCGCTCCCCGGACAAAACGCGCGGTATCGAAACAACGTCCATCTCTGGAAAGCAGGAGATACATATTCCGCCGGTAGTCGTAATTGGCAATGATATACGCCCGGCCGTCCGGCAGATTTCCTGCCGCCGGCATCGCTTCGCCGGGTATGTTGGTCTCTTCGGCGGGCGGGTAATCGTCATCGGCATTCCGTTTTTCGGCGGCATAGTAGAAGCCGCGTTTTTTTAGATTGTCGCGGATCACCACATACGAACCGTCGGGGCGCCGGAATTCGGCGTAGTGGGCGAGTCCGTTGTTGCCGTCCGCGGCAATATGCAGTTTCCCGGGGGGGGCAGCGCGGCGGAGGTGTCTGGGTCACGATTTCAGGACGGGTTTCCGCAAGGGTGTCCAGATCTGCGAGAAACTCTCCGGGCGCCTCTTTCAGAAGCGGCAATTCGTTCCATTGCGGCAGTGGAGCGAGTTTTTTGAAGCGTCCCGGCGTCACCTCCTGCCGGTCCGGCAGACGGCGATCCACATATCCGGGCGAGTCCGGAACCAGACGGTCTCCTTCGATCCTCCAGCGCTGCCGGTAATGCAGAAACGTCCAGACGATCTCATTGGTGAATCCGGTCGTTTCGTCGAATTGATCGCGCCAGTGTTTCTCCGAAACCGAAGGAGGAAGCCCGTGATGACTGTTCAAACTGATACTCAGATCATCCGTTACGCCGTGAATCGCCAGAAGCCTTCCCCGGGTGTAGAGTCGACCGTTGTGCAGTTCCAGTCTGCAGGAGCCGGTGACCAGAATTCGGTTGCCATAAGTGTAGAGTCGACCGTTGTGCAGTTCCAGTCCCCCATGGCTGAAATATTCGTCTATGGTGTCCGGCGCGAAAGTCCAGGAACGGCGGCGCACCGGCAGAGGAGCCGGGGAGAGACTTGTATACTGCAGATGTTCCGTATTCAGCGGAGTTCCGGTTGCCGGATCGAACGCAACCACCGTCCCGACAATGGTCTGCCCGGGGCCGTTTTCGTCTCCGAGATGGCAGGTCCACTCCACCACGACCCGGTCGCCGATCCGGATCATTTTCGGATCATGATTCGCCCAGCCGATGACGGGATCCATCCCGGGGGCGGCGAGTTTGTAGTGAGTTGTCCCCGGTTGTTGCGGCAGGCTGATCCCCGGGGCGGCCGCGTCGATCTTCCAGGGAATTTGCATCTCCACCGGCGCAGCAACTGCGCACAGCACCGGAATCATGCAGAGGGGGAATATGTTCAAGCGCATCGTTTTGAATCCTTTCTCTCCTCACGGAAATTTCGGCGACATGGTCTGAGGCGCACCGTCTGCAGTGATACAGGTTTCAAACCCGTTCGGCATTTCGGCGAGTCCCTCCCGGGTGTAATCCGACACGTGGCCGTCGTAGTGGGCGGCATTCGCTCTTCCGGCATGCCACAGTTTTGCCGCACCGTCCGCTCCCTGAGAACTCGCATGAATGTAGGTCGATCCCAACCGGTCTCCGTTCGAAACGGAAAAATCATACCCGGAATCAATCAGTTCCACCGTTGCACTCGGCCGCCGGAGTTTGTTGAAGATGACATAGGCGTATTTGTTTTTCTTGCCATGAGAACCTCCGGTCATGCCCGGTCCGAGCATATCGATCCGTTTCTGCAGATTTCCGCTTGAATTCAACAGATCCCAATAGACGAAATATCCATACCCGGTAAATCCGGAACCCGTCTGGGTCAGATCGGTTACGGGGCATGCGAGCACCTCCTGACTGAGGTATTGTGTTCCAACGACCTGTCCCTCGTAAAGCCCGCTCAACGAGTGAGCCCAGAGCCGCTTGCCGCTCGCTGTTGCCGCCGCATAATAGATGGCCGGAAAAATATCTTTGTTATCATTCCGATACAGCGAAGCGCCCATTCCACATTGCTTGAGATTATTTTTGCAGACCGCGGCCCTGGAACGCTCCCGGGCCTGATTCAGCGCGGGCAACAGCATCGCCGCCAGAATCGCAATGATCGCAATCACAACCAGGAGCTCGATTAATGTGAATCTCTGCCTCATCTTCTTCTCCTATCATTTTGATGACGATTGATGCGGGAATCGATAATCGGCCTGTTTCCACAGAGCGATGAAACGGCTGAAGTCGCGGATCTGCTCGAGCTCTTCGGCATTGAATTTCTCTGCCGGAGTGCGGCAGACGTCGGTGATCGGCAACCCGAGGCAGCGCAGAAATGTCTTTGCTCCACGTGGATAATGGAATTCCACATTGCGTTCCAGCGTGTTGAATATGAGCTGCATTTCATCGGCCCTGGCCGGTTCCGCGAAGACGGCGCGTGCGTGCTCCACGAGTGCATCCGGGAAAAAATTGGCGGCAATGCCGCAGAAGCCGGCACAGCCACTGCGCAGGGAGTCCGTGAGCGTCGTCAAATTTGCATTGAAAATTTTCAGGTCGTGCCCGGCCACTGCGGCGCTTCTGGCCCGGAGCAGGCGCCGGTCGCAGCAGGTGTCCTTCATAAAACGATATCGGGTGGAGTTTTCCGCTATGCGGCCGAGAAGTTCCGTTGAAATCAGTCGCTTGTACGGTACAGGGCACTCGTACAGGCCGAATTGAATTCCCGGCAGCCGGTCGGGAAGCGAGAGCAGCTTTTCTTCGACCCGGGATTCCGGAAGCGCTTCCGGAAAGATCACGCCAAGCGGCAGAATCACCACATCGACGCCGGTGTCGGCCATTCTGCGGATCGAATCGATCTGCTCGGTTTCATTTTTGCCGAATCCGCCGCAGGAAGCCACCGGCACCCGCCCTTTTGTCCGTTTCACTGTCCAGTCTGCAAGTTCGATCCGTTCCGATTCGGAGAGATGAAACATTTCGCTGCTGAGGCAGGCCGTGAAAATTCCTGTGACTCCGTTCTCCAGATACCAGTCAACCAATGCCTCGCAGCCGGTCCGGTCCATCGTGCCGTTCTCCGTGAACGGCGTGAGCATGACCGGCCAGACTCCGGACTTTATTTCCGTATGCATTCTGAAATTCCTCTTTTTGATTTCCGTTTATATTATGAACCGGATTCAAAAGAAAAACAAGAGTTGTAATTAGACAAAAAAACGTTCTGATTTTGCAATTCGTATTCAAGAATGGTGATATTCCGCGAAATATCTTTTTTTTTGAAATTATTTTGTATAATAGGTTGCATTTTTTTCAAATCTGCATTCCCTTAAGAAAGCGGAGGGCTGCGGATGGAACATTCATGGAAAAGACGACTCAGAGAACTGGCGGAGAAGCTCCCCCCCTGTCCGGCGGAACAGTTCCCGGTCCCCGATGGGATGCCCGGAGAACCGGGGGGCATTCTGATTCAACGTCGTTGTGACGAGGTGAAGATCAATCCCGGACGCGAACGGTTGAAGCTCTATCATAAACGCTTTGTGCTGACCGTTGTTCTGGAACAGGAGGGGTTGATCTGCATCAACGATCTGAGCTGTCCGATCGCACCGGGTTACGCTTCGCTGGTCTATCCCTATCAGTATCATCATTACATTCTGGATCAGAATGCTTTTTTCTGGCTGGTCGTGACGTTTGAACTTGATCGGATGTTTTATCCGGAAACTCTCTATCATTGCAGTGTACTGATGACGGAATTCACCGGGATGCTGCTGGTCCGGATGCTGGAAATCTATCTGGAACACGGTGGAGGCAGTCTGCTTGTGCGCCGCCATTTGAATTCCCTGCTGGCGGAGCTGGATGCGGAACCGCGCCGTATCGCGGCAGGGACGCATCTGCCTGCCACCGACTCCCGGGTCCTGCTTTTTGAGGAGATCAACGGATATATCTGTCTGCATTTGTCGGATCCGGAACTTTCGGTTGAACGAATCGCCCGAAAACACGGCGTTTCAAAGTCCCATCTTTACGGGATTTTTAAAAAAATGCTGGGATGCCAGCCGGCGGAATATATCCGGCAATTGCGGTTGAGAGAAGCGTGTCGTCTGCTGAAGTCGGGACGCTGGATGCTCTCCGAAGTTGCGGATCAGACTGGTTTTTCCTCATTGTCGGTTTTCAGCCGCAGTTTCCGGCAGATGACGGGACGCTCTCCGAGCGAATATCTGCGCGAGGCAATCGCTGCGCCGGAAGAGGAGGAGATGCGGCTCTGATTCTTCGCACCGCTTTTTTGTGATTCTCCATTGACATGGATGGAAAGTTGCGGTATACTGTCGATTGAGGCGAAATCGAAAATATTCATCAAGGTTTTATCATGAACATCAATTCCTGTGATCCGCTTTATCGTCGCTATCAGCCGGAACGGACCTCCCGGGTTCGGGAGGAGATCGAGTGGTCGATCACTTACACTTACAACGCTCTCGACGCAGACGCGCCCCGGCTGCTCCTCATCGGCGACTCCATCTGCAACGGGTATCAGAATGCCGTTCGTGAAAAGCTCCGGCATATCATGAACACCTCATTCTGGGCTTCCTCGAAGTGCGTGACCGACAGGGATTATTTTCGTGAACTCGACCTGATCTTATCGGGATACCGCTATGACGTGATCTCCTTCAACAACGGGTTGCACAGCCTCGTAACCGACATTGCGGAGTGGACGAACGCCTATCGTTCCGCAGTCGCTTTCATTCGGGAGAAGTGTCCGCACTCCCGGTTGTTTCTGACCAACAGCACGCCGTTGAAGGATCCTGAGAAGACCGCCCGGGCCGTGGAGTTGAACCGGATCGTCGACGAGACTGCGAAAATGGAACAGCTCCCCGTGATCGATCTCTTTTCGCTGATGAATCCTCTTGACCGCGATAAATTCTGGTGTGATGTTTACCACTTCCGTCCCGAGGCGATCGAACTGCAGGCCGAACTCATCGCCGGAACCGTCGGCATTCTGCCGGAGGTCGCGGCCTCCCGGAGAGAGGTCGTTCAGCACGGGACTGCAACCGGGCCGTCCGGTGCTCTGAAGTGATTCCGGATTCCCCGCCGGAGGATCAGCGGGGATGGAACCCGGGAAATAGCCCTGAGCGTCAGAATTTGATCACGACCGGATCGTGCGAGAAGGAGTAGATCGTGGCGGTCGCGTCCTTGAAGTAAAGCACCTGCGTGTTGTCGTCGTCGGGGCTGTACATCTTCTTCAGCGACGGATAGGCGTCGAGCATGGAGGCTTTCGCTTCACGGCGGTTGTCGTCGACGAGCGTGCCGGAGAGACGGATCCACTCATCGCCCTTCATCGCGCAGAGTTCGGTTTTCCCGTTGACGCCGAGCTGGCGCGAGACGTTTTTCTTCCGGCCGGTCTGGATGTAGAGTTTGCCTTCGAAGATATGGATGGTGCCGAACGGGCGCACGCGCGGCTGATCGCCGTCGACCGTGGCGATGTAGTAGACCCCGGCATCCTTCAGAAACTGGTAAACATCCTGCATTGTCATCGTATTTTCCTCCTTGTTTTCCGTCATCTCGTCAACCGACCGGCATCCGCAGAATACAAGAACCGCGGCGCAGAGGAGCACCATGACCGACAAAATTTCTCTTTTCTTCATTCATCCTCCTTTTCGGTTAGAGTCTGTTGTTTTCCCTGCCGGGCATTTCGGTAGAAAAGCATACACCCGGAATCTTCTCCCGTCAAACGAAAAAGATGGCTTATCCGGAAAAATCGGGAAAAACCGACCGCTTTGCAGAAATCATGCCGGATATTCTGCTTGAAAAGAGTTTCCCTTTATGCTATATTATTAGGATACTAATGATTTTTAAGAGATAAAATGGAACACTCGCTGCACTACATTCTTCTGGCGGCCCACACGCTGTTTCAGAAACGGTTTCTCGCCCGGCTGCTGGGGGAGTATCCGGAGCTGCTGCCCGGTCAGCCGAAGGTGATCGACTTTCTGATGAGCCATCCGGCCTCCTTTCAGCGGGAGATTGCCGACGGTTGTCTGATCGATCCGGCGACGCTCTCTCCGATTCTCGGGAAGATGGAGAAATCAGGATTGATCCGGCGCGACAAGAGCGATGAGAATCGGAAAAATTCGATCGTCTCGCTCACGGCCCGGGCCGAGGAGATCGGACGCCGGATGAGGGAACTTTTCCGCGAGACGGAAGAAACTGCGTGCACGGGGATTCCGGAACAGGAACGGGATTGTCTGCTGAGCTCTCTGCAAACAATTCTGAAAAATTGTCGGGGTTGAATCACATGAAATATCGTTACAGCAAAAGGAAACGTTTTATTCTGTTCATCATCGGGCTTGTGCTCGCCGGACTCGGGGTCGCTCTCAGTACACGGCCGGGGCTTGGGACGTCTCCCATCACGAGTCTGCCCTACGTCATGACCTTCATCATTCCGTGGACGCTCGGGATGACGACGGTCGGAATCAATTTGCTCTTCATCTTCATGCAGGCGATGATTCTGAAGCGTCGGTTCGGCTGGGCGCAGCTGGCGCAGCTTCCGACGCTTTTCGCATTCGGATTTTTCATCGATCTTGGAATGTGGGTCTCTTCCTTTTACATTCCGGAGGCGTATCCGCTGCGATTGGTCGAGGAGCTGCTCGGGTGTGTGGTTCTGGCGACCGGCATTGCGTTTCAGTTGCTTGCGAATGTCTCCTACATGCCGGGCGACGGTTTCATTCGGACGGTTTCGGAAGAGTACAAGATTCCATTTGGAACGGTGAAAGTCTGTTTCAACGTCTCCATTGTGGTGCTTGCGGTTCTCGTTTCGCTCTGTTATTTTCAGAAAGTCAGCGGAATCCGGGAGGGGACGGTGCTTGCGGCGGTTCTGGTCGGCCTCACGATTCGAATGCTTCAGCAGCCGCTGCGTTTCGTGAAGAAACAGCTGGTCAAGGCGTAAGCCGCCGCCCGATTGGCTTCCCCCGGCGCGTTTTTTTCGGAAGAAAAATGTTCGTTTGATTGACAACCCGACTTTTTATGGTATGTTATTGAAACCAAAGAGAGCGTGGGAGAGCATGACATGAAAAAGATTTCCGGGAAAAACGACGTGTGCCGGGAACACCTTCTTTCGGAAATCACGAGCGGGATATTCCGTCCCGGAGAGCGGCTGCCGGCGGAGCGCGAGTTGAGTGAAACATATCAGGTGAGCCGCAGCACCGTGCGGAATGCGTTGAGTGAACTCGAAGAACAGGGAATCGTCGAGCGCCGTCCGCCGGTGGGGACTTTTGTTTCCAGTGAGGCGATGAAGCGGATCGAACAACTTTCTGTCCGTTTCTCGCGGCTTCGCGCGTTTTTCGTCATGACGACCGGGCAGATCGACAACCCGTTTCTGCAGAAGCTCTTTCTCGCTCTGAAAAGCCGGATGCCGGATGAGGTGGAGCTTGCGGTCCGGTTGAGCGACAGCTGTCGTGGCGTGTTCGAAGGGGAGAAGCCGGACATCGTCTTTCTCTTCGGAAACTATCCGGAGGAGGAGCTGGTTATGCTCTCGAGGCAGATTCCGCACCTGGTCATCTGGGGAAGGATTCATGAGACGTTGAACTTCGTGACCACGGACGACTATGCGGGCGGGCGGCTGATGGCGGAAGCTGCGTGGCGTGCGGGGCATCGTCATCTGGCGATTCTCGGCCCTCTCGGGACCGATCCGCAGTGCGAATTCGCGTTGCGTGCCAAGGGGGCTGCTGCGTTCTGCCGGGAGCATAATATGCAGTTTCAGCTCCACCGCATGACGCTGGAGGAGTCGCTGAATTTGACGGCTGCCACGTTTTTTGCGCTTGACCATTTTCTGCGGGAGGATCCGGCGCTTTCCATGGTGTTGGCGCTGTGTGACCGGGAGGCGATTGCGATGATCGACTGCTGCCGCCGCCGGGGATTGAAAGTTCCTGGTGATATCAGTATTATCGGATATGATGATCAATGTTTTGTCGGTTCGATTGATCCGCCGCTGACCACGATCCGCAGCGCCGCCGTGGAAATCGGTGAGCGGCTGGCCGGATTTTCGCAGGCGGTTCTGGAACATTCATCCGGCGAACCCGTGACGATCCGTGAAGCGATCACGCCGTTTCTGGTCGAGCGCAAAAGCGTCCGGATCCTTCCCGTTGTCGAATAAACAGGCCAGAGGCGCACTATTTTTTCACTTTTTCATGGCGGGGTCTTGACATTTTGCAATGATTGTGGTATAATTTAAATACCATGATATATGGATTTACTCCTCATGAGAAAAAGAATTCATAGCAGGAAAGGGACGATGGTGAATACCGTGAAGAGAAAAGATTTTACCTTGATCGAGCTCCTGGTTGTGATTGCGATCATTGCGATTCTTGCCTCAATGCTGCTGCCTGCATTGAATCAGGCGCGTGATCGTGCCCATGAGACCGGTTGCCTTTCCAACTTGAAGCAACTGATGCAGTATGAGCTCATGTATGCCGATGACAACGGTGGGCGTGTGCAGACTTTTGTCTGGTACCAGCAGCCGGGTTTTTTTGAATTACTTTGGAATTACGGATCCCTCCAAGATTCCTTCGGGAATATTCTGTCCGAAATCGGAAGCCCGGCTGGCTTCGTTTCCGGACATGAGGAGGAGTTACGGGATCAACGCCGACGGATTCCGCAGCAATGCCGCCTATGGATTTGACGGAACCCGTACGGCTGATCCGGCTGATAACTATTACATGATTCAGCGGGTGCAATCTCCGTCGCGCCGTTTTCTGCTGGCGGACGGAGACGACCTCTGGTTCGCCTTCAATCGAACGCTGGACACGTGGCTGCTGGATCCGGAAGATATGAATCCCGCATACCGGCATGGGAACAACTCCCTTAATACGGCATTCTGGGATGGTCATGCAGAACGACGCAATTATAAGAATTTCCAATACGATCTTTCGCTTGAGAATCAGATTCTGTGGGCAACTTACAGCAGGTGAATGAGGGGGGGCTGTCATGCGTCTGGGATTTTCTCTGATGTTGTTTCTGTGGACCATGTTCCCGACATTTGCAGGAGATGTGGTCATCACAGTTGATTCCGGTGATGAAAAAGGTCCGGTCAACGAGCTCGTTTTCGGCCACAATCTGGAGGCCGGAGACAGTCGTGGACTGTTCAGCCTGCCCGCCGATGCGCCGGAGCCTCGCACGTTTGAAGTCGGATACGCTCAGGGTTACTGGGATCCGGTTAATCAGCGACCTGCGCCCGGGGTAGTGCAACTCATGAAGCAATTTCGATTTGGCGCCTTGCGTTATCCCGGAGGATGCCTTGCACACAATTTTCGCTGGAAAGAGACAATCGGGCCGATGGCCGAACGGGGGAGTGAAAACTGGTATTTCGGTTTGGACGAGTTTCTGCAACTTTGTTCCGCTTTGAAATGCGAACCGCAGATTATTGTCACAGATTACGGGCTTGATTCCAGCTTGATTCCGCAGGATGCCGCGGATCTGGTGGAGTATTTGAACATGCCGGCCGATCCGGCCTATCCCTGGGCGATGAAACGGGCCGCAAACGGACACCCCGCTCCTTATGGAGTGAAGTATTTTGAAATCGGCAATGAGAGCAGCCACGGCAACCATGGAAACAAACCTTTCCGTCGTTATTCCGAAGTGGAGTATGCCGACTATTTCAATTCAACGGTACGGGCGATGAAAGCGGTTGATCCTTCTATCAAGACAGGCTATGTTCTGGATGGCCCTTCGACCGCCTGGGACAAATATATTGTGAAGCATTGCTCTGAGTTGGCGGACTTTGCTATCGTGCACAGTTATTATCCACGGACCGATTCTCTTGACCCGAAAAATGCCTTTCTCGCGGTGATGGCGGGGGGACCCCAGTTCGATCAATTGCTGGAGGAGTTTCGTCAGAGAATACGGGAAGGGGGACGCGAACTGCCGATTGCGTTGACTGAATTCAATATGAGTTCCATCTCCGGAAGGCCTGATGCCATGCGCTTCAGTTTTCTGGCCGGGATGCAGAATGCGGAGACTTTGTGCAAGCTGATTGATCCGGAAGAAAACATTCTTCTTGCCAATTACTGGTTTATTCTCAATGCGATGTATGGTATTGTCACCACCATTCCGGACAGCACTGCAATTGCGCCGGATTATGATGGGACGCTGGTTTCCCGCAAAGCGGCTTCGCGTTTTTTCATGGCGCTGAAAAAATTCACGGGAAGTGAGGTGATCGGATGCCAGGTGATTGGCTCCCCGAGTTTTGAAGCTCCGTCCTTTGCCGGAATTCTCGCTTCGCGCGGGGAGAAATCGGAGCCGGAAGGGGAACCTGTGCCGGTTGCGTTGGAGAAATATGATTTTTCCAGTTTCAGCAGGTATGGGAATCGGCTGCAGATTGCGGGCAGTGTGGTCGGGCGTGATCTGACGGCGACGCTCTGCGATTTTGACCGGGAGGCTTATCCGGCATTTGCCGTTGTGCCCAGACCAAAAGAGATTCCGCGCGGTCGGGCCTGGGTGGCTGTAGTTGATTTTGAAGCGAGATTCCTTCCAGACGGGGAGAGTACGGGAACCGCATCGGTTGGATTCGGTCTGATGGATTCCCGTGGCTGGGAGGCCACGCGTTGTGCTTCAGCCGTATACGGGCTCAACAAATTCAGGGAGTGGACGAAATTTTCACTTCCGCTGCAACTTCTGGACGATTCGGAACGGGTGAATCTCCTGTTGCGGTTTGAGCATGTGAATGGCAGGTTGTCCGGAAAACTTGAGTTGCGCAATCTCTCGGTGAAGGTGAAGGCATCCGGTTGTTTTCCCGCTTATCCGGGAGTTACCGCTTATGCGACGAAATCCGCTGACGGGAAGAAGCTTTTCGTAATCGCATTTAATCGCAGTTATGATCAGACCATTCCGGTGGACATCAGGCTGTCCGGATTCAAGGCGTCGGTTGCCGATATTGAAGAGTTGTACCAGGACAATGTTGCGACCGTCAAGGATTTTGCAATTGCGGAAAAGCAGCGGGAAGTCACCGGCGATGCGTTCCGCTATGCGCTTCCCCCGCATTCCATGACGGCTTTTGAATTCCAGTAGGGAAACGGAATTGGCTGCAGTCGGTTCCGGACTTTTCCGGCAGGTCGTTTCTGTAGGTTTCCGTCTTGACTTTTCCGAGAGAAAGCTGTATGGTTGCGGCGAGTCAGTTTCTGTGATAAGATGGGAGGTTCCTTGCAGTGCCGGGACTGAGTCGGCGTCTGAATAGAAGAGTACCGGCTTGATTTTCCGCAGGGGAATGCTATTGTATGGAAGATCATCAGAAAAGAAAGGAGTATATAATGATAGTGTGAGCAGATTTATTTTCTATTTCTAGTCCCGTAAATGGCGGAAGAAGAGGAATACAACCAATCAAAAACAAGATAAAAGATAAGAAAAAAACTGCCGCTCCATAAATTTTAGAAACAGTCATTTTCTTATCTGGGCTGAAGTTGTTGTTTTGATTTTTGAAAACACCTGTTCCCATTTTTCCTCATCTCTCGGACTTTAGTGAGATATTATGCGGTAACATATCATGAAAAAATCATGTTTCTCTATTGATGTTCAAGTTATTAAATGATTTTTCATAATCGACCAAAGGGTGATAAGGCCGCTATTGAAGATGACATCCTGTTTTTGGTAGTGTCCGATATTTTGCGCACATTTGTTTCTGAGTGATTACAGATGACAAACGTGAGTTGGCGCAGCCGAAGCAACCGACCGACCAGAGAGCTCCGGAGGAGCAGGTCGGTTGCGTAGGCGGAGCCTCCCGCCTTTTACCTTATACCACCTTCGTAAAGTTTGCAAATGTTCATGTACTGCCGAGTGCCCCATTTTGTTGTAGAAATATGCCTGAGTCTGGCTCCGACCAGCATCATAGCCGAGTACCCATCCGGAAAGCTGCCGACAACCCGGGTACGGCGACGAATCTCTTTCATGATGCGTTCGAGACCGTTATTTGTCCGCAACCGGCTCCAGTGCTCATACGGGAAGTCCATATAAGACAACGTTTCCTCCACGCTGGTTTCTACAAAACTTGCGATCCGTTCCAGTTTCATGGCTCTTAATTTTTCGGCCACCAGAGCGGCTTTCTGCCGAGCAGCAGCTTTATCTTCTTGAGCATGAATTGCTTTGAACATCGCCACCACCTCGCGAAGATGTTTCCACGGACACATGGTGAAAGCATTTCGATACCAGTGTACAATGCAACGTTGCCATTTTGCCTCGGGGAAGAAATCGCCGATGATCTCATACAATCCCAGACATTTATCCGAAACGATCAGCCTCACTCCTTTGAGTCCACGTTCTTTCAAGTAGCGCAGGAAGCTGCTCCAGGATTCCTTATCTTCACGGCTGCCTTCGGCCACGCCAAGGATTTCACGATACCCCTCGTCGTTCACGCCGACCGCAACCAGAACAGAAACATTCTGAAC
>NZ_CALXSK010000007.1 GCF_944391105.1 uncultured Victivallis sp.
CGGTGGTCGCCGTATCATTAAAAAAAAAAACGGCGTCTACTCCATCGGCCGGTTCGACGGAGAAACGTTCACGCCGGAGACTTTTCCCCGGCCGCTCTTCGAGGGGGACGCCTATGCGGGGCAGACCTTTGCAAACTGCGACCGCCGCATCGCCATATTCTGGCTGCGCGACCGGAAGGGAATCTTCCGCGAACAGGGCTTCAGCCAGCAGATGTCCATTCCCGTGGAACTGACGATGAAAGAGGAGCGCATCCTCGTGAATCCCGCTGTTGAAGTTCCAGGCAGTTACGTTCTCTCCTCTCCCGACCGACCGGTCATGATCCGCGGCGTGGAACTCCCGGCCGCCGAAGAGATCCTCGTCGTTGAAGATACAGCAACAGTTGAGGCGTTCATCAACCACGGGGAGCGGTGCATCCTGCGGTACGCCACCGAACCACTTGATCCGTCACTTCACAGAAAATAACGGATTTTTCCGTCATTTCTGCTCAAAAAAACAATAAAATAACGAATTTCACTATGAAACCACCTTGGAAAATCCTTTTGTTCGGAGAAATCCTTTTCGATGTGTTCGATGATGGTGCCCGCCTCGGCGGCGCACCGCTGAACCTCGCCGTTCATCTGCACCGGCTCGGAGCGGAAACAACTCTCATCTCCGCTGTCGGTGAGGACGAACTCGGGAACCGGGCTCTTCGCGAAATCACCCGGGAAGGAGTTGATACCAGCGGGATCGCCCGTACTTCCCAACCGACCGGAAGTGTCAAAGTCATACTCGACAAGGCGAAAATCCCTTCTTACCACTTTCTTCCAGGGTGCGCCTTCGATTTCATCCCGATGCCGGAAATCAACCCGGATGAATTTAATCTCTTCTGTTTCGGAACGCTTGCACAGCGGGGAGTCGCTTCGCGCACCACGCTCCGGAAACTGCTCGCGGCGCTTTCCTGCAAAGTGTTCTGCGATGTAAATCTGAGGCAGAATTTCTTCTCCAGGGAAATCCTTGCCGATTCTCTTGCCAACTCGAATCTCGCAAAACTCAACGAGGAGGAACTTGGGATCATCGCCCGTCTTTTCGAACTCAAACCCGATCCAGGCGCCATTGCGGAACGATTCCAGCTCGAAACGGTAATTCTCACGCTTGGCCCGAAAGGATGCGAGGTCTGGAACAAAGGCGAAACCATCTCCTCTCCGGCCTGCCCGGCACAGGTGGTCAGCACGGTCGGCGCAGGCGACGCATTCAGTGCGGGATTTCTCTTTCACTTCCTTTCCGGAGAGGGGGTAAAAGCCGCCGCCGATGCCGGCAACCGTCTTGCTGCTCAGGTTGCCACCCTTCCCGGCGCTTTCTGAACAACCGCAAGCCAAAAGAAGCCGGGGGAATAAAGTGTTCCCCCGGCCCCGGTCTCAATGCGAATCGGGAGGCTTTCCCGGTCCGGCGCCTATTTCGCCGCCTGAAATTCCGGCAGTTTTCCGTAACGTTTTTCCAGTTCCGCCCGTTCCGCCGCGGAGGCTTTCGACAGAAGTCTCCGGAAATACTCCGTCATAAACGGCTTATAGTAGGTTTTCCAGAAGCTGTGTCCAGCAGCGGCCTTCGCCGTTTCATCCGAAAAAGTTCCGGTCAGAAGATCCAGGTAAAGTGTCGGCTTCTCCAGTTTCATACGCTTTTCCAAGCGATTGACAACCAACGCATGGAGCCGCTTGTCAGCCAGATCATACGGAACCGGCTTGTTGAGGCCGTCAACCGCCTTCACCCCTGCAGGTGAAATTCCCACAATGGTAACAAGATCACGGCCCGGCGTCTCCACGGAAAAGCTGCCGGTCGTCGGAGTAATCGTCGCAAGCTGATCGTGGAAAGCACGAATCTTCTTCACTTCTCCCGGCAGATCCGAACAGAATGAGTTGACCTGATTCACAAGCGCCAGCTCCTCCTGACTCTGCCCGACCGGGAATGGAAACACCTGCAAATCACTGATCGCCTGCTCAAACTGCGCCGTTTCTCCCGTTCGAATCGCCGTAAAAAACGATTCTGCGGCATTTTCCAGCAAAGGATTCAATTTCGGAACAATCTCCGCCAAACGTTTGCGTGCCTGTTCCTGTTCTTCAGCTTCCCGGCGTCGTTTCTCTTCAGCAGCAGTTCTGGCCTGTGCCTGCGCCTCCGCCTGCCGCCGTTTCTCTTCCTCAAGTTTTGCCGCGGCTTCACGCTTCTCTGCCTCTTCTGCGTTGCGCCGCTCCTGAAGTCCGGCCAGGAATTTTTTCCTCGCCTCTTCACGCGCCGGAGCTACGCGGCCACGCTCGTCAAGCAGGTTGTAAATCGGCAGATAAGAACGCAATGCCGAATTCTCCTCCGGTGTCAGAGCCGCTGGATATTTCCGGAAAAACGCATCGGATTTCTCCAGAAATCCAAGATAATCATCCGGATTGGTGCGCCGCATCTGGAGCAGATTTTCAATTCCCGCCAGATATTCGGGCCGGGTAACCGGCTTCGGCGGCTCAGGCGGCTTCGGCGGTTCTTTCGGCCGGGAATTCTCTTTTTGCTCAACTCCCGCTTTTTCCTCCTTTTCATGGAAAGGATCACCCGGCAGAATCTCTCTCTCAGGCTCGGGCTGTTTTCCTTTTACAAGAGCAATTACCTTGTCGCCGAACGGCTTGACCGACTCCGGCAGTTTGCCGCTGACCGCGAGAAAGTAAAATACGCCTCCGAGACATCCCAATGTAATTCCAAGAAGGATGATACAAACGACAAGATAAAGAACGATCTTTCCCGCACCGGGTTTTTTCGTTTCCTCATCTTTCTCTTTTTTTCCCTTCTTTTCCCGGCCCTTTTTCTCATCCGGAGCGGGTGCTTCCGGAGCGGGTTCCTTTTTCTCCGGTTTCTGAACAACTTTCAGTGTCAGAACATCATCATCTCCGGATTTCGCACTCCCTTTCTCCGCCTCTTTTCCGGCCGGGGAAACCTGCTTCAAAACCGGTTCCGCGGCCGGAACTGCCTTCAAAACCGGTTCCGCCGGAGCAGCGGCTGCCGCGACCGGTTTTTCCTCCGGAGCAGCTGCGGCGGCGGCAGGAAGGGGCTTCCCCGCAACTGCCGCTTCCGGCGCCGTTTTTTCCCCGGAGACGGCGGCACTTGTCGTGACTGGTTGCATTTTTGCAGCTGGAGCTGGAGCTGTAGCCGCAGCGGGTTTCGCTTTCGGTACGGAAGCCGGAACGGGTTTTGCGCCCGGAACCGCCTTTACACCCCCACCGCCGGGTCCCTTGCCGCCGAACGGAGATTTTCCACCTCCAAATGGAGCTCTCACTCCGCCGCCGAACGGGGAAGCGGGTCTCGCTCCGCCTGCAGATGGTGCCGCTTTCGGCAGCCGGAAATTCAAATGCGGAACCGCATTCTTTGCCGACTGCGAATGCATGAGAAACATGTCAAGCGCCTTGATGAGCGGTGCCGGCGTCTGGTACCGATCCTCTATATTGCGAGCCATCATTTTCATAATGATGGTGTTGAGTTCATCCGGAAGATCCGGATTCACTTCCTTCGGCGGCTGCAGATGACCCGCCACATGCATTTTGGCAATCTCTTCAGCAGTGTCCGCAACATATGGAAACCGGCCGGTTACAAACTGATAAAAGGTCGCTCCGAGACTGTAGATATCACTCCGGACGTCGGTCGGCACACCTGTGAGCTGTTCCGGACTGATGTATTGCGGTGTGCCGAGAACCTCATCCCCTTCCGATGCCTCTTTGTCATTGATCCCGGCAACGCGGGCAAGCCCCAGATCGGCCAGCTTCGCAAAGCCGTTCGCATCAAGCATGATGTTGTCCGGCTTGATGTCCTGGTGAACAAGTTTCTCATCGCGCCACGCACATTCCAACGCACTGGCGACCTCCCGGATGATCTTGGCCGACTTGACAAAGTCAAGAACCTTCTTCTCCTTGAGAATTTCCTTCATCGTTTTGCCACGGATATATTCCATTGCAAAATAGAAAATTCCATTTTCTTCGCCAACGGCGTATGCCTGAACCACATTCGGGTGGTTGATGCGGGCCGCCGCACGCGCCTCCCGGAAAAACGCTTCCACATACTCCTTGTCATTCAGAAACTTCGCCTGAAGCACCTTCAACGCTACCAGACGGTCAAGGGAGATCTGCCGCGCCAGGTAAACTTCACCCATTCCCCCTTTGCTCAGTTCCCGTTCGATCACAAATCCACCGATCACCGCACCCGGTGAAGTCCGGGTTTCAGGATAATTTACTTTTTCCTTACAATTCGGGCATTCCACCTGACTGCCTTCCGCAGGCTTTTCAGCCTCGAACACCTTTTTGCACTTTTCGCAATATATTTTCATCTCATTACCATGTCAGTTGCCGATTGTCTTCTTCTGTATAACGTCGCTTTGGAATATATACCTGCAGCAAGGGAAATACAAGTTTTTTACAGTCAATCCGAGAGCTTTTCAGGAAATCTTCCGGAAACAGCAGTAGCTTAGAAAAAATAGCGAATAATCGCCTTCGACCGGAGGCGGTTCAAATAGGCCTGCCGTATTTCTTCCCGGCGGCCGGATTCCATCTTCTCCCGAATTTCCGCACTCAATTCCCGGAATACACCCTTTTTTTCGGGAGTGTGCGAAAGAATTCGCAGAAATGAAACTCCATCCGCCGTTCGAATCGGACCATAAACTTTCCCCGGTTCAAACGAATCCATCGCCGCAGCAAACTCCGTTCTGAGCCGACGCCTTTCGATTTCTCCAAGATTTCCTCCGTTCTGCGGATCCGGACCGACACTGTAAGTTTGCGCCAACTCTGGAAACGCCTCCGGCGATGCTGCCAGTGTTTCTGAAATGGTCTTGATCTTCGACTCCAGATCCGGATCATTTACATCCAGCAGGATCATTGCCAGCCCGATTTTTTCCGGTTTGACGAACTCTTTCTGATGTGACTGAAAATATTCGTACACTTCACGCGGGGTGAGATTGCTTTCAATCCGGATCTGATCGTAAATCATCGTCTGAACAATGATATACTCTTCAATCTCTTTGCGGAGTTTTTCAATCGATGTCCCGGACTCCCGGAGTTTGCGCGTAAATTCGCTCCGGGAACGGACCCCCATGCGTTCCGCCACATGATCGAGTTCCTCCTCCACATTCCGGCTCGGAATTTCAAACGGTTTTTCCCGATAGGCCTCCAGCACCAGAATTCGGTCGATCCGATCGTCGACGGCCTTCATCCGAATTTTCCGAATCTCCTCTTCCAGCCGCTTCCCCGAATAGATCGCATATGCCTGAAATTCACTGTTGCGCGTCTCCTCGAGAATATCCACCAGACTGACCGGCTCCCCGTTGACCGACGCCAGAATCGAATTGACCTGCAGCGATTGTTCCTCCACACCTGAAACAACGAACCCCGCCGCAAAAATGATTGTCAGAACCCATTCAAAGCAACGTTTCTTCAACATGCCGATCCTCCTTCCCGCCTGCGGACGGCACGCCGGATTGCCAGATTCACCGCCGCACGAAAGCTGCCTTCGTCCGCTGTTCCGCGCCAGGCGATATCAAAAGCGGTTCCATGATCGGGACTTGTTCGAATCACCGGCAGCCCGAGCGTCGAATTCACCCCACTGTCGAACGCCAGCATTTTGAACGGGATGTGCCCCTGGTCGTGATACATCGTCACAAGCCCGTCATACCGGCTCCGAGTCGATTCAACAAACAACGTATCCGGCGGAAACGGCCCTTCCACGTCGATCCCGGAAGCACGAAGTTCAGCGATTGCGGGCTTTGTCTCCCGCTCATCTTCCATCCCCATACAACCGTTCTCACCCGCATGCGGATTGATCGCCGCCATCGCCAGTTTCGGAGAAACGATCCCTTCCGCACGAACCGCATCATCCAGCAGACGGGTGACCCGCACGATCTCCGGTTTCACCGCCCGCGAAGCAACTTCCGCAAGCGGAATGTGGCAGGTGACGAAAACCATACGCAGATTTCCCGAAGATTGCATCATGACGTAATTCGAACAGTTGCACAATTCCGCAATCCGCTCCGTATGACCCGTGAATGGAATTCCGGCAAGATTGACCGAATATTTGTTCATCGGCGCCGTTACAATCGCGTCGACCTCTCCGGCAAGCGCATCGCGCACAGCCATCGACAATCCATCATATGCGATTTTTCCGCACCGCCCATCGGCTCGACCGAGTTCAAAACTTCCGAACGGAAGAGAACCGGCGGAGCGGATTTCCGTCACTTTTCCGTCACTCCAGCGGCGTGCCGCCTCCTCAAGAACCGTCACTTCTCCGTAAATGACGAATCGGGCACGACCTTTCCATTCCGGAGAAGCCACCGTCTTCACCACAAGTTCCGGTCCTATTCCGGCCGGATCTCCGGCGGTCAGCGCAATCTTCGGAATGTATTCCGCCATATTACCACTCCTGTCCCTGCTTTGAATAGTATTCCGCAACATGAGGAATGAGCGGTTTGATCAATTTTTTGATTGCTTTGGCATACTCCCGAATCTCCGCCTGCGCATGGTCACTGTCGCGCAATTCGAGAAAATGGAGCAGATTCGACAGATCGACCGTTCCCCAGAAAGTGACCATCATATTCTGAGGAAGCACGCCACGGGCCTGCTCCCGGCAGACTCCGGAAGCAATCAGATGCTCATAGAGCTTCAGACTCGCCTCGTTGTGGCGGCGGATCTCTTCACGCAACTCCTTTCCGTCAAATTCCGGATCGAAATAAGAGGCCTGGCGATTGTTTTTCGACTGCCGCCGCAGAATCGGCGGCGTGTAGAATTCCATGTCGATCTCCGTGTACCGGCGCGAAATCTCATTGTAACTCCATGTCCGGTGGCGATGCCACTGACCGCGGATGAAAAGCGGGCAGTGAATGCTGAACGTGAAAACCATGTGTTCGAGCGGACTGGTGTGCTTGTTTGCAATCAGGTACGAAAGAAGTCCCACATCTTTTTCGTCCATCTCCTTCTTGATTTTTCCGAACGAGACGCGGGCGGCGTTCACTATTGTCGCTTCCGTGCCGAGGTGATCGATCAGGCCGACCCATCCCTGGCCGTCGAGAACCTTCACGTGATTGACGGGCGGTACATTCAGATGTTCCATGGTCTCTCCTTCATGAATCGGATGTTATTTTTCACTTTTGTTCTGCAAGAGCAGGTCGCGCACCCGGGCGATGGACTGTTCCACACAATCCGACATCGCAGCAGCAGCAGCTTCCGGGCTGTTCCCCTGAATCTCCGCTTCAGTAGTAACCGTCACGCTGTCACTACCGACCATTTTCCGATCCGGAGAGAAAATCCGAACCGTATAATCGACACTGAGAACGGCTTTGCGCGCAGCACTGTCGAAGTCAAACCGATAGATCGTACCGCCAATCCGGGCAAGCATACCATTCCGTCCTCCCGAACGAACCTCTTCCGGAGAAAGCGTCTGCTGCAACTGCCGCTGCAACAGCAGGTCCGGAGAAAGCAGCCAGCGGTTGTAATCATCCGAAATCATCCGTCCACTCTTCTCCCGATAGAGAAAACGGCGGTCCGATCCGGAAAGGTTGCGAAAGGATCCGACCTCAAATCGAACCTCAGACAGCGGATTCGCCTTCACCGCCAGATCATATTCCGCCGGTTCCACATACGAGGTCGACATCAGGGCACACCCAGCCAGAACCGGAAGAAACAACCCGCTCAACCAGATTTTTCTCTTCACATTCAACCTCATCTTCCGTTATTTATCCGTCACTTTTCCGTTATTTCAATATGGGCGGGAATAAGCCGCGCCAACTCCATTTTCTCCATAATTGATCCAGAGAATCCGCCTCTCATCCGGACGGATGAAAATCTCACCGCTGCCTCCGGAAATTGTTTCAGCCTCGCGTCCGAGCGGCGTCCAGCCGGTGAGAGACAACCGGTCTGAAACATTTCGCAACAGCGACGCTGGTTCCCCGCCGCCGTTTCGGAATGATCCATAAACCGCTTTTCGATCCGGAAAATAGATGATCTGCTCCGGAATCGCACCCGGCGGAAGCTCCGGCAGTTCCACCGGCCACTCCACCACTGCCGGAATATGTTCCGGTGCTTTTATTTTGAAAAACGTCACTGCTTTTCCGGGTCCGCCATCCACCATCAGCCATCGTTCCACGCTGTTTTCTCCGACCCGGTAGGTCACCTTCACGCTGCCGTTACCAAATCGGAGATTCTCCGATTGAAATGTCCGCAGCAGAAATTCCGCCAAAGTGGCGAAATCCGTGTGGATCGCCGAAACTGTCAGCTCAAGATCAATTCCATTGACCCGCATCCGCTCCGTGTGAAGAACCGGACCAAGCTCCGGAATCCGATCCGACAACGACCCGCGCGAAGTTGTTCCACCCCCCTTCCATGGCCAGAGTGTAAACACTTCTCCGCAGAGCGAAAAGGTCAGACATGAAAAAAAAATCAAAAGTACGATCTTTGTTTTCATGACTGCTCCCACCGCGCACCGGGATTCACTGCTGTTTCAATGACTCCATGAACCGACCCATCCGGTCAAGCGCTTCCATGATTTCCGAGGCGGCCGTGGCGTAACAGCAGCGGACAAATCCCTCGCCACAGGCACCGAACGCAACCCCGGGCACCACTGCAACCCGTTCCGCCTTCAGCAGCTGTTCCGCGAATTCCGTCGAATCCAGCCCGGTCGAACGGATCGACGGAAACGCGTAAAACGCCCCCTTCGGCAGCAGACACTCCAGACCGATCCGATTCAATCCATCGACAATCAGATTCCGCCGCTCGCAGTAGGAGTCACGCATCCTGGCCATCTCCTTCTCACCGTTGCGCAGCGCCTCCAGAGCCGCCTCCTGCGCCATGGTTGAAGCGCACATGATCGCATACTGGTGAACCTTCATCATCGCATCGATGATCTCCCGCGGACCGCAGGCGTAACCGATTCGCCAGCCTGTCATTGCAAACGCCTTCGAAAAACCGTGCAGAAACAGCGTCCGTTCCCTCATGCCGGGCAGAGAGGCAATCGACACATGTTCTCCCTCATAAAGAAGCTCGGAGTAGATTTCATCGGTGATGACCACAAGATCATGTTCAATCGCTATCTCCGCAACCTTGCGCAACTTGTCGACCGGCATAACCGCCCCGGTCGGATTGCAGGGAAAGTTCAGCAGCAACACACGGGTCTTCGGCGTTATTTTTGCGCGCAACATCTCCGGATCAAGCGCAAATTCATCCTCGAACCGGGTCTCCACCGGAACCGGAACGCCGTGCGCCATGCGCACTTCAGCCGGATAGGAAACAAAACACGGCTCCGTGTAGAGAACCTCATCCCCCGGATTCAGAAGGGCGCGCATTGCAATATCAAGCGCTTCGCTCACGCCGATCGTGATGATGCACTCATTGTCCGGATTGTAGGAAACATGATAATTTTTCTCCACATACCGGCATACTTCCCGACGCAGCGCCGGAGTTCCGAGGTTCGACGTGTAACTGGTATGGCCTTTTTCCAGGGAAAAAATTCCCGTCTCCCGGATTGTCCACGGCGTCACGAAATCAGGCTCACCGACGCCGAGACTGATCACATCGTCCATTGTGTTGACAAGATCGAAAAACCGCCGGATGCCGCTCTTCGGCAGCTGTTTCACATGTTCGGCGACAAATTCCCTATGGGCACACTTTGAGTCGTTCATATTCTTCATCATTCTGCATAATCCTGCCGGATTCCTTATATTTTTTGAGCATGAAACCGGTCGATGTCGAGATCACCCCGTCGATCGTGGAAAGTTTCGCCGAAACGAACGATGCCACATCCTGAAGTGAATCGCCCTCGACCATCAGCAACAGATCAAATCCCCCGGAGATCAGATAAAGATCCGTGACCTCCGGGTATCGCGCGATGCGCTCGGCCACCTGGTCAAATCCCCCGTCGCGGCGCGGCGTCACCTTGACCTCAATCAGTGCCCGCACCTTGCTGACTCCGAGATCGCTCTCGTTCAAAATCACCTTGTAACCGCGAATCACCCCCTCTTCCTCCAGAGAATGAATTGCGGCTTTGACCTCTTCAGGGGTCGCGCCGACGCGTCCGGCGATTTCGGCA
Source organism: uncultured Victivallis sp. (assembly GCF_944391105.1). GTDB lineage: Bacteria > Verrucomicrobiota > Lentisphaeria > Victivallales > Victivallaceae > Victivallis. Next base: position 10,064 of record NZ_CALXSK010000007.1, read on the forward strand.
AGACTCATGCGCGCGTTTTCCGCGAGCAGATTCAGAATTTTTGCTTTCATGCGTACCAATCCCCTTTGTCTACTTCAATCACTCTTATATACTGTACCATGACCCCACGGGATTTTCCACTTGTCAGCCGAGAAAAAATGTGAGAAGCCAGAAAAGAATCCCGTTGTAAATGAAACTGTCAAGCACATCGAACGCGCCTCCCATTCCGGGAATCCAGTGTCCCGAATCCTTGATTCCGCAGGTGCGTTTCAATGCCGATTCCGTCAAATCTCCCGCAAAACTCCCCAGCGCAAGCACAACCGCGGCGATCACATACCAGCCGACCGAGGCTTCCACGCCGACATTCTGACTGCAGGAAAGCCAGTAAAACAGCAGACTCACCCCGATGCTGAGAATCACGCCGCCAATCGTTCCCTCCCATGACTTTTTCGGGCTGATCGATGGGACGATCTTATGGTTGCCGCCCGCCATCCAGCGATTCGAGAGCATACCGAAAATGTAACCGCCCGTATCCATCGACTTCGTGACCATCATCACAAAAAAGAGTGCCACCGGCCCGAGTTCCTTCGTAAAATAAACCAGGGCAAGCGCGACCATCGGAATTCCGCAGAGCAGAAGAATCCCGGCGGAAACAAACATGCGTTCCAGAATTTCCTTCTTCTCCTTCCGGAAAAGCAGCAGCAGCCAGCCGCCGTAAATCAATGCGAGAAATCCGCAGAGCATCAAAATCTGACAGAGTATCCGAACATTCTCCATCCCTTTTTCGCCCTTGAGATAGGCATCCAGAGAATCCTGCAGAGAATCCGGTTGAAACGCAGATGCAAGCAAAAGAAACGCAAGCACAAAACCGCCTAGGATCGCCGTGCTTTTTACAAAAGAACGGATTCCGATTTTTTCCAGCATCGACCCCGCTTCATAAAACATCATCCCCGCCATCGCCCCCGCCACAAAGGGGAAAAGATACTTTCCCACCTCCGGCCAGAATACCAGAAGCGCCAGAAGCGCAATGAGGATCGGAAAACTGATTGCTCTGTATTTCAGCACGTTACACTCCTTGTTGTTAATCCGTCACTTTTCCGTCATAGTTCCGTTATTTTAATCTTCCACCGAATCGGCGCTCCCGCTTTTCAAAGGATTCGAGCGCCGCGAAAAACTCCTCCCTGCCAAAGTCCGGCCAGAGCGTATCGGTCACATAAAACTCCGAATAGGAGAGCTGCCAGAGCAGAAAATTGCTGATCCGCAACTCTCCGCTTGTGCGGATCATAAGTTCAGGATCCGGCACATCGGGTGCATACAGACAGTTCCGGAACGACTCCTCAGTCAATTTCGCCGGTTTCCTTCCGCTTTTCCACGCCTCTTCAAGATAACGGTTCACTCCATCGACAATCTCGGCGCGGCCGCCGTAACTCAAAGCGAAAATCAAAGTACCGGCACTGTTTTCCCGGGTCGCTTCAATCGCCCGGAACAGTTTCGAACGGACATTCACCGGCAGATCATCGAGACGGCCGATTGCGCGCAGCCGGACATTTTTCTCCATGAGTTCAGGAATTTTTTCATCAAGAAACTTCTCCATGAGCCTCATCAGGGCGGACACTTCCTGCGCCGACCGTTTCCAGTTCTCCGTACTGAACGCATAAAGCGTCAAAAACTCAATGCCCGCTTCCTGTGCAGCTTCGAGAATCACGGAAACCTGGTTTGCGCCGCGACGATGCCCTTCCGTTTTCGGCAGTCCGTGCCGCTCAGCCCAGCGGCCGTTGCCGTCCATGATGATCGCAACATGACGAATCTTCTTTTCTTTCATGCCAAACCGCCTCCGAACATCCGGGACTCCACCGCCATACAGAGAAAATGATAAACCGGCAGATGCAGTTCCTGGATCCGGTACGTCTCCGATTCCGGGACCGCCACCACACAATCCGCATACGTTTCACAGCAGCCGTGCCGATTTCCGGTCAACAGAATCGACCGCATTCCGATCACTTTCGCCACCATCAGCGCACGTTTCACATTTCCCGCATTTCCTCCGGTCGAAATCGCCAGCAGCGCATCCCCTTCTCGACCGAGAGCCCAGAGTTGCTGCCCGAACACCAGTTCCGCATCGACATCATTTGCAAAAGCACTCACATAAGCCGGATGACTCAGCAGAGAAATACACCGCAAACCATTCTGGAGTTTCGCAGCCATCTTCGCTCCTTCGTCTCCGAAGAGCGATTCAAATCGTCCGCGCCGATCGGCATTCAGCGGCCGGAGACTCAGAAAACCTTTCAGAAACTCCCCGCAGATATGTTCCGAATCCGCAGCGCTGCCGCCGTTGCCGCAGGTGAACAGCGTTCCGCCGTTCCGGAAAATCTGCACAACTGTTTCAACCATGTTGTTCAACGATTCGCGGCAAACCGAGAGTTCAGGATGCCTTTCCAGAAATTGATCCACTTCTCTATCCATGTTTCCGTCCTTTCCCAAACCATCCAAATCAAACCGCGGCGTCCGGATGACCGGCCCGGAAACCTCAAAACAATGATTCCAGATAAAATAACAGGCCGAAAGAGCTTTTTCAATTGTCCCTTGGAAAAAGAGACCGATTTTACTCTTTTTTTTGGACAGGAATACCTGACAATAACCCTGTTAATAAATCGTAAACAAATTGTCAAACTTCTGTTAAGAACCGTCCATTCACATCCACCGGCATCCCTTTTCATCAGAGTTATCAACAATCGGAGGGTGGAATGGAATCATTTGAAAATACGACTCTTAACGATAGGAAAAATGAGTTATTCACAGAAAACGGTACACTCTACTGCTACTGTTATTTCCTTTCTTTTTTGAAAAATTCACAAATATGGAGAAAAGCTTCCTTCCATGTAGAATAGCCGAAAATCTCCATTTTTCCAGTTGTTTTTTTGAGAATACCGGTGTAAATTACCCGTACGAGCATCGGAAAAATATAGGAACATTCCTGGAGGCTGAAAAATGAAATTTACCGTTAACCGCGAAAAACTGCAGAAAGCGCTGCAGCGGGTAGGGAGCATCATCGGATCCCGTTCGATGTTTCCGGTTCTCGGCAATGTTTTCATGCAGGCGGAAGACAATCTTCTGACATTGACCACGACCGACCTTGAGATTCGAATTTCGACAACTTTGGAAGCCGTCGTGGAAGTTCCCGGCGTGACGACTGCGCCGGCGCGCAAACTCGCCTCGCTGGTCGGCTGCTTTATCGGTGCGGACGTGGTCTTCGACATCGATGAAAAAGATCACATCAAACTGCGTTGCGGAACCAGCCATTTTACGCTGCTCGGTCTCGCGGCCGCTGATTTTCCGGGGGCAGAGACCTTCGAAGCGGTTCGTGAAATCAAAATCAAGGAGAGCGAATTCAAGAAGATGATCGCTTCCATCGCATACGCGGTCAGCGCGGACGATTCCCGCAAGGTGTTGACCGGGATTCTGCTGAGTGCGCGCGATACGGCTCTTACGCTTGTTGCAACCGATGGAAAGCGGCTCGCCATGCAGGAAAAAACGCCCGAATCCATCACCGGCGGCGACGGAGATGCGATCATTCCGCTGAAAACCGCCCAGGAAATACGGAGGTTGCTCGACGGCGATGAACTTATGACGATCCGGATCGGGGAAAAGCAGTGCATGTTCCTCGGGAACGGATTTGAAGTGACCACCAAACTGATCGAAGGAAATTATCCGAACTACCGGCAGGTGGTCCCGGCCTCGTTCAGCCGGACGATTGAAGTACCTACCGCGGTGTTTCTCGGCAAGATTGAGACGGTTTCGCTCGTGCTTTCTGATTCGAGCAGCTTCATTATTCTGCGTTTTGAGAACAACCGGTTGACGCTTCAGGCGTCGAGTACGGAAGTGGGAGAAGGCAGCGATATGGTTGAAGTCGCCTTCGAGGGGGAACCGTTTGAAGTCTCCTTCAATCCGGCGTTTCTGGCTGATCCGCTGCGCAACTGCAGTGCGGAGACGATCCGCATGAAGCTGAACGATCCGCTCAATCCCGTTGCAATCGAGGGAGATGAAGGATTCCTTTACGTGATCATGCCGATCCGCAAGAAATAACTCCGAGTCCGGCGTGGCTCTTTTTGAACAACTCAAACTCGCCGATTTCCGGAATTGTGAAAGAGGCGAGTTCAGTTTTTCCGGCGAGAAGATTGTTTTCACCGGTCCGAATGGTTCGGGGAAGACAAATCTTCTGGAGAGCATCTGTTTTTTGAGCATTCTTCGCTCATTCCGCAGCGCTTCCGGGAGGGAACTCACGCGGATCGGCAGCCGTGGATTCGAGCTTTCCGCCCGGATTTGTTCCCGTGAATATCCTGAGATGCTCAAAGTGATTCAGCAGGGAAACCGGCGGGAGACCTGGATCGGTTCGAACCGGATTCGCCGTTCGAGCGAATTTATCCGGGAGTTCCGGACTGTGGTTTTCGTTCCGGAGGATCGCAGCATTGTCGGCGGGAGTTCCTCGTTTCGGCGCCGTTTTTTCGATATGCTGATTTCGACGCTGGATGGAATTTACCTGGCGTCACTGGTCAATTTCAATCGGGCGCTTGCGCAGCGGAACCGGGCGCTGAAGGTTCCGGCAAAACCCGCGATTGCGGCGGCATTTGAGCCGGAACTGGCGAAAAACGCTCCGCTCATTGCCCGCAGGCGCCGGGAATTCTCCGGGTTGGTGGAGGCGGAGATGAATCGGTTGCTGCAACAGCGTGGAGGTGGAGAATTCCGGATTCTCTACCGTTGTGATTATCCGGAAGATGCGGAAGAGTATCGGAGTTTGCTGGAAAGATCGCGTGAGAAGGAGATGGTCCGCGGCTGTACCGGCAGCGGTCCCCAACTCGATGAATTCGAATTTTTTTTGAACGGAAGACAGTTGCGGTATTACGGCTCCACCGGGCAGATCCGGTTGATTTCTCTGTTGCTGAAACTTGCGGAGTTCAATCTGGTCCGCCGTTCGGCCAGGGAAAAGGTTGCGGTTCTCGTCGATGACGTTACCGGTGAGTTGGATGAAGAGAACAAGATCCGCTTTTTCGAGACGATTGCCGATGCGGATCAGCAGTTTTATACGTTTACGGAGTTTCCTTCGCTTGCGTTTTTCGCGGATGCGGAGGAGATACCGGTCAATCGAGTGATATTGCGCGGAGGCAGAGAAAATGATTAAACAATATGTATTCGGCCCGGTGGCTTCGCGTCGGCTGGGAATCTCTCTCGGAGTGGATCTGGTTCGTCCGAAGACCTGCTCCTTGAACTGTATTTACTGCGAAGCGAAAGAGACGACCGAGCTCACGCTCGAACGCAGAGAGTATGTTCCGATTGATGCGGTGATCGCGGAGCTGGATGAAGTGCTGCGTTCTAAACCGGAACTTGATTTCATCACCTTTTCCGGATCGGGAGAGCCGACGTTGAATTCGGGGATCGGGAAAGTCGTCACATATCTGAAGAAGGAACATCCCGAGTATAAAATCTGTCTCCTGACCAATGGATTTGCACTGGGCGACCCGAAGCTCCGCAAAGAGATTGAACCGGTCGATCGGATTATTCCTTCGCTGGATGCTTCCAATGCGGAGGAATTTGAGATGATCAACCGGCCGCATCCGGATCTGAAATTTGACGGATTTATCCGTGATTTGACGGATTTCTGCCGGAATGCGAGCAATGAAATTCATCTGGAACTGTTCATTGTTCCAGGAGTGAATGATTCGGATGAATCGATTGCGCGGTTTGTGGAACTTATTCGTCCGATGAAGGTTTCACTTGTTCAGCTCAATACGCTGGATCGCCCCGGTGTGGTTGATTGGATCAAACCTTCAACTGCCGAAAATACCCGTCGTTTCATCGCCGCTCTCGAACCGTTTGTTCCGGTGGAAGCGGTCGGCCCGTTCCGGTATCGGACGAAAAGCATCGTCCATGATCCGTCACTTTTCACGGGAGCTGAAAAACGGATTCTCGATCTTGTGAGTCGTCGCCCTGCAACGGTCGCTGATCTTGAAGTGGCGCTCAATCGGGCCGGCAGTGAAATTACTCCCATTCTTGAACGGCTTTTCCAATCCGGATTGCTGGAAATTGAAAAACAGCAGCGCGGAACCTTCTATTCCGCACCGCATTACAAAAAGTGACGGATTGATCCGTTATTTGTCCGTTACTTTTCAGGCGCTGTTTTGCAGCTCAAAACAGGTGACTCGAATTCCTATCTGCCGCTGAATGCGCGGCTTTTTTTTTTGCCGCAGTTTTCAATTCTACTGTTTTTTTCATCAAGAAAAAATCGATTTTTTTCGCGTTTTACTCTTGAAAAGGTAACAATTGTGATTATTGTATACCTTAGATTCATTCAGGTTTCCTCTTTATTCATCCAATCAGGAGGTGTTCCCAAATGGAGAAATCGTCGGTGCGAAGCAGTCGGTTCGGTATCGGGAGTTCCAGTTTGAATTTTCAACTTCCTTGCCGGAGAAGGAAAGTGCAGGGGACAGCGGATCGATTTTTCGCTGCCTGTGCCGCTGAGGCGGCGGACATGCCTGATACCTCCCGCGACCATGCAACGCTCCCCCGCGAGGCATCTTGCCGGACGCAGGGGGTGCGGAGGGCGGCGGTTAAAGCCCACGGCTCTGCGACGAGAAAGGCGGCGTTTACATTGATCGAACTTCTTGTTGTGATTGCGATCATCGCAATTCTGGCGGCAATGCTGCTGCCGGCTTTGAATCAAGCCAGGGAACGGGGGCGAATGATTTCCTGCAACAACAATTTAAAGCAGCTCGGCTTGGCGTTTGCACTTTACGAAAATGAAAACAAGAACATGCCTCCGGTGATGTATAAGCCGGTCAGTTCCACTTATCATTACACGCGATTGCTGATGCCGTATATTGGAAAAGCGGGCTGGGGAGAAGAAAGTGCACAAAATGAAATGAAACAAATGAAGATGTTTCGTTGTCCTTCCGATTCACTGCCCCGCAGCAATGGTGCGGATGTTTCCGCTCCAAACAGTTATGGACTCAATTTTGAAGTACAGGACGGGGATACGACCGGAACGGTGAATTCAGTCGCATTTTCGAAACTGACGGAGCGGTCGGCAACCATTCTTATGGGCGATCGGTGGCTGGTGAACAATACTGTGAGCAACGCGCTGGGAACCGATCCAAACCGCAGCGGAGATTTTCATGCTTCTGACAGTCGCAACAATTTTCTGTTTGGAGACGGCCATACCGCAAGCCTTCCGTTGAAGGAAACCAGGCAAAACGATGACCGGATGTGGAAATTTGATAAAAATGAGTGAGGAGACCAGCCATGACACGAACTTCCAGCCCCTCCACCCGTCTTGCCGGGAGATTGAAGGCGGCTTTTTCAAATCCGCCGGTGAAGGCGGGAATGCGGTTGAATCCTGAGCGGGAACTTGCACGGCTCCTGAATGTCAGCCCGAAGTGCATCAACCGGACGCTTGGGATATTGACGGATGAGGGAATTCTCTCCAAACGACATGGGAGCGGCAATTACATCCGCCGGATTCCCGGGGATCCGGTGGCGGCTGATCTCAGCGTCGAACAACTGTTTCCTGCTTCGGAGCTGGAAGAGGATGCCGCTCCGCACCTTGCTTCGCTTCCGGAACAGCAGCGGTTGACGATTCAGTTGTGGAGTGGATTTCACCGCAATCCCGGTCGTAACGAAAACTATTCTCTTTATTGTAAAATCCGTTCACAATTGGAACTGGCGGGACATGCTCTGGAGACTTGTGACATCATCGACTCCCACTGGCGGCCGGTTCCGCTGGAAGAGGTTGCTGAAACGCTCAAAACTCATCCTGCGGACGGTTATCTTGTCACTTCTCCGCTGGGGGAACATTTCATCAAGGCCTACACGATGGCGTTTGGTACGCATCCTTCCGCCGTCGTCTTTCTCTCCAGCTGGGGAGATGACGAATTCAATGAGCCGGAAATCCGGCTGGATGGACAGGAGGCGGTCATACGCGCAGTCAGGGAATTTGCCCGGAACGGTCTTGAGAAAATTGCATTTCTCGGGATCGATACAACTTATCACTCCAGTTGTGCCGACCGTCGCATTTATGAGTTTGCAATGAGCCGGGCCGGCCTCGACTACCGGCTTTCCCGTCACGTCGAAGTGAAACGGGAAGCTGCGTATCGGGCGGTTTCCGAGATGCTTGACGCCCCAGAACCGCCGGAGGCACTGTTCATTGGGGAAGATCTGCTGATTGAGGGGGTAAAAGATGTTCTGGCTGAACGCAATCTTCTTCCCGGTCGCGATCTGGCGGTCATTACCATCAGTCACTCTGAAGGGAGCAGTGAGATTCATCCGGACTGGACGAGCCTGGATTTCAACCGTGATCTGACCGGGGTGGTTGCAGTGAATGAGCTGCTTGCCCATCTTCTGACTGCCGGACACGAGATGCGGTCGATTGCCATGCTCGCGAAGTGGTGTTTTCGTGGTACTCATTTCATGAAGAAAGGAAAGTAATATGGTCAGATGCCACCGCTTTATTTTACCGCTTCTGATGATGACGGGCTCTGTGTTCGGCATACAGCTGGTCAATCCGACATTCGACACGGAACATGGCTGGGAGAAGTGGCGGGATGGAAAACAGGTGGAAAGGCGGCTTTCCGAGAACGGCAGGAACGGTCGTTGCGCTTTCATTTCCGCCCCGGCGGGAGAAAAAGGAGCATATCTGCAGCGGCTGAAAAATCCGGTTCCCGGAAATTACGAATTTGGTTGCTGGTTTCGTACATCACTGGGGAAGAAATGCGCGCAACTGCAAGTGACCGGAAAACGGGCCGGGAAGACTGCCTTCATGCGTTCCGTTTCTCTTCCCGGTTCTCTGGAATGGAAAGAAACTTCGCTTGCATTTCAGGTTCCGCCGGATACGACGGAATTGATTGTAACGCTTTTTGTCGCTGATGGAAAAGCATGGTTTGACGATGTAACACTCAAAATCGTCTCTGAACAAAAAGCGCTGTCGCTGGAAGGAAATTGGAAGTTTTATCCCGGCGATGCGGCGGAAGGATTTCGACCGGAACTGAACGATACGGCATGGAAGGAAATCAAAGTTCCGGCGCTGTGGGAAAAGGAGGGTTATCCGGAATTGGAGGGATTTGCATGGTATCGTCGGAAAATCAAATTGCCTGATCATTTGAAAAATAATCATCTCATGCTGGTTGTCGGCGGAATTTCGAAGGCGGACGAAACGTTTTTCGATGGAGTGCGAATTGGTAAACAGGGGAGTTTTCCGCCCGGCTTCAAGGGAGACACGTTTGGAATGCGCCGCTATCTGATTCCAGCGCGTTTGACAACGGGCGCCGGAGAACATACGCTTGCAATCCGGGTTCACGACGGAGCCGGCGGCCAGTCCGGAGGAATCTGGATTTCCCCGGTTCAGCTGCAATTGGCCGAACCGGAGGAGTATCGGAAGGTGACACTCGTTACCGCCAAAAATGGAAATCTCTTCTCTCCCGGCGAACCGGTCGAATTCACGCTGAAGATCGACGATCTCGCCGGATCCGGAGTGGAACAGCCGCTGTTGCGGGGAACGGTTCGACGGTACGACCGTTCCACTGCGGCGGTTTTCACATGCCGGCCGGTTCTCCGGGAGGGAAAGGGAGAGTTCCGCCATACACTCGGACCGCTTCCGGAGGGATTTTATTACCTTGAAACGACTCTGGAAGCAGCGGATGGATTGACCGCAGGTGCGGAATTCACTTTTGGTGTTCTTCCGGAAAAGACGGAAATTCAAGACAGCCGTTTCGGGATCGCCTGCCATCTGAACCGGCTGCATGACGCTGAATTTTCTTCTTCGCTGGAACTATTGAAACGAATCGGAGTGAAAACGATACGCACCGGTTTTCTCTGGAAAGACGCTGAACCGTCGCCGGGGGAGTGGAACTGGAAACGATTCGACCGGACGGTCAGGGGAATCCGCGATTCCGGTATGGAATTGACCGCCACTCTGGCCGGCGCCCCCGCGTGGGCTTCCACAGATCCGCTCGAACGCCGGGGACTGACGCGCAAATCCGGACGCCAACCACAATCCGACCGGTTTGCACAATATGCGGAACGCATTGCTGAACGTTATCGGAAGGAAAACATTTCGTGGGAGATCTGGAATGAACCGAATCTGAAATCTTACTGGAAACCGATTCCGGAGTCATACGAATATTTTCAGCTGCTTTCCGCCGGATACCGCGGTGTTGCAAAGGGAGATCCCGCCGCCTGCGTGTTGACGGCGGGACTGGTTCCTTATCGATTCGTCAGTGATCCCGATGTTGCCGCGGAATTGTTTCTCGACGATCTTTATGAATATGCTGGAGAAGAACGGATTTTCGACAGGATCGCCTATCATCCGTATCCCGTAATGCGCAAGGGAATCACCAATTCCGACCTTGAACGGCAGTTGAGGGAAATGATCGGCCGCCTCCGGAGTGTCCGCAACCATCATGAAGACCAGGCCGGTTTCCGGCTGACGGAAATCGGCGCACCGGATTTGCCGCGCACGATCGATGAACGACGGCAGGCGGAAGTTCTGACCGTTCTCCTGACGCTTTGTGCAGCCGATCCGGAAATCGAACAGGTGCACTGGTACAATCTTCAGGAAGATGGCGACAATCCCGATTACAACGAACACAATTACGGGATCGTCCATTCGGATTTTTCGCCGAAACCGGCGCTGTTCGCTCTGCGTCACATCATGCGGATGCTCGATGGCGCGGAATTCAAGGAATGTAAACGGGAAAACGAAGTGGTGATTCACCATTTTTTGATTCATGGAGTGTCGCGCTGGGTTGTGTGGAGCGATCATCCAATCCAATGGCGGCTTCCGACCGGAGTTGCCGGCGTAACCGGAATGATGGGGGAAACAATTGAGCCGGAGAATGGAATGCTTGAGATAGGAAGTGCTCCCGTTTATCTGGAATTTGGAGAAATGCGCAAATGAAGTCGATGCTGTTGTTCGGGATGGCGACGCATCTCACGAAACTTGTTCGATCTGCTGACGTCAAACAGGAGATCGATCTGTTGCGAGAGGCTGGCGTCACGGCGATCCGTACCGGTTTTCTCTGGGATCGGATTGAGCCTGTTGAAGGGGAATTGCACTTTGATCCGGTCGATGAGGTCGTTGATCTTCTCCGTGCAGCCGGAATCGAAATCCTCGGAACCATCGCCCGAACCCCCATCTGGGCCGGCGGAGATGAAAAAGATGGTTGTTTCCGCTTTCATCCCCCCAGGGAGCCGGAAAAATTCGCCGCATTCTCCGGAAAACTCGCCGCTCATTACCGCGGGCGCATTTCGGCGTGGGAGATTTGGAATGAACCGAATTCCAACAATTTCTGGTATCCGGAAGCCAATCCGGAAAGTTATATGACTCTGTTGCGCGCCGCATTCAACGCGATCAAGGAGATGGCGCCGGAGACTCTTGTTCTCCATGGCGGTGTCGCATGCTGCCGGGAACAGCGGATCAATTTTGCATTCCTCGAACAACTCTTCCGGCTTGGAGTTGCCGACTGCTGTGATGTAGTGAACGTGCATCCCTATTCGGGTCCGAATGTTCCGGAGGTTGAATTTGATGCAACCTTCGATCGGCTGGCGGAGCTGATGCACCGCTATCATTGTTCGAAACCGGTCTGGCTGACGGAACTTGGTACGCCGATTCATCACCGTTTTGTCCGAAATGAGACGGAGCAGGCGTTTCATCTGGTTCGTCATTGGCTCTGTGCGGTAAAACGGCCGGAAATCGAACGGATTTACTGGTACGATTTCCGGGATGACGGCACGGATCCGGAGAATTTTGAGCATCATTTCGGCGTCATCGACGCAGGGTTCCGGCGGAAAGAAGCATATTTTGCCTGTCGGGAGGTGACGCAACGACTATCATCGGCAGCATATCGTGGAGAATTCATCCTCCCGGATGGAAGCCGGGTAATCCGGTTCAGACAATCGGAGGAGGAGTGGTTTCTGCTCTATGCGGATTCCATGCACACCCGACTGCTGGCCGGTATTGATTACGGGATCTCCCTCTTTTCAATGACCGGTTCTCCTTTGCCGCTTTATCAGAAGGGAAATACGATCGATCTGACCATCGGACCGGAGCCGGTCCGGATTGCGGTTTCAGCGGAAAACGGCGACCGTATTTTACAGTCGCTTCGCAATTCCGTTCCATTGATCGGAATCTGAGAAACGCGCGGCGTTATTTTTCCAGAATATCGCGGACAGACATGCTGTCGATGAGCCAGTGATCGTCGATTTTGCGAAAGGTGCAGAAGAGTTCCCGTACTTCGTCGACCCGGCTGCCGTCATTCATCGTTGCATTCAGCAGTCCGGTGAATACAGCGGACGCCTTGTCCGGAGGTTCCACGGAAACGGTCAGATCCCGGATGCTGATTGTGCAGTTTCGCAGGATTCCGCGGCTGCGGGCGAGCAGACTCCTCAACTCTTCCGGCGTATAGGTTCCGGTAAACATCTCGTGGCGGAAGTCGATGCTGCATTCCGGCGCGAACACTTTGTCGGTGCTGTTGAGTTTCAACATCGCCATGGCGTTCTTCTCATTTTCCCGTTTCGACGCGAGATCGCACAACATATCCAGGGTTTTCCGGATCTGCACTTCATCGCTGTCCCTCAGCAGATACCAGAGCGACACTCCTCCGAGCGCCAGAATCGGAATCAAGATCAGATAAAACCATTTTTTCGGAAGTATGTTCATGATGATTGTTCTCCTTTTGTCTTACTGTCCATTCAGTTCGGCGAAACTCAGTGGCTTGAACGTTTTCCGGAGCGCTTCGCGTCTGGCCGGGTTGACGCTCAGGTATTTCCATTTTGAGAATACGAAATCATTGGGAATGTAGTTTTCCAGCCAGCCGTGATTGAGCTGATAAGCGATCGGGAATCCTTCAAACACCCACGGAACCTGTTCGGAAAGATAACGGACCATCGCCTTGTATTTTTCAGTACGTTCCGGAGAATCCGGCATCGGCAAAATCTCTTCGAACATCCGGTCATATTCCGGATCTGAAAAACCGATCCGGTTGCAGCCGCCGATGTTTTTGCTGTAGAAAAGTTGAAGAAAATTTTCCGCATCCGGATAATCTCCGATCCAGGAAAGACGGAAAAGCTGTAATTTCCCCTGTCTGAGTTTTTCGTAGAAACGTGCGTTGTTATTCAACACCGACTCAATTTCGATGCCGATTTGCGCGAGGTCGGCTATGGTCAGTTCCCCGAGTTGCCGGTAGACGGAATTGTTGCCGGTCTGATCGAAGGTAAAATGGAGCTTTTCGCCGGTAGCCGGGTCGATTCCATCCTTGAATCCGGCTTTTTCGAGGTGCTGCTTCGCTTTTTCCGGATCGTCCGCGCACCATGGATTCCGGAATGTGTCATCAAATCCCGCCACACCGGGCGGAATCGGCCCCTGAGCGGGAATCAATTGATAATTCGTATGTTCCACCCGTCGCTGCACATTATATGCGAGGCTGATCGCGCGGCGCAGCTCCAGATTTCTGCCCAGAAGCGGATCGGAAAAGTTGAAGCCGACGTAACGCACTTCGAATTCAGGAACCCGCAACAGCTTGATTCCGCGCGCCGCCAGCGTGGGAGCAAGGCGTTCTCCACCCCCCGCCACCAGATCGAGGTTGTCCTTGTCCAGCGCGTTCAAATCGAGCCTTCCCTGCAGAAACATGAGATACGAGGACATCGGCTGCTTCACAAGATAGAACACCACCCGATCCGCCAGCGGCAGCGGACGTGTCCGGTCGGCCGGATTTTCCGCCTCGGAAAAATATTGTATCCGGTAGTCGGGATTGCGGTCGAGCTGAAGCTTGTAGTCGTTGATCCAGAGTGTCAACCGGAATGGTCCGGACCCGACCGGATGACGCGCGAATTCATCCCCGTAAAACTCCACCGCCCGGCGTGATACGATTCCGCTGTTCGGAATCGCAAGCATGTAGAGAAACCGTGGATCAGGCTTGCTCAGGCGGATCTCGAAATTCAAATCGTCGATGATCCGGAATCCTTCGATTCCAGCTTCGTAATCGGGATTTTCCGCCTCATAGAATGCGTCGATTCCCCGGATTTTACCACGGTAGAGCCAGTAAACAGGGCTGTGATTCCGCCGATCCGCGATGCGCAGAATCGAATAAAGCACATCTCCTGCCGTGATGCGGCGCGCCGATTCCGGCAGACCGTCGAAACAGCGGTCGGCGGCAAACCGCAGATCGTCACGCAGCCGGAAGGTATAGATGTCGAGTGTCTTGTTCGCTTTCGGCATCTCCGCCAGCATCGAGGGAATGAGCCGGTAAGGCTTCGCCGCATAGTCATATTCGAGCAGTGTATCGTAGATGGCGGCCACCATGTTCCGGCTCGCCAGATCATCCGCCTGGGCCGGATCGAGTGTCTTGACCCGGCTGCCGCCGGAAGTGTAGAGCGTTCGCTCCGGCTCTTCTCCGTCGACCGCCATGGCGTGAAAAAAAAACAAAAGGAGCGCAGCCGCCGCCAGGCGGAACACTCCTTTCTTTCTGAATTCTCTACTCTCCACTTATTTCGCGAGTTTTTCGAACCGTTCGAACTGTGTGCTGTAAAAGGCGTGCCGTTTCTCGTCCGGAATGTAGGTTTTCACCTCGAATGAACCATTGACCACTTTGCGGGCTTCAGACAGCGAATTGATTTCTCCGGCGGCCATCGCCTGCGCAAGCAGATTTCCGATCGCTGTCGCTTCCACCGGGCCGGCTACAACCGGAAAATTCAGAGCATCTGCGGTCAGCTGCATGAGCAGCCCGTCTTTCGTGCCTCCTCCAACGACATTCAAGCACTGATACTTCACTCCGAGCAGTTTCGCAAGCACGTTGAGTTTGTTGCGGAAATAGAGTGCCAGCGAATCATAGATCGCCCGCACAACTTCGCCGTCGTTCGTGATGGCACCCTGTCCCGTGCGTTTGCAGAAGTCGATGATCCGCTGCGGCATGTCACCGGGTGTGACGAACGACGGATCGTTCGGGTTGATGAGGAACTTGCAAGGTTCCGCGCTTCGCGCCATATCCTCCATTTCCGCAAAGGTAACGGGGGCTTTGGTTTCGTTCCAGATGCGGCGGGTCTCCTGAAAAAGCCAGCTGCCCATGATGTTCGAAAGGAACCGGATCTTGCCGTCGAGTCCCCCTTCGTTTGTGAAACTGAAGAGCTCCGACTCCTCGCTGCGGAACGGTTTGTCGATTTCGGCTCCGAGCAGTGCCCAGGTTCCGGCGCTGATGTAGGCCCAGCTTCCCCGCTCCGGGGCTGGAACCGCCGCAACGGCGCTGGCGGTGTCGTGCGAACCAACCTTGATGATCGGAATCGGACCACATCCAAGCTCTTTCTGCAATTCTTTTGACAACGTTCCGGAAAACGTGCACGGTTTCACGATTTCCGGGAATACGTCCCGCGGCAGGCCGAGGCGGTCGATGATCTCCCAATCCCACTCTTTCGTCTCCGGATCGAGCAGATTGGTGGTGGAGCACTCCGTATATTCGCTCGTGCGTTCCCCGCCGAGCGCGTATGCCAGAGCGTCCGGCATCGTCAGAAAAAAGCTCTCCTTGAAATCCTCCGGGTGCATGCGGTGATGCGCCGCAAGCTGATAAACCGTATTGAGCAGCATACACTGGATGCCGGTTCGTTCATAAAGTTCCTTTTTCGAAACCTTGCACCAGACGTCGCTTTCAGGAGAGTTCGTCCGGGTGTCGCGATAGTGGTAGGGCCAGCGGCGCATTTTTCCGGTTTTCTTGTCGAAGAAAACATAGTCGACGCCCCAGGTGTCGATTCCGATTCCCTTGAGTTCCGGTTCAACGGCAAGCGCCTTACGGAGTCCTTCCCTGAGTTCGGCGCACAGCTGCGGAAAATTCCAGAAGATCGCTCCGTCCTGTTCTGTCGGACCGTTTGCAAAACGGTGGACTTCCGTCAGCGACAGCTTGTCATTTTCGAGTTTCCCGATGATGGCACGGCCGCTGGAAGCGCCGAGGTCGAACGCAAGAAAGCTGCTCATAAACCCTTTCCCCCTTATTCTGCTGTATGTTTCCTGAAGGCATCCTCGCCGTAAATTTCGCCGAGCCGGTCGTAGCTCATCCGGATCAGCTCTTCGGTTTCATCCCAGCCGATGCAGCCGTCCGTAATCGAGATGCAGGGATCGGGTTTTTCCCCCGGTTTGATTTTCTGGGAGCCGGGAAGAAGGTTGCTCTCAAGCATCACGCCTGCAATTGCAGTTTCCCCTTCCTTGATCTGATTGAGAACGTCCCGCAGCACGATGTTCTGCTTGCGGTAATCCTTGCCGGAGTTTGCGTGGCTGCAATCGATGATGATTGTCTGCGGAATTTTCGCCTTCTTCATCGCGACTTTCAGAAATGCGATATGTTCCGCTCCGTAGTTCGGTCCTCCGCCGCCCCGCAGCACGATATGTGCATACGGATTGCCGCGTGTGCGGAAAACTCCGACATGACCATCCTCAAGCACACCGATGAAACTGTGTTCGCTGCGCGCAGTGGAAATCGCGTCGATCGCGATCTGGAACGATCCGTCTGTCGCATTCTTGAATCCCACCGGCATCGACAACCCGCTGCCGAGCTGGCGATGGGTCTGTGCTTCTGTCGTGCGTGCTCCGATCGCCGCCCAGGAGACCGCATCGGCCAGATACTGTGCGATGATCGGGTCGAGCATCTCCGTCGCCACCGGCAAACCCAGATCGACGATTCGAAGCATGAGCTTACGTGCGATGAAGATCCCTTTTTCGATATTGTAACTCTCGTTCAGGTCGGGATCGTAAACAAGCCCCTTCCAGCCGATGGTTGTGCGCGGCTTTTCAAAATAAACGCGCATCACGATCATGATCCGATCCTTGACCTCGTCGCTGAGCGCGCGAAGCCGCCTCGCATATTCGAGCGCGGAATCGGGATTGTGAATCGAACACGGACCCACGATCATTATCAGTTTTTTCGACTTCCGATCCAGAATGTCGCAAAGCTCCTGCCGCGCCTCCATGACCCGCATGACCGCGTCCAGCGACAACGGCAACTCGGAGCGAACCGCACCTGGGCTGGAGAGCACACTGCGGCTGGCAATATTTAAATTGTTACTGCTGACCATGAAAATAAAGTTCCTTTAATGAGGGGAATAATATACAATCCCCCCGTCGTTTTTACAAGCGCTCCGGCAAGTTTGTGAAGGAAGAATCCCCCTCTCCTCCCGGATTTCACCTGTAAAAAAGGAAAGGCGGCCCGGCCGCCTTCCTGGTTTTGATTCGCAAATTCATCAGGACGCTGCCTGTTCCGCGGCCTCCTGCGATTTCTTTTTGGCAATTTTGGATCGTGCGACCGCACTGGTTTCGAGATCGCCGAGCATGATCCGAATACGACGGATGTTCTCCCTGCACTCCGGAATTTTCACCTTTTCAAAGAGATTCACTCGCTGCGACGTGCTGCGCAGTTCCGCCGCAAGCAGCCGATGCTGCTCTTCCAGCACCTTGTACGCTTCGCGCAGTGAAACCGCCTCTTTCAATGCCTGAACCGCATCATCCACGTACCAGTCCGTATCAAAAAGATCCCAGGTGACTGGCTCGAATTCAACCCGGTCGAAGGTCGGAATCGCAATACCGGCGATGTTCGCTTCGCCGGTTGTCACACTTTGAACGCGCACCAGGCTTTCGAGAAACTCCATTTCCTCTTTCCGACTGAACAGCTCGAGAAATCCCGCCATTCGCCGGACGAGCGCTTTCTGCTCCTCCAGATTTTTTTCGAGCTGCTCGGTGCTGAGGCGCACTTCCATCTGAAGCTGCTGCTTCTTGAGCTGCAGCGTCGGAAGGAAGCGGACAAACTGCTTGAGCGAATCCTGCTGTGCCTTGAGCTCGGTTTTCGTAAATTTGATCTTGGCCATCGGTCGCCCTCCGCAGGCTTACTTCTTCGCCTCGGGCCAGTACTGCTCCACGAGGTCGGTCTTGATGCCGACTTCGTTCCGGTCGAAACAGTCGGCCAGAATCTTCCAGCCCAGATCGAGCGCATCCTCAAGTGAGATGTTGACTGAAAGATCCATCATATTCTTCTCGAAGAGCTTGCCGTACTTCAGAAGTTTCTTGTCCCACGCCGACATCTGGAAGCCCATGGACTGCTTTTCCAGCGTGCTGCGGTAATCCGAATAGAGCCGGATCATCGAGTCCATGATCGCGCGGTGGTCCGGACGGGTTTTTCCGTTGACCTGCTGCTTCAAGCGCGACAGCGATCCGAACGGCTCGATACGGCCGTGGCGCAGATAGAACTGCCCTTCCGTGATGTAACCGGTGTTGTCCGGCACCGGGTGGGTCACATCGTCGCCCGGCATCGTGGTGACCGCCAGAATCGTAATCGAACCGGCCGAGTCGAAGTCGACCGCCTTCTCATAGCGGCTCGCAAGCTGACTGTAAAGATCTCCCGGGTAACCGCGCGTCGCCGGAATCTGTTCCATCGTGATCGCGATCTCCTTGAGCGCATCCGCGAAGTTCGTCATATCGGTCAGCAGCGCGAGAACCCGCTTCCCTTCGAGCGCAAACTGTTCCGCCACGGCCAGAGACATATCCGGAACCATCAGGCACTCCACGGTCGGATCGGCCGCCGTGTGGATGAACATGACCGTACGCGACAAAGCTCCCTGTTCATCAAGTGTGTTTTTGAACTTCAGATAATCGTCGTATTTAAGTCCCATTCCGCCGAGGACGATCACATCGACCTCCGCCTGCAGCGCGATGCGCGCGAGCAGTTCGTTGTAAGGTTCACCCGCAATGGAGAAGATCGGCAGCTTCTGCGACTCGACCAGCGTGTTGAACACGTCGATCATCGGGATGTTCGTCCGGATCATATTGCGGGGAATGATACGCTTGGCCGGATTTACCGACGGTCCGCCGATGTCGACCATGTCCGAAGTCACTTCCGGGCGGCCGTCGCGCGGCGTTCCCCGTCCCGTGAATACGCGACCGAGCAGCGCTTCCGAGCTTGAGACCTGCATCTCGCGTCCGAGAAACCGCACCTGATCCCCCGTGCTGATGCCGCGGCTGCCCGCGAACACCTGCAGCGAAACCTTGCCGTCCGCCAGCCGGATCACCTGCGCAAGCGAAACACCGCGTGCGCTCGTCACCTCGGCCAGTTCGTTGTAGCTGACGTCGTCGGCCTCGACCGTGATCACGTTGCCGGCGATATGAATGATTTTGTGATAGACTTTACGCATTTACCGTGCTCCGTTCCGCGATTTTTGCTTCGATGGCAGCCTCCTGCTCCTTGAATTCTCTGCTGTCCATGGCGAGATAGTTGAGGTCCATGAACATCTGACGCAGGTTCAGGAAGTAGCTGCGGGCGGTATCCTTGTCCGGCAGAGAGAAGCTGCCGGTGAGAACCTTGTAGATCCGGTCGAACATATACCGCTGACGTTCCGCGCTGGACGCACCGTCGATATTGTCGAACGTATTCTGCTGCAGATAGACGTAATCGAGAAATTCGCTCTTCAAATAGACGATGAAGTCCGCGAGGCTCGTACCCTCTTCACCGATCACCTTCATCATCTGGTTGACCTCGGCGCCCTGGCGCAGAATGCCGCGCGCGAATTCGACCTCCTTCGCGTCGACCACGCTCTTGTATTTGCTCCAGCTGTCGAGCGGATGGATTGCCGGATAACGTCGCGCGTCCGACCGCTCGCGAGAAAGACCGAGAAACGCGCCGACCACCTTCAGCGTCGCCTGCGTGACCGGCTCTTCGAAGTTGCCGCCCGCAGGCGAAACCGCGCCGCCGATCGTGACCGAGCCGATCTCTCCGGTGCGGAGCCTGACCAGCCCCGCACGCTCGTAGAATCCGGCAATCAGCGATTCGAGATAGGCCGGGAACGCCTCTTCGCCCGGGATCTCCTCCAGTCGGCCGGACATCTCGCGCAGCGCCTGCGCCCAACGCGAGGTAGAGTCCGCCAGAAGCAGTGTATTGAGTCCCATCTGGCGGTAGTATTCCGCGAGCGTCACGGCCGTGTAGACCGACGCTTCGCGCGCCGCAACCGGCATTGAGCTCGTATTGCAGATGATGATCGAGCGGTTGATGAGCGGCTGGCCCGTGCGCGGATCTTCAAGTTCCGGGAACTCGCGCAGAATTTCCACCACCTCGCCCGCACGTTCTCCGCACGCCGCGATGATGACCACGTCCGCCTCGGCGTAACGGCTGATCGCGTGCTGAAGCACGGTCTTGCCCGCACCGAACGGTCCCGGAGTGCAGAAGGTTCCGCCGACCGCGACGGGGAAGAAGGTGTCGATCGTGCGCTGCTGCGTCACAAGCGTCTTTTCCGGCAGAAGTTTTTCGGCGTAGTCGGAGATCGGGATCTTCACCGGCCACTGCTGGGTCATTGTGATGTTGCGTTTTTCTCCCTGATCGCTCACAGCGACGGCCATAATTTCATCGACCGTATATTCTCCCGCGGGCGCGACCGATTCGAGCGTCCACTCGCCCTTCCAGGCGAACGGAACCATGATGTAATGGGTCACAACCCCTTCCGGAACGGAGCCGATCCGGTCTCCGGGGCGGACCTTGTCTCCGACCTTCGCGATCGGGGTGAACGCCCATTTCGTCTCGCGGTCGAGCGCGCGCAGATAGACGCCGCGCTGCAGAAAGAATCCCGATTTCTCCGCGAGCAACGGCAGCGGGTTCTGGAGCCCGTCATAAACCTGGGTCAGAAGTCCGGGTCCGAGTTCCACCGAAAGCAGTTCCCCGGTGAATTCCACTTCGTCACCGACCTTCAGCCCGTTCGTGCTCTCAAAAACCTGCAGGTCCGCCCGGTTGCCGCGGACGCGGATGACTTCGCTCTTGAGCTTCACGTCGTTGCTTCCGCCGACTTTGGCGAACGCAACTTCGTTCTGCATGACGCGGTCGCTGAATTCAATCGTGATCATGTTGCCGTTGACCGCGACCACTTTTTCAGTATTCTTCTTTCCCTCTGCCATTATTGAAACTCCTGACTCAAGTGGATGTTATATGCTTTTTTCCGCCGAATCGGTGATGCGGTCGACCGCCGCGTTGAAATTTTCCCGCCCGGTTTCGGCGCTGCGGTTGCGGTACTTGTTCAGAATCGCGAGCCTCAGGCGGTAGACGCAGAGCCCGTCGAAGTCGAAATCATGTCCTGCTTCAAGGTCGTCAAGCATCCGCCAGCGGATGCGGTCGATTTGTTTTTCCCGCTCGAACGGATCGGATGCCGCGGCCGCGGCGGCAAGGGCCGTATCGACCTCGCCGAAATAGAGTTCAGGATCGGGCAGTTTTACGGCGCGCTCCTCGTCCCGTCCCGCACGTCGCTCGGCGATGCGGGTGCGCAGATACTGCTCAAATCTCGTGTAGTCGGCATAGACACGCGGCAGCCCGGCCGCGGCGCCGGGTTCACGGCTCACGCGGAGTGTTCCGGACTTCAGTTCAGCGAGCGACTCCGGCGACATCTGCCCGGAGGCAAGCTCATCGAAATCCGCGACGCTCATGCCGGGATTCTGACCGAAGCTCAGACTCGGCAGGGAGGCTGAAAAATAGTAATACATGGTGTCCGCCGTTCCGTTTCGCCTGATTTTCCGTTATTTTTCCGCGAGAATCTCCGCCAGCCGCGGGCCGATGTAGGCGGCGACGAGTTCGGTTACCGCCTCGCTCGTGAAGTCGAAATAGACCTCGCCGTTTTTGAAATTGACTTCGAGTCCGCCCTTGATTCCGGAGTCGCCGAACACTTTCGGCTCGGTCCGGAAGCTCGCGCTGAGCGAACCTTTCAGCGCCGTTTCGAGGGCCGGAACATCTTTCACGGCGGAGAGAATCGTAAGCTGACTGTTCGGATCGGCCGCGAATTTCGCGGCAAGCTCTTTGATCAGCGCGGCCATGAAGGCCGGAGTCAGCGCCTGTTCCGCCGCAGTGGAGACGGCACGGGTCATACGGCTTTCCAGCTCCTGCTGAAGTTCAAGGATGATATCGCGAGCGGCCTGACGGACTGCGGCTTCCGCCCGCTTTTCAAGGGACGCGGCCTGTTCCGCTGCCTGTTTTTCGATCGCTTCGGCCTCGGTTTTCGCCTTTTCCCGGATCGACTTCGCTTCTTTCTCCGCGTCGGCGATAATCCCCGCCGCGGTGGCTTCCGCCTCTTTCACGCCCTTCTCGTGAATTTTATCGAGCAGGCTCTGGAATTTTTCCGCCATTTTCATCCCCCTGTGCCGTCAGGCTTTGATTTTTGTTTGCAAATATTCGCTTGGTAATGTAGTTCTGAAAACCTTATTTTTCAAATCATGACGCCCGAATTTGGAAAGATTTACCGATTTTTTCCGGTTCCGGCGGAGTTTCACGGCTCTTTTGCGGTTGTATTCCGGCTTTCGAACCGGTATATTTGAAAGGAAATCGGATGAATGTTTTGCAATTGTCCGGTCAATCGCATCTGTTTTTCGGAGATAATGGAATTGTGAATCTGCTGCTGCTCGAACCTGCCGACTTCATCTCGGAATCGGTTGTCCGGATCTCCGGACGGCGTCATCGCCAACTGCTCGATGTGATCCGCGCCACCCCCGGAAAAATCTGCCGCGCCGGACTCCTGAACGGAAAAACCGGCACGGCGGAAATAACCGTCATTACTCCGGAAATGACGGAATTATCCGTCACTTTGAGCGGAAATCCCCCTCCGAAACTCTCCGTTACTTTGATTGCCGCGCTGCCGCGGCCCAAAACGTTCCTCAAGGTGCTGCACACGGCGACGGTCATGGGGGTCGAGCGGATGATCTTTCTCGAATGCTGGAAGGTCGACAAGAGTTACTGGTCGACTCCGCTGATCAAACCCGAAAGCATCCGGGAAAATCTGCTGCTCGCACTTGAGCAGGCCGGAGACACGGTTCCGCCTCCGGTGGAATTCCGCCGCCGCTTCCGACCGTTCGTCGAGGACGAGCTCCCCGGCATTGCTTCCGGAACACTTGCCCTTGCGGGTCATCCGACCGCGCCGGAGGAGATGCCGCATCATCTTTCCGGCCCGGTCACACTGCTGGTCGGCCCCGAGGGGGGGTTCACCGATTATGAAATCGGCCTGCTGGAGCGGAACGGGGTTCGTCCGGTCAGTTTCGGCCGGCGGATCATGCGGACTGAATTTGCCGTTACGGCGCTGCTTGCACGCATGGAATAAACGGTTCGACCGTTTGCAAATTCGACTGTGAGCAGTATATTACGCAAATGATTCACCCCAAATACCGACGGGAAGAGGAGAAACTGCGGGATGAGCCGTTATTTTGAACTGCGTCGCGAACTGCATGAAAAATTCGCCGCCGCCGGAATCGAGTCGGCGGGCGTGGATGCGGACATCCTGATTGCCGAACTGGCCGGAATCGACCGGTGTGAACTTTTCCTACGCGCCGATACGGAAGTTCCGAAGGAACTGGAACGGCGCATCCGTTCTCTCGCCGCCCGGCGCGCGCAGCGTGAACCGCTGCAGTATCTGCTCGGCTACGCTTATTTCATGGATATCCGGCTCGATGTCTCTCCGGAAGTGCTGATTCCACGCCCGGAGACCGAGCGGCTGGTCGAATGGGTTGTCGAACAGCTTCCCCCGGGTGGAACGTTGCTCGATCTCGGCACCGGTTCCGGTGCGATCGCGCTTGCGGCGGCACATGAACGTTCTGATTTTGCCGTTACCGCGGTGGATGTGAGTCCGGAAGCGTTGGCGCTGGCGATGCACAACGGCGAACAACTCGGACTTTCCGCGCGGGTCCGGTTTTTCGAATCGGATCTTTTCGATGCGCTTGAGGGGGAGCGGTTCGATCTCATCGCCGCGAATCTTCCCTATGTCACTGATGAGGAGTATGAAACACTGGAGCCGGAGGTCCGCTGCCACGAGCCGCGTCTCGCTCTGACCGCGGCGGATGCGGGCTTCGACCTGATCCGGCGCGCGGCATGCGCGGCTCCGCACCATCTGAAGCCGGGCGGACAGATCATCTTTGAACTTTCCCCCCCTCAGGCGCCGCGACTCGCGGAACTTCTGGCCGCTTCCCGGGCGTGGAGCCGGATCGCCGTTTTACGGGATTACACCCGTCGGGAACGGTTCATCACCGCACAGACGATTACGCCGGAGAAGGAAAAATGAAAAACGAAAAGAACGCTCTTCCCGGACGCAGCTGCAGCATTCGCGAATTGGCGAAATATGTCGGATTGTCGACCTGTACCGTTTCGAAAGTGCTGAACAATCGTGCCGGAAACAAAATTCCGCCCGCGACCCAGCAGCGGGTATTGGCCGCGGCGAAGGAGCTGGATTACGTTCCGAATGTGAACGCACAGCGCCTTTTCCGGAAACGCAGCGGGGTGCTCGGGCTGCTTGTTCCGGCCAACCCGCTCACGTCCGGGAACGTCTTCGGCGACGCCCATTTCGTCGACATCCTCGGCGGAATGGAGCCGCTGCTCGAAGAGAACGATTCCCATCTGATGCTGCTTTTCCGCAATGAGGAACGGAGACCGGAGGAGCGTTATGGGAAGCTGTTTCGTGCCGGAACCATCGACGGACTGCTGATCTGGGGAGCCGCTCCCGAGTGTGGATATTTCCGCGAACTTGAGGAGAATAAACTCCCTTATGTATTCATCACCAGCCGGCCGCTGGAAGCCGTCGCGGACGAAGTGAATCTGGTCTCAAGTGATTTTCACGCGACCGCCCGCGATGTGACGCAAGCCTTGCTGCGGGTCGGATGCAGGAAACTGCTGTTTCTCGCCGGCCCCGAAAAGAGCTCCGTCACATCTGCCATGCGGGGTGGAGTCGCGGAGGCGCTCGCCGGGAGTGGCGTGGAACTCTTTATTCGTTATTCCCGCTACGTGCCCGAGGATGCGCGTGAAGCCGTGCTTGCCGCCCGGAAGAGCGGCCTCGCATTCGACGGTGTGTTGTGCGCCTCACGTGAGATGACCCCCGGAGTGGTTGAGGCGGCTTCCGGAGAAGGTTTCCCGTTTCCGTTTGCAACGCTTGACAGTCCGGCCCGGGGAGCGCTGCTGCCGCAGGAGGTCGCTGCCGGAAAGGTGGATGATTCCGCCGTCGGCCGTATTGCGGTTTCTTCGCTGCTGGAGTTGATAGAGGGGAAACGCAGCCGCATTCGTTGTTTGATTCCGGGAACCACGGTTACGAATCCGCGTTTTCTCCCCGGCAAAGCATGATTCCGGACACAAAAACCCATTCTCCTTCCTGTACGGAAGAATCGCGGGATAAAAACGCAAGGAAGTGGTACCGAGGGCGGGACTTGAACCCGCATGGTCGAAACCGGTTGATTTTGAGTCAACTGCGTCTGCCATTCCGCCACCCCGGCATACCATGTTTATTAAAATAGCCGCGTCTCCCTGAAAAATCAAGTCCCGCACCGAAAAAGCCGCAGATTTTTCTACGTTGCAAGACTAGAAAACCCCACCGGCAAGACGGATCCCGTGATGGGTGAACTCTTCCGGCGCGAGTTCGAGAAACGGCAACGCCGCCGCAAAGTAAGGCGCATCCCCTCCTGTCGCGACGACGCGAACCTTTTCAACCCCTCCAAACGGAGCGGCGGCGACCTGTACGAGCTCCCGCACGAGCCCGACCGCGCCACGATCGACCCCGAACCGGATCGACTCGACCGTGCCGTTTCCTGCCTGTTCCGGCAGCTTCGCCGAGAATGGAATTTCAGGAAGCTGCGCGGTTCCCGTTGCCAGCGCGCGGCGCATGAGCCGCCGTCCCGGTGCGATCGCTCCGCCCCGGAATACCCGCTTTTCATCGACGATCTCCAGCGTGATCGCCGTTCCGCAGTCGACCGCTATCGCCGGAAGCTCATAAAATTCCGCCAGAGCGATTGCGTTCGCCACCCGGTCCGCACCGAGTGTCGAGCAGTCGATCTGTGTAAAATCGACAAAAGTCCCGCTCTCCCGTGCGTCGATAAAATGGATTTTTTCCGCTCCTGGGCGTCTCTTCACCTCCGGCACCACCGTTGCCGCAACGACCGGAACTCCCTCGGGCAGCGCATTCGGATCGAACCGCGCTGTCTCAATCCGGAACAGCGGCTCGAAATATTTTCCGTTCCACAACTCCGCACGGCTGAAAGTATTTCCGATGTTCACCACGACAGTCAAGAGCAACCTCACAGAAAAGGACGCAATTCCGGGCGCAGCCCGAAGGTTCCGAGCAATTCCTTGATCCGCTGCGCCTGATTGGCGTGGCAGACCAGCGTCGCATCCGGCGTCGTCACAATTACAAGATCATCGACTCCGATTGCCGCAACCAGGTGGTTCGGCTGTCCTGAAACGATCAGATTGTGCGAATCAAGTTCCGCGAAGAGCCCGGTTGCGACATTGCCGTTGCGGTCGGCGGTCAGGTGATTCCGCAACGCGGTCCAGCTGCCGATGTCGTCCCAGTCGAAGCGGCACTCCGCCACCGCCATTTTCTGCGCGTGTTCCATGACCGCATAGTCGATGGAGCGCTTCTGCTGGCGTCCGAAAAGCGACGGCAAGGTATCGGCAAGTTTGCCGGTTTGTTCAAGTTCACTGACCTGCCGGAGCATCGCTGCGAGTTCCGGACACTGGCGCTCCATCTCCACTTCGAGCGTCCGCACCTGAAACAGAAACATTCCGCAGTTCCAGCGATAACTGCCGTCCTTCAGAAACTCCTGCGCGGTCGCCAGATCCGGCTTCTCCCGGAATCCGAGGCTGCGGAACAGTTTCGTCTCCCCCGCCGATTCGAGCATCTCTCCGCAGCGGATATATCCGTAGCCGGTCGCCGGTTCGGTCGGAACGACTCCTACTGTATAAATCCACTCCGGATTTTTCCGCGCCCGCAGCGCCACATCTTCCAGCAGAGAAGCCAGATCATGCGTGCGCTCAATCAGGTGATCCGCCGGCAGCAGAATCATTACCGCGTCTTCTCCCCCGCGCGCCCGGATGATTCCGGCCGCCAGCGCCGCGCAGGGCGCGGTATCACGCGCGGCCGGTTCGCCGATCACATTCTCCTCCGGCAGAAACGGCATGAGTACACGAACCCCCTCGACGTACTCCCGGTTCGTCACCACAAGGATATTCTCCACCGGCAGCAGCAACCGCAACCGGTCCACCGTCAATTCGATCATCGTCGCATCGCCGAGGAGCTGCAGAAACTGTTTCGGGCGGCCGATCCGGCTCTGCGGCCAGAAACGCTCTCCCTTCCCCCCCGCCATCACGACGGCATACACTTTGTCCAGCATGATTGCGCCGTCCCCCCTCCGGCTCAATTTCCATAAAAAACAGCCTCCCGCAGCGGGGAGGCCCGATCTGTTCATGAAACGGAACCGGAGCAAAATCCGGTTCCTGCTTCCTCGCTCAGCTCATCTTTTCGATGATCTTCACGAGCGGCGCGAACAGCGCCACGACGATGCCGCCGACGATCACGGCCAGACCGACGATCATCAGAGGTTCGATCATGGAGGTCAGTGCGCTCACGGCGTTGTCGACTTCCTCGTCATAGGTGTTCGCGATCTTGTCGAGCATCTCCGGCAGCTTACCGGTCTCCTCTCCGACTTCCACCATGGAGATCACCATTTCCGGGAAGATCTTCGTCGCGGAGAGCGGTGCGGCGATTCCTTCGCCCTCCTTCACCGCGTCGTGCACCTTCTGGATGCCGTTCGCAACCACTTCGTTGCCGGAGGTCTCCTTCACGATGGAGAGCGCCGACAGCACCGGCACTCCGGAAGCCATCAGCGTTCCGAGCGTACGCCCGAATCGCGAGATCGCCGTCTTCGAGATAATCGGACCGAACAGCGGCATGTTGTATTTGACCCAGTCGACACCGTATTTCCCCGCAGGAATCTTCACGGTAATCTTGTATATGACAATAATCGCCACAATACCGATCAAGTACCACCACCACTGCTCCACCATCGTGTTGCTGACGTCGATGACGAATACCGTGACTCCCGGCAACGGTTCGCCTTCGAGCAGTTCTGCGAAGATCTTCGTGAAGTTCGGCACGATGAAGATCATCAGACCGATCACCGCGAGGATCGAAATACACAACACCACCGACGGGTAGATCATCGCCGACTTCACCTTGCCGGAAATGCGCGCCGCCTTTTCCATGAAGCTCGCAAGACGGTCGAGAATGATCTCCATCGCACCCGACGCCTCACCGGCGCGAACCATGTTCAAATAGAGTTTGTCGAACGACTTCGGATGCTGCGAAAGCGCTTCCGCAAAGGTCGACCCCCCTTCCACCGTATCGGCGGTTTTGCCGAGAATCTGCTTGACCGCGGGATTCTTCGCCTGTTTCTCCAGCGTCCGCAGCGAACGAATCAGCGGCAGACCGGCACTCAGAAGAATCGCGAGCTGGCGCGTTACGATCGTAAGCTCCTTGCGCTTGATCTTCACCGTACCGATGGTCATGTTGAAGCCGCCGGCCTTCTTCTTGCCTTTGGCTCCCTTCTGGTTTTTCTTCTGCCCGCCGATCTCCTTGATCATGGTCGGGAACATTCCCTTGCTCTTGAGCTCGGCTGCGACGGCCTCTTCGGAAGCGGCAGTGATCTTGCCCTTCTGCTCCTTGCCGGATGCGTCCATCGCGGTGTACGTGAATTGCGGCATTTTATCGTCTCCGGATTAAAATAACTCTGATCAGATCTATATTAAGTGTAACGAAGTACCTCGTCCACAGTCGTTTCCCCGTTGAGAATCGCGGCCAGGCCGTCCTCGCGCAACGTCCGCATTCCCATCTCCCGCGCCTTGTCGCGCAGATGGTTGGCGGGCGCCTCGTCGGCGATCATTTCCCGGATCTCGTTGTTCACGACGAGCAGCTCGGTCAGAGCTTTCCGACCCTTGTAACCGGTGTGGTTGCAGTTCGGGCACCCGCGGCCGTAGGAGAATTTCCGATCCCCGATGACGCTCCGGTCGATGCCGAGACGGTAAAGGTCATTGTCGGTCGGCACATAGTAGGTCTGACAGTTCTTGCAGACCCGGCGAACCAGGCGCTGTGCCAGAATTCCCGCCAGTGACGAACAGATCAGAAACGGCTCGACCCCCATATCCACCAGACGCGTCACCGTACTGGCTGAGTCGTTCGTATGCAGCGTGCTGAACACGAAGTGCCCCGTCAACGAAGCCTCAATCGCAATCTGCGCGGTTTCGAAGTCACGGATCTCTCCGACCAGAATCCGGTCCGGGTCCTGACGGAGGAACGCACGCAGCGCCCGCTGGAAGGTCATCCCCACCGCATCGTTGATCGGCACCTGGATGATCCCCTCGATGTCGTACTCCACCGGGTCCTCGGCGGTCAGAAGTTTGTCCTCGACCGTATTGACCTCCCCGAGCGCGGAGTAGAGCGTCGTGGTCTTGCCCGAACCGGTCGGCCCGGTTACGAGCAGAATCCCGTTCGGCAGATGGATCATCTCCCGCAGCTTGGCAAGCACGTCCTCTCCGATTCCGAGCGAATCAAGCTGCAGGTTCACCACCGTGCGGTCCAGCACGCGGAGCACCACCGACTCCCCGTAACTCGTCGGCAGGCACGAAACGCGCAGGTCGACCGGACGCCCATGGAATTTCAGCTGAATACGGCCGTCCTGCGGACGCCGACGCTCGGAAATGTTCAGCCCCGAAATGATCTTCACGCGGCTGATGACCGGTACGGCCAGACTGCGCGGCGGCGGCGGCATCTCATAAAGCGCGCCGTCCACACGGTAGCGGATCCGGAACTCCTTTTCAAACGGCTCAAAGTGAATGTCCGACGCCTTGTCCTTGATCGCCTGATGGATCACGACTTCCACGAATTTCACGATCGGCGCATCGTTCGCGCGCTCTTCGTCGGTCTTGGTCTTGTCCTCCTCCTGCTCGGCCGGACCGAGTTCGGCGATGATGTCCGCAACCGAATCGACCTCTTCCGGGTAGTAGCGCTCCAGCTCCGACTCGAAAAGATCGGCGTCGACCGCAACCGGCAGGATATTCCGGTCGAGAATGAAGCGCAGAGATTCGATCGTCTGATAATCGAGCGGATTGCGCATCGCCAGTTGAATTGTGCCGTCATCCTCAATGGCCACCGGAATCACGCCGTAGCTGCGCGCTGTGTTCGTGTCGATGCTTTCAATGATCTCCTTCGGCACATCCGCAACACGCGGATCCCAGACATACGATCCGAGGCTGTCCGCGATGATTTTCAGCAGCTCCCCGCGTTTGAAGAGCCCGTAGTTTTCGATGATCTCCATCACCGGCTTGCCGCTGCGCTCATACTCCTCAGCGATTTCGTTGAGCTGTTCCCTGAGGCCGGGACGCTCGGCGGAATAGTTGGTTTTCAGAAGATCGATTAAGGCTGAACTTTCAATATCGAGCATATTTTCACCATTCCGGAATTAGTTTTCATCCATCAGCGTCACGAAGATGACCTCTTCCAGCGTCGAAATGCCGGCTTCGGCCTTTCGGATCGCATCGTCGCGCAGGGAGCGCATGCCGTTGCGTCGCGCCGCTTCGCGGATGACGCCGCTGGGCTCGTTCGCGAAGATCAACTTGCCGATGTCTTCCGTGATCTGGAAGATTTCGTAGATGCCGATACGCCCCTTGTAACCGGTTCTTCCACAGCGGTCGCACCCCTTGCCCTTGTAGAACTGGTGATTGTCCAGATACTCCTGCGAGAGCCCGAGCATCCGGATCTCCATCGGCGTCGGAGTGTGCGGCGCCTTGCAGTTCGGACAGATCCGACGCAGCAGCCGCTGCGCCATCACCGCCCGCAGCGCGGTCGCCACCAGAAACGGCTTCACCCCCATGTCCACGAGACGGGTGATCGCGCCAGGCGCGTCGTTCGTGTGCAGCGTGCTGAACACAAGGTGACCCGTGAGTGCGGCGTTGATCGCGATTTCCGCGGTTTCGAGGTCGCGGATCTCACCGACCATGATGATGTTCGGCGCCTGACGCAGCATCGAGCGCAACGCCGCTGCGAACGTCATCTCCACATGCCGGTCCACCTGCACCTGGTTGATGCCCGCGAGCTGGTATTCCACCGGGTCCTCAACCGTGATGATCTTGCGGCTCGTGGTGTTGATCGTGTTCAGAAACGCATACAGACTCGTGGTCTTGCCGGAACCGGTCGGCCCGGTCACGAGGAAGATTCCGTCCGGCAGGCTGATGATCCGGTTCACAATCTCAAGGTCGTCCGCATAAAAACCGAGTTTCGGCACATCGAGCTGAATACTCGACTTGTCGAGGATACGCATGACGATCGACTCCCCGTGCACGGTCGGTACCGACGATACACGCAAATCGATGTCCTTGTCGCCGACCGTCACCTGAATACGGCCGTCCTGCGGAATCCGCTTTTCGGTGATGTCGAGCCGCGCCATGATCTTCACGCGGCTGGTGAAGTTCGCCTGCATGTATTTCGGCGGCCCCTCCACTTCACGCAGCGCTCCGTCGATGCGGTAACGGACACGGTAACGCTTCTCCATCGGTTCGAGGTGGATGTCCGACGCCTTCATCTTGAACGCATCGATGATGAGCTGCGTCACAAGGCGGATGATCGGGGCGTTCTCGTCGTCCATCGACTCCTTGGTGCCGATGTTGCTCTCGATGATGGTCGTGTCGATCTCCTCGCCGTCGGTGAGCTCCTGAAGATATCCCTCGACGCTGTCGGCGCCGACCCGGTAGTAGCGGTCGAGAATCGCGTCGATCTGATCTTTGCTTGCCACCATGGCATCGACTTCGGTTCCGAGCAGATAACGCAGTGCGTCGAGAGTCTCCATGTCGGTCGGATCGCTCATCGCGATCGTCAGCACGTCGTCGCGTTTCATGACCGGCACGACTTTGTAGCGCGATGCGACTTCGGGGCTCAGGCTCTGGATCACCTCCTGGGGGATTTCGTAGCTGTTGAGGTCGATGACTTCCATGCCGTACTGCTGGGCGAGCATGGCGAGCAGGTCGCGTTCCTGGACCGATCCGTCCTTTTTCAGACATTCGACCGGGTCGAGCGTCCCCCCGGACGCAGCCGCTTCGCTCCGCGCCCGGTCGACCTGATCCCGGGTGACCATCCCGTACTCCACAAGGAGCTCAAGAATATATTCGGTATCTCTGGCCAAAATAACATCTCCTGTATCAAAGAAGTCTGTAAAAATATCCTTGACTGAAAGTTAACCCGTTTTTCCGTAAATTTCAAGCGATAGTTTCAATATCTGCGATTATTTTTTCCAGTACGGAGGGATAATCGGGGATTTTCCGCTCTTCCGCCTCGGCGACCGGTTCCGGCATCGCGGTCGCCGGAGAGGCCGGCGCGAAGACCGTGCAGCTGTCGGGAACCTGCGTGTTCGAGAGCTCATAACTGCCGATCATCCCCGCAATCCGGATCGTTTCGAGTTTGTCGGTTCCGACCAGCGGGCGCAGTACGAGCATGTCGATCGCGCGGTTGATCGTGTTCATGTTGACGAGCGTCTGAGAGGCGACCTGGCCGACGGCTTCGCCCGTAACGAGCGCGCGGCATCCGGTCGCCCGCGCGACCTGTTCGGAAATGCGCAGCATCGCCCGGCGGTAGAGCACGGTCCGGAACCGTTCCGTGCAGTTGTCCCGGATCAGCTTCTGCAGCGGTGCGAGATTGCACAAATGCAGTTTCCCGTGAATCTGCCAGCCGTTCAGGAATTCCGCGATTCCGCGCACCTTGTCGGTCGTTTCGGGCGGCGTGTAAGGCGAACTGTGGAAGGTGATGAAGTCGGTCGGGCAGCCGCGTTTCATGATCATCCACGCGGCCACGGGCGAGTCGATTCCGCCCGAGAGCAGCGTCAGCACGCGCGGATTGCTCCCGACCGGCAGTCCGCCCGGCGCCCGGTACTCATCCCAGTAGAGCAGAGCGAATTCGTCACGCACCTCCACGCCGAGCGTGTATTCCGCGTGTTTGAGGTCGATCCGGAAACGGTCGTCGCCGAACAGCTTCGCGATGGAGGTCACGAGGTCGATTTCGATCTCCTGCGAACGGAACGGGAACTTCTTGAAACTCCGCCGCGCCCGCACCCGGAACGAGATGTTCTCTCTTTCCGCGAAGACCGGGGTGAGCACCTCGCCGGCGAGTTCGAGCGCTTTTGCGCGGATCGCGTCCATATCGACTGCGACGCGTGCCGCTGGAGAGAACGATTCGAGTCCGAACACTTTCGCGAGCTGCGGCTTGATCGCACGAAGCTCCTCCGGCGTAAAATCTCCTTCATGTTTCGGCTCTACCCAGACCCGGCCGCGGACCCGGTGCACGCGGCAGGGCGCCTTGCCGTCGAGCAGATGGCGGATATTTTCAACGAGACACCGCTCGAACATGTTCCGGTTGTTGCCCTTCGTGGCAATCTCATGGTAGCGGCAGATGATGGAATTGTACATGATGACGGGAAACTCCTTTGTGTGTCAACGCAAAAGATACCCCGCCCCGCCCGGAAAGTCAAGCGCGCGCAACGCGAAAACTTTCCTCCGGCGGAGGAACGGCGGCGTCTCTTACGCTGTCACGCTCAATGAGCCGGTAGGGGATGACCGTGTGACGCGGGAAGGCGATGCCGCGCCGCCGCGCGTCGAGCAGGTCGGCGACGGCGGCGGCCTGCGCGGCGTAATCCTGCGTGATCGTGGTTTGCGGGGGAATGGCGTAACGGGAGTACATGCTCCGTTCGGAGGCGACCAGCGAAATGTCGTCCGGAATGCGCCGATTGTAGAGGGAGAGCACATAGGCGGCGATGATCCCGGCATTTCCGCCGGGGCAGAAGAGGCTGTCTATGCCGAGTTTCAGAAGTTTGCCGATCTCCTCCACATAGGAGTCGGCGAGGGCGAAACGGACGAGCCGGTCCGAGACCGGCAGCCGATGCGCGTGCAATGCCCGGAGAACGGCTTCGCGCCGGATTTCGGTGTTGCCGACTCCGGCTTCTCCGTAAATGATGACTCCGGCTTTGCGGCAGCCGTGGCGGGCGAGGCAGTCGATGCCGAGCTCCATCGCCTCCCTTTCGTCGGAACGGACCGAATAGATCTCGTCGGTTCCCGGAGGAACATCGCGGTCGATGACGATGAGAGGCGCGGCGAAACGTTCCTCCCAGCCGGCGAAATGTTCCACCCCGACCCCGACCGAAACGGCGCCGCAGAAACGGATTCGCTCCAACTGTCTGAGGTTGTCCTGCGGCAGCATTTCGATCCGGTAACCGCGCTGCGAGAGAGTCAGCGCCAGTTCGGAGAGCACCATTTCAACATAGCTCCGGATCGGATAGATCTCCCGAAGCGGGCTGATGACCACCACATTCTGCTGTTTCTGCGAGAGACGCGGGTGATATCCCGTCTGCCGCGCCGCCGCCAGAACCCGTTCGCGCAGTTCTTCCCGAATGTTCGGATGGTTGCTGAATACCCGCGATACCGTCGCAGTGGAAACCCCCGCTCTCTTCGCAATCTCCTGGATTTTCATAACGCCTCCCTCCGGAACACAAGATGATTTTTGCAAAAATATTGATTCATTTACAATATATTCCGAAATTAATTGAAAACAAATTCTTTTTTCAATTTGTTTTTCAGAAGATTGTGTTCCGAGTTCTTGCAAAAACGACCGGGGCTGTTACTGTATTGGGAAAACGGCAAAGCGAAAGGAGCATCGAAACCGGAGATGAAACGACATGCG
Source organism: uncultured Victivallis sp. (assembly GCF_944391105.1). GTDB lineage: Bacteria > Verrucomicrobiota > Lentisphaeria > Victivallales > Victivallaceae > Victivallis. The sequence goes on from NZ_CALXSK010000007.1 coordinate 44,600, forward strand.
ATTGTATTCACCGCGCCCGGCCGGGCGGAGTTGCAGACATCCGAAATGGCGGAGCCGGAACTGAAACGGGACGAGGTTCTTCTGGAGACGGAGTGCACCCTGGTCAGCCCCGGAACCGAACGGGCATGTCTGCTCGGACTCGCCGGAGGAGATTTTCCGAAATATCTCGGCTACAGCGCGGTGGCGAAGGTGCTGCGTGCCGGGGAAGAAGCCGGATTCCTCCCCGGGGAACGGGTCGCGGTTTATCACAGCATGCACGCCTCCCTTCTGGTGAAGCAGGCGCAGGATCTGGTCCGCATCGAAGATGACGCTCTGCCGGCGCACACAGCGGTTTTCGCAATCGTCGCCTCGATGGGGCTGCAGGGAGTCCGCAAGGCGCGGCCTGAGTTCGGAGAGTCTCTGGTGGTGATGGGGCTGGGGCTGCTCGGGCTCTTCGCCGTCCGTTGCGCATATCTCAACGGACTTTTTCCCCTGATTGCGATGGATTACAACCGGCGGCGGCGGGAACTTGCGCTGGAGTTCGGTGCCGACGCGGCCTTTTCGCCCGACGAACCTGATCTGGCGGAGAGAATCCGCAGTCTCACGGGCGGAAAAGGCGCGGACGTGGTTGTCGAAGTGACCGGAAATCCGGAGGCGGTCAACGAAGCTCTCGACTTCACCGCGCCGTTCGGACGCGTCACGCTCACCGGCTGTTCCCGGACTCCGACGCATGAGCTCGATTTCTACCACAAGGTTCACCGTCCGGGGATCAGCATCATCGGAGCGCACAACATGGCGCGGCCGCTCCACGACGCGCGTCCCGGCTACTGGACCATGCGGGAGGATATGGCGCTGCTGCTGCGGCTGTTTTCCGCGGGCCGGATTCGGACGGAGTCGCTGTTGGACGTCGTGGCCTCTCCCGCGGACGCCCCGGCGATCTTCGAAAGAATCGCCCGGGGAGATCCGGAGCTGCTCGGCGTCATTTTCGACTGGAAGAGTTTTACGGAAAGATAAGGAGCCTCGCCCATGCGGAAGATCAGAATCGGACAGATCGGCATCGGTCACAATCATGCTTCGGAAAAGATGGCCGCTCTGCGCCGCCTCAGCGAATTTTACGAGGTGGTCGGCGTCGTGGAGGAGGATGACTCCTGGTGGAGCCGCCGCGGCGGATTCCCCGAGTATCAGGGAGTTCCGCGTCTCACGGCGGAGGAGCTCTTCAACACGCCCGGGCTTGAGGCGGTCGCGGTGGAGACCGACGGTTTCGAGCTTCTCGAGACCGCGCGCCGCTGCGTCGACCGGAATCTCTCCATTCACATGGACAAGCCCGGCGGGGAGAAACTGGAACCGTTCCGCGATCTGCTGAACGAGTTCCGCCGGAAACATCTGACGATTCAGCTCGGTTACATGTACCGCAACAATCCGGCGATTCAATACTGTTTGAATGCGGTACGGAAAGGGTGGCTCGGGGAGATCTTCGAGGTACACGCCGTGATGAACCGTTACGACGGCCACGACGAGGCCTATCGCCGCTGGCTTGCGCAGTTTCAGGGCGGGGCGGTCTACATCTTCGCCGGACACCTGATCGATCTGGTCGTGACGTTGCTCGGGCGGCCGCTGCGGGTGACCCCCTACCTCACGAAAACGCGCGACGACAATCTGTACGACACCGGCGTCGCCGTGCTGGAGTATCCGCGCGCGGTCGCCACGGTGCGGACCGGCGTCACCGAGGTGGACGGGATGAAGCACCGGCGGCTGATCGTCTGCGGTACAAAAGGGACGATCGAAATCTGCCCGCTGGAGCACCCTGCCGACCGTTACCGGCTCGATCCGCTCCATCTGCGGCTGACGCTGCTCGAGGGAAACGAAGCGTTCGAGGCCGGAACACACATCGTCGATGTCGGTGTTATGAACGGACGGTATGACAACCAGCTGATCGAGTTTGCGAAGATTATCCGCAATGAGATGGAGAACCCCTATTCGTTCCCGCACGAACTGATCGTACAGGAGGCGTTGTTGCGCGCCTCCGGTGTTCAGCTGTAACAGGTGAGACTATGGAAAGACAATGGAATGGAAAAAACGTCCTTGTAACAGGAGCGGAAAATGAAATCGGCAGGGCGGTGGCCCGCATGTTCGCTTCGCATGGCGCAAGAATCGCAGTCGCCGCCCCTGTCCGGGAGGAGGCGGAGAAAGTCGTTGCGGAAATCAGCGAATCGGGTGGAGAAGTGATTGCATTTTCCGCCGATCCAGCCGATGTTGATCAGGTCAGGCGGATGGTTCGATGTGTGACCGAAACGCTCGGTTCGATCGATATTCTCGTCAACAATGCGGGGGGAGACAACCTCCATGCGGTCGGAATTGTCAAAGCTTTTTCGGAGTCGGAACCTGCGCAGTGGGCTCCTTTTCTTGAGTCTGTCCTGCGGGGAACCATTGCAACGATTCGTTATGTCCTGCCGCAAATGATCGTGCGCCGGACGGGCAGGATCGTCAATCTGGTATCGGTGGCGGGAGTCTCCGGTTTGCAGGGGGCGCCGATCCGCTCGGCGGTGGAAGGAGGAATCATCGCCCTGACCCGGAGCCTGGCGATGGATTGCGGCGCATGCAACATCTGCATCAACAGCATTGCTTCGGGAGCGATCCAGATGAAACCGGGTCCGGAATCCACGATCGGCGGCAGCGTGTTCGGCCGTTCCGGGACGCCGGAGGAGGTCGCGAAACTGGTCTGTTTTCTCTGTTCGGAAGACGCCGGCTACATCACGGGTCAAAATTACATAATTGACGGCGGCTGCATTCTCGGGCCGAAGGAGGAATAGGGGAACATGGATAAAATGCTTGAAGGAAAGACCGCCGTGGTCACCGGCGCGGGTGGGCGAATCGGCATCGCAATCTGTTCGCGCCTTGCGGAGGAAGGCGCCGCGGTCGTCTGCGCGGACCTCACCCGGGAAAATGCCGAAAAAGCAGCTGAAACAATCCGTTCCGCCGGGGGATGCGCCCTTCCCTGTCAGGTGGATGTGACCCGGAGTGACGAAGTCCGCCGAATGGCGGAAACGGCGCTCAGGCAGTTCGGTTCGGTCGAAATCCTGGTAAACAACGCGGGAGGCAGCGCCGGGTTGTTCCATCGGCTCTCCCGCTTTGAAAACACAACCGAGGAGATCTGGCGCCGGATCATAGACCTCAATCTGAACGGAACGCTCTGCTGTATTCACGCTCTGCTCGGCCAGATGATGGAACGCAGATACGGTAAAATCATCAATATGTCTTCGATCGCCGCGGAAAAGGGGATTCTGGATCGGGTGGACTACTCCGCGGCCAAAGGGGGAGTCCTCTCTCTGACCCGGGCGCTGGCGCTGGAAACCGGAAAATACAACATCAACGTCAACTGCATCTCTCCAGGCATGGTCGTCGGTGCGGCGTCGATTCCTCATCAGGGAACCTGGCTGGGGCGTACCGGGGAGCCGCGTGAAATCGCGGCGCTGGTGGCGTTTCTCGCATCGGACGATTCCAGTTTCATCACCGGTGAAAACCATACCATCGACGGCGGACGTGTTCTCGGGGTGCGTTACCACAACCGGGAAGAACAATAAAATTCAACAAACAGGTCACTTCCAATAGAGGGAAAAATGAACGTTACCAGAAAAGTGCTGGTGCTCGGCTCTTCCGGGGCGATGGGACAGTATCTGCTTCCACGGCTGTCGGAGCTGGGCTGTCAGATCGACGCGGTTTCGCTGGATGCGGCCGATCCGGGGCTTCGGGGGGTCACCCACATTCAGGCGAACGCAAAAGACCGGAGCGTCTACCGCGAACTCCTCGAAAGAAACTACGACGGAATCGTCGACTTCCTGACCTACGGCACCGGAGAACTCACCTGGTATCTGCCGCAGGCGCTGAATCATACCGGACATTACATGTTTCTGTCGAGCTGCCGGGTGTTCGACGACAAAGAGCATCCGGTCAGGGAGAGTTCGCCGCGGCTGATCGATTCGTCGGATGACGTTCTGCTGCGCAATTCGGACGACTATTGCATCTACAAGGCGCGCGGCGAAAATATTCTGCGCGCTTCCCCGCGGCGGAACTGGACGATCGTCCGTCCCGCGACCACCTACTCGTTTCTGCGCTACCAGCTCGTGACGCTTGAAGCGGCGGACAACGTGGGGCGCGCCTTCGCCGGGAAGCGGGTTGTTGTTCCCGAGCAGGCGCGGAGGAAACAGGCGACCTTGAGCTGGGGCGGTGACGTCGCCCGCATGCTTGCCGGACTGCTCTTCCTCGACAAGGCGCTCGGGGAGGATTTCAACGTCGCGACCGGGGAACATCACTCCTGGGAGGAGATCGCCGACTACTATCACGACATCTGCAACCTGGAGGCGGTCTGGGTGGACAAGGAGGATTATCTGCGCATCCTCTCGCCGGATCCTTACAATATGGGACCGCGCTGGCAGCTCGAATATGCCCGTCTCTTCACCCGCGAGACCGACAATTCGAAAATCCTCTCCACGCTCGGGATGAAACAGAGCGAACTCATGCCGCTCTACGACGGTTTGAAGATGGAGATCGGCCGCTGTCCGAAAGAGACCGTCTGGCCGGTCAATGCTGCGATGGACGATTATCTTGCGGCGATGGACCGCCGCTCTTTCAGGAGGTGAAATCATGAAGAAACAGTGGCGTATTGCGGTCGCGTTCGATACGAAGCGGATTTTTCTCGGTGGACATGGCACCCACCTCGCTTTTGTCGGGCTGCCCGGAGTCGAACATGTGGCTCTGGCGGATTCCAATCCGGACGGACTCGATGAGCGAATGCGGCAACTCGGGGTGAAGCGCCATTACGACGACTATCTGGAAATGCTCGACCGGGAGAAACCGCAGATCGTCGTGCTCGGCTCCCGGATTCCGGAGGAGCACACGTTCCAGATCCGGGCGGCTGCGGAGCGGGGCATTCACGTGCTTTGCGAAAAGCCGATGACCAACGATCTCCGCATCGCCGATGAGCTCATCGCCATCGCGGAGAAGCATAATGTGAAAATCGCCGTCGCCCATCTGGCGCGCCATGCTCTGGTGTTCCGGACAATGAAGCGAATGATCGAAGAAGGCGCGATCGGCACCCCGCTCACCTTCTATGGCCGGGGCAAGGAGGATGAGCGTGGCGGCGGCGAGGATATGGTGGTGCTGGGCACTCATATTCTCGATCTGGGGTGTTATCTCTTCGGCGCTCCGGAATCGGTCTCGGCGGAGATCATGCAGGAGGGTCGTCCGCTTCGGCGGGAGGATCGTTGCGTCACGAAGGAGCCGCTCGGGGCGGTCGCCGGGGATAATGTATTTGCGCTCTATCATTTTCCGAACGGCGTCCGCGGAATTTTCGAGAGCCGTCGCGGACTGTTTCGGAAGCAGGTGCGGATGGGAGTTTCTGTGGCCGGTACTGAGGGAATTTTAAGTGTCCGCTACGACAACGACCGGAAACTGCGGCTGAGCCGCACTCAGTTTCCGCCGGAGGACGAAGCCGCCTACGAGGAGGTGCCGCTGGTGGAGACCCGGGTCATTCCGGGCGCGGAGGAGCTGCGCGACTTCGGTTTTCTGTGGTATTTCCGGGATAACAACCGATTTGCCGCGTGGGATCTGCTCTGTGCGATCGAGGAGGATCGCCAGCCGCTGGCAAGTGCGTATGACGCCCGGGCGGCACTGGAGATGATTTACGGGGCCTATTCGTCGCAGTTGGCCGGGCGGGTGATTCCGCTGCCGCTCACGGATCGGGAGAACCCGCTCGAGACGAATCATTTGTGAGGGAGATGGACCATGTATGCGATGAAGGTTGATGAAACAGGGGCCATGCACTGGACGGAGGTTCCCGATCCGGAAGCGAAAGCCGGCGAGGTTCTGCTGGGAATCCGGGCGGCGGCTTTGAACCGTGCGGATCTTCTGCAGCGGGCGGGCAAGTATCCGCCGCCGCCCGGCTGGCCGGAGTGGATGGGGCTGGAGGTGGCGGGCGTCGTTCTCGCCGCGCCCGCAGGAAGCCGCTGGAAGGCGGGCGGCGAGGTGTGCGCGCTGCTCGGCGGCGGCGGATACGCGGAGAAGATCGCCGTCCCGGAGGGGATGGTTCTGCCGCTTCCGCCGGGGCTTTCGATGACGGAGGCGGCTTCGCTGCCGGAGGTATTCGCAACCGCGTATTTGAATCTCTTCTTTGAGGCGAATATGAGGGCCGGGGAGACGGTTTTCGTACAGGCGGGGGCGAGCGGGCTCGGACTGGCGGCGATTCAGCTGGCGAAATCGTTCGGCGCGAAGGTGATGACCTCGGTCGGTTCGCCGGAGAAGGCCGAGGCGGTCCGCCTTCTCGGGGCGGACTGGGTGCTGGAACGCCATCGGGATGATCCGGTCGCGGCGTTCGAGGCGCATCCTGTGGATGTCGCGCTCGACTGCGTCGGCGGCGAGGTGCTCGGGAGTTGCATCGAAAAACTCGCTCCCGGAGGGCGCTGGATTCTTATCTCGACCCTCGGCGGCGAATTTGCCCGGATCAGCCTCCGGCCGATTCTCAAGCGCGGAATCCGGCTGATCGGAAGCACGTTGCGAAGCCGCCCGACGGAGATGAAGGCGCGGATCCTGCGCGAACTTGAAGAGAAAGTCTGGCCGAAGTTCGGTTCGAAGGAGATTCGTCCGGTGATCCATGCGGTGCTGCCGATCCGGCGGGCGGAGGAGGCGCATGCGATTCTTCAGCGCAATGAAAACATCGGCAAGGTGGTGCTGGAGATCGATTGAAATGGTGTTCCGCACGGTTCGCGGCGGGGGGGCGGATCCGCTCGTTTTCCGCCGGAGGTTCTTTCTCCGACTGATCCTGTGCGGGACCGGGCTTTACTTCTTTGCGAACATTCAGCGGGTGGCGGTTCCGGGAGCGATCTTCGATCTCCTGCAGAGGGATCTTCATCTCTCTGCGCCGGGAGTGACGGCGCTCGGTTCGGTTTTCATGTACGTTTACGCGCTGAATCAGTTGCTGATCGGGCTTTTCGTCAGCCGTTTCGGGGGGCGGCGGGTCATTCTGCCAGGGGCGTTTCTTTTCTGCCTCGGGTCGCTGTGTTTTCCGCTTTCGTCGGGAGGGTGGCTTTATTTCAGCCGGGCATTGACCGGATTCGGTGCAAGTTCGCTCTATCTGGCGCTCATCGATGAGACGATCCGCGCCAGCCGGAGAAACTATGCCATTGCGGTTTCTCTGGTGATTACGGCCGGATACGCGGGCGGCATCGTTGCCAATGCGCCGTTCGTCGCACTGGTCCGGGCAACCGGATGGCAGCGGGCGCTGCTCGGCGTTGCGGCCGCGACGATTCTTTTCTATGTGCTTTTTGTCGTGTTCTCCTCCCGGCGGAAACTGCCGCCGGTCCGGCGCGACATACCGTTTCGATTCACCCCGTTCTTCCAGGTGCTTGGTGAGCGGAACAACCGGCTGGTGTTTCTGTTCAGCGGGATCAACTTCGGTTTATACTATGTGATTCAGACAGTGATCGGCAAGAAGTTTCTGGAGGACTTCTGCGGATTTTCCTCGCTTCACGCGGCATGGATTCTGTCGTTGACGGGATTGATTTCCGCAGTGGCCGGAACATTGCTCGCGGTGTTGAGCCGAATGACGGGTAATCGGCGGAGCGTCTTCTGCCGCGTCGCGGGAACGGTTTCGCTCACGGTGTTCGCTCTCATTGCATTGCTGTTGTTCTTCGACATTCGCAGCGGCTGGATCGCGCTGCTTTTCTGTCTGCTCGCCGCCACCGGAAGCATGTCGTCGATCGTGATTCCGCTGCTGCATGACACCAATCCGCGCGATCTCGGCGGTCCTGCGGTCTGCTTTATGAATTTCAGTTTTTACCTTGCCGTTGCTTTTTTCGGGAATCTGGCCGGCTGGCTGTTGAAGAGCTTTCCGCCGGAATCGGTCGGCGGAGCGCTGGTTTATTCCCGAAGCTCCTACCTTGCGGTGTTTTCGGTGCTGGCGTTCGCTTCGACCGCGGTATTTTTCTGCGCGATGAAGCTGCGCGAAAGGCGTTCGCCATGAATTCCGCTCTTCGGCCGCCTGAGCACCGGTTTCCCGCAGGGGGGAAGCTTCTTTTACAGCATCAGCAGCCGCACCTCATACGGTTGCAGAGTGACGACCGGGGGGAACTCCGGAATCATGCCCCGTTTCACTTCTCCCTCCCGCAGCGCGATCGATTCGACCGAGGGGAGAATCGGATCGGGAGTCGTCGCCGGGGCGTTGAGCAGATCGAGTTTCACATCCGTCTCGCGCCCGCTCTTGTTGATGAGCAGCACCCCGAACTTTTCCGGATTCCGGAACGCGAGGCACTCCACATCTCCGTTTCCGTTCATCCGGGAATCCTGCGCGGCAGCGACGGAGGCTCCGCATCCGGCGAAACGGGAGTCCGGCAGAACGCCGCCGAGCTCGGCGGTAGCAGAAATTTGCACCGGTTCACAACCAGTGAGGATCGGAACGTCTGTTCCTCCTTTTCACACTCAGGGTTGCGGATCTTCCGAATCAGGTATTCGACGGCTTGCGCCCCCATGGTCCGGAGCGGCATCCGAATGCAGGAGACCGGCACCCCGATGGTTTCCGTGAAATTCTCGACATCGTCAAAGCAGATCACGTCGAGATCTTCCGGCAGCCGGACACCGAGACGCGCGAGCACCTTTCGCACCGTCGGACGACTCACGTAAAACTGGCGGCAGAGCGTGCTTTCCGAGGGCAGAATCCCGCCCGGCAGCAGACGATGCTCCCGTATCTCGGAGAGCAGATACGTATATATGTCGTCGGTGATGTTCCTCTTCACGCCGCACCTCGATGTTTACATGTAATATTACCTGTAAATATTATGATGCAAAGAGGAGAAAAAAAGCAAGTGCGCGGCAGAAGAAAAATGAAAAAAAGCGACCGGCGGCCCCTCCCTGGAAAAAGGCGGAGCAGAGCGCTCCGCCGGGAAGCGGCCGCCGGAGATTACCAGCGATAGTAGCGGTACGGATCGTCGGAGGCGATCGGCCGATCCGTGTAGAAATCGAATCTCCGGGGAATCTTGAACTTGGGAATTCCGAGGATTCCACCGTACCGGTAGGTGTCGTTGCAGAGCACAACCAGCACATTTTTTCCGGGGCGAAGCCAATCGGAATCCACATGATGGATGCGGGCCGCCTCCCAGTAGTTATCCGGATGGGTCTGTTTGGTGACCTCTCCGAGGAAGTGCCCGTTCAGCCAGGTCCAGGATTCATCATCAATCGCCCCGAGGAACAGCTCAACATCGCCGGAAGAAGCAAACTCTCCGGGCAGTTCAAATTCCAGCCGATACCAGAAGAGCCCATCGTATTTCGCCAGCTCTTTGAACTGCACATCGAAATTTCCCGGCACCCGAACCGGACGCCATCTGGAATTCGGGCGGAAATCCGGGTTCATCCATCCCCGGTCGCGCCCCTCTCCCTCGGGATCGGCGATGCCGATCCAACGATCGTTCGGCAACTCGAATTTGAGATTGCCTTTCACGCCGTCGAACAGAGCGAAGAGTCCGCTTTCAAAACGTGCTCCGAGATTCGCGGCCAGACGGGAGACGAGGAAAGTCGACCGCCGCCGGGTCGTCCGGTAGTAAAACTCTTCCTCGTCGAATTTCCACGGCGGAAGCTGGCAACTTACGAAAACACCTTTCCCGTGCCGGACAATTCCGAGAGAACGTCCGCCCGCGGAATCCGGCGCAAAGGCGTCAAACTGCATTTTCCCGCGCCAGTGCAGTTCCGCGTTGCCGATTCCGGTGAACTCCGGCGTCGCGCGCAGGTTCTCCACTTGATCGGAATAATATCCGCCGGACTGGAGATGGAATTTTCCGGGCAGCATGGATTCGAGCTCTGCCTGTCCGAATCCGAGAGCGAGTACATTCAGCCCGGCAGCCACCGCGTCAGTCAGATCACCCGGCTCTGCGCCCGGGCCGAGCACCAGCAGCGTTTCCGCCGGAGTCGAACCGGAGTCGGCAGAGCGGGGAATGCGCAGCGCGTCGAGCAGAGCGGCCCCCTCCGAACCGCCCAGATATCGCACATTCCGGGGGGCGGGACCGCGGGCGGAATCGAGTCGCTCCAATGCCCGGCCAAGCAGATCATCGGCCTGCGGCTCAATTTCCGTACGGCCTGTGACTGCAAGCTGGCAGAACATGATCCGGCCTTTTCCCTCGACAAACTCGACCAGCGGCACATACTGCAGATCGAAACCGCACTGCAGCAGCGGATTCCAGTTTCCGACCTGCGGCTTTTCAAACAGCACTTCCGTGAGGCTGCCGCGGTTGCCGGCCCGCCAGACCCGGGTGTTGCTGAAACCGTTCCAGTCCCACTGCGGCGAGGTTGCCTCATAGGGCACAAGCGGAAAGGTTCCCGGCAGCTGAGTCGCACTGCCGCGCCAGTCCCGCAAATCTCCGCTGAAATCCGACACGGAAAACACTTCACGGAATCCCTGTTCCGTCGTGCGCAGTCCGAGCCGGTTCAGCTCCTGCGCCGGCTGTTCGAGCACAAGGAGTTTCAGCCCGTTTTCCAGTCGCTGCGACAAATGCAGCGGAAATCCGTGCAGCGCATTGCGCCCGAGGATCAGAATCTCAATCCCGTTCAGATCGCGGTCGGAATGGACCGTACGGAACGGAATCCCGAGCCGGTTCAAAAGCAGTGAGGCTTTCCCCTCCGGATCGTAGAGACCGACTCTCGAAGCGAGTTTCACCGCAGCCTGCGCGACAAGATCGACCATGAAACGATCACAGCTTCTCCCCTGTCCCGGGAAATCGAACTCCGCCTCGAGCGCGAACTTCTCCGGTGCTCCGGCGGTCGGGATGGTGAATTCCACCGGCAGATCGCAGCGGCCCGCGGGAGCGACGACTGTGCTGCCGCTTTTTTCGATTCCGAGGGTCGGAACTCTCCAGCGCCATTCGACTTTCGCTTCCCGACGGCTGTCGTTCAAAACCACGAGGGTTTTCCGCACGGTTTCGCCGGGGCGGAAATTGTGTCCCTCTTCGGTGATATCACCGGATTTGCCGCCGATCCAGCCGAGAAATTCGGTGAATCCCGCGTGCACCGCCTCGCCGGTCGTATTGAGTTCGTACCTGGCAAAAGGATTGTTGATATACTCGCCGCGCGGAATCAGCAGATCCGGAACAAGTCCGGGCTGTTTCAGATTCCGGAAGCGATCGGGATTCTGCCGTACGCCCGGACCATCCGCCACCCATTTCCAGCAGAGGAACTGATCCCACGGCAGGATGCCGGAGATCCCCCTGGCGCGCAACGAGCGGAATACTCTCTGCGCATAATAGGCCCGGACACGGTTCACATCCTCGACGCGGTTCATAATGCTGTTTCCGCCGAGGGCGCTGAAAAAGGTCAATTCATTCCCCTTGATCATCTTCTCCTGATGGTCATAGAGTTTCTGTTTGGCAGGTTCGTCACGGTAGGCTTTCTCACCGAGGATTGCGGCATTGAACTCATTGGTCCACAGGCACTGCAGCCCTTTGGTCGACCAGATGAAAGAGGGACCGCGGTAACTCGACCAGCTTGCGACGTGCGGCAGCCCCCATTCAACGAAGACGAGCGGCATCGTGCCGTTTTTCTCCCAGTTTTCGAGCCAGTCGGCCCGCTCCTGCCGCGGCGCCCAGTTCAAATAGCAGTTCAGGGTATAGACGTCGCCGATGTTGCCTCCCTCATGGTGATAAATCGGGCGGCTCGGATCGAGTTTCCGGGCGATGTTTTCCGCGAGCACGGCCTGGGCGCGGTTCGCAAGTGCTCCATCCGGCAGAGCCTCTTCGGGTTTATAGGCGGTGCCGATCCGCATCGGATTCTGATCGCCGGAGTAACCGGTCGCGTTGTGATTCATGACCAGCATAACGACGCCTGGAACATTCTGAAAACGGCGGATCAGGTGTTCCGCCTGTCTCCGGTAGGCTGCGGCCTGTTCCGGATCTTTGAGATTCGAGTTGAAATCTTTGAAATGCGGCAGAGTTAGCGAGGTCAGCATACCTCGCCGGGAAGTCCCCCGGTGAAACCCGTCGAGATAACAGAATACGCCAGGAGAAAAACTGTAATTCCAGCCGATAAGAAAATTTGCGCCGAAACCGCGCGCGGCACGAACCAGGTGTTCGATCCAGAGTTCCGAACCGAAATCGGCCTCCTGCGGGGTCTTGGTGACCAGCGCGCGCAAATGGATCTTCCGGCCGTTCAGGTAAAAGTCGCGACCATCGATGCAGAATTCGCGGAATCCGAACTCCTGCGGAAGAAATTCGTCGAGCAGACCGCCCTTGTCGTCGAGCAGCCGGACTTTCGCCGTGTAGAGATTTCCCGGGGTGTCGATGTCCCAGAGCTTCGGATTTTGCCAGGCACCGCCGAACGAGTGGCGGAATCCGGGTTTCCCCGTGGAACGGAACGGTGTGGAGAGAAACCGCTTCACCGCCCTGCCGTCTGCGTCGAACAGTTCCGCCTCCAGGCGGTAGCGTCCCGCCGGCAGCGCGACAAAACCGGTGTCAAAAGTGATCGCGGCATTCTGTACCGAAGTGATAACGTGGACGTCGGAAACCGCCGCACCGGTCGGACGCGATTCCAGGAAGAGATTTCCGGTGATGCCGCGGTTCTGCAGCGCGCTCTGGTTTTTGATGAGGCGGTCGGCCGCCATGAAAGTCGCGCTCTCCTCAGGGTTCGCGCTGACCAGAAGTGCAAGTGTCTGCTTCTTCCCGGGGATCAGTTTTCCGGTCAGATCCGCCTCGCCGCCGGGATAGTAGAACTCCCCCGCTTCGATACCGTCCACGAAAATCTTCGCGCAACTCTGGATCAAGTCGGCGGAAAGTATGATTTCCCGACCGCTCCACTCTGCAGGGACCTCGATCTCCCGGCGATACCAGGCACTGTTGAGCTTCCACGGATCAATCTCGGCCATGAGGAGCGGAGAGAGATAAAAACTCATGCCGTTGGCTGCGACCGGCCACGCCCCCGGAATTTTGAAGTATCCCCAACCCGATCCCTCCGGAGGGAGGGCCGCAATCTCCTCTTTCTGCAGAACGGGCCGGAACTGCCAGAGTCCATTGAGGCAGATCCGTTCCCGGCTCGGAGTGGTGACATGTTCCGCATCGGCGAGCGAAAAAAGCTCCTCCACGGTCAGCCCGCCGGGCGGCGGGACATCACGATTCATTGCGGCGGGATCGTTCACGGCCTCGACCAGCAGATCGGCGAATTCCACTTTTCCGGCTGTTCCGAAGTTCGCCGGGCCGAGGGTCAGCGAGACCGCACCTTCCGGAACCGGATAGAGCCGGTCGCAATCGATCCAATCCCCCGTACCGCGTGCGCTGAAAACCTGCGGCCATTCGCCGACGCCTTTCCCGTTCCGGTCGTAAAAACGCATCGCCAGCCGGGCGTCCTGCCAGGATTCGGCGGCGGGAACGACCCCCGTGACCCGCATGCGCATCCGCACCCGCACGAACCGCTCTCCGGCTTTCAGGGGAAGAACCATGTTCAGCTGGCGATTTTCACCCTCGATCGTGATGAACCCTCTCCCGTCACGGAGTTCAGCTGTGATCCCCGCGGGAGCTTTCCCGCCCCGGAGCTTCCCCGTCCCGGGGTCGACAATCAGATTCGCAACCGGGGAGGGACGTTCGTTCACGGCCTCGACCAGCAGATCGGCGAATTCCACTTTTCCGGCTGTTCCGAAGTTCGCCGGGCCGAGGGTCAGCGAGACCGCACCTTCCGGAACCGGATAGAGCCGGTCGCAATCGATCCAATCCCCCGTACCGCGTGCGCTGAAAACCTGCGGCCATTCGCCGACGCCTTTCCCGTTCCGGTCGTAAAAACGCATCGCCAGCCGGGCGTCCTGCCAGGATTCGGCGGCGGGAACGACCCCCGTGACCCGCATGCGCATCCGCACCCGCACGAACCGCTCTCCGGCTTTCAGGGGAAGAACCATGTTCAGCTGGCGATTTTCACCCTCGATCGTGATGAACCCTCTCCCGTCACGGAGTTCAGCTGTGATCCCCGCGGGAGCTTTCCCGCCCCGGAGCTTCCCCGTCCCGGGGTCGACAATCAGATTCGCAGCTGGAAGCAGCGACGCCGCGAACACGATAAGCAATGAAAAAAATTTTTTCATGAACATCTCCAAATTCCGCTATTCCGCAGCCCATTTGATCGTAGTGGTCTGACCGATCGTGGTAGCCCGCAATTCCGCTTCCCCGATAAAGGATGCGTGTCCATCCGCCCAGTTCACGGAAAATTGAGAACGATTATGTCCGCGCCAGGGCCCGCTGCCCCAGGTGCCGAAATCGCCGATCGGATAGAATTTTGAAACCGAATATCCGTCGGCATTTCTGCCGTCGGCAAGAAACAGAAAACTCGACGGCTGCTTCATCAGTTTGAAGTTCAACATGGTTCCCCCGGTCACACCCGGTGCGCTGAGCTTGTAAGGACTTGGATATCCATCGTAATACTTTTCATCGAGAACGCATAACCCCAGATAATTAGCCGGATAGGCATAAGAGCTGACTTTGATGTCATCGCTGATGTTGCCCTTGGGAATCGGTGCATCCGGACAGTTGAACGCTTTCCAGTCGGAAAGCTGAACAAAGCCTCCCCGTCTCAAACATCCTGACCAGGTCTCGTTTCCCCCCTCACAGACGATGACTCCGTCATAGGAATCCAGATACATCTGCGTGTAGGTCATCATCTGCTTGAGATTGTTGAGGCAGGCGCTGCCCCGTGCCCGCTGCCGCGCCTGATTCAGCGCCGGCAGCAACATCGACGCAAGTATTGCGATGATCGCGATCACAACGAGCAACTCTATCAAAGTAAACCATTTCCGTTTCATTTCATCCCTCCTGCGGTGAATGTTTTCGCGTCCCTCTGCTTTTAATTATACCTGAGACGAATTGAAAAGTCAATATATTAAAGTTCGGGATAAATATATTTTTTGTCTCAGAAACACGCCAATTCGCCCGTCTTTCTTGAAAATACCTGAAAAAACAATATATTAACGCGAGATTTTTATATAATTTGCACAATCCGGTATTGCCATGAAACACATTCTCTGCGCCCTGATGGAACCGAACGAGGAGATTCTGAGACCGATTTACGAATATGGCCGGGAACACAACTGGCAGATCGAACGATGCGGCCGGCAGATTCCCGGCCACTGGTCGGGGGACGGGATCATTTCGGATTATCTGGAGCTGCCGGATTTTGCAGCGGTCATGGACTTCAAGTCGACTCCGACGGTGTCGCGACTGCTGCCGCCACGGGAAAACATCCGTACAATCCGCCCGGATACGCAGCAGATCGCCGGAATGATCGTCGACTATTTCATGGACAAGGGTTTTACGAGATTCGCGACCGCGGCATCGAAAATCTTCCCGGAAGATATCGACGGCAAACCCCGGGATGTGCTCATGGCCGTGCAGCATGAGCTTGAATCGCGTGAACTCCAGCTCTTCAGTTGTCTCTGGGAGGGATGGCTGCCGAGAGCCGACTGGAATGATTATCACAAACGCCGCAAGCTGCTGCGCCGTTTTTTTTCTGAAATCCCCCGCCCGTTCGCTCTCATTCTCTCGGCAAGCACGGTGCTGCCGATCATCTACCGGACGCTGGAGGAACTCGGATTGCGGGTTCCGGAAGAGGTCTCCGTACTCTGCAATACCGATGACTGGAACGTGACCGAAAACGCAATGGTGCCGACCTCCTACGTCAGCGGCGAATTTCCGGTGCTCGGCCGCAAACTGCCCGAACTTCTCGACCGGATGATGGCTGGCGAGAAGATTCCCGAGGAGCCGATTTATGTGACTCCCTCCTCGATCATCTCGCGGCGCAGCACCGATTCACTGGCGGTGACGGATTTCCGACTGGCCAAAGCCGTCGGATTCTTCCTCCAGAATTACATGAATTTCATCGGAGTGGAAGACGCCGCGCGCATTGCAGGCGTCTCCCGCGGAATGCTGATCCGGCTGTTTCAGCAGCAGTTCGGCAAGGGGCCGCGCCGGTTTCTGCAGGAGATCCGCATGAATCAGATCCGTCATCTGCTCGACGGAACCGAGTTGCCGCTTTCGGAGGTGGCGCGCCGGGTCGGGTATGGTTCCGACATGGCGCTCTCGCTGGCGTTCAAGCGGGAAACCGGCATGGCTCCCGGTGCCTACCGGATGTTGCGGCGCCATGCTCCGCAGAAACACGATCCGGCGTGATGCCGTCTCATCCCTGCGTCGGAACTGCGATCTGCGACTGGAGTTTCACGGCTTCGCGCAGGTCGCCGACCAGAATGCAGCCGACAAGACGGTCCGCTTCGTCATAGAAACGTTTTTGGAAAGTTCCGGTCGCGGCGTCCTGCGTGGTTTCGCTGCGCGCGCCCGCAAGTTTTCCGGCGGAGAAGAGTTTTATGCCGAACACCGAGAGCCGGGCCGGATACGCCTGCGGTACGAACGGCTGTTCCTCCCCGAGCAGATTGTGTGCGGCGACGGTTCCCATCGACCGGGCGGCGTCGTAGAGTCCGTAGGAGGCTCCTTCCACTTCGGCGCAATCTCCCGCCGCGTAGATGTCCGCGATTCCCGTGCGCAGGAATCGGTCGGTCACGATTCCGCGGTTGCACGGAATCCCGGCCGCCGCGGCGACTTCGATGTTCGAACGTACTCCGGCGGAGACCATGACCAGATCCGCTTCGTTTGTTCCGTCCTGGAGCGTCACGCCGGTGGCTTTTCCCGCTTCTCCCGCAATTGCTTCTACCCGGCAGCCGAACCGGAGCGTCAGATTTTCAATTTCGCCGAGCTTCTTCAGGACGAATCCGGCGGCTTCCTCGTCGAGGTTGCGCGGCAGCAGCAGCGGAGAACCTTCGAACACCGTGACGAGACAGCCGCGCTCAAGCAGGCTCTGCGCAAGCTCGAGCCCGAGCAGTCCGCCGCCGATGACCGCGGCATTTTTCACCCCCGCATCGAGACGTGCGCGCAGTTTCTGAAGATCAGCGTATTCGCGCAGGGACATCACGCCGTCAAGATCCATTCCCGGCACCGGCGGGTAGAAGCAGTGCGAACCGGTCGCAAGCAGCAGCCGGTCATACGTCGATGGAGAGCCCGAGTCGAACGTGAGGGTTTTCGTGTTCGGGTCAATCGCACGAAGCGTGCGCCCGAGTTCGAGACCGATCCGGTTCTCCGCATAGAATGCGGCCGGCTTGATGAAGAACTGCGCGTCGGCAAGCTCTTCTGCAGCCATACGCGACAGTGCCGGTCTCCGGTAGGGGGGCACCGCCTCGCGACTGTAGATCGTGATTTCCGCATCGTCCGAAAGGGTGCGGATGTTCTTTGCCGCCTCGAATGCGGCGACGCCGCCGCCGATGATCGCGATTTTCATGAAAAACCTCCGTTACGCAGTTGCAATTTCCGTATCCTTCCCTTACATTACCGCGACAGGAACGGCAAGTCAATGGAAGAACTTCATTTTTTCAGCGATTATATCGCAAAGAAATACGGAGGGAAACGCCACCGGATCGGCATCGACCTCGCGCTGGGCTGTCCGAACCGGTTGAACCGGTTCGGGCCGGGCTGCGTCTACTGCGCCGAGGACGGGAACCGGGCACGTCATCTCGCGCGCCATCTCGACCTCGCCGGGCAGGTCGAGGCGGGAATCCGGTTCGTGACCGACCGTTATGGAGCGACGGCTCCTTACATCGCCTATTTTCAGGCGTTCACTTCGACCTATGCGCCGGTGGAAACTTTGCGGAAACTTTATGGCGAGGTGCTTGCGCTTGCTCCGTTCGCGATCGTGATCGTCGGGACGCGCCCCGACGCTCTGCCGCCCGGGACGGTCGATTTTCTCGCGGAACTTGCGCGCGATTACGAGGTATGGGTCGAACTCGGCGTCCAGAGTGCGCACGATTCGACGCTGGAGCTGATCCGGCGCGGTCACGATTTCGCGGCGGTGGAGGATGCCGTGCGGCGGCTCGACGCGGCCGGGATCCGGGTCGGCTGTCACATGATTGCGGGACTGCCGGGGGAGGATCGCGCGATGTTCCTGGAATCCGCGCGCCGCATTGCAGTTCTGCCGTTCCGGGCAGTCAAGCTCCATCCGCTTCTGACGCTGAAAGGGACGCCGCTCGCGTCGCCCGATTTTCCGGTCAAGCCCGCCGGACTCAACGAGTACGAGTACGCCGACTGGATCGGCGGATTTCTGCGCGAACTGCCGGAAGAGTGGCTCATCATGCGTCTCACGGCCGAGGCGGAGCCGGAGCGGATCATCACGCCGCGCTGGTGGATGTCCAAGAGCCGTTTTCTCGATTTCTTCCGGGAACAGTTCCGGAATCCCCCCTCGAACGGCGGGTTCGCGGGGGTCACGACCGGCGACGGTTCGCCGACGCTCTACCATCCCGGATTCCGTCAGCATTTTCATTCGCTCGCGGGAGCGGCGACCGAGGCGGAGCGGAAGTTCGTTCAGCCGTCCCGGCTGCGGGAACGGCTCGCCGGCGGGAAACCGGTCCGCGTGCTCGACATCGGGTTCGGGCTCGGGACGAACTGCAGTGCAGCGTTGCGCTGTGGGGGAAACTGCGAAATCGTCACACTCGAGAACGATCCGCGCGTTCTGCATGCGGCCCGCGGACTTTATCCTTCGGAAAGCCTTGAATTCCGCCTCGTCGAAGCGCTCGCGCAGACCGGGTGTTTTGTAGAAGGCGAAGGCCGGGTCGAACTGCTCTGCGGCGACGCGCGCGATAGGGTCTCCCGGCTTGAACCGGGGAGTTTCGACGTGATCTTTCAGGACGGCTTTTCGCCGGACTGCAACCCGGAGCTGTGGAGCTATGATTTCGTGCGGCAGCTCGCGCGATTGCTGAAACACGACGGCGTGATCGTGAGTTACTGCAGTGCGTTTCCGTATCGCGGTGCGCTTTTGCGGGCTGGACTTGCGGTCGGGGAGTCGGAGCCGTTCGGCCGCAAGCGCGGCGGTACGGTCGCGGCGTTCGATCCGGCGCTGCCGCCGCTGCCGCTCCCGGAGAAAGAGCGCGGCATCATCCTGCGCTCGACCGCCGGAACCGCCTACCGCGACCCGACGCTCGCGGGGAGCCGCGAGGAGCTCTTCCGCCGCCGTGAAGCCACCGTCGCCCGCCTCCGCCGCCGCGGCGTCCCGAAGTGGTTCAAGGCATAAGCTGAGAGACTCACTTCAGGAGCATGCAGTCGCCGTAGCTGTAGAAGCGCATCTTTTCGCGGATCGCGAGCTCGTATGCCGCAAGCACTTTCTCGCGGTCGCAGAAGCACGAAACCAGCATGAGCAGCGTGCTCTTCGGCAGATGGAAGTTCGTCAGCAGCAGATCCACCGCCCGGATCCGATAGGGCGGATAGAGGAAAATCCGAGTATTGCCGTGGGCGGGATGAACGGTTCCATCCGGATCGGCGCAGCTTTCGAGCGTCCGCACGGTTGTGGTTCCGACCGCGAGCACGCGCTTTCCCGCCGCGTGGGTCGCGTTGATGAGCTCCGCCGTCTCCTGTGTCAGAAAATACTCCTCGGAGTGCATCTGATGCTCCTCGGCATTTTCGACCGAAACCGGTTTGAAGGTTCCGGGGCCGACGTGCAGTGTCACAGCCGCTTCCCGCACCCCCTTTGCCGTGAGGTCGGCCAGGATTTCCGGCGTGAAGTGAAGTCCCGCGGTCGGTGCGGCGACCGCTCCGGCTTTTTCGGCGTAGACGGTCTGATAACGTTCCGCGTCGGCGGTTTCGTCGCCGCGCGTGATGTAAGGCGGCAGAGGAATGTGGCCGTAACGCGCCTGGAGCCGGTCCGAATCGGGCGTATTGAATTCGATCTCGAATCCGCCGTCGCCGCTGCGGCCGAGAACGGTGAAGCCGTCGCCGTTTTCGTTGAGCGTTCCGTCGTTTTCGAGCAGTTGAGCGAAGACGCCGGGCAATGCGCGCTTGCCGGGTTTGAGCAGCGCGTTCCAGCGCCGCCGCTCCGGGTCGAGCGCCTGCACGAGCAGCAGCTCGAATTTCGCTCCGGCCGGATCGCCGTTCTTGCGCGCATACATGCGGCCGCGCAGAACGCGCGTATCGTTGTAGATGAGCGCGTCTCCGGGCGAAAGATACTCCCGGATCGCCCCGAACGGATGGATTTCACACGCCCCGGTTACCCGGTCAAGCACGAGCATGCGCGACCCGTCCCGCCGTTCGGCGGGATGCTGGGCGATGAGCTCCGGCGGGAGATCGTAGTCGAAAAGCGAGGTGCTGAGCATGATCGATTCGTCCTACTTTCCGCCGCGCATCTCTTCGCGCGCCTGCCGCAGCCGGGCAAGTTCGTACTCGGAAAGACTGTTGATGCCGTAGCGCGACACTTTGTCGAGCAGCGCGTCGAGTTCCCGCGCTCCGACCGGCCCGCCGGACTGCGCCGCGTTCCCCGCTCTTCCGACGGGCGGCGGCTCCGGAGCGCCGCCGCGGAATTGCGGACGCCATGCCGCCGGTTTCCGCCGGAACGGATCCCAGGAAAGACGGTTGCCGAAGCTCAACTTCATGTAGAGATAACCGCCGATCACACCGCCGAGGTGCGCGAGGTGGGCGATGCCGTCCTTGTTGTTGGCCAGCAGAATCACTTCGAGGATCGTGTAGCAGATGACGAGCGTCCGCGTCTTCATCGGAACCGGCAGCGGAAAGATGTAGAACTGCTGGTTCGGCTCAAGCAGTGCCGCCGCCACCATCACCGCGAACACCGCCCCGGAAGCGCCGAGCAATCCCCCCGCCGAATGCCAGTTTAAAACCAGATAAAGCAGATTCCCGGTGACCGCTCCGATCAGGTAGAGCAACAAAAAGCGCCTGCCGCCGATGTGCGGCGCGACCAGCCCCCCGAACAGATAGAGCCCCCACATGTTGAAGAAAAGATGGAAAAATTCCAGATGCAGAAACCCCGCCGTGACGAGCTGATAAATCCGCCCGCTGCGGATTCCCTGCGGCGTGAGCAGCAACATCTCGGCAAGGCCCGGCAGAATATTTCCCGCCAGAAACAGAACAACGTTGATGGCGATCAACACCATAATCATCCCCATCCCGGAGAGGGCCTGCTCTCCGGGCGAGGAGCCGCGCATATAGCCTCGGTCGTATAAAGCCATGAAAAACGATTCCTTTCGATGTTTCTGTTCAGCGTGTTTCTGCCGCGCCGCTTTCCGCCGGTTTTCCCGGCAGCAGCAGATTCAGCATCTTTTCGGTTGCGAAGATGGCAGCGACGATCTGATCCGGATCGATGCCGGTGGTCGTGACGTGTTTTCCCGGGAGCGCCCAGGTGATCGTGGTTTCGACGAGCGCGTCGGTTTTGCCCCCCGGCGGGATGCGCACTTCGTAGTCGACCAGCTTCGGGAGCGTGAGGTTGAAAGTCTTCATGCACTTCCGCAGCGCCCGCATGAATGCGTCGTAACCGCCGTCGCCCGGGGAAGTCGCCTCGGCTTTCACGCCGTCCATTTCCACCGCGACACGCGCTTTCGGTGTGCCGCCGGAGCGGGTGCTGATTTCATAATCGACGACTTTCAACCGCGATTCCAGCGGGGAACTCAGGACCTCCGCGATGATGAACGGCAGGTCCGACGGGGAGACACTCTTCTTCTTGTCCCCGAGCCGGATCACCTCCTGAAGCACTTTCTGACGCACTTCGGGCGCGAGTTCGAGATTCATCGCCTCGAGGTTTTGGTCGATCGACGCCTTGCCGGAGAGCTTGCCGAGCGCATAGTTGCGCCGCCGCCCGAACCGCTCCGGCAAGAGCAGATTCGCGTAGAGGTTTCCCTTTTTGTCGCCGTCGGCGTGGACGCCGCAAGTCTGCGTGAAGACGTCGGATCCGACCACCGGATAGTTCCACGCGCAACGCTTGCCGGAGATGCTCTGCACGAGTTCCGACGCATGCTGAAGCTCCATCTCGACCACCCGCACCCTGCGGTTGGTCATGTCGTTGATCGCGACCACGAGCTGGGCGAGCGCCTGATTGCCGGTCCGCTCGCCGAGTCCGTTGATCGTGGTGTGGATTCCGTTCACGCCCGCCCGGACCGCCGCGAGGCTGTTCGCCGTCACCATGCCGTAGTCGTTGTGCCCGTGAAAGTCGAGCCGCAGATCGGGAAATGCGCGGTAGAGCCACTCCAGATAGGTCGCCACCTCGGTCGGGTCGAGAATTCCGAGCGTGTCCGGCAGCATGATCCGCTCGACCGGCAGCCCCTGCAGCCGGGTCAGAAATTCGTGGACGTACGCGAAACTGTGGCGCATGCCGTTCGACCAGTCCTCCAGATAGACGTTGACCTTGATCCCCTGCTGTTCCGCATAATGGATCTCGTTGACGACATCCTCAAAGTGTTTGGCGGGCGATTTGCGCAGCTGAACGCGGCAGTGATTTTCAGAGCCTTTCGTCAGCAGATTGATGACTTTCCCGCCGGTTTCACGGATCCAGTCGATCGACCGTCCGCCGTCGACGAATCCGAGGATCTCCATCGATTCGAGGCAGCCGCGGTGCTCCGCCCATTTGAGGATCGTCGAAACCGCGTCCCGTTCGCCGTCGGATACGCGGGCCGAGCCGATTTCGAGCCGGTCCACTTTCAGCCGGTTCATGAACATCTTCGCGAGTTCGAGCTTCTCCGCAGGGGTGAACGCCACTCCCGGCGTCTGTTCGCCGTCGCGCAGCGTGGTATCCATGATTTCCACGTAATTGTCGGATCTATGTCTGGATTTCATCTGATTTCAACCTTGATTTTTCCTGTTT
This sequence comes from uncultured Victivallis sp., assembly GCF_944391105.1. GTDB lineage: Bacteria > Verrucomicrobiota > Lentisphaeria > Victivallales > Victivallaceae > Victivallis. The sequence continues at coordinate 67,250 of NZ_CALXSK010000007.1, forward strand.
CCATGTACAAAAAGACCATGCCGTGCGATTCCAATCCGGGGTGCGGCATGGTCTTTCTTCCACTTTCTGCGGTTTTGCAACCTGTCTATCCGGCAGCTCCCGAACGCATTTTACGGGTCATCCCGGCGCACGCACCGGCATGACCCCGACTAATGCCGATCGGAATCAGCATGATCCGGTTTTTCGGTACCGGTCTGGCAAAACGCATCGGAACTCCCCCGCAAATAAAAAAATACGACAATGGAAATAAATTTCTTTACAATATACTATGTTTCCCGGAAAAATCAACCTTTCCCCGCCGGAATTCTTGCCGGCAGAAAGCGAAAAATCTTTTTGAAAAACTTTCTCTTGAAAAAAAACGGCCCGAATGTATCTTAAGCATCTGAAACCAGGGGAGCCGATTATGCTTGAACATCTTTACCGTAAGCCACCGGTTTTGCGGATCAGGTACCGGGAATCCGACGATGGAAACTGGGTTTGCCTGAGCGGGAAAAGCTGGAATTCCGAATGGGTGGAATGGTTCTGGCTCCCGGAATTCAACCCCGATTACGATTCCATCTCCACGCCGGCGAAAAATTACAGAAATGGAGCGATATTCTGTTTGATCGGTGCCGCACTGCCGTTTCTGACCGCCGTATTCTCGGGGGAAAGCTGGCGGGAAATCTGTTCAAACGCGCTGTTCTATCTGGTTTTCGCCGCAATTATGGTGATTGCATCGTCCGTCCTGTGGATTCTCCGGAGATTCAAACGCGAGAAGGCGGTGGTCTTCTCCAGCAGCCTGAATAACCGGAAGCTCTTCATCTGGTTTCCGTATGGAACCGATGTCGCCGCCGAACCGTTCGTCCGGGAATTGCAACGGAAGATCGCCGGTAAATTCTGCTTTTACCGGCCGGACCTGAATGGATACGGGCAGGTCGAAAAGCTGCGCCGGGAGTTCGATTCCCTGAAAGCTGACGGCATCCTCACCGGGGAAAAATATGATAAAATCTGCCGAAAGCTGTTCGGCGGAAACGGATTGCAGCGAAATATAGGTTTTGAATAGTATGACCGATTCCGCCAACTTCACCCGTTTCGGGAAAATGCGCTTGTGGCTGCGGAAAGGAAGTCTGCTCGTGGAGGACCGTTCCGGCGGACAGCAGGTCAACTATACCATCCCTCTGCGCAGACAGCTCCCGGTTCTGAGTTGTTACCACTATACCGCGAATTTCTGGCGGTTTCTCCGGTATGGAGGAACCGCGAGCATGCTCCAGCTACTGACGGCCGCCGGATTCGCCTCCAGCGGCGCGACTGCCGGAATTCTGACGGGATTCGCGTTTGCCGCGCTCGTTCTGATGCTCCTCACGTATACCTCCTCGTCAGAAACGGGGGCCAGCCGGGGGAAACGGATGGGGGTCTGGTATCTGATCGAATACGAGAACGGCAACCGTTTCGGAATTCCGGTTCCACGCCGAAAAACGGCCGAACAAACAGCGTTCCTGGCCGAATTGGAGACCGCCCTGAAGCGTTACTCTTCTTTCGAAATGCAGATGCACTGCATAACCTGCGGGTGGGATCCGCAGGCATTCGAAATCCTTGAACAGCTGCGAATCGAGAATATCCTCTCGCCGGAAGAGTTCGCGGAGTTGAAGCAGGAACGCATCCGGAACATATTTCGCGACCCTCCGCCCGCTCAGGAGAATACGGCGGGGCGGATGTAGACCAGGTCCGCGAGCTTGTTGTCGAACGGCTTGTACTGCGCGAGCGCAAGCGCCTCGGGCTTGACCGAATCGAACGCTTCGATTTTCGCCGCGACTTCCGGCGCAAGCAGTTTCTCAAGCGCGGGCCGCTCCGCCTCGAGCGCGATCAGGTGATCGGCCGGGTAAGAGGCGAAAAACTCCGCCGCCTGTTCCGCGTTCAGCACCTTTTCCAGCCCGGTCGGAACCGGTTCCCCGTTGCGGATCTCCATCTCAAACAAAATCAGCTCGCGATTCCGCCCGTCGAAGAGCGCGCCGATGCGGCTCCCTTCCGCCGGAGCGGCGAGATTCGCCGCGAGCGCCACCGCAGTCGGCACACATCTCGTCTCGATTCCCGTTTTGCCGAAGGTCCAGCCGTTCACGAGCGCCGCCGCAAGCCGCATGCCGGTGAAACTCCCCGGCCCGGAGCCGACGCTCCACTTCGCGACCGAATTGAGCCCGATCCCCGCCTTGTCCAGTTCCGAGGCGGCCCAGGCCGCAAGCTGCGCCGAATCGCGCCCCCGCATCGGCCGCGTGGCCGACAAAAGTATTTTCGTCCCGTCCAGCAGCGCAAAACCGGCCTCCCGTCCCGAGAGGTCGAGCGCCGCCGCAAAATTGCCGTTCATAACGATCTGCCCTCTTTCAGAATCTGGTCGCAGAGCTCCTCGGAGCTCAGCCGTCTCCGGACATAGACGACCTTTCCGCCGGAGACCACCACCTCCGCAGGCATCGCCCGGAGATTGTAGACCCCGCCCATCGAATAACAGTACGCTCCGGCGTTCCGGATCGCGAGAATGTCATATTCCCGGATCTCCGGCAGTTCACGCTGCTCGGCGAACCGGTCGCCCGTCTCGCAGATGTTGCCGCAAACGTCGTAGACCTGCGGCTTCCCGTCCGGATTGCTGAGATTCCACACCTCGTGGTACGCATCGTAAAGCACCGGCCGGATCAGCTGCGGGAAGCCCGAGTCGCATCCCGCAATCAGGCGGCTGCGGTTGCGCTTGAGCGTATTGACTTCGGTCAGCAGATATCCCGCCTCGGCGAAGATGTATTTGCCCGGCTCGAACAGCATGTCGAGCTTGCGGCCGTAACGTTGCGTGAACGCTTCGAACCGGCGCGTGATCTCCGCACCCATCGCGACGTAATCGATCCGTGCCTCGCCCGGTTTGTACGGAACCTTGAAGCCGCCGCCGAAGTCGAGGAACTGGAGATCCGGGAAGTTCTCCGGCGTCGCGATCGCCATCAGATTCTCCATCGACTGGTAGACCGATTCCGCCCGCTGCAGGCCGCTGCCCGTGTGTTCGTGCAGGCCGATGACCTTCAGATTTCCCTCGCGGACGAGGCTCTTGACCTCCTCCACCGATTCGAGCAGGATTCCGAATTTGGTCAGGTCGCCGCCCGTCATCGTTTTGGCGTTGTCCCCGTCACAGACGTCCGGATTGAAACGCAGACACAATGAGATGCCGGGGTGCGTCTTCGCGATCTTCCGCAACCGCGACAGCGAACCGATGTTCATCACCACGCCGGTCGCGAGAACCTGTTCAAACTCCTCGTCGGTCATGTTGTTGGCCGTGTAGATGATCCGCTCTTTCGGGAAACCGAGTTTCAGAGCCATGATCACTTCGCCGGGACTGACCGTATCGAGCCCCGCTCCCGCATCGCGCAGCAGCGCGAGCAGCCCGGGATTGTAATTCGCCTTCATTGCGCAGCAGATCTTCAGCCCCGGATACGGAATGAAACCGAAAAGATCCCGATACCGCGCAACAACCATGTCGCCATCGTAGACGAACAGCGGCGTATCGTACTCTTTCGCAAGTGCGAGAAGAAGCTCCCGATTCAACATTTCAACGTTGCTCCTTCCGTTCGGTTCAGTAGGTGGAAATGACCGCGATGAGCTCAAGCGGCTCTTCGCTGATGCAACGGATCGCGTGGCCGTCTCCGTTGCCGGTGAGGATCGTATCGCCCGGGCCGAGTTCGACGACTTCGCCATTGTCGTCCGCCTCGGCGCGGCCGCGGATCACCACGAAAATCTCCTCCTCCGCATCGTGCGGATGGAAACCGATCGAGCAGCCCGGATTCAGCGTCAGGCGCGAAAACATCCGGTTCTTCGACCGCATTTCGGTTTTCGGCGCCCAGAACTCCTCGAGCTTGACGGTCCCCTTGCCCCCGCGCATCTCCTCGCGGAACTCGACTTTGTACTCTCCGTTTCGGCGGATCATTTTTCACTCCTGTCAAATTACGATTTCAATGCACCGAAGATATTGCCGTACCGCTGTTCGTTCAGCGCTTCGATGTAGGCGGAGATCTTGGTTTCGGTGCTGCACGGGTCGATGGTCGGATCGACGCAGTCACCGTCGAGCACGAGCAGCGGAATCTCCGCCTTGTTCAGCTCCTCGCGCAGATGTTTCACAAACGAGCTGTCCGCCATCGAACAGCGGCCGAAACCGTGATTGTAGAGGATGCAGCCGTTGAAGTGAGCTTTCGGCGCCTGTTCGACGATGGTCTTTACGCGCTGCGACGGCTCCATGAATCCAGTGGTCAGAATCTTTTTTGCAAGCGACCGGTACGGATCGGACGCGTCCAGCGGTTCCCAGCCGATGTAGTTCACCTCTTCAAAGACGATCGGCGCGCGCCGGTTGAGTTCAATGTAATCGAGCAGCGACGTGTCGTAGAACGGCGGCAGATGCAGCCAGAGCAGCCGGTGCGTATCCTCAAGTTTCACAGAGTCGCCGATCTCTTCGCGGATCTGCGTAAGCTCCTCAAAGAGTTTCTTCTGGATGTCGACGAGTTCCGGCCGTCCCCAGAGCTGGCTGAAGATCGAAGCGAAGTAGATCGCCTGCGCGCCGCGGATCAACGGCGGGCTGTTGAAACGCAGCTCATTCGCCAGCAGAGAATAATGGCGGGCCTCATTCGAAAGTTCGCACGCTTCGGCGAGCCGCTTCGGGTCGAGCTTCAGGTTCATCGCCTTCTCCATGAGGTTCACGGCGCGGTCGATCTCCTCGGCGAGATGTTCGACCGCGAGCGTGTCGTCCGCACCTGCCGCCGGCGTCTGCAGCGAGAAGAAGCGGTCCGAAAGGCCGTAATTGCGTCCGAGGTCACGGAAGATCCGCTCCCCCTGCTGGCACGGCTGCGAGGTCGAAACCCCGAACGCCGGACGCGGCAGCTGGGACCCTTCCAGCACACGCAGGAACGAGCAGGTTTCCCCCGAAAAACCCTTGCATGCCGCATGGTCGAATGCGCGCTTGACCTTGTGGCGGCTGCGGGCGAAGAGCGCCGCATAGGTTTCGAGCGTCAGCGATCGCACGCCGAGCGCATTCAAGATCTCGGTCGGGAAAAAGAGGTTGCGCCAGACGAGCGGCTCCTTGCCGTGACCGAGGAAATCCTTGCGGGTCGCTTTCGCGCGCAGATTGATCGATTCAAGATGGCGCTCCGGCGGAGGAAGTCCCCGCGTCACGTCGAGCTTGCCGCGCAGCGTGTGGAACTGCCGCGCGAGGCAGGCCGAGCCGAGCGCGCCCATCACTCCGTGGAGCTCCGGCGTGATGATGTTGTTGCCGGTGATCTCCTTGAGATAGTGCGCCACGGCCCGGTTGTAGGCGACGCCGCCCTGAAAGACGATGTCCCCCTTGTAGTTGAGGAAGAGCTCCCCGACGCCGGACATGATCGTGCGGGCCTGCGCCCGGCACGCTCCGCCGATGATGTCGCCCATCGGAAAGCGGTTCTTGAATTTGTTGATGCTGGTCGCCGAAAGCACCGCGCAGACACTTGAAAATTCAAGGTCGCTGCCGTAGTTCGCACGGTCGGCCATCTCCTCGACCGGAACGTTGAGCTTGATTGCGACGCTGTCGAGGAACGCTCCGGTTCCGGCGGCGCAGATCCCGCTCATTTTGTAGTTCCACATGTGCATCTTGTCGTTGTAGACCATCGCCTTGCTGTCCTGGCCGCCGACGTCGAGAATCGCCTTGCAGTCGGGATAGTAGTGACGTGCGCCCGCGACGTGGGCGGTCACCTCACTGACCTGGAAGTCGTAAGGCAGAAAGTCGTGCGTATCTTCGACGATCTGGCTGCCGGTCACGACCGTGCAGGTGATCTCTCCGAGCCCCTTGACCCCGGCGTCCAGGAGAAATTTGTCGACGGTCTGCCGCAGCTGGCCGAAGTTGCAGGCTCCGCATTTTGCACACACGCCGGAGCAGCGCACGCGCCCGGTGTCGACCGGACGCGTCCTGCGGTAAAGAGCCTGACGCACCTGTCCCTTCTCGTTCAGAAGGACAGCCTTGAATGTCGTCGAACCGATGTCGATTCCAAGATAGAGATTTCCCATAAAATTAAAATTCCGCCATTTGAATCACGGGGTGGCGCTCCCCGGGTTTGAGTCTCATAATCACTTTGCTAATGATTACTATACACCACATTTGCAATTTTTTCCAACTTGATCCCGGAATAAACTGGAAAATCCATGGAATGGCGCTATGTTAAATAATTCATGTTTCGAATCGCGGGAGAAATGATCGGAATTTCGGACACACGGATATGGAATTGGAAAACCGATGAAGAAGAGCTTTGAGGAAAGATTACAGGAGATCTCCGGTCCGGCGGAGCTCAAGGCGGCCAAAGGATTGCTGAAAAACGGCCGCCTCACGGGAGCCTGGCGTGATCGCGAAGGCAGACTCTGCGGCCATTTTCATTTGAACGAGGGCGGAGTTGACTGCCGGGTGCGGACCGGAGACACTCCCGCCGCCGTCTGCAGCTGCGGCTCCCCCGCCGGCGGAAAGCTTTGTGAACATGCCGTGGCGCTCATCCTCTACGCCGGGAGATTCAACCCGGCCGCGAGAAAACGCGGCGAAGAGGAGGCCCCCTCCTATTACGGCGGCCTTCGTTGCGAGAGTCTTCCGAAGCTTGTCGAACGGGCCCGCAAACCGCAGGCCGAGCTCTCCATCGATGCCGCCTCCGCGTTTCCGCATGTTCCGAGCAAGTGGGAGAACGCCGCGCTCGCGGTGAAGTTGAAGGGCGCCGGCCGCGAATACATCGGCAATCTGAACAATCTGCGTCAGCTCTATTTCGATAAATCGCTGACCGTCACATTGAAATTGGAATATTTTTCGCTGCACGAACAGCAGATCATCCGTTTTCTCGCGATCAACGGCGAAGCGGAGAACTCCCAGATCCTGCTCAATTCCGAGATGACGGCCGAGTTTTTTCACAGTCTCGTGAATTTTCCGCGCTTCACCCGCGACGGGCGCAAGCTGCATGTGCGCGGTGAATTCGCCGAAGCGGTTCTGCTCGTTTCCGGACACGGGTCGAAGAGCTCCATGTCTCCCGGAATCCGGGTCAACGGCGCGGCACTTCCAACTGCCGGCGCGAAGGTCATCACCGGCCGTTCCGGATGCTGGATCGGACGCGAGGGGGAGTATTTCTTCGTTCCCGGAGTCTGCGAGATCAGCTGGCTGCGCAACTTCTTCCGCTCCGGGGTTCAGCAGCCGCCGGCGGGGATGAGCGTCGAGGAGTTTCTCGCGGAGTTTCCGCTGCCGGTGATCCGGGTCGACGACTTCGAACTTGCCACACGTGCTCCGGGCATTCTGCTGGACGGGGAACTTTCCGCGCCGGGGGAATTCACGCTTTCGCTCCGTTACCTCTACGACGCTCCGGACGGCGGAAAACAGTGCGTCCTCCCGGAATCGGGACGGCTTGTTCAGGAGAACGATCACTTCTGGCGGCGGGACGAAAACGGCGAACTCGCGTTCGAAAACGATCTTGCAATGTTCGGGTTCGTCCCGTCGGAGGGGAATTTTCTCATCTCCGGCGCGGACCGGATCGGCATCTTTCTCGACCGGGCGCTGCCGGAGTTTCTCGCAACCCACGAAGGGCTGGCGCTCTCCGCCCGTCTCGCGGGACAGTTGCGCGGCACTGCCGGACTGCCGGAACTCGAATTCTCCTGCCGCATGTCTGCGAAACTGGCAGACGGCTGGGCGATCGAGTATACGCTCTCCGGCGCAGGTGTCCCCGCCGACTGGAAAAACTGTCTCGAAGCGGCGAAGTCCGGCACCGGATTTCTTGCGCTCCCCGGCGCGGGGATGGTCAAGCTCTCTCCGGCGCTGCAGCGCTTCTTCCTCGCGGCAGGCGGCGCGATCCGCAAACTCGATCCGATCGGGCGGACATTCGAGGTCGCATCGTTCGCGGCGGAGTATTTTACGTTTCTTGTGCGTGACATTCCCGGCGCCGTGGTGCCGGAACTCGCGGGCGGCGGCATCGACGACGCCTCAACGGGGTACGATCTCACTCCGGACTTCCGCTTTGAGGGGACGCTGCGCAAATACCAGGAGGAGGGCGTCCGGTTTCTCCAGTACATGACCGACCGGAATTACAACGTCATCCTCGCGGACGAGATGGGGCTCGGCAAAACCGTGCAGCTGCTCGCGCTGCTCGCGTCGCGCAAGAAGCGCGGCATGGCTCCGGCGCTCATCGTCTGCCCCGCTTCGCTGATCGACAACTGGGCGCGTGAAGCGGCCCGCTTCATTCCGGAGTTCAAGGTCGCTTCCCCGCACGACGGAGCCGAACGCGATTCGCTCTGGAAATCGCTGCCGGAGTACGATCTGGTGATCCTCTCCTATGCGGCCGCGCGGCTTTCCGGCGCGAAACTCAGGCATTACAGTTTCAGCTTCGTCGTGCTCGACGAGGCGCAGCACATCAAAAATCCGGGCTCGTCAAACGCGAAGAACTGCAAGAGCATCGACGGCGCCCATCGCATTGTGCTGACCGGTACGCCGCTCGAAAATTCTCCGGAAGATCTCTGGAGCATCTTCGATTTCCTCCAGCCGGGCATGCTTGGCTCTCTCACGGCGTTTCGCCGTTATTATGCGGGGATCAAGGATGATCCACAGCTGCAGCGCGATCTCGCGGCCCGTATCGCCCCCATCGTCAAGCGGCGCACGAAGGCGATGGTCACGCCGGATCTGCCGCCGAAACTCGAACGGACCATCTACTGCGAAATGGAACCCGACCAGCGGGAGCTTTACAACGCCGTGCTTGAAGAGGGGCGTCGGACGCTCCGTTCCTTCAAAAAGGACGACACGCGCGGCAATGCGGCGATCTTCAGCACGCTGCTGCGGCTGCGGCAGATCTGCTGCCACCCCGCGCTGCTTCCCGGCGGCGAGGGAAACGGAGTCTCTTCCGCAAAGATGGAGCTGCTGCTCGAACTGCTGCACGAACACTTCGACAGCAATCACAAGGTTCTGCTCTTCAGTCAGTTCACGAGTTTGCTCGCGCTTGCGATTCCCGAGCTGGAGAAGAGCGGCATCCCGTTCGAGTACCTCGACGGCGGTACCCGCAACCGGCAGCAGCACGTCGACCACTTCAACAACGACCCCGCGATTCCGCTCTTTCTCCTGAGCTTGAAGGCGGGTGGAACCGGGTTGAATCTGACCAGTGCCGATACGGTCATCATCTACGATCCGTGGTGGAATCCCGCTGTCGAACTTCAGGCCGCCGACCGGACCCACCGCATCGGTCAGACCCGCCCGGTGAGCAGTCTCAAACTCGTGGTGCGCGATTCGATCGAAGAGAAGATCCTCGAACTGCAGAGCCGCAAGCAGGAGATCTTCGATTCCGTCGTCGATTCGCCGGAGGCCGCTGCCGGTACTCTCTCGATCGAGGAACTCCGCTTCCTGCTCGACGCCTGAGGCGGCTTATTCGGTTACGACACGCAGATCGCCGTCCGCGAGCTGGGCGGTAAGATGGATTCCGGACGGGACGTTCCGGGCGCTCGTGACCGGTTTTCCCGCGCTGTCGTCGAAGAGGATCGCATAGCCGCGTTCAAGCTGCCGCCGCGGATCGAGCGCCGTGAGCGTGCTCTCAAGCCGTTCAAGTCGGGAACGCAGCTGCGTGTGGAGCCGTTCGGCAGCTGTTCCGAGCCGCGTGTCGAGTTCGTCGAGCTGCTGGCGGCGCATCTGCACAAGATGCACGGGTTCGCGGAAGACGAAACTTCCGGCCGCGCGCTCCAGCCGCGCCTTCGCCTGATTCAGCGCCGAATCGAGCGCGTACCGCATATCTTTTTCACTGCGTTCGAGTTCGCGCACCATCTCCTCGCGGCGGCCGATGACGAGCTCCGCCGCCGCCGACGGAGTCGGCACGCGCAGATCGGCCGCAAAATCGCAGATCGAGAAGTCGATCTCATGACCGACCGCGCTCACGACCGGAATGCGGCTTGCGGCGACCGCCCGTGCGAGGAGCTCCTCATTGAAGGGCCAGAGATCCTCCATGCTGCCGCCGCCGCGCGTGACCACGATCACGTCCGCGCCGCCGGTCCGGTTGAAGAACTCCACGCCGCGTGCAACCTGCGCGGCGGCTCCCGCCCCCTGCACCGCGCATGGATAGATCCGGATGTTCACATTTGGAAACCGACGGTTGATGATCTGCAGGAAATCGCGGATCGCCGCCCCGGTCGGGCTGGTCACGACCCCGATCCGCTCCGGCAGTTTCGGGATCGGCCGCTTGCGCTGCGGGTCGAAGAGCCCCTCGGCGGCAAGTTTGCGCTTGAGCTCCTCGAACCGTCTCTGGAGTTCGCCGATTCCGGCGCGGCGCAGCTGCCGGATGCCGAACTGATATTCGCCGCGCACCTCGTAGACCGAGAGGTTGCCGAACGCCTCGATCAACGTGCCGTTCATGATGCCGAGCCGGGAACAGGTTGCCGCTCCGTTGAAGTAGACCGCCTTGATCTGGCTCTTCGCGTCCTTCATCGTGAAGTAGGCGTGGCCGGACCGGTGCAGCGTAAGCGACCCGACCTCCCCGGCCATCCAGAACGGGAGCAGCGCTCCCTCGACGATCTCGCGAACCGCGCGGTTCACGTCCGACACACTCCAGATCTGCTGCTGATTCTCCATGGCCGCCTCCTCACCCGAATGCCCGCACGAGTCCGTACAGCAACAGCTCCGTCATCACAGCGCCGATTTTCCAGAGAATGCCGAAGGAGAAGAAGACCAGGAAGAACAGAATGAAGAAGATTCCGTTCATGAGCTCGGAACTCAGTTCCCCGATGCGCGGCACGAAACTGCGCAGAATCGTCCAGCCGTCCAGCCCCGGAATCGGCAGGAGATTCAGCAGAAAGAGGACGATATTGAGCAGACTTGCGAGCTGGAGCATCTCCACCGGATATTCTTTGTCGGAGAAGATCGCGGTGAGAAAGCAGAGTACTCCGAACACAAGGTAGAGCGCGAAGTTCGTCGCAGGTCCCGCAAATGCCACGAGCGCGTCGCTGTGACGGCGGCGCATCAGGTACGGGCGCACCGGAACCGCTCCCCAGGCGATTCCCGCCACCGCGAGCATGATGAGCGAAAACAGCCCCATCTGCTTGAGCGGATTCAATGTGAGATGTCCCGCGTCCGCCGCCGTCGAATCCCCCTGCTTCAACGCGACGTATGCGTGCATGAACTCGTGACAGCAGATCGAAAAGATCACAAACACCAGCCACGTGAAGAAAAATTGCGGATCACGAAACAGATAATTGATAAAGAGATTCATTCCTCCTCCATTCCCAGGTTGACCGGCCAGAACTGAAACGCCGGTGTCTCATACGGATGCGTCGCCCGCAGCGCGGCGAGAACGGCGTCGAGACAGTCGGCCGCGACCACCATTTCGAGCTTGTTCTCCGGCACGCGCTCGATCTCGCCTTCGCGCCCGAGGAACGGCGCGCTGCCGGGCAGCGGCCGGAACTGGCCGACGCCCGGGCACTCCCAGATGCAGGAGTCGTAATTCCCGATCCTCCCGGCGCCCGCCGCCGCAAGAGCCGCTTTCACCTTTCCGGCGTAATCGACCGGAACATACAGTTCAAGTTTGAAATATTCCATCGTAAAAAAGAATATAACCGCTCCGGCCCGTTAAATCAATCGAAAGAACCGTTTTTCCGCTTGCTTTCCGGCAAAAGCGGACTATGTTACCTCTCCTGCATCCATTTGCGGAGAGTCTGATATGGAACTGTTCGGAATACGAAAAGCATTCAACCGCCGGAATTTCATCGGCCGCGGCGGCTATCTCGAAATCTGCCGGATCGCTTATCCGCTGATTTTCATGACGGCGAGCAACAGCATCATGCAGTTTGTCGACCGCTGGTTCCTGGCGCGCAATTCGACGCTCGACGTGGCGGCGGCGATTCCGGGAGGAATCCTCTATTTCACACTCTTCTGCTTCTTCATGGTGACCTGCAACTTCACCTCCGCGATGGTTGCGCAGTATCACGGTGCGAACGACCGGACCAATCTGCTGCGCGCGGTCTGGGCGGGGCAGACGGTTTCGATCGTGGCGGGATTGTTCATCACATTCGTGATACCGGTGATCGGTCTGACGATCCTCCGCAACACCGACCACGACCCGGAGATCGTCGGCCGGGAGATCGACTACTTCACCTCACTGCTGCCGAGCGGGGTTTTCGTCTGCATCGCGGCGCCGTTCTATGCGTTTTTCTCCGGGCAGGGGCGGACGCTGCCGGTCGCTCTCATCAACATCGGCGGCTGTCTGCTGAACGTGCCTTTGAACTGGATGTTCATCTTCGGCCACTGCGGACTTCCGCCGCTCGGGATCTATGGTGCGGGACTTGCTTCGAGCATCTGTGCGGCGGCGAGTGCGGCGGCGGTCATCGTCTACTTCTTCTGCCAGAATCAGCGGAAAATTCCGACCCGGAAGCGGTGGGAGTTCCATCCGGATCTCGTGCTCAAACTCTTCCGGTTCGGTATTCCGGCCGGATTTCAGACGCTCGTCGACACGGGGGCCTTCACGCTTTTGACCTTTCTCGTCGGCACGCTCGGACCGGTTGCACTCGCGGCCAGCGGGATCGCACTCTCGATCAACAACCTCTTCTTCCTGCCGCTGACGGGGCTTGCCGATTCAACCGCGATCGTGACCGGGCAGTACATCGGGCGCAAACGGCAGGGCATCGCGGAAAAAGCGGTCTACCGCGCGTGGCGGATCGCGGCGCTTTACGCGCTCTTCGGGCTGGCGGTCTACCTCTGTTTCCCGGAAGCGCTCGCCTCCTTCTTTGCGCCGGGAGGGGATTCGGCCGTTGATTTCGCCGAGGTTACGAAAATCTGCACGGGCGTGCTGACCGCGGCAGCGATGTTCAACGCCTGTGACAGCATCAAATTCATCTTCATGGGGGGATTGCGCGGCGCGGGGGATACGCTCGCGATTTTCCTGCTGAACAGCCTCACGGCGTGGGGAATTCTCGTGCCGGGCATGTTCATCCTGACCCGGGTGTATCCGGTATCGATCTATGTCGTGTGGGGATTCGTCGCGGTCTGCGGGCTGATTGACGCGATGGTCTTTCTCTGGCGGTTCAGCTCCGGAAAGTGGCGGAAGATCAGGATGATCGAACGTGCCTGAACTTCCGCGCCCCACGGTTCCGGAATTTACTTCATCCCGAACATCTTCTGCTTGAGGTCGAGATAGTAGAGATAGTCGTCCGGGGAAACGTTCGGCGGGCAGCGGTGGTCGCAGAACGGAATAAAGCCGCCGCGTTCGACGTAGGGAACGAGCGTCTCGAGGTAGCGCCGGATCGCCTCGCGTCCCGCGCCGAGCTGGATCTTGTCCACGCCGCCCATGATCCGCAGTGCGCCCGGGTAGCGGTCGAGCAGTTCGCCCGGATGCGAACAACCCATCACCTCGAACGGGAAGAGGCAGTTGATTCCTCCCTCGAGGAAATAGGGCAGCAGCGGCCGCACGTCGCCGTCGCAGTCGGTGTACCAGAGGTCGATTCCGTAAGCGTCGAGCTTGCGCCGGATCCGCTTGTAGCGCGGCATGACCACGTCGCGGAAGAAGTCGACCGAGACGATCGGCCCGTTCTTGAAGCAGATGTCCTCCCAGCCCGAGGCGAAATCGAAGTCGAAATGCGGCAGCACCCGGTCGAGAAAATCCTCCACGAGCACGCAGCAGGTCTCAACCATGTCCTCGACCATATCGGGGTAGTCGTAGACCGCGTAGGCGAGTCCCTCGAACGTCAGCATGTCGCGGATGCGGCCGATCATCGAACCGCACCAGACGCCGAGCGGATAGTCGCGGTCGGCGGGGTGGGCCGCCTTGAGCGCCTCGATGTCCGGAATGCGCGCCGGATCGTCGCGCCGGAACCGTTCCTCCTTGCACCGCTTCCAGTCGTCCGGGGTCACGATGCTTGATTTGAGAAAATGCGGAATCGTATCGTGCCCGTCTGCGGGAACCTCCGCGAGCAGCCCGTCATGATTGATGATGATGTTCATCCCGTCGCGTCGTTCGATCACCTTCTCCTCGAAAGGCGGGGACATCCAGGTGTTGGCGTCGATCGTGGCGATCCGGTCGAAGCTGAAGAAGAGATCCGCCTCCTCGTTGTTGTGAATGCCGTTCTCCACGAAGAGCGGCCAGAGCGTGAAATTTTCGTTCCAGTAACCGAATTCCATGTTGAAACTCCGGTCGACGCTCTGAAAATTCATCTGGCGGCGGAAACGTTCCCGGCCGGTCATCGTTCCCGGCCAGGGCGGCAGCAGCGGCTTGATCGCCATTTTTTACTTCCCTTTCGACTTGAAATGATTTGCGATATGTATTATTATACTAAAAAACAGTGTCGGCGGCAATGGTTGAAAGTGTTATTCATATCTACGATCGTAATACTCAGGCGGACGATGCTCTCCGGATCCGCTTTGTGAATTACCGCTCGCTGGGGGGAATCGGCAACCCGGTCTGGGGGCCGCGTCGGCTTTCCGAGTACGAATTGATTTTGTCGCTGCGCGGGGAGTTCGAGTTCATGAACTGCAAAACGGGTGAACGGGTGCGGCAGCGTCCGGGGGAAATTTTGTCGATCCGTCCCGGCGAAGAGCACGTCTACCGGCTTGACGGCGATCCCGCGGGGGCGTTTTTCAGCTGCATTCACATCGATCCCGGCAGAGGGGCGGAAGTTCCGCCGCGCCTGACTGCCTTCTCTCCGGATCTGGCGATGCCGGAACTGTTTCGCCGTGCCGATCGGCTGTTTCATCACCCCGGGAGGCGAACGGAGGAGCTGCTTTCGGCTCTCGGGCGGGTGATCTGGCTCTACTTGTTTGAGCAGCCGAGTCATGACCGCGGCAATGAGCGGTTCGAGTCGATGCTCGATTTTCTTGAACGCCACCTTACGGAACATCCGACGCGGCTCGATCTCGCCCGTGAATTCCACTTGACGCCACAGAGAATCAATGCGCTCTTCAAGGAGGAACTCGGCATTTCTCCCGGTGAATACGTTCACCGGGAGCTGGCCGAACGCGGTTATGCGCTGCTCCATGACGAACAGCTCAGTGTCAAGGAGACGGCTGACCGGCTCGGTTTTTCGAGTGCATTTTATTTCTCGCGCGTATTTCGAAAGGTGTTCGGGATGCCGCCGTCGGCAATTTAGACCGTTATCTTGGCCGTATAACGGAAAAGTGACGGCAAAAGCCGTCACTTCTCCTCAGATTTGCTTGTTTTCAGATGACGGAATTTTCCGTCACTTCCCGTTGCGAACGAGTTCATATCCCCAGATGGTGCTGTCTCCGGAGAAATTGTCGGCGACGAACGAGAGCTTGCCGCCGCGGTTCTGGAACGGGATTTCCATGAGCCGTTTTCCGGAGAGTCCGAGCGCGTGGAGTTTCCAGTCTGTCCCCGGCAGGGCAAGCGAGATTTCCGCCGTGCCGTGCCGCAGCAGCCCGGGGGAATTTGCCGGACGCTCCAGGTAGAGCTTGCGGTCGGCCGAAGCAAAACGGGCCCCTTCCGAGAGCACATCAGTCAGCTGAAGCACAAGCAGCCGGTTCGATTGCGTCAGCGGTGCGTTGTCCAGTGAGATCACCGCAAAGACCCCGAATCCCTTGCTCGCAACCACCTCCAGAATTTTGCCCGCCCCCTTCGCCCCTTCCGGGAGCACGAACGCCTCCGAACGCGGCGTCACGGCCGAGAAGGTGTTCTGCCGGAAGTCCGCTTTCAGTTCTCCGGTTGCGGAGGAGACCGACTCCGCTTTCCCGTCCGGAAGTTCCGGATAGCGCAGCGCCTCCTCCGGCTGCGAGCCGATTCCGGCGACGAGCGCGAGCTCATTGAGCTGCCGCGGGTATCCGGCGATGTATTCCGCCGTCTCCGCCGGGACGCCGATCGGATATTTGATCTCCGCCGGAGTCACGTCGCCGCGGGTGAACAGTGCCATGCCGATCCGCTCGGAGAGCAGTCGGACCGGGTCGTTCACCACATCGAAGATATCGATCGTCGTGCTCCGGAACATGCTGTCTGCGCTGTTCGAATAGTCGAAGCGGAAGAGTCCGCTCCAGTTCTGCAGCGCCGCATAGGCGCCGGTCAGCACCGCGCCCTCCGCCCGGCAGGCGTTCGGATAGCAGTAGTCGAACTCCGTGACCGTGTAAGGTTTCCCGAGCACACGCGCCGGGGCGAGCGCCGCCGGCACCGAAAGCCGTCCCGTGAGCGCACTCAGGTTCGAGAGTCGCACCGGGAACTGCCATTCGACCTCCGGAAAAACCGGGTGATCCCAATACTGATGATTGTCGACGTAATCGTACTTCGAGCGCATCCCGACCAGGCTCGGAGACATGATGTAGTTCTGGTCGGTCAGCGGCGCAGTGACGCCGAGTTCGCCGAAAAAGCGCTTCATCCCCTCGAAATAGTTCGAATAGACGTCACGCAGGAAGCGGTGATAAAGCGCTTTCCGGTTCGCGTCCGTCACAATTTCGCTGTTCCGGACCGCCCACTGCGCGAAAGCGTTGTCGTACTCTTTGCGCATTTCGGGGGTCGCGTTCAGAATGTTGTGGAAGATCGAGTTCTCGTTGATGATGCTGATCCCGAGACAGGCGGGATCGGCACCGAGCGTCGTGCCCGTGTAGGGGTTCGGCGTCGCGAGCAGCATCCGGCAGAACTCCCGCAGGTTGTTGTTGACCTCCGGCAGCAGCATGGCCGCGAGCTTGTAGTCGTTCATCGAATAAGGCTGGACGACCCGCCCGATGTAGCAGTCGAGCGTCAGGTACAAACCGCGCTTTCTGAGTTCCGACCAGAGGTAGAAGAACCCGTCGAGATTCTCTTTCGTCATCGCCTCGTCGAAGTGATGGAAGCGCACCGCGTTGTAACCGATCCGGCTCAGCCGTTCCGCGAGGATTTCCGCCTCCTCATGCGTGACGAAGTTCGCGCCCATGCAGATGTTCACGCCGTAGAACCGGATCGGTACTCCGGGGCGGTTTTCGAGTTCGAAGTGGTCTCCGACCGTCACGACCCGTCCATATTTTCCGGCGGGAGCATCGAGCAGGAACGAGAAGTCGAGCGCCGAACCCGGCTCGATTTCACGTTGACTCTCGAACATTCGCCAGTCGCCGCCGCGAACGGCGCACCATTCGAGCGGAGCTTCGACGGCGGCCCGCTTCGTCGACCCGGACATGCCCGCAACCATCCAGACCGAGTTTCCATTGGATTCCAGACGGATCGAACGGATCGGCTTATCCGGGACCGGGAATGCCGAGAGGAAGAGCCCGACAGGATTTCCTTCGCGGGAAAAACCGCGCCACGCCACAGCACCGTTCGCGCAGGAGGAGGGATTCCACCAGTCGCCCACGTCGCGTCCACCCGAGACCGGAATCACATGCGTCGTTCCGTTCAGGAATTCGAGCGTGATCGATCCGATTTCGCCGTTCCGCGCCCAGGCGAGGGCGTGCAGCAGAAAAAGCGTGCGAAACCGTTTCCCGGCACCGGGAACGACCGCCTTGCGCGGGAAATATTCGCGTCCGCCGCCACCGAGGGCGATGCAGGATTTCCCGCCGTTTTTCGCGGGGTCGAGAATCTCGAACCGGGCGGGAGAGGCCTCGAGAGTTTCGGGTTTCAGGCTGCTCAAGTCGTTGTCGGGGCCCTGGTCGGTCCAGCCGCCTTTGCGGTCGTCGGCCTTTTCGTCCGAAAATCCCATGTTCGCGGCGCGGCGCAGGTTGAGCGGAGTCGACGGGTACGGAACATAGCGCATCCGGAACTTCAGGTTCGCTTTGGCGATCTCCCCCTCCGTGGGCGAGAAAAGCAGCCGCAGGGCGTAATCCTCAAGCTGGAACATCCGGAAGTCGAGCAGATGCACGGAAATCGGCGACGGGAAGCTGAATTTCAGAATGCCTGCCGAGAGCGGCACATCGAGCGTTTTGACCTTGTCGTAACCCGCCAGCAGCGGGGAGTCCGCCGCCTTCTCCGGGTAGAGAAATTCGGTTTCGTCGTTGACGATGACCGGCTTCCCGAAAAAACGGTAGGCCGGAATCGTCATCTGCAGCGAGAGCGAGGCGGTCGGCGCAGCCGGATCGGAGTGAAACCGGTATTCATACGACTCTCCGCTGCGGATCAGCTGGAGCCGGTTGCCCCCTTCTTCCCCCGGATAGACCGAGGCCTTCCAGCCCGCCGTATAACGGATCACCTTGAAGAGCGCATGTTCCACCCGGAACGCATCGCCCGGCAGAAACTCAATCTCGCCGCCCGCGCAGAACAGCCCGCAGGCAGCGGCACAGAAGAGCAACAGTTTTTTCATCAGATGTCATCCGCAGTAAGTTCGCCGGGGAGTCCCCAGAAGGCCGGGCTTTCCCAGCGATTGCCGGGTAGGCCGTTGCGTTTGCGGTTCCCCGCGTGGCCGTCGGCGTAGACGACGTTGAACGAGACGCTGCTGTGGCGGAATGGACGACATTCAAGTTCCGTACCTTTCCACAGGCCCAGGAGTTCCCAGGTGTCGGGCGCGGTCATCGGAGCCCAGGCGGTGAGGTGGTCGATGTCGAACACCATCGCCCGTTCAGAGAGTTTCATCAACTTGTCGGGACGGCGGGAGACTTTCACCACCATCGAATCGTCCCACATGCCGTTGTCGCTGGCGTACAGGCGGTTGATCCCGTAGTGGCGCGACAACCGTCCCGCGTCGTAATCTGTGCCCGGATCGTACTCGGAGGAGGGACACGCGAAAATTCCGTATGGACGCTTCCGGTCGGCGTCATAATGCCCCCAGTCCCGGAGCTCCGAGCCGCTGCGGTGATAGAGCATCAGCAGATCCTGCCACTTGGCGCCGGTCCAGCCGTTTTTCCAGTAGCACATGACGAAACCGCGGTTGTCGTCGATATACATCTGCATGTAGCTGCCGATCTGCTTGACGTTGTTGAGGCAGCTCGTGTCGCGTGCGCGGCCGCGCGCCTGATTCAGTGCCGGCAGCAGCATCGAGGCGAGAATCGCAATGATCGCAATCACCACGAGGAGCTCGATCAATGTAAAAAGATGTTTACTGCATTTCGTTGCGGCTGTTCCTGTACGGGAACCGTTGGTTTTTTTCTGTTCATGGAATTTTCTCCTTGATGAGGGTTGTTGTTAAATGGCCTGTCTCTTGAAATCAACGATGCAGTCTCCCGGATTCCAGCTTTTCCGCTGCGGGAGCGGTGGAGTTGCGGAGAATCAGTTTTCCGGGGAGCATTCGGATTTTCTCTCGTTTCTCATCCGGGTTTTCCAGGTGTCGGAGCAGAAGGTTTCCCGCCTCAATCCCCATTTCGCGGGAGGGAATCTCCACGCATGTGGCAGGGGGAGTTGCATAACGGGCCAGCGGCGGATTGTTGAATGTGACCAGGCTCACATCCGCGGGAACCCGCAGATTCCGGGCGTAGAGGTGGTGGCAGACCTCCATGTACAGTTCGAAGGAGTAGGTGACGAAAGCGGTGAATCCGCGGGCAATCCCCTCTTCGACCGCCTCTTCCGTCGTCGCCGTGCAGTCTTTCGCACTCTCGAGCACCGGCAGCCCGTTCGTGAGACAGAAGTCGAAATATGTCGCGGTTCGCCGGATCACGCTGTAATGCTGCTCGGAAAAACTGATCGGAATCAGCTCCGGATCGCGATAGGGGTTCAGATAACCGATCTTCCGGTGGCCGAGCTCGTAAAGGTGCTTCAATGCGCACTCCATGTTGCCCGTATCGTCCGCCTGCACCGCGCTGCCGCGGGGACCGGCGACGCCGTTCAAAACCACATAGGGCAGCCTGCTCTCGTCGAGTTCCCGGATGAGTTCGCTTTTGCGCACGTCCAGCGCGACCGCTCCGGCGACTTTCCACTGCGGCAGACCGTAAGTTGCGCGCTGTTCGAGCGGCCGGACCAGGTAGTGAACGCTGTACCCTTTTTCAAACAAACTGTTGTTCAGCGCGTCCACGCCGCTGCTGATGTCGGTTTCCAGCGTGGTTTCCAGATAATCCGGCAGGAAGATCGCAATCTGCTGATTCTCCTTTTTGCGCATCGCCTGATACATCGGATTCGGCCGGTAATTGCGTTCCGCAACCCGGTCGAGAATCCGTTTGCGCAATTCCGGCTTCACGGTGAAGTTCTTGTGGCAGCCGTTCAGCACGCGACTGACGGTCGACGTCGATACGCCCAGTTCGGCTGCGATCTCTTTTAAAGTCATGATGAAATTCCTGTCAATCGTATATGTCAATTGCGCAGTTTAGAAAACCGTTTTCTATTTTTATTATGACTCATTTCCCGCTAAATGTCAAGAGGTAATCAAGAAAAAAATAAAAAAAATGCAGTTGAATTGATTTTTACGCAAACAGTTTTCTATCGTTGCGTAAAAAAAGAGGGGGGCTGGAAAAATTCATGCGCAAGATGGTTTGGAAATCATTCCGCAGGTGCGATCAGATTCCGGACCGCTTCGAAAATCGCCGCGGGTTCGGCCATGCGCCCGACCCCGCCTTCGCCGCAGGCGACGCGGCCGGACTCGGGGCCGGCAAACCGGACGCCGCGCGAACGGAGCAGCTCGACGTTCGCCTGACAGGCCGGATGCGCCCACATTTTCGGATTCATTGCCGGAGCCAGCAGCACCGGACCGTCGAAGGTCGCGGCGAAAGTGGTCAAAGCGTCATCCGCAATGCCGTTCGCATATTTGGCGAGGAAGTTTGCCGTTGCGGGCGCCACGACGAAAATTGCCGCTTCATCCGCCAGAGCGACGTGTTCCGGACGCCACTCGGGCACTTCCCAGAGCGAGGTAACCACCGGACGCTGAGAAAGCGTGCGGAAGGTCAACGGCCCGACGAAACGGGTCGCGTTTTCCGTCATCAACACCTGGAGTTCAAAGCCGTTCCGGCGGAGCATGCTCGACAGTTCCGCCGCCTTGTAGGCTGCGATTCCGCCGGTCACGCCGAGTGCGACTAGATTCGGATTACGCATCGAACAGCCCCTCCGGGAGTGCGGCCGTGCGCAGCGCGAAGCTGCGGAAGAGCCCGATCATTTCGGCCGCGGCGGTTTCCAGATCGCCGTTGATGACCAGATAGTCGTAACTTCTCCAGAAGGAGAGTTCCCGGCGCGCGTTTTCGAGCCGGAGCGTGATCTGCTCCTCGGAGTCGGTCGCTCTTCCGCGCAACCGTTTTTCAAGCGTTCCGATCGAGGGAGGGCCGATGAAGACGAATACCGTGTTTCGCTTGAGTTCAGGGTCGGTCTCCGCCGCGCGACGGATCTGCATAGCCCCCTGCACGTCGATGTCGAGGATGACGGAGTTGCCGCCGCGAATCCGGCCGAGCACTTCGCTTTTGAGCGTGCCGTAGCGGTTTGCGAAGACCTGCGCGTATTCCACGAACTCCCCGTGTTCGACGCGCCGGGCGAACTCCTCGTGCGAGAGAAAATAGTAGTGGACGCCGTCCTGCTCGCCGATCCGCGGCGGACGCGTCGTGCAGGAGATGGAGAACTGCAGCTCCGGCATCGCTTCGCGAACCTTGCCCACCAGTGTCGATTTGCCGACGCCGGAGGGGCCGGAAAGCACAATGATTGTTCCAGTTCTGTCGTTCATCACAAATTTTCCTCCCGCTCCTTCTCTCTCTTCGCTCCGGCGCACTCCGCTTCCCATCCCGGAAAGTTCCATTTTCGCGGAAACGTTCCGCACTGGCCCGGCTTGACCGGATGGATTCGGCACCGGCTCACTCCTGCTTCCTCCTCCAGAAAGACGCAGCTTCCGTCCGGTTTTTCGATCAGCGTGAGTCCCTGCCGGTCCGGCATCAGCGCCGTATATCGCTCGATGAACGCCGGGACTTCCAGCCCGAGAAACGCGGCGATGGCGTCAATTTCCGAGTCGCTTACCTTCACGCACCCGGGCCAGCGGCAGCAGTTTCCGCAGCGGATACATTCGAAGTGTTTCATATTCTGCTGAAAAAGGCAGGACGCAATCCGCCCCGCCCCGCTTTTTCCGGTACTTCGGCAATCACCAGGTGAAATCGTCGAAAATCAGGTCATCCCCCTTCAGGTCGTAGAAGAAGATTCCCGTGATGAAGTCCGCGATATCGACCGGATGGATGTAGAGGTCGCCGATGACGAGACCGCCGAGCGATCCGCCGATCGCCCAGTAGTCGCGGCTGCCGTTGCGGTAGACCGGATTGAACGGCTCGGGGAAGCCGGTGCGGTTCTCGGTGTATTTGTTTACGAGCGACGTGCTTTCCAGAACTCCGAGGTTCTCCTCGCCGATGGAGACGAACTCCCAGTACCAGCCGTCTTCGACGCCGAGTCCGTACTGGCGGTTGTACGCCTTGTACACTTTGCCGCAGAGCCCGACGCGCCCGCCGCCCCAGATCGCCGCGGTTGCCTGAAGTCGCGCCTCAAGCACCGGTCCGATGCCGACATTCACCGTGAAGGTGTCGAGCGCGTCCATCACGAGGTTGGCCGGGTAGAGCACGATTTTTTCGAGGATGCGATTGGTGTCCGCCTTTGCGATTCCGCCGGTGAAAAGAAGGCCGGCGATGCCGACGACCATCAGAAATTTCTTCATCTTAAGTACTCCTGAAAAGATTGATTCATCACGAAAAAAACATTATTTCATCAACTCCGGAAAGCGCGGGCCGCCCTGCCGCTGCGGTGCGGTGAACGGCGGAGGCTCCGGAGGTTGCGGAGAGGCCGCACCCGTACCGGGGAGAGGTTCTTCGATGATCTCGAAGTCTCCGGTCATCTCCGCCTTCTTCAGATCGAGTCCCTCCACGGTGAGGCGGGTGATCCGCCTCTGTTCGATCAGAATCTCGGCCAGCGTGGTCTGCATCTTCTTGATCTGTCCGGCCAGGCCGATAAGATCCTCGTCGAAATCGCGGCGCTCCTGTTCAAATTTCGCAAGAAAACGGGTGAGCTGCACCAGTATGAAGATCAAGATCGCCAGAAACAGTACGGCTATGATGACTGCAATCAGCATTTCGGCTCTCATAATATAGTCCGCCTCCGCGTATCGGTGAAGTTAATGTTTGCAGTTTCTTATCCTGTTAAAGATAATATATTGCAAATCTCCCGGCTGTCAATCCTCGGGCGGCAAATTTCTCAAACATTCCTCGATTTTCCGCCCGGAGTCCGGGAAACGGGTCTCCGGGATCAGTTCCGCCAGCGGTTCGAGCACGAATCGCCGGAGCTGCGCCCGCGGGTGCGGCAGCGTGAGTTCCGGCGTATTGCGGATCTCGTCTCCGAAGAGAATCAAATCGAGGTCGAGCGTCCGCGACTCCCGGCTGGAGTGGTTGGCCGGGCGGCCCGCCTCCTGTTCGAGTCTCCGGCAGAGGCGCAGCAGTTCGAGGGCATCGCCCTTCCAGGTGCCGGTCAACGCCGCGTCGCAGAAGTCGGGCGTTCCCGGTACGCAGTCGACTGCCGCGCTCCGGTGGATGCGGCTCATCCGGAGGTCGTCGCAGCCCGCCGCGGCGAGTTTCCGTACTGCGTCGTGGAAGATTTTTGCGGAATCTCCGAGGTTTCCGCCGAGCATGATTGCAAATTTTGTGGATTTTACCATTTTGTCGTTAGCCTTTTCCCGATATTGCATTTATATTTATAATCGCACGGGTATTGGTTTTTTGCAATAGAGATTTTATGACAGACAGGCCGAAAATTTATTTTCTGGGGTCCGGCGTTATCGCGTGTCCGGTGTTGAAGGCGATCGCGTCGTCGCCCGGGCTTGCGCTTGTCGGGGTCGGTACACAGCTCGACCGCCCGGCCGGGCGCAGCCGTCGGTCGACGCCGACGCCGGTTGCTTCCGCCGCGGCCGAGATCGGGATTGAAGCGGAACGCATCGGCTCGGTCAACGATCCGGCGTTTCTTGAGGGTCTGAGGCGGAAAGAGCCCGACCTGATTCTGGTGATTTCGTTCGGCCAGCTGTTGCGGGCGGAAATCCTGGCGCTTCCGGCGTCCGGGTGCGTCAACATCCACGCGTCTCTGCTGCCGCGTTACCGCGGCGCCTCCCCGATTACCCAGTGCATTCTGAACCGGGACTCCGAGACGGGAGTCTGCTTCATGGCCATGGAGCGCGGTCTCGATACCGGAGCGGTCTATCAGACGATTCCGCTCCCGCTCGATCACACGGAATATGCGAGTGAACTGGAGTTCAAACTCGGTCGCATCGCAGCGGAAGCCGCTCCCGGGGTTCTCGGCAGCATCTGCCGCGGCGAGCTTCGCGCCGTGCCGCAGGATTCCGTCAGCGCCACCGTGTGCACGAAGATCCGCAAGGCGGACGGGCTGATCCGCTGGACCGGATTCTGCCAGGAGATCGAGGCGATGGTGCGCGCCTACTGCCCGTGGCCCGGCGCATTCAGCCGGGTCCGCACTTCGAAGGGGGAGGAATCGGTCACGCTGCTGCGGGTCGCGATGCGTCGCGATCTTGCCGGCCGCCCCGGGGAAGTGCTTCGCGCCGATAAATACGGACTGGTCGTGGCCTGCGGGCGCGGCGCGATTGAAATTCTCGAACTTGCGCCTCCCGGACGGCGCAGCATGCCCGCAACCGCCTGGCTGAACGGGTTGCGCGGCGAAATTCCCGAATTCCTGCCGCAGTGAATCGCTGCGGATGATGAAACAATTTTTTTGATGGAACACAGACATGGAAAAAAGCGGCAAGCAGATGATTCTGAACTGCGAGAAGCTGGAGCGCCGTTTCGCGATGCTGAACGACGGCCGCCTCGAGGAGTATCAGATCGAACGGGACGACTCCGGTCCCAAGGTCGGAAACATTTATCTGGGGAGAATCATCAACTTTGAACCCTCGCTGCAGGCGGCGTTCATCGACATCGGCGCGGAGAAGAACGCCTTTCTCCACTACCACGAAATGCTCCCCGGAGGCGATGAACTGCTCGAAAAGCGCATTAGCGAGGAGGAGGCCGAGGAAGAGGAGGAGGCCGCCGCCCGCGGCACCGGAACCGACGCTCCCATCGCCGCCAAACGGCGCAAGCGGCAGGAGGGAAGGCCCGGCAGCCGGGCGCTCTCCGAAGCGCTGCGGCGCAAGAAGAAGCTGACCGTCGCGGATATTCCGGAATTTTTCAAGCCCGGCATGGAGCTGCTCGTGCAGGTCGTGAAGTCCCCGATTGGAACGAAGGGCGCGCGGGTTACGACGAACATGTCGATCCCGGGCCGTTACCTCGTGCTCATGCCGTACAGCGAGCACATCGGGCTCTCCACCCGCATCGAAGGGGCGCAGGAGCGCGACCGGCTGCGCAAGATTCTCTCATCGCTCGAACTCCCGGAAGGGATGGGACTCATCTGCCGCACGGTCGGCGAGGGAAGAAAGGCGGCATTTTTCAAGCGGGACCTTGACCTGCTGCTCGACTACTGGCGCAAAATCGAACACGCGATGGAGACCATGAAGGCTCCGGCACTGGTGTTCACCGAGCCGGACCTCGTCGCCCGCACGATCCGGGATTTCATGACCGATGAGATCGGCGGAATCGTCGTCGACGACAAGGCGGCCTGCAAACAGATCGCCGACACTCTGCGGCGGATCGGCGGCGCGAAAATGGCCGGGAAAGTTACGCTCTACAACTCCCCGAAACCGGTTTTCGACCACTATAAGATCAACGATCAGCTGCGGGAGGTCTACCAGCGTGAAGTGCGTCTGCCGGGCGGCGGTTACATCTGCATCGATGAGACCGAGGCGCTCATCGCGATCGACGTGAATTCCGGCCGCGGCCGCAAGGGAACCGATCAGCCGGAGTTCATCCTCAAGACGAATCTCGAAGCCGCCGCGGAGATTGCGCGGCAGCTGCGGCTGCGCAATATCGGCGGACTGGTTGTACTCGACTTCATCGACATGAAAAGCGCGAAGGATCGCGACGAAGTGCTGCGCACGATGAAGAAACTTGTGAAGGACGATCGTGCCAAGACCAAGGTTCTGCCGATTTCGAAGCTCGGCTTGATGGAGATGACCCGGCAGCGCGAACACGAAAGCATTCTCGACCAGGTCTACAATCCCTGCCCCTACTGTTCCGGAACGGGACGGGTCAAGTCGCCGCTGACGATGAGCGTCGAAATTCAGCGGCGGCTCAACTCCGTTCTGCGCGAAAAGCGCTATAAGGATGTTCCGGTTCGGGTCATCATGCACCCGGACGTCCTTGCTCGGTTGCGCAACGAGGATGCGAAACTCCTGAGCGATATCGAAGAAAAGTACAATCACGATCTGAGTTTCCGCGCCGATCCGATGCTCCATTACGAGGAGTTCCGGCTGGTCGACCCGGACACCGGAGCGGAGCTGTTTTGAGCAGAGGCGGCCGATGGAAGAGGATCGCCCGAAACTTCTGATCGTCGACGACGAACACAACACCCGTGAAGCGATGGCGCGTTATCTCGGCCGCCGCTACCGGGTCACGACCGCCGCGGACGGCGGAGATGCGCTCGAAGAGCTGGCCGCACAGAAATTCGATCTCGTACTGACCGATCTGCGCATGCCGAAGCACGACGGTATGGAGGTGCTCCATGCCGTGCTCGCCCAGCCGGATCCCCCCGCCTGTGTGTTGCTGACCGCCTACGGCTCGATTGAGGATGCGGTTTCGGCAGTCAAACAGGGGGCGTTCGATTTCGTGACGAAACCGGTCAAACTCGACAAACTTGAGTCGGTCGTCCGCGCGGCGCTCGACGAGCGCCGCAAACGTTCCGTTGAAGCCCCCCGTGCCGAGCTTGTCGAAATGCCGGAGCCGGAGCCGGAAATTCACGCTCCGGCACTGCCTGAGCCGCATCGTCCGGTCGCATTGGCTCCGGAGTATGTTCTGCCGGAACCGACCGAAGACGGGCGCGATCCGATGGCGGAGGTCATGCGTCTGGTCAACACAGTTGCGCCGACCCGTTCGACCGTACTTCTTACCGGCGAGAGCGGAACCGGCAAGGAGGTGATTGCGCGGCTGCTGCACGAACGAAGCGGCAGACGCGGCGAATTTGTCGCAGTGCACTGTGCCGCTCTGACTTCGACGCTGCTGGAAAGCGAACTTTTCGGATATGAAAAAGGCGCGTTCACGGGGGCGCAGGAGCGGCACATCGGCCGTTTCGAGGCGGCCGACGGCGGAACGATTTTCCTCGACGAGATCGGAGAGATTGACGCTGCAACGCAGGTGAAACTTCTGCGCGTACTTGAGAGCCGTTCGTTCGAGCGGGTCGGCGGAACCGAGACGGTCAAGGTCGACGTCCGGCTGATTTCCGCGACGAACCGCGATCTGCGGAAAATGGTTATGGAGAATCGTTTCCGGGAAGATCTTTTCTACCGGCTCAGCGTGGTGAACATTCCGCTGCCGCCGTTGCGGGAGCGCCGGGAGGAGATTCCGCAACTGGTTGCGCGGTTCGCCGCGGAGTTTGCGCGTGAGAACAACCGTCCTGTCACGGGGATCTCGCCGGAGGCGCTCCGGGCGCTCATCAACTATCCGTGGCCGGGGAACATCCGGGAGCTTCGCAACTGCATCGAGTCGATGGTCGTGCTTGCGCGGGGGCCGCTGCTCGAGGTGCGCGATCTTCCTGCGAGCGTGCGTCATCCGGAGACGGCCGGGGAGCTTCTTCCGCCGGACATGGCGACCCGCCCCCCCGCGGAAAAGCCGTTGAAACTGGATGAAAACGAACGGATTTTGATCGACGAGGCGTTGCGCAAGTGCAACGGCAACCGGACCGCCGCGGCCAAGCTGCTCGGCATCAGTCGCCGGACGCTGCATCGCAAGCTCGCGAAATGACGGTTTGACTTTATACGGTCCACCGCTTGAAATTTTCGGGCTCCGGAGTTAAATTAATAGAATTATGTTCAAAACCCAACCGATTGGAGTTAAAAATGTCCGGGCATAGTAAATGGGCGAATATCAAGCACAAGAAGGAAGCCGCCGATAAAGTGAAGGGCAAGGCGTTCTCCCGCATTGCCAAGGAGATCATGGTCGCCGCGAAGATGGGCGGTTCGGATCCCGACGCCAATCCGCGGCTGCGTTCCGCGCTGGTCGCCGCGAAGGCGGTCAACATGCCGAACGTGAACATCGAGCGCGCGATCAAAAAAGGCGCCGGGGAACTCGGCGACGTGGTCTATGAGGAGATCGTCTATGAAGGGTACGCGGCCGGCGGCGTGGCGGTCATCGTCGAATGCCTGACCGACAACCGGAACCGTTCGATCAGCGACGTCCGCATGGTGTTTGACCGCAACGGCGGCAATATGGCCGGTTCCGGCGCGGTTGCGCGTATGTTCAAGCGGCAGGCGCACTTCACGATCACGGGCGAATGGGCGGATGAGGAGAAGCTCATGGATCTGGTTCTCGACGCCGGTGCGAACGATCTGGTCGTGGAGGACGGCGTGGCCGAGATCTGGGCCGATCCCGAGAATTTTGAAGCGCTTGTGAAGCTTTTTGAAGAGAAGGGAATTCCGACCGAAGAGGCCGAGGTGATCCGCAAGCCGGAGATGGTGACCGAGCTGACCGACGTTTCGACTGCGCGGCAGGTGATGCGTCTCGTGGAACGCATGGAAGATCTCGACGACGTCCAGCAGGTGACGGCGAACTACGAGATCTCCGACGCGATTGCCGATCAGCTCGAAGAGGAGTAAGGTTTTTCTCTTTGCGTATCGATCCGAAGGGCGGCTCCGGAAACGAAATCCGGCAGGCCGCCCTTTTTTCATGGCGAACAGGAAGTGAAAGGAGATGGTATGATAAATAGCTGACGTTCGCGGTTTCTGCTTGCGGCGTGTAATTTATGGCGATTAACTTACA
>NZ_CALXSK010000008.1 GCF_944391105.1 uncultured Victivallis sp.
AAAACAAGCATTATGCGCCTATCGGGATGGACATTGATTTTCCCAAGCCAAAAATCTCACTCCGACAGGCTGCTAGACGAATCTTCCAGCCTTTTGCTCACAAATCCCGGTTTTACTTTTTCCCCAGGGTTCCGATGCGGGTGTTGTCGATTCCGCTGGGGATAACCAGCTGGCGGGATATTGCGCCGCAATCGATTCTGGCGTTTTATGATTGTTCGTGGGGACGCAACGCATCAAGTGGGATTCTGGTCACAACCCGCTATGTCTGTCTGTATGACGGACAACACCCGTTACGGTATCCTCTTCTTCAGAAACAGGAATTCCGAATGACGCCAATCTCATCTGCGGCTCCCTATTGCTGGGCGGGAATCGCTGGATTTTCAGGTCTGCTGGCGCTGGCGGTAACGCCGGTGGCCTGGATTGGTACGGCGGCATTGATTCCGGCTGTACTCTCTTCGCCGTGGAAAGTGGAAATTCAATGTGAAGAACGTGCCCGGATGGTTTTCCGGGTGCGTTCACCGGAGACGCTGAGACATTTCTGCATGGCCGTGGATGAGCTGTGCAGGGTTGTCAAGGAGTTCAGGAAGAAGATTGCCGAACAGTGAAGCGCGTTTTTCGGAATGTCGAACGGAAAAATCCCTGCTCCGGACCGGGGATTCCGAACCCGGAGCAGGGGGGCGGTCATTCCGCCCGCATGGAGACGGATTCCAGCAGAACCCCGAACGGATCGGCGGTTTCCGCCAGACTCTGCAAATGGAGATAGCAGACGGCGTTGTCCGTCGCGGTTTGCGCGGAAGTTTGCAGTACCTCCTTCCCGTTGAGCAGGCAGATCGCTTTCCCAGCCTCCTGGTCCCAGCGGATTCGCAGTTCCCCCCATTCGCCTGGCTTGAATGCAGGAACTTCATTGAGCCGCCCCGCGTCATCGAGATCGAACCGGAATGCGGCAAAGTGTTCCACCACCGGATCTGACGGGTTGAACCAGCGGTCGGTCAACAGGATGCGGACTCCGGCGGAGTTGCGTTCCAGCCGCAGTTTCAGCGTCAGCTCCCCCTGCTGCGCGGCCGGAAAATTCCAGACCGCTCCCTCTTTTTCGCTCAGCAGACGGCTGTCGGGATGACGCCCGATCTGGAGCACCTCGCGCGGTACCCCGTCCGGATGCGGAATCAACGCCGCCCCCTGGCGACGATTGAAGGAACAGTGACCCGTAATTCCCCTGTAATTGCCGTAAATACTCCGGTAATACAAGTGCAGCGACCAGTTGTCAAGCCCCTTTGCGAAATCGTCGGAACGTTCCCGGTCATAGAGAAAATCAAGGTCGAAAATAACGAACTTACGGCAGCGTGCATGCTGACCGAATGCGATGATCACCTTGTTTTCCGGCAGCTCGATCAACTCGTTCTGGTGGACGCTCTTGTCGAGCGAGTCGAAGGAACCGCCGCTGCTGCGGAAGTCGCCGTCGTTGCGGCATTCGTTCAGATGAATTTCACGGAATCCGATCCAGCTGCGTCCGCCGTCTTCGGAAATCGCCGCGTGCAGTGCGTCGCGGTTCGTGAACACGTCCTCGCTCAGGCCGTCGATCTCATGCTGCTGCAGAATCGGCTGCTGACGGTGGTCGGTTTCCGGCAGCGGTGTGGTGTTGTTCCAGACCGCCACCATGCGTCCGTCGGAGAGCGTCACCAGATTCGGCATGGTCGCCACACTGTAGAAAGGAGAGGGTTCCGGCGCGCTCCAGGTGTCGCCGGCGTCCCTTGAGAACATCCAGTAATGTTTGTCCTGCGAGGTGCGCAGCAGCATGATGAGCTCTCCCGACGGCGTCTCCGCAACGACCGGCTCGGAACCCGGCTGCCGCCAGCGGTATCCCTTGTGCGGCCAGGCGATTTCGTGCAGCGGGGGGTACGGCAGGATCTGCCGTGTCCAGCTGGCACCGTCGTCATCGGAGATCAGTACCCCCGGATGCAGAAATCCGTCTTCGCACCAGTACTGGAATGTCTGAACCCACCGTTTCCGGTTTCGCAAGGCCAGCGGCTGCCGCTGTATATGCAGCACTTCCGGACAGATTCTGGTCATGCGGAACGGTCCTTCCGGAGTGGCTGCCCGGAAGCACCAGACTCCCTCTTCCGGACATTGTTCCGTCGCATCGTAAAAGGCGTCCAGATCAATGATCTCGCTGTTCGGATCCTGCCTTTTGCAGTACAGGATCGTGATATACTCCCCGCTCCAGGGACTCTTTACCATGGCGCCGACGGTCGGAGATGTCAAAATCTCCTCGCGCCAGTTGAGGCCGCAGTCATCGCTTTTGGCAACCAGACGGGTGAGCGAAATTTTTCCGTTTTCACGGAAAGCGCGCATTCCGTAATGGCGCAGTTCGCCATCCGGCATCTTCATGAAATCACGGTGGGGATTGGCGGGGGGAACCCCCGTTACAACCGGTGCGTGGATGGTGCGGAAAAACGGTGTGATCTGCATCATGGTTCCTTTTCGTTTTGTGCTGAGATGGTTACTTTTTGCCGATCAGCCGCCGGGTGGCGGCCGCGAGAATGCTCACGTCGCTGCCGATCGCCTTCCAGTTCATGAAACGGTCGCTCCAGAACGGCCCGGCGCAGAATCCTCCGAGCAGCACTCCGGCTGCGAGCGTTTTCTCCCGGACGAGATCGATTGCATCGGAGACCTCCGGATCTTCAAAACAACCGGTTTTCCCGTAGGAGGCCGAGAGATCGCAGGGACCGATGCAGACTCCTCCGATTCCTTCGACTTTCAGGATGTCGTCGATATTGCGAACGGCTTCACGGTGCTCGATCTGCACGAAGACCCGCGGTTCTTTCCGGGAAAGTTCCAGATATCCGGCGAGCGGATCGCGGTCATAACCGGTGGCGCGCCGCGTCGCAAAGCCGCGCTCGCCGCCGTCGACCGGATACCGGCAGGCGCGGACGGCCGCCTCCGCATCCCGGGCGTTGTTCACCATCGGCACAATCACCGCTGCGGGAGCCAGATCAAGTACCGGTTTGAGCAGATAAGGCAGATTCCATGCCACCCGTACGAAGGGGGCGCAATTCGTGCCGCGGAGTGCCATGACGTGGTGCATCGCATCGACGATGGTCAGAGGCGAATGCTCCAGGTCGATCCAGACAAAGTCGCACCCGCAGTCCGCCGCGAGTTCCGAAATCGACGCGTCGTGCGACGTGATGACGATTCCGGTCGCGGTTTTCCCCGAATCAGTGACGGAAAGAAAGTGTTCCAGGTTGTTGATTTTCATGTTGTTACTCCTGATGTTCCTGTGCGGTGATTCTCCCGGTGTGGCGGGAGAGGATTTCGGTGAGGGTTTCGGCTTTTTTTGCGACGATCGCGTCGATCATCTGCTGGTGTTCCGAGGCGGAAAATGCGACCGCGTCACTGTCACGGAACGGGGGGCGCAACCGCTCTTCAAACTGCAGCGAAACGATCTCTGCAAAGAGTTTGACCAGGCGGTTCCCCGCGGTATCGAAGAGCATTCGATGGAACTCCAGATCGATTTCATCCGCCTGGCGCGGCGTCGAGCGGGCAGCCAGCATCTGCCGGTTCAAACTGGTCAGTTCATCGATTCGCTGCGGCGTCGCGAACTGCACCACCGCCGGGGCGATCGCCGATTCGAGCATTTTCCGGCAGGAGTTGACCTCCGTTACTCCGCAGTTCAGCAGCCGCAGCTGAAACGAGAAATCCAGGGCGATTTCCTCCGATGTCGGCAGCCGCAGAACCGTTCCGCGGCTGGTCCGTCGTTCCAGCAGTCCCCGGCTTACGCAGCAGGCGATCGCTTCCCGCATCGTCCCGCGCGAAACTCCGAAATGCGTTGCAAGTTCCTGCTCCCCCGGAATCCGGTCTCCCGGGCGGTATTTCCCCCGGATCAGGTAGTTTTCAAAACGTCTGAGCAGTTCGATTCCGGCCATAATGATCTCCTTTGTTCGACATGAATATATACTTTGTTAAACAAATTGCAAGCACTGTTTCGAATGTTTTTTGTTTTTTTCACGGGGGGAGAGAATTGCAATTGCTCAAGGGGCATGTTATGTTACCGGGTCAGAAGCGGAACCGGATGAAAACGGGGCCGCCGGGAAAGAGTGAGCGGAGTTTCCGGCATGTGGAATTTTTTGGGCGGGAAAGGGCGGTTTGACGGCAAACCGTCGTGGAGTGTGAGCGGTCCGGCGGCGATGCTTTATGGTGGAATCGGCTGCTATTTCATCTACGCGACGATCCGTTATCTGACGGCGGAAGACGGGGGCGCTTACACATCGCTCTTCTGGGTGATTCACGGCCCGATCCACGAGATCGGCCACTTCTTTTTTTCTTCGGGCCGTTTCCCGCTGACGATCCATCTGCTTGCCGGGACGTTGTTTCAGGTTCTTGCCCCGGTTGTCGGAGCGATTCAGTTCGCCTGGCGCGGAGAGTACCCTCCTTTGGCGGTGATGCTTGGATGGTTCGGGTTTTCCGTACTGGATGTTTCCGTCTACATGGCGGACGCGCGACGACTGGAACTGACTCTCGTGTCGCCTTTCGCAGGGGAGGGGGAAACGATTCACGACTGGAACTGGCTCTTCGACCGTTTCGGCTGTCTGAGTTGTGCGGAGGGAATCGCCGCCGTCACGGCGTCTTTCGGCTATTTGTGCTGTTTTCTTTCCATATTCGGAATCGCATGGATGGTGCTGCGCGGGCTTCGCCGGCGGGCGGCTGCGGACGGGGAAGACGAGCGGTTTTGACGTTCTCCCCCGGGAGCGGCGGAAGACGGGTCAGCACTTGACAGCGCCTTTGATGAAGCCGTTCCGGTGCAGCTCCATGTCCTCCATGCCCTTGTCGAACTCTTCCAGGGAATAGATGTGATTCGTCACGCCCGTGAACTTCCAGATTCCGCACGAGAGCAGCTTCATGATCCGGCCGCAGAGTCCGGCTTCGTACATGATCCGGCGCTCGTGGCAGTTGATCGTATCCATCGCCTTGAAATTCCAGAGCTTGTAATCGATCGTGCGCAGAGAGTCATTGTGGTAGCCGCCGATTCCCATCCTGCCGTGGGCGCAGACCATTTCGCCCGCGAGTTTCAATCCGCTTTCAGTTCCTGTGAACTCCATCACGTTCGGAAATCCGATCCCGAAAATGTCGGTCTTATGGCCGTCGCGTTTCAGGTCGGGCGCGCCGATCGCTTTCCAGTCGAGAATGTACTCTTCCGGAAGTTCCCCGGGCAGATAGACCTCCGTCGCTCCGAAACGGAGCGCGTTGTCCAGCGCCTCCCGGCGGAGATCCACTCCGATGATGTCGCCGTATCCCATCGCCTTGAAGAGCGAGATCATCCCGAGCCCCATGTAGCCGCAGCCGACGACCGCGACGGAATCCCCCAGCGTCGTGAGCGGCATCTTGACCGCCGCGCTCAGGAGGCAGGCGAGCGGTTCGACGATCGCGTCCTCGTCTTTGAGGTTGTCCGGCACGTGAACGACTTTCTCCGGCTCCATGACGATGAATTCGCGCAGGCCGCCGCCGCCGAGGCCGGTGACCCGGTCTCCCTCCCGGAATCCGGTGACGTTCCGGCCGCAGCGAGCGACCACGCCGACCGATTCATGGCCGAAGAGTTCCCCCGGCTGGGCGATGGTCCAGGGATACCACTCCGAATGGCACATCCCGGTGTAGGTGACTCTCACGAGCAGCTGGTTGTCGTTGATTTCCGGAACCGGAACGTCCACGACTTTGCTTTTGCGCGGTCCGACCATGACGACTTGTTTCATTTTGATCTCCTGATTGCTGGGGGTTATGTCAGACAGTTTCCACGAATACCGGGGCTTCGGTTGCGGCGGAGCGGTAGGCGGCATCGATGATCTTCATGAGTTTGACCGCGTCATCGGGCGTATTGAGCGGTTCGGCTTCGCCTTTCAGGACGCGGATGAAATTTTCGGCGGATTCGATTCGCCCCATCGATTCTTCTCTGGCGAATTCGATTTCGCGGTTGACCGGTCTGGCGCCATCCTGCCAGTAGAGTTCGCACAGATCCCGGGTCGTTGTTTCATCGCCGTCGACCTCGAACGTTCGATGGAGCATTCCCCCGGCCCGGGTCCCCTGAAAGGAGACGGAGATCTCTTCCGCCCGGATCATCTCCGCCCAGGAGCAGCGCAGCGTCAGCACCTGTCCGGTTTTGAAACGGACGAATCCGTGGCAGGCGTTTTCCACATCGGTGATGCCGTCCATCCGGGCCGCACCCCACGGCCCCCTGAAATCCGGGTTCGAGATGAAGTCGTCAAAGGTTTGGGCCAGCACGCAGTCCGGCTCGGGCTCTCCGAGGAAGCAGAGCGCCAGATCCAGCATGTGAAGCAGATCGATCAGCGGCCCGCCGCCCGCGAGCTCCCGGGTGGTGAACCAGCCGCCGAATCCCGGTATGCCGGTTCGCCGGATCCAGACCGCCTGAGCGGAATTGACGCGCCCCGCCTTGCCCGCTTTCAGGAAATCGACGATTGCGCGCACATCGGCCCGGGCGCGGTTGTTCAGATTGAACATTAACGTCCTGTCCGCACTGCGGGCGGCGTCGCGCATCGCCACGGTTTCCTCCGCGGTGATGGCGGGAGGTTTTTCACAGAAAACATGGACTCCGGCCGCGAGCGCCTCCAGCGTCATCGGAGCATGAAAACGGTTCGGAGTCAGAATGATAACCGCATCAACCAGCCCGGACGCAAGCATTGCGGTCAGGTCGGGGAAGAACCGGGCATTGAGCTTTTGCGCCAGAGGGCGCCCGCTCTCTTCGTTCCGGTCGGTGACGGCGGTAATCGCCGCTCCCGCGTTCCGGCAGCCGGCAATGTGGTATTGCGCCATGCTGCCGGCCCCGACCAGACCCACCCTCACTGTCATTGCGGAATCCTCCCTGCCGGATTTCGGCGGTTGATTTTTTTCTTGCTATTATTATATTACATCGAAAAGAAACATTCAACCGCAAATCAGGAAAGAAACTATGCGTTTTCAATCAAAAAGCGGTGCAATTCCGGAGTCGGAATCGAAATTCGCCCCCATTCGTCTGTCGCCGGACTTTCCGGTTTCGGAAGTGGACGTGAATATCCGGGGGGAGGTTTCGGATGTTCCGCCGCACATTCACGACTGTCTCGAGCTGGGATTCTGCTATTCGGGGGAGGGGCTTTTTCTGGTGGAGGATAAAATCCTGCCGTTTCGGGCGGGGAATGCGGTTCTCATCAACAACCGGGAAGTGCATGTCATGATGAGCAGTCCGGGCGGGAAGACCCGCTGGATGTTTCTGAATCTCGATCCGGCGGCACTGCTTGCGGGTTACGTCAACGAGCGGGATGAACGGCTCGAGACGGCGTCGTTCTGCGGGGAGTCGTTGCCGAATGTGATCGACGAGGCGCGTTTTCCCGGCGTCGCCCCGCTGATCCGGGCGATTGTCGAGGCGCGTCTGAACGAGCCGGCGGGATTCGCTTCGGAAATCCGGGCATTGGTCATCCGGAATGGAATACGGGAATCGGTTTTGTGCAGGAGGAGCGTCGCAACATCATCGAGACCGCGCTGAACGTCGCGGCCGAGGAGAAGTTCCCGATCTTTTTCATGGATGAGGTCGCGTTCCGCGGTGGCAGTCCGGCGCAGAAGATCGATGTGTCGATCCGGCGGATCACCGAATTCATCAAAAAATACGGTTCTCATCCCGGTTTTTACAAGATCGACGGCAAGCCGGTCTACTATTTTCAGACATTCGGCTGGGAGATTTCGGCGCAGGAGCTCGAGCGCATGTGCGCGGAAGTCGATCGTGCCACGGGCGGGGTCTGCTGGGCGATGTTCGGGCCGGTGGCGAAATTCGGTGTGGTCCCGCAGCTGTCGATGATCATCGACGGCGCAAACATTCATCGGCGCAACCGCACCACGCGGGAATGGATGCTCAAGGAGCAGGATCCCGCGGTGATTTTTGCAAACGGCCGCAAATTCGGAAAGAAGATCACCGATATGCAGTATCCGAAATTCGACGGGACCGGGCAGCCCTGGCGCCAGACCGGAGTCGCGCAGTACGGCATGGACGGGCGGACGCTGGAAACCACGCTTCTGGACAGCCTGAAGTCAAAGCCCGACTTCATCATGCTTTCAAGCTGGAACGACTGGGAGGAGGGGGCGAACTTCGAGCCCGGCTGGGATGTTGACGGGTTTGCGGGCGATCCGTACACCTATTGCAAAGTGATCGCCCATCTCAAAGGAATCGAATTCGTGCCGCCGCCGCCCCCGCCGAAAGAGGCGGTGCACCCGACCATCTGGGAGAAGCTCGGTTACGGCGACGGCGCCGGCCCGCTGATCGAACGCATCGAGCGTACGCATGTCCGGGGCGGGTCGCTGATCGTGACGGTGCGGGACAGCGCCGGAGAGGTGACCGGTCTCGAGGTCGTTCCGGAGGGGGATCTCTTCTGGAAAGCCCCCCGGGGCGCGGGCGAAAAGGCTTCGGGATCGCTTGAGGCTCCGCCGCTTCCGGCGGGCGTGCAGCTCGCGAACGTGTTCGGTTTTACGCCGGGATACGCGGTTCCGCTGCTGGAGCCGAATGTCGAGTTCAAGTTGCCGGCCGGCACGGAACTGCCGGAGCAGTTCGCCGTCGGCGTCGCCTGGGCTTTCAATCCGGAGAAGCCGCTGCAGAGCGTGAAAACCGTTCTCAGAAACCGGGAACCGGTGCTGCTGCGCGAACCGAAAGGGAACGTTCAGCCGGAGATGACGCTGGATTTCACCGCATCCCCCCGTTCCTCCGCGCTGCCGTCGGAGAACTGGAACGGCTGGCAGACCGCGGTCGCAGTCGTGCCGCGTCCGGCTGATCTCTCGCAGCCGTTGAAGCTGCAGGCGGGCGGAGCCCGGCTTGGACAGATCTCGCTGCTCGGAGCTCCCCGGGAGGAGCGGGTCATCACCTGCGCGGAGAACGTCGACGCCGACGGGAAGATCAAACGCTTTTACATCACTCTTCCGGATGAGACCATCACTACGCCCGGAGCCCATTTCTTCTGGCTGCGCGCCCGCGATGCCGCCGGAAACTGGGGCAGTCCGGTGCTTTACGCCGCTCCGAATTACGAGTTTTTCGACCGGTCGGGAGGCAATGCCGCCCTCCGGGAGCCGGAACTGGAAATCCCCGGCGCGGTCATCGCCGACAACTGCGCGCGTTCCGACGCCTGGCGCGGAGGCAGCGTCGAAGTGGAGAAAGTCGAGCTGAAACAGCTCTCCGGACGGCTGCGGCTGGGCAATACGCTGATTCACCGGGATCTGACTCCGACGTTGACGCAGGGGCGTTTCCGGCTCTCGTTCGATGTGAGTCACAGCAGCTATCAGCGCAAGATCATCGTCTGGCTCACCGATAAGGCCGGGAAACGGGGATACGGCGTTGCCTGGGATTCGGTCAATCCGGATCAGGCCGGCGGTACCGGCATGGTGCAGATCGTCAAACTCAACGGGGATCAACCCCTCGACTGGGGGGAACGGCGGTACGGTTCTGGCGGAGAGCCCGTCCGGTCATCCGGCGCTCTCGGATGTCCCGGCCCGTTTCGAGTTTCAGCTGGCGGACGGGGTGCTGACGGTCCGCGTGGACGGGAAGACGGCCGTTTCCGCCCGCGATGCGGAGTTCAGGCAGTTCGACCGGCTCTATCTGCGCGGAAACGACAGTCAGAGCGTCGACCGTCTGATTCTGCTGCCTTGAGCTCCCGGCGGGAGGGTTTCCCCGCCGCGCGGGAAGTTCAAGTGAAAAAAACGGTCGAATTTTCACCGATTCGGCCGTTTTCTTATTTGCATTTTACGGAAAGGGTTGCTATTTTACCCGACGGAAGCGAAAAAGCGTATTTAACACTTGGGAGGGAACCATGCAGCTTGATCCGACCAACCTTATGGACGAACTCGAAGAACATATGATGAAGACGGAAGAGTCTCTCATCGGTAATTTCAAAACCATCCGCACGGGGAAAGCGTCTCCGTCGCTGGTTGAAAACATCACGGTCGAGTATTACGGCACCCCGACCCGGCTCAAGGAACTCGCCGGAATCACCACGCCCGAACCGCGGCTGCTCGTGATCCAGCCGTGGGACAAGAGTTCGCTGGGTGCGGTCGAGAAAGCGATTCTCGCTTCGAATATCGGAATCACGCCGATGAATGACGGAACGCACATCAAACTGCCGATTCCGGAGCTCAGCCAGGATCGCCGCGTCGCGCTCGCGAAACAGGCGAAAGGATTCGTGGAAGAGGCGAAGGTCGCGCTGCGCAACATCCGCCGGGACGGCAACGAAGTCGCCAAGAAGGCCCAGAAAGACGGGGTCTTTACCGAAGATGAACTCAAGAAGATGCTCGACGATATCCAGAAGCTCACCGACCGTTACATCGCTTCTCTCGACAAAGAGCTTGCGAACAAGGAAAAGGAGCTCATGACCGTCTGATGGCGGAATCTTCGTCCAACCAGCGTGCCGCTGCCGGGATTCGTTCCGGCCGCGGTTTTTTGCTGATTCTCGGCGGGATCGCGGGGTGCGCGCTGCTGCTGCGGCTCGGGGTCTGGGCTGAACTCGGCGCGATGAACGGCGGGCACAACAGCGTTTACACTCCGTCGGTATTTACGGATCTGGCGACCTACATGAAGCTCGGGCGGGAGATCGCCGCGGGGGAATATTCCGGTCCGTTCTACTATCAGCCGTTCTACTATGCGGTGTTTCTGCCGGTCTGCTACTGGCTGTCGGGCGGCTCGATCGGGTTTGTGATTTTCATCCAGTCTCTGCTCGGGGCGGGGACGAGCTGGTTTGCAGGACTTGCCGCGGCGCGGCTTTTCGGCCGGACGGCGGGAATGGTGGCGGCGGGGTTCGTCGCGATTTCCACGCCGCTGCTGCTGTACACGCCGTTCCATCAGAATGAGACGCTGCAGGCGTTCAACCTGACACTGCTCTTTTATCTGTCGCTGCGCGCGTGTGAATGCTGGACTCTCCGGCGGTGGAGCGCAGTCGGTCTCGTCGCCGGAATCGCGATTCTCACGCGCGGGAACATCGTGCTGTTCCTCCCGGGAATCGTCGCTGCGGCGGCCTGGTCCGGTTTGCGGCGGAAAGTCCGGTTGCCGCGCATTGCCGCGGGATGCGCGCTGCTGCTGGCGGCTGCATATCTCGTGCAGATGCCGTTCATCATTCACAACACACGCGAAACCGGGAAGCTCTCCGGCCCCTCGACTGCGGCGGACGCGGTGCTCGCGCTCGGGAATTCGCCGGAGGCCCCCGCGGGCGGACGCAATCCCGGTCTGCCGGCCGGACCGATGGAGTACCCTGAAGCGTACAGTCGGATGATGGCGCTTGCCGGAGAGGGCGTGAGTGTTCCTGAGCAGATGTTCGAGATGATGTGCCGCGAACCAGGCGCGTTTTTCGAGCTGCAGTTTCGCAAGTTGCTGCTCTTCTGGGATTCCCGCGAAATTCCGAACAATGTTTCGCTTTACGGGGAGGGTGAGTCGAGCCGGATTCTGCGGTGGCTGCTGCCGGGGCGGAGTCTCGTGCTGCTGCCGCTGGGGCTTTCCGGATTGCTGTTTGCGATCGGGAGAGCGTACCGGCGGAGGGAAGTCAAACTCTGGCTGCTGCTCTATTTCGTGGCGGTCTACTGGGGAGCGACGGCGCTCTTTTATATTCTTTCGCGGTTCCGGGCGCCGATTCTGCCTCTGATCGCGGTGGCGGCGGGGGGATTTGCCGCCTGGTTTCTGAGGCGGTGGCGGCTGGCGCCGGAAAAGCGGCGGCAGCTGCTGCTCTACGGCGGCGGGACGCTCGTGGCGATGTTCTGGATCTCAAGTTCCAGTTACGATTTTTACCGGACGCATCTGGAGGCCTCGCTGGCGCGCTGTTTCCGGCCGGACGGGGTTGTTGTTTCTTTCGGCGGGACTCCGTACCGGCTCGACCACGGGCCCATGACCTTCGGCGGCTGGGAGATGATCGAGATCACTCCGGGGCGGAAGCTTGCGAAACGATTTGCCGGAGTCACCGCTCCGGGCGAGGTGGAGTGGACGGTGCTGACCGGCAGGCCGGGGCGGATTCGTTACCGGGTGAACGGAGTTCCCCGGACGTATCTGGCGGAGAAGCCCGGATTCTCGAAATTGCGTTTCCCGGTGACGTCGCGGGAAGGGGAGTTCACGATCGAAATCGTCGGCTTCACGGGAGAACACTGGCTGTTTTACGATACGCAGCGCAATTACGGACGCTCGCAACTCGACGGAAAACCACTTGATGGAGAGTGGATCATGCGGTTTTATGAAGGGGCGGGAGAGCGATTTCCCGGCTCTGAGACAAAGAAAATGTGAAAATTTCTGTTTTTGCGATTTGACAAATGACAAAGAGTCAATATAGTACCCGGAGGAAATGACCCCAGGAAGGAGGCTGTGTTATGGCTACAATTTGTCCCTATTGCAATATTGAAGTGAGCGAAAGCGCGATTGAGGCCGAGGACGGTTGCTGTCCGGAGTGCGGCTCCGTCATCAGCGCCTCTTCGTCGTTTCTCGGCGAGGATCCGGATTACGATGACGATCTCGAAAACGACGATCTCTACGATGATTTCGACGAGGATGACGATGATATCTTCGAGCGCGACGAATTCGATGACGACGCGTTCGATGATGAGGACCTCGACGCGGAATTCGACGACGAGGAGTTCGACGACGAGGAAGAGGAGGAGTTCTGAACCTTCCGCCCGTTGCGCCGTCCCTGGTCGGGACGGCTTTTTTGTGCTGGAAAGTTGCCGGTGAGGCTTGCAATTCCGGACGAGCGGCTCTATATTGCGGAAATGGCAAAAGGTCCGGATGTGCCCGGAGACGGGCCGGTTCGAGTGGAACCGGAGTCACCCGCAGGTCGTCAGAGGCTGCTTCGGCGTCGCGGACCGCAGAGCAAAGGCAGGTATAACAATGGCAGAAGTGATTCTGGAGCACGTCTACAAGATCTACGACGGTTCGGTGACCGCCGTGCGTGACGTCAATCTCGAAATCCGTGACCGCGAGTTCATGGTTCTGGTCGGGCCTTCGGGTTGCGGAAAATCGACGACGCTGCGCATGGTCGCCGGACTTGAGGAGATCTCCAAGGGAACGATCAAAATCGGCGACCGCGTGGTCAACAACGTCGCTCCGAAAGACCGCGACATCGCGATGGTGTTTCAGAACTACGCGCTCTACCCGCATATGTCGGTCTACGATAACATGGCGTTCGGGCTGAAACTGCGCAACTTCTCCAAG
Source organism: uncultured Victivallis sp. (assembly GCF_944391105.1). Classification (GTDB taxonomy): domain Bacteria; phylum Verrucomicrobiota; class Lentisphaeria; order Victivallales; family Victivallaceae; genus Victivallis. The sequence continues at coordinate 13,193 of NZ_CALXSK010000008.1, forward strand.
GAGGATATTCAGTACCGCGTGATGGAGGCCGCGAAGATTCTCGGACTTGAGGAGTATCTCGACCGGCGTCCGAAACAGCTTTCCGGTGGTCAGCGTCAGCGCGTGGCGGTCGGGCGCGCGATTGTGCGCAAGCCGAAGGCGTTCCTGTTTGACGAACCGCTGTCGAACCTCGACGCGAAGATGCGTGTGCAGATGCGCACCGAAATCTCCAAGCTGCACCAGCACCTCGAAAGCACGATGATTTACGTGACGCACGACCAGACCGAAGCGATGACCATGGGCGACCGGATCTGCGTCATGAAGGACGGCGTCATTCAGCAGGTCGCCGAGCCGATCGAGCTGTATGACAATCCGTGCAACAAGTTCGTGGCCGGATTCATCGGTACGCCGCCGATGAACTTCTTCGACGGGCTCATCGTGAAAAAGGATGGCCGACTCTGCTTCTCCGAGCCGGGATTTGAGTTTGCGATTCCGGAGGAGTGGAAGGCGAAGCTCGAACCTTACGTCGACAAGAAAGTCACCTTCGGCCTCCGTCCGGAGGACATCGGCACCGACGAAGCGGAGAAGGCGCCGGGCATGCCGCGCGTGAAGGCGAAGATCGAAGTGGTCGAGCCGATGGGGTCCGAGACCTATGTTTATTTGAACACCGGGGAGAACACCTTCATCGCGCGCGTCGATCCGCACAAGCGTCTGCGGGTCGGGGAGCTGGAAAGCCTGGCGGTGCTTCTGCCGAAGGCTCACTTCTTTGACGGGGAGACCGAAAAGACCATTATTTGACGCCGGAGGAGGAGGCGGGCACGGGGGAGCTCTCTTCCGTTTCCGCCTTTTCCGGGAAACTCCAGATGCTTCGCGGCGCAGCCGGGTTTGTTGAGGGATTTTCTTCCGGGTAAATGAGTGTGGATACGGCCATCCGGGCCGTATCTTCTCTTTTTGAACAACAGTTTCCGGTAAAATTATGAGAAGAGAACTGCTGCATCGTCAATACCGCAACCGCGGTCCGCTGCAAAACTACATCGGCTTTTATTCGGAGTGGAAGGGCCGCTTCGTGCTGGTCTGGATCATGTATCTGATCAAGGCCGCGCCGGTCTTTGTGATTCCAATCCTGACGGCTGAGGTGATCAACCTCATCACGAACCGGACGCTGCCGCAGGAGCAGATTTTCGGCCGGCTCTGGGAGATTCTTGCGCTCGGATTTGTGGTGATCGTGCAGAATATTCCGACCCACATGCTCTACGTGAGGCTCATGAGCGTGCCGTGCCGGGCAGTGGAGATGAGTCTGCGCTCGGCACTCTGCACACGGCTTCAGCATCTGTCGATTCCATATCACACGCAGACGAAGATCGGGTCGCTGCAGAACAAGGTCACGCGCGACGTCGAGAGCATCGAGAACATGACCCGCATGCTGCTCGACACGGCGCCGCACATCATCTGCACGGTTGTGATCGCGGTGATCGTCACGCTGTTCAAGGCGCCGATTTTCGTGCTGTTCTATCTGGCCGCGGTGCCGCTGGCGGTGGTGCTTTTTGTGGCGATCCGCAAGAAGATACGGGACAGCAACCGGGCGTTCCGGGAGAGCATCGAAGAGATGTCCGGCCGCGTGACCGAGATGATCCGGCTCATTCCGATCACGCGTGCGCATCATGTGGAGGACGTCGAGATCGACCGGGTCAACCGGAAACTCGATCAGATCCGTCACACGGGGCTCCAGGTCGATCTCATCAACTCGATTTTCGGCTCGGTGAACTGGGTTCTGTTGATGCTCTTCAACTTGTGTACGCTGATTTTCATCGCGTTCCTCTACCAGAAGGGATGGCTGAATATCGGCGTCGGAGACATCGTGCTGCTGACGGGATATTTCAGCTCGATCACGACGATGGTGATGCAGGCGATGAACTGCATTCCGGCGATCACGAAGGGACTCGAATCGGTCCGGTCGGTCGGAGAAGTTCTGGAGTGTCCGGACATCGAACTCAACGAAAACAAGCCGCAGTTGACGGAGGTAAAGGGAGATTTTGTCTTTGAGAACGTCTGCTTCTCCTATCCCGGCAACGATAAGCACGCGCTCGAAAACATCAATTTGCACGTGCGGGCGGGGGAGACCATCGCACTGGTCGGCTCCTCCGGCGCGGGCAAATCGACGATGGCGCATCTCGTGATCGGATTCGTACGCCCGACGAGCGGACGGTTGCTGCTCGACGGGAAGGATATGAATACGCTCGATCTGCGCAGCTACCGGACGTTCATCTCGGTCGTGACGCAGGAGACGCTGCTTTTCGACGGGACGATCCGCGAAAACATCTGCTACGGAGTGAAACCGACGGAATTCGAACTCATGGACGCGGTCCGCTGCGCGGATCTTCTGGATTTCATCGACTCGCTGCCGGATGGACTCGACACGCAGGTGCGTGAGAACGGCGCCCGGTTGTCGGGCGGGCAGAAGCAGCGGATCGCGATTGCGCGGGCGCTGCTGCGCGATCCGCGCGTGCTGATTCTCGACGAGGCCACCAGCGCGCTCGACGTCGAGTCCGAGAGCCAGATCAAGAGCGCACTTGACCACCTGGTCAAGGGACGGACGACCTTCATCGTCGCGCACCGTCTCTCGACCATCCGGGACGCCGACCGCATCGTCGTGATGCAGAACGGCAGAATCACCGAAATCGGCAACCACCGGGAGCTGCTCGCTCTCGACGGGATTTATGCGGATATGAACCGCAAGTTCAACGCCGCCCAGTAACCGCAACAAAAATGGAGAGAACAGTATGAAAAAACGTCTGCGTAAAAAGACCCATCGTGGAGAGTTCAAGGAACTCGGTTTCGTCATGACCGCCGAATATGACGAGAAGCCCGATATGGAGTCCCTCTGTGAGTTTGCCGATCAGCTGATGGACAAGTTCGAAGAGCTCGGCATGGACGTGACGGGCTATTTCGACTTCAGCGACTTCGACGTTCTGCTGAACACCGGGCGTCCGGGTTCGGACGAAGAGAACCGCCGGAATCAGGCGATCGAATTCGTGAAGGCGCAGCCCGGAATCCGGAATGTCGAGGCGGGGGAACTCGTCGACGCCTGGCACAACGATCTGTGAACGGCATTGCTTTTCCGCCGGGGCCGGTTGCGGTTCCGGCTTTTTTTTGCCCGAAATTTCCGCCGGACGGATTTGCTATTTGACTGTGGCGGCGCTACTGTATGACCAGGGGGGCATGAAACCATGAGACGCGTTTGGTTCGCAATCGGTATTCTGCTGTTGGCCGCGGCGCTGTTTTCCGCCGGGCTCGTGCGCAAGCTCGCGAGTCTGCGCGGGACGGGACGCACGGCGGAGCGCGTCATCACGGTGATTCCGAAGACGATGGAGAGCCCCTGGTGGAATCAGGTGCGGCTCGGTGCCCTCACCGGCGTGCAGGGAACCCCATACCGCATGGTCTGGAACGGTCCCGCGCTGGAGAGCGACCACATCAGCCAGATCATCTCTCTGGAACATGCGCTTGCGCGCCGTTCCGCCGCGGTCGTAATCGCCCCGAATGATTCGCAGGCGCTGAATCGCCCGGTGGCGGAGGCGGCCGCGCAGATTCCCTGCGTGTTGATCGATTCCCCGCTTATGGAGACGGGGCAGCTTCCTCTGGTCGCGACAGACAACTACCGCGCGGGGGAACTCGCGGCCCGGATTCTGGCGAAATCGATCGATGGGAGGGGCCGGATTCTCGTCATCAATCATCTGAGAAATTCCAAATCGACGGGAGAACGCGCGCGGGGATTTGCCGCCGCCATGGCGGATGACTATCCGGAGATCCGCGTGGTGCAGTCCTCCTGTGCGGAGACGTCACTGATGGATTACCGGGCGCAGACCGTGGAACTTCTGGCCCGCCATCCGGACGCCGTCGGGGTGTTCGCGGCCAATCTCGAAACATCCGAAGGGGCGTACAAGGCCCTGAAGAGCGAAAAGCGTGCGGGAGAGATCTCGTTTGTGGCGTTCGACTCCTCCGCTCAGCTGGTCGGCGGCGTCGCAAACGGTGAAATCGGGGCGCTGATTGTGCAGAATCCGTTTGAGATCGGCCGCCGTGGCGTTCAGCGTGCGATCGAGGCGTTGGAAAACCGGCAGGGGGAATCGTTTTCGCCGATTCCGGTGTTTGTTGTGACCCGGAGAAATCTGGAACGGATGAAGCGGAAGTTTCCCGCAGCACTGGGGTTGTAAAGATGTACAGCTTTGAGACGGAACACATTACGAAACGGTTTGGAGCGGTTTCCGCACTGCGTGACGTTTCGTTTGCGGCCCGTCCCGGAACGGTTCACGCGCTCTGCGGTGAGAACGGAGCGGGAAAATCGGTGCTCTCCAAGATTCTTGCCGGGGTGTACCGTCCTGATTCGGGCCGGATTCTCGTCCAGGGGAGAGAGGTGTCGTTTTCCGCGCCGTCTGAGGCGGTCCGCGCAGGGATTTCGATGCTCTACCAGGAGTCGGATCTCGCTCTCGATCTGACGGTCGCAGAGAACATCTTTCTCGGGGCGGAGCGGTTGATCGGCGGGAAATTTGCCTGCGTGCTCGACTCGGACCGGATGCGGCACGAGGCCGACGACATGATCGACAGCCATGGATTCATTCTGAAGCCCGATACGATTGTGGCGGAATTGACGCCGGCGAAACGACAGCAGGTCGAGGTGCTCAAAGCTCTGAACCGCCGGGCGCAGGTGCTGGTTATGGATGAGCCGACTGCGTCGCTCTCCCCGCGGGAGACCCAGGAACTCTTTGCGATCATCCGCGGATTGCGGAATTCGGGGATGACGGTCGTCTACATTTCGCATCGTCTCGACGAAGTTCTGAAAATCGCCGATGAGATCACGGTGCTGCGTGACGGCGTGAAGGTGTATTCCGGGGCGCGTTCGGCCGTGAATGCGGACCGGGTGGTTCGTCTGATGACCGGGAGTGCTCCGGCGGAGCTGTTTCCGACGCGGAACAACGTTCCGGGGGCGCTGTTTTTCGAAGCGAAGGAGATCTCCGATCGCAGCGGGCGGGTTCGGCGAGTCTCGTTTCAGCTTCGGCGCGGTGAAATCGTCGGTCTGGCGGGGCTGGTCGGTTCCGGAAGGAGCGAGACGGCGGAGCTGATCTCCGGCGTTTCTCCGCTTGCGGAAGGGGCGTTTTTTCTGGATGGGGAGAAGGTGGAACTCCATTCGCCGAGGTGTGCGGTGGAACATCGGATTGCGCTGGTTCCGGACGACCGGACTTTTGAGGGGATCATTCCCGCTCTCTCCGGGGCGGCGAATCTGCTTTTGCCGAATTACCGGCGGTTCGGTATGCGGTACTGGATTCCACGGCGTCGGGAGCTGCGTCTGGGGGAGACGTTCGGACGCTGTTTCCGGCTGGAGTGGCCGTCGCCGCGGACGGCGGGCGGACGGCTTGCCGCCGGGACGATGCGCAAGATTCTGATCGGGCGCTGGCTGATGTCGGACATTCGGCTTCTCATTCTCGATGAGCCGACCCGGGGGATCGACGTCGAATCGCGCCGGGAGATCTATGAGTTCATGAGTCGGTTTGTCCGACGGGGCCGGACGATTCTGCTGATCTCCTCGAATCTGACCGAGCTGTTCGGCATGAGCGATCGAATTCTGGTCATGCGCAACGGTCGCATGGTGGGAAATGTAAATACTGCGGAGACCACACGTGAGGAAGTGATGGGCCTCGCCGCCGTGGATGGTCTTTAAAATGGAAGTGACCGGCAACGATCAACCACAACGGGACGGGGAAGAATGAGACGTTACAGCAGACAATTGTTTCCGTTTTGCGCACTGGTTTTTGTATTCGCACTGTTCAGTGTGCTCGCGCCGGAACGTTTTCTGGCGCTGCGGAATCTGGTGAACATCCTGCGGGTTTCATCGGTGACGGGGATCGCGGCCGCGGGGATGACCTTCGTTGTCATCATCGGCGGAATCGATCTCTCGGTGGGGGCGATGCTTTCGCTGTCGGCGATGGTGACGGCGATTTCGATGCTGCTGTTCGCGGGAGCGGATCTCTCGATGATCGCGAACGGTGAATATGTGTCGCTCGGGCTTCTGCCGATGCTGGGAGGGACACTCTGCGGAATTTTCATCTCGGGTTTATGCGGGTTCCTGAATGGAGAGTTGATCGCCCGACTCAAAATCGCACCATTCCTCGCCACGCTCGGAACGATGGTGGTGTTCCGCGGCGGATCGCTGCTGTTGAATGACGGACGGCCCGCCATGACTTCAGACTGCAACTGGCTTGATGTCGGGCATGTACTCGGGGTTCCGGCTGCGGTGGTGGTGTATTTTGCCGTCCTGCTTGCAGGGGGAGTTCTGCTGCAGTACACGACCTTCGGGCGCTATGTGCGGGCGCTCGGATCGAGTCCGAGAACGGCGCTGCATGTGGGAATTGATGTGACGCGTCTGCGGGTGCTGGTTTATACGCTCTGCGGCGTTCTGGTCGGAGTCGCCGGGCTGATCCGGATGAGCCGGGCGAGCGGTGCGTATCCGTTTTCCGCGGGAGTCGGACTTGAAATCGATGTGATCGCCGCGGTGTTGATCGGCGGAGCTTCGCCTTCCGGAGGTCGAGGAACGATGGCCGGGAGTTTGATCGGCGTGCTGCTGGTCGGCGTGCTGCGCAGCGGGATGACGATGCTGGATATCTCGATCTACTGGCAGATGGTCGCGGTCGGAGTGCTCGTGCTCGGCGCGCTTGCGGCAGATCGGCGCGAGGCGCAGCGTCTCAACCTTGTTCAGGAAAATACCGGCAGCTGATTCCGCAGCTGCCGGAGTTCAGGCGGAATGATCCTGACGCCTAACGTTTGAGCAGTTCGCGGATCACCGGTTCGAGCTTTTCCGCCATGCGGTAGAAGCCCAGATCGGTCGGATGAACACCGTCCACGGAACATTCGTCGAAATCCGCTCCGAGCAGGTCGTCCCCGGACAGGAAGTGAAGATCGGCGTCTTCCCGACTGAGCTTCTCAAATGCAGAACGTTCCTCCGATTGGATTGCCTGAACTGATTTCGGGCGGGGAAGATCGTTCCCCCGCTCCAGATCGCGCCCCTCGTATGCGTAGCGTATCTTGGTCAGGATCAGAATCGGCACATCCGGATGGCTTTTCCGCAGGATGCCGATGAACGGGGTGAGTGTATCCCGCATCCGTTTTGCCTGATGGATATTCGCCTCGTAATCGAGTATGAAGCAGGCGGGATTTTCGATTTTTGCAATTTCGGCGGCGACCTCCGGCTCCCCCCTGCCGTTGCCCGAAAATCCGAGATTGATCACCGGACGGTTCAACCGGCGGCTCAGCTGGCTGGTGTAGGCCATGCCGGGACGGGAGGCGCATCCCCCCTGCGTAATGGAAGTCCCGTAGATCACGATCGGACGAGCGTCCTCCCATGCGGGCGGAGCTTCCACTTTCGCGTCGGCGTCGACCCCGATGAACACCTGGTCGACACCGGCATACAACGGAAAGTTGATCGTGAAGTCGCGCATGCGGCGTTCTCCCTGAAAGAGCCGGGCGGTGTACTCCTTCGCTCCGGCCGGGAAGCGGGTGACCCCGAAAAAGCGCTGTTTGCCGGGCGCTCCGGCATAGAGATCGAATCCGGCGGTTCCGGTCTGGGCCATGTGGTACATGACGCTGTTGCTGCGCATCCTGACTTTCAGGACGATCCGGCCGGTATCGGAGCGGAACGCGACCTGTCCCCCGGCGGTGTTCCATGCGAGCGTTTCCACTCCGCGGCTGAGTTTCCCATCCGGACGGAGCGGCAGCCGCCGGTAGACGTGATCCGTGTCGTACCAGCAGAAACCGCTCAAGCGCAACGGTTTTTCCGCCGGAATCAGATATTTCAGGCCGTCGGTATTCTCCGGCTTGAGCTTCATATTCGGATCAAGGTCAAGCGCGGATTCCGCAGCGGGCAGATTGGCGCAGCAGAAAAGGGCTGCGGCAAGACACCCGAGCCATGTGCTCAAACGATTGGGTTTCATATCGGACTCCCGGGTCAGAATTCGGTGTAGAATTTTCCGCGCACCGAATAGGGGAGGGCGAACCCGTCATCTTCCCGGATCTGCGCCACGCTCTTGCGGACGACGTGACCGTCGGAAAGCAGATAGTTCACCGCATTGTCATGTCGGGGGTCGACGAGTGCATAGGTCGCACCGCCGTTCATATCGCGTCCGTCTCTGCGGATGATGGCTTTTTCGTGGTTGTAGGTGTCGATCATGTAACCGTACTGAGCCGCGCCGCCGCCGTAAACTCCGTTCCAGCGTTTCAGCACGGCCGAATCTCCCAGAACGATGCCGCCGTTGCCGCGGATGTACCGGGAGGCGACCGTGAATTTCACGGGATGGCGCAAATTGGCGCTGGAACGGTCGGTCGTGAGCCCCCACAAATAGTAGTTCAGCCCGTAACCGATGCTGCGGTTGCCCGTCGAGCCTGATTCGGTCCACTCGCAGCGGCTCTCCAGCGGGCAGAAGAACAGCTGTTTCTGCTGCAGATACGCCTCCTGCATCAGGTGTGCCCAGTCACGGACATTGGAGCCGGAGCCGCCGTTTGCGTTGACTCGAACCGGGGCCACCCAGTCGGCGTTGTCCGTGATGTACATGTGGAACGCAAGTCCCTGTTGTTTGAGATTGTTGCGGCAGGTTGCGTCTTTGCCCCGGGTTTCCGCTTTCGCCAGCGCCGGCAGCAGCATCGCCAGAAGAACTGCGATGATCGCTACAACAACAAGGAGTTCGATCAATGTAAATTTCTGAAGTTTCATAGGAAATCCTTTACTTTGCAAGTTCAAGCGGACTGACCGAAACATACCAGTAGCCGCGGATGGAGAAAGGAATCGCGTATTTTTCATCGGGGTCGATCAATGCCGTCGCCGGGACCTGGTCGACATGGCCGTCGTGGTAGACGTTGTTGACGGCCTCCCGGTGCCGGGGTTTAAACAGAGCGATGGCCGATCCGGGTCCGGTGTAGACGTGGTGATTGAGGACCGTTTCATAGGGGCTGAGCATATAACCGTATTGGGCGGAATCGGCTTCGGTTTTCGGGGCGGAGTCGGAGAACATGATGATGCCTTTGCCGCCGCCGAGTCTGGCCGCATCTGCCAGATCGCTCATTCTGGCCGGCTGCCGGAGATTGCTTTTGTCGGTCGAGGGGCCCAGACCGTAGGCGAAATAATTCAAGCCGTAGCTTACGGAACGGTTTCCGGTCAGTTTTTCCTCGACCCAGTCGTTCGGGCCGCTCTCTTTTTCGACCGGGCAGAAGTAGAGAGCGCGGGCGGGGGCGTAGACGGAAAGTGCGTGCGTCCAGTCCACCACATCGCTGGCGGAGCTGTCGTTCAAGCGCGCGGGACACGCCCAGCCGTCGTTGTCGCGGGAATAGAAGTTCATCGCCTGATGGAGCTGACGCAGCTGACTTTTGCAGACCGTGTCCCGCGCCTTTTCCCGCGCCATCCCGAGTGCCGGCATCAGGAGTCCGGCCAGAATTGCGATGATCGCAATGACAATGAGAAGTTCGACTAATGTAAAACGACGTTTCTTCATTTCATCTCTTTTCCTTTATTTGTTGGAGTAACTGACGCTTTCGCCGCAATCGATCACGCGGATCGGAGTGGCGAGCCCGGCGTCGGTGATACGTTTGAAAACCGTGGCCCAGGGATCGCGTCCCGAGACCTTGTGTTTGAGTTCGTGCTCGTGCCCGATGAGAGCGAGCTTCGGTTGACCCGCCTTGAGACAGGGGGCGAATCCGGACCAGCTGTTGACCAGCATCACATCCGGTTTGATCCGGGCTTTTTCAAGCAGCTCATAGGGTTGCGGGTTCTGATTGTCGCCGTTGTGGGCGACGGTGATGCCGTCCGCGGTGACGACGTAGACGCAGCAGGGGACCTCCCGGTTGGGGATCTCCTGATAGCCGGGGAACGCCCGGACGAGCAGCCCGTCGACTTTCACGGCCTTTCCGAATCGTCCGTACAGATTGCGCAGGTGGGGATCGCCGTTGAGTTCGGAAACGGTGTCGTCGGTCGGGCGGACCACGGTCTTTCCGGCGCGGACCATCTCCCGGACGAGATCGGCGCCGACATGGTCGGCATGGTTGTGGGAGAGAAACAGCACGTCGAGAATCTTCACGAGTTTCGCCAGCTGGTCGGGTGTGAATTTCCGGGTGATGGTATTGCCCGAACGTACGTCGAATCCCCAGGTGTGATTCGGCGTTTTCACGATGAAGCCCATGTTGTAAACTTTCCAGATCCGAACGCCTGACGCAACCCGGGTTTTCAGGATTTCATCGAGCATTTCGTCGCAGACCGGCTGGTAGATCGAGTTGATCGTTTCGCGCCAGGTCTGCCCGAACCCGGCCGGCGCGGCCGGATCGGTGTCCTCCACGCTCAGCGGAGCGTCGAGAATCAGCAGTGCCGCCCGACGGATCTCGTCCCGGTTGCTCTGAGGAGGATTTTCCCGGAGTACGCTTCTGCCGAAGCGGATGGTTTCGCCGATCCAACGGTTTGGATCCGGGTCGGCCGCCTCTTGCGCGAGGATGCGTTCGGCCTGTTCCGAGGCCGGGGATTGCGGCCGGGATTCGACAAATGCACGCATTTTCGCGAGTGCGTCACGGCGCAGGGTTTCAACCGGTTCCGGCTTGCCGGCCGCGGCAGCGAGGGTCACTCCTGCCAGCAGCAGAAAGGCGAGAGTTCTGATGATTTTCATAGAGATCACTCCTGTTTGGCTGTGGGAAACGCTTTCCCGAATGATTGTGAAATAAAATACTCCCGCTGTGTTTGGATTTGATGAGCGGGAGATTAGAATAAAATGTCGTTCAACGCGATGCGTCTCAGCGGCAGTGTGATTCCGGTTGTTTCACCGGAATTCCGAGACTTTCAAGTTGGAGATGGCGCATCCTGAGGGGGAAATTCGTATTCCGTTCACATTTTCCGGAATCAGTGTGATTTCACGGCACTCCCGGCGGATTCCGGCCGGGATGTAGATCGTCATCCGGCTGCGGTTGATCCAGCCGCGCGTCGGATCGTGAAATTCCACCGTCACTGTTCCGTCGGACTCTCCACCCTGAGCGGTGAATGTGATTTTCTGGTAGCTGTCGCTCCTGACCGGGAGATCCAGCGGGGATCGGTTCGGAGCGAACGGGGCCGGGCGCAGAGCATCCCGGTACGCTTCCCCGGTCGCGGCATCGATTTTCTCCAGCTTGACCGCTCTCAGATTCAACGTCCCGGCCGAATCGAGCCGGAAATCGATCCGGGCCAGATCGACATCCGGCGGCGTCTGAAACACGATTCTGCCGGGAGTCCATTCTCCGTTTACGAGCGGTGTCACGCAGGAAAGCCGGGTTTTGTCGCGCCATTTTCCGTCTTTTCCGCGGAAAATGATGAGCAGAAGGTCGAGTGCCCCATGTTCGGTGTGCTGTTCAAATGTCAGCGAATACCAGGCGCCGGGCTCCAGCGCCGTATCGTGATAGAGCCGGGCAAACTTCGCTCCGGCATAACGGCGGAACTGGAGAATCCCGTTTTCGTCAATTCTCAGATTGGACAGTTTCTTTTCGGGACGGCAGTCGTATTTCCACCCTTGCGGGGAAAGCGGCTCTCCGGCGTAGGCGGTGGCGATGATGAACAGAATGGCCGGCAGCAGAGAAAGCAGTTTCATTTTATTCTTCCTTGTTCTTCGATTCATGCAGATTCTTCAACGTGAGAATGACCGGATAGTGATCGGAAAGGGTCTGAAAAAATTCCCGTCGCGTGGTGTCCACATACGCTTCGACCACATTCTCTTCCAGATTGCGGCTCAACATCGCCATATCGATCCGGACGCCGAGTGCGGGCTGGTAATTGTGCTTCTTCATCCAGAAGAAACAGACATCCTCCAGACCGGCATCCAGCAGATTGTTCATGCACTGGAAATCGAAGAAGCCGTTGCGGAGGTTTTCAATGTGCGGGCGATTGTCGTTGCGGCGCGCTTCCAGAGCGGCGGCGTTGGAATTGGCCTGTGCCGCATCGTAGGGGGAGGGGTTGTTGAAATCTCCCATCATGATGACTTTCTCGCCTGCTTCCAGCAACGGTTTCAGGCGCTTTGCGTAGATTTCGGTCTCCCGGATTCTGGTATCGTAGCGGAATGGCGAGAGGTGAATGGACATGTAATAGACTCCATCGATTCTGGCAAGAATGTAACCGTGATGCAGACCGTCGATGCGCATTTCCACCATTTCAAACGGGCGCCGGCTGGTCATGGCGATGGAGTAGTCCTGCCACGGTTTGCAGACGGCGGCATAGGAGTGGTTCCACAATTTCGCCTGTCGGGCGAACGATTCGTCTGTCTGCCGGGCGATCTCCTGAAAAAGGACCACATCCGGTTTTTTTTCGCGCAGCCAGGATGCGGTTTCTTCAATTCGTTCGGCCCGATTGAAGCCGATCAGCACATTGTACCCGATGATCCGGGTCATTTCGTCCGCGCCGCTTGCGGTCAGCGCGGCTCCGACACTGAATGTCGCGAGCAACTGTTTGATTTTCATAATCTGGATTCTCCCGTGTTTTCAGATGATATGATATACCATACCACCGTCGTGTTTGAATCACGTTACGGGAGAATTCAAGGAGTGTTTGTTTTGCCGGAAGAGGTGGTTTCGGTTCAACTTAACTTTCGGTCTTCGTCGCTCCGGAGGCGGGGGCGCAGTTGCCGCCGCCCTGCTTGCGCAGTTCGAGCGGAGAGAGTCGGGTGCCGCGCCGGATGAAACGGGAAAATGAGCGCGCTTCCGCAAAACCGCAGCGATGGGCGATCTCGTTCACAGGCAGGCTCGTCCCGCGCAGCAGGGCGATGCCGTGGGCCATGCGGTGATCCCGGATGTAGCGACCCGGCGCGCAGCCCATGCGGGCGGTGAAAATCTGGGTCAGGGTCGAGCGGGAGACCTTGAGTTCGTCGCAGAGCATGCCGACGTCGAGCTGCGGATCGGAGAGGTGGGCGACGATGAATTCCGAGCAGCGTTTGGTCAGCAGTTCCGACCGAACGCCGCTGGCGGCGCCGTCGGAATAGGCGAGAATTTCCATGATGACCGCTGCCATGCGGCGGACCTGCACCGGGTCATCGTCGCCGATGTTGTGTTCGAGTTCCCGGAACAGCCGTTCCGGAACCGGCTGCGCAAGCTGCCGATAGCGCGGATAACGGCATGAGAGCATCACGGCCTCCGCCAGAGGTCCGTCGAAACAGACCCATCGGACATGCCAGCTGCTCGAAAGCGACCGATGCAGATGGTCTTCGCCGGGCAGATAGTAGAAAGAGTCTCCGGGATGGAGTTGAAACGGCTGACCGTAGAGCACAATTTCGCCGATCCCATCCACGCCGAACATCAGTTCCACGAATGGATTGACCCGTCCGTTCTTCTTCAGAACGCCGCGATCATGGAGTTCCGATATTCCGGTCCCGTATGCGTAAAACGGCATGGGAGTAGGTGGAAGTGCCGTAATGTCCGAACGGTAGTACATGATCTGTGCCATTTGCGCCCCTCCTTTTCTGTTAAAATAATGGCGCTCTCCGCAAAAGTCAAGCTCAAAGCATCGATGCGGACCGCTTGGACAGAGGATTGTTCAAAATCGCACCAATTCGTACAAAATGTCTATTGCCAAAATCGATTTTTTGCGCCATAATATATCAGGCGATGAAAATAATGAGTTCCGGGCGGAAATGAGTTCCGGGCGGAAAAGTTCAGAAAGGAAACAAGATGCAAAACTTTTTTTACGGGAAGGTGTACCGGCGGGCCGGGAGGTTGAATTTTACCTTGATCGAGCTCCTCGTGGTGATTGCGATCATCGCGATTCTGGCGGGTATGCTGCTGCCGGCGCTGAACCAGGCGCGGGACAGGGCGCGCACCACGGCGTGCATGTCGAACCTGAAACAGCTCGGGCTTTCGCTCTCGCAGTATACGATCGCGAGCGACGATTATCTGCCCTCCGTCCAGTACGCGAATGAGAGTTGGGCACGGCTGCTGCGCAAAGGATTGGGAGATACCACTGCGCTCGGCGGACAGTTTGACGCCAGCGGCTGGTACGATGAGGCCTCTTACCGCGCGTATAAAGCTTATCGCTGCCCTTCGGTTCCTGAGGGAAAGAGCAAGAACTACCGCAATCCGCAGCTTGAGGTTTACGGTATGAACACCAACATCACCGGCTGGTGGCAGAATTATGCGGGTTGGAACAACTACAATCCGATGAATTTTTTCGTGAAACTTTCGCGCCTCGGGAAACACTCTTCGGCCGGAAATCTTGAATGGTATCCGAATTCCGGGCCGTCGGGATTGATTGTCCTTGCCGACAGCGCGACGGACAATCCGGCAGATGAGCTCTGCAGCGATCAGATCTTCTGGTTCGGCACAAGTCACCAGAAGATTCAGCTCCGCCATGTCGCACGTTCCAACATTCTTTGTGCGGACGGTCACGCGGCCACGGCAGGATTCAACGATCTGCGTTCTTATGCCGCAATATCCGGAGCATCGGTTTTCGATGCGAACAAAAATTCGTTCACGTTCTGACCGCTTTCTCTTCACGGCCCGTTCCTGGTGCCGGATTCGCACCGGGAACAGGTCTTTTCAATCCATTTTTCATGCTCAACGTACAATCAGGAGATTTTTTCATGAAATTCCGGTCATTGCTGGCGGGAATCGCCCTGCCTGCCCTTTTTGCCGCCGCTTCTGCCGCTGAACCCTTCATGTTGCGGGAGGGGAATGAGTGGCGCAAGATCCGCTTCGATGTGACGAAAATCAAGGAGGGGTCGATTCTGGACTTCAGCAAAGTCCTGAACCATCACCGCCCCGCCGGAAAATACGGATTTCTGAAAGCGGTCGGAGATCACTTTGAATTTGAAAAGCTCCCGGGCGTAAAACAGCGTTTCTTCGGAGTCAATCTCTGTGAAGTGAGCACAATTCCGTCGAAAGAGGACGCGCCGCTGCTGGCGGAGTCGATCGCCCGCGCCGGATACAATTCCGTGCGGCTGCACCACTATGACGATTATATCGTCAAAAAGGATGGTGGTACGACCACAGAGCTCGATCCGGAGAAGATCGACCGTATGGATTTTCTGGTCAAACAGCTCAGGGACCGCGGCATCTACGTGACGATCGATCTCTATTGCAGCCGGGTTGTGTCGGATCAGGAGATTCCGGAGATCTATCATCCGGTCTCCTCCTGGTGCTACAAGAACGCGGTCTACATCGTCGATTCCGCCCGGAAGAACTTCCTCGCGTTTGCGAAGAATTTGCTTACGCACAAAAATCCCTATACCGGATTGAGCTATGCCGAAGATCCGGCGTTCTGCTTCATCAGCGTCATCAATGAGAACCGTTTTGCCGAATGGGATCCGAAGAATGCCGGTGCGCTCGGCTGGAAGTGGGAGGCTCTCTACGTCGACTGGTGCCGGAAGAAAGGCATCTCGAAAGAGCGGCAGGCCGATGGCGGATTGCGGCTGCGCTTCATCCAGGATTTCCAGAAGCAGTATTTCGGCGAGATCCGCGCCGCGCTGCGTGACATGGGAGTCAAAGTACCGCTGACCGATCAGAATAACGGTGTGGAACCGATATTGTCGCTGACCCGTCGCAATTATGATTACACGGACATGCACTTTTACATGGGGCATCCTCATTTTCCGAACAACAACTGGCGGCTGCCGTCGACCTGTGAGCAGAAGAGTTTCGTGGAGCTGTTTCCCGGCGGAGCAACCGGCGAGATTTTCCCGCAGCGGATTTACGGCCGTCCCTATACGGTGACGGAACTGAAGTGGTGCAAACCGCTCAAGGCGCGCGGCGAGGGCGGCGCGATCATGGGCGGAATCGCGGGTCTGCAGGATTACGACGCGCTCTACACGTTCCAGTGGGCGTGGGGCGGAAAGGATTACATGAAAGAGGCCTTGGGCGGTTTCTTCTGTCTCTACGGAGATCCGATCACCTATCTCTCGGACCGGATGATCCATCTGCTCTTCATGCGCGGCGATGTGTCGCCCTCGGAACTGAAAACGACTCTGGTGATGCCGAATGACGCGGCGAAACTCGACCCGGAAGCGGATCAGCTGCCGGGTCTCGGCGGCGAGATCGGTCTCGTCACGCAGATCGGCAACTCGACTTCCGGCGCGGGAAGCGACTTCTCCTGGCGGTTCGGCTCGGACGCTTCCGAGGCGACAATGCTGAAAAAATTCAAAAATTCCGGGCTCGGGCGCGGTCTCCTTGACCGTGAGAATCGCCATTACGTCAGTTCGACCGGAGAGGTTGAACTTGACGGCCGGACCAACACTTACAAAGTCGTTTCCCCGCGCAGCGAGGCGATGGTTTTCGTCAACGGGGGGAAACTCGACGGCGGCGTGATGAGTGTCGAAAACCGGACGCCTTACACTACGTTCTTCGCCTCGGCGATGGACGGAAAAAATCTGCGGGAGTCGGGGCGGATTCTGTTTCTGCACCTCAACAATGCGGGACACCATAATATGACGTTCACCGATGAGACGATGACGCAGATGAACTCCTACGGCAATCTTCCCCATCTGGTGCACCACGCGACCGGCAGTGTCACACTGCGGCTCGGCGGCGACGGAACTCCGAAAGTCTATGCGCTCAATCTGAAAGGCGAACGGATCGGGGAGGTCAAATCGGAATTCGCCGACGGCGCATTGCGTTTCACGGCCGACACCGCCGGCATCAACGGCGAAGCGGTTCTCGCTTACGAAATCGCACGGTGAAAGGGCGAATCGTGATTGGGGAACGGCGGATGTTGCTGCGGTCGGCGGCGGCGCTGCTCTGCGCCTGGATCGCCGCGGCGCCGACGGGCGCGGCGGCGGAACTCGCGGTCGACCCGCTTCCCGCATCGGGAGTCTGCCGGGCGGGGGAGGAGGCGCAGTTCATCGTCCGCTATGAGGCGGGAACGGGTCCGCGGACGATCCGCTGTTCGATCATTGGAGGCGCGGCCCCGGCTGTCGTGAACCGCGAGGTTTCCGCCGCTTCGGGAAAGTTTGCACTGACGCATCGGCTGGAAGTCCCCGGCGGTATCGTCTGCGTGGCCGAGTCGGAGAAGTCGGGCAAAGCCGCCGGCGGTGTGCTGTTTTCTCCGGAGAAGATCCGCCCGGCCGATCCCGTACCGGATGATTTCGACCGGTTCTGGGCGGAGAATCTGGCCGCGCTCGATCAGGTCAATCCCGCGGCTGTCCGGAGAGAGCCCACGGCCCATCAGCCGCAGGGTGTCCGGGTGTGGGATGTGGAGATCCCCTGTGTCGGGAACGCCCCTGTGCGCGGTCATCTGGCGATTCCGGAGGGCGCCCGTCCGGGGTCGCTGCCGGTTGAGGTTTCGTTTCATGGCGCGGGCGTGGTGAGCGCGCGGATGCCGTGGGAGGCGAAGCGGCTGAACCGGATTCTCTTCGACGTGAATGCGCACGGGATTCCGAACGGCCGGGACGCGGAGTTCTACCGGGAGTACGGCAGGAAACAGCTTCACGGCTATCAGCACTGGTTTGTGAACGACCGGGATCGGATCTATTTCAAGAATATGGTCCTCCGGGCGTGCCAGGCACTTCGCTTTGTCCGGACGCTGCCGGAGTGGGATGGCAGGAATCTGATCGTTTCAGGCGGGAGTCAGGGCGGATTTCAGGCGCTGGCGGCGGCGGGGTTGGATCCCCGGGTGAGCTGCGTGGTCGCCTATGTCCCGGCGGTCTGCGATGTCAACGGATTCCGGAACGGGCGTGCGCCCTCGTGGCCGCGATTTCAGGAGGCGGGGGAGTACGATCCCGTGCGCGGCGGGCGTGCGGCGCGTTATGTCGACACTGCCAATTTCGCATCGCGCATCCGGAATGCGGCATGTTTCGTTTCCGCGGGCGGGAGGGACCTTACATCTCCTGCCGTGAGTGTCTATGCCGCATTCAATGTGATTCCCTCGGAGAACAAGACGATTGTTCTCCGCCCCGAGGGCGGGCACGAAATCCCCGGTGACCTCAAGGCCGAGGGGGAACGATTCATCCGGAGTCGCCTGAAACCGGTCGGTACCGGCGGGAAATGACCTCGGCGCCGGGAATCCTTTTTTTTGAACACAAATTGATCGACAGGAGGAGATCGACATGAAATTCTGGTTGTTTGCCGCGCTGTTCGCGGTTGCCGTTTCGCCGCTGGCGGCGGAGGAACTCAAGTCCGCCGGAGCGGACAAAAATGCGAAATCGACCGGAACCCCCGCCGGGGAGTCCCGGGTCTCGGAACCGATCCCGCTCGATCAGGTTGCGAACATGGGATTCGCCGACGACGCTCCGGACGACGGGAAAGGCGGCTGGAACGATCAGGGATCCGAAAACGATCTGCGGAGTTTTACGCCGGGAAAACTCACGCTGCGTGGAATCCGGTTCGATGTGCCCGATCCTGCGAAAAACGGCGGGAAAGGGTGTCTGGTGCTTTCCCTGGAGCGGACTCCGAAACAGAAGAACGCCGTCGTCCGGCTCGAACGGCCGCGCCGGATGAACTACCTGGCATTGCTGCACGCGACCGCATGGACGCCGCTGGCGGGGACGCCGATCGGTTCGGTCGTGTTCCGCTATGAGGACGGCAGCCGCTCCGAGGTGGTGATCCGCGCCGATGAGCACGTCGGCAACTGGTGGTCGCCCGATACGCTGCCGAACGGACGGGTCGCCTGGCGCGGTTTCAACAAATACTCGGATGTGGGGCTCTATCTCTCGGAGATTCCGGTCGAGGCGAAGCCGGTAACGGAGATCGAATTCATCTGCCACCCCCGCGAATTGACGCAGAAACCGCACCAGTGGATGATCGTCGGAATCAGCTCGACCGACCTCCCGATTCCCCGCGAGGAGAGAAAATCATACCGGATCGTCGAATCCGCAGATTGGAAACCGTTCCGCTACAACCCGGCGGAGATCGAAAAGGGCTCCCCGATGGATTTCTCATGGCTGCTCGACGCCCCCGCCGGAAAGCACGGCAGGATCGTCGTCCGCAACGGCCATTTTGAATTCGAGAACCAGCCGGGGAAACCGCTGCGCTTCTACGGCGTCAACCTGTCGGAGACCTCGAACTTCCCCGAGAAGAAGAACGCCGCGAAAGTCGCCGACGCGATCGCGCGCTCCGGCTACAACTGCGTGCGCATCCACCATCATGACAACCATCTCGCCGCGACGTCTCCCGAGGACCGTACTGAACTGAATCCGGAGATGATCGACCGGCTCGACTATCTGGTCAGGGAGTTGAAAGAGCGCGGGATCTATATCACGCTCGACCTCTTCGTGAGCCGCCAGCTTCCGATGAAATACATGATCGGCAAAGATGTCAAGGATTACGTTTACAGTCTGGGCGATTACAAGCGCGCCGTGTTCATCTCCGACGTCGGCATGGAGAATCTGCTGAAATTCTCCCGCAACTGGCTCAATCACGTCAATCCCTACACCGGCGTCGCGTGGAAAGAGGAGCCCGCACTCGCTTTCATCAGCCTCGTGAACGAGGATCCGCTCACCGGCTGGAACAACATGCCGCCGGAAATCCAGGCGCTTTACAATCAGAAACTCGAGGAGTTTCTCGCTGCGCGCAACGCCGCTTCCGCGACCGGGAAAGAGCGCGAGGCGCTCACGAAAGAGTTCATGGTCGCCACCCATCAGAAAGGTTTCCGGAAGATCGAATCGTTCCTGCGCGACCTCGGCCTGCGCTGTCCGATCACGGACCAGAACTGCGGCAACACTCCGCTGCTTCAGAACAGCCGGGTGCTTTACGACTATGTGGACAACCATTTCTACGCCTCGCATCCGTGGTCGCTGCGGGAGGCGTGGCGGCTGCCGAGCGTCGTGACCGGGCCGAGCAATCTCGGCATCCACGGCGGAGCGGATTTCACGCCGGGACTCGCGAACCGCGTCTACGGCAAACCCTACACCATCACGGAGTTCTCGTTCTGCAAACCGAACTCGTTCCGGGCGGAGAACGGGCCGTTCATCGGCGCCTACGCGGCACTGCAGGGATGGGACGGACTCTTCCGCTTCCAGTGGGCGTGGGCGGACAAGGTCTCGATCGTGGAGAGCACGGGCGGTTATTTCGATATCGCGAGCGATCCGATCGCGTTGTTGTCGGACAAGATCGCCATGCTGCTTTTTGTGCGAGGCGACGTTGCGACTTCGGACGTGACGCTGACCATGATTCAGAACGACGACTTCAATGTGACCACCGCCAACCTGCCGCCGGAGATCGCGCAGAAGATCGGGTTCGTCGCCCGGACCGGCATGGTGCTGGAATCGAAAGGGAAATGCAAACTTCCGGCGAAGAACAGTTTCGCCTACCGCTGTGAAGAAGCCGGGGACACGGCGGCCATGCTCGAGAAGATCCGGAAAAACGTCGATCTCGGCGCCGGGAAGATCGATCTCAAACGCAAATCCTACGTCAGCACGACCGGAGAGGTGGCGCTTGATACCGACCGCGCCGCGCTGACCGTCGTGACGCCGCGCAGCGAAACACTGGTCCGTTCTTTCCCCGGCGAGGCGCAGGGGAAAGTGCTCGAGGTACGGATCCCGGAAAAATCCGCGACGGTCTGCGCCTCCGGAATGGACGGGAAACCGCTGCGCGATTCCAGTCGGATTCTCTTCTTCCATCTGACCGACGCGACCGAGTCCGGGATTCAGTTCGCGAACGAGGGGTGCACGATTCTGGAGTGCTGGGGCAGACTTCCGCATCTCGCCCGCCGCGGCGTCGCCGAGGTGACTCTGCGTCTCGCTCCGGCGGGAAATGCTCCGCGGGTGTTCGCGCTGGATATGTTCGGGCGGCGGATCGAAGAGGTGAAATCCGCCTGGACTCCGGACGGCACACTCCGGTTCGAGGCGGCGGTGACCGGCGGCAAGTCGCCGCGTTTCCTCTACGAAATTCTCCGCTGACCGGTTTGTCCGGGGAGTGCCTGTTGCGAATTCCCCGGACGTGCATTTGGAAAATCCCTTTCCGCGTGCTATTGTATGATGGAATCAATCGTGTGCGGAGAGTGGGATGATGCAGGAACTCAATACCCGGCTGCTGACCCTGGGCGGAGCCGGAATGCGCGGCAAGATCGGCTCCGGCCTGACCCCCGGAGCGGCAAGCGATTTCGCCGCTGCGTTCGCTTCGTTCACCGGGGCGGGGAAAGTTCTGGTCGGCAGTGATCCCCGCACCTCTTCCGGAATGCTCAAATGCGCGGTGACGGCGGCGCTCGCCGGGGGAGGCTGCGAGGTGATCGACGGCGGCGTTCTGACCGCCGGGCTCATGCACTTTCTGATTCCCGCCGGCGGCTACGCGGGGGGAATTCTCATCACCGGCGGCCACCAGGCGGCCGGATGGAACGCGCTGATTCCGCTCGCGTCCGACGGGTCGTACTTCGATCCGTTGCGACAGCGGGAACTTTTCGATCTCTATCTCGGGAGGCGTTTCGCGCCGGTGCGGGCGTCGGAGGTCAAGGCGGTTCAACAGCCGGCTCCGGAGGAGTTGGAGGCGTACTGGACGTTTCTGGAGCGGAACATCGATGTCGAGGCGGTCCGGAAAGCGAATCTCACGCTGCTCGGAGATTTCTGCAACGGTTCCGGGGCGCGATTCGCGAAGCGGTTTGCATCGCTGCTCGGAGTGCGTCTCATCGGGTTGAACGATGTCCCCTGCGGGACGATTCCGCGCGATCCGGAGCCGAGACCGCGCACGGCTTCCCCGATCCGGTCGATCGTCGAACCGCTCGGTGCAGCGGTCGGACTGGTCTTCAACAGTGATCTTTCGCGGATGGGGATCGTGACCGATTCGGGCGAACCGTTGAGCGAGGAACTGACCTATCCTCTCGCGGCGGATTATCTGCTCGGGAAACTTCCGGCCGGAACGCCGATCGTGACGAATGTCTGCACGAGCCGTTCCGTCGACGATGTCGCAGCACGTCACGGGGCGACCCTCGAACGCGCCCGGGTCGGCCAGGCCGCGGTGATCGATCTCGCGCGCTCGACCGGGGCGGGACTGGCGGGAGAGGGGTCCGGAAGTTTCACGACAGCCCCGCTGCGCGGATTCGACGGATTTCTGATGGCGGGGCTGATTCTGGAATCGATCGCGGTGCGCGGGGTTCCGCTCAGTGAACAGCTTGCGTCGCTGCCGCGCTATGAGATGGTCAAGCAGGCGATCCCGGTCAGTTCTCCGAATGCGTATTCGATGTTGCGGCGCATGATCCGGGAGTTCGGGGAGGAGGCGTCCGTCTCGGAACTCGACGGGCTTCGTTTCGACTGGCCGGATGGTTTTTTAAGTCTGCGCCTCTCTTCGACGGAGGCGGCTCTGCGTCTGATTTCGGAGTCGAAGTCCCGGGAGACGGCGCTTGAGCGGGCGTGGCGTGCGCGCCTCGCCTGGGAACGGTTGTGACGGATTGTCCGCTCCGGAATGCGGACTTCACATATACGGGAATACGGTTGCCGGAAACGGAAAATCCGTTTCGGACCTGAAAGAAAGGAGTCAGCCATGGGAGTCAATGATTCAGCCCGGCTTTTGATGAGACGTCTGATCAAGTTCGCTCTGGTCATCGCCGTTTTGTACGGTGCGGTATGGAGTTATTTCAACTGGGATTACATTCTGGAAAAGTTCGGTGCGAAATATGAGGTTTCGCGTTACGGCATCATCTGGAATACGAATCTCTCCGCGGCCAAACGAAC
Source organism: uncultured Victivallis sp. (assembly GCF_944391105.1). Taxonomy (GTDB): domain Bacteria; phylum Verrucomicrobiota; class Lentisphaeria; order Victivallales; family Victivallaceae; genus Victivallis. The sequence goes on from NZ_CALXSK010000008.1 coordinate 35,788, forward strand.
TGCCGCAAAGTACAACCGTGATATCATGATCGTCTACATTCGTTCCGGCGCGAAGCACGATCCGAGCGAGTATCTGATCAACCGGATCTTTCCGAGCACGCAGTTCCGCAGGGCGGCAGACACCTACATCCCGCTGCTGATCGACGCCAGCGGCGGAGCGGACGAGTCGGCGCGGATCAAGCAGAACCGGGACGAGATCGTCAAGGCCTACGATCTCTGGAACCGTCCCGGGCAGCTTCTGCTGCTCGATTCCAGTGGAAAGGAGCTGTCGCGCGTGCAGTATCAGGATCAACCGGTTTCGGAGCTGATTTCAGAACTTTCCGGCGGGAATTTCAAACCGCTTCCGGCGATTCCGCGCCCCGGCGTGAAGGACCCGTTCGCCGAGAGCGAGAAGAAGGCGCGCGAATTGACCGGGCCGACCGTGAAAAAAAGTGAGGAGTCGCCGAAGGTGGAAGAGAAATGGGGCTTCACCACCGGATTGTGAGAGGAAACTGCGGATGATGAAGTGGATGAGAGAAATCGGCACCCTGGCGCTGCCGGGGATATTGCTGTTCGCAGCCGGATGCTCGTCGTTTGACCGGTTGCGGGATGCGGCCGAGCAGGGGGATGCCTCCGCTCAGTATGAACTGGCGATGCACTACCGGGCTGGCGATCCGGCTCTTTCGATGGTCTGGCTGCGGCGCGCGGCGGAACAGGAACATCCCGACGCCATGATCGAACTCGGCCGACGCTACCTGGAAGGGAACGGCGTCGACCGGGATCGGGACGCCGCCGTCAACTGGTGGCGCAAGGCCGCATTGGAAAAAAAGAATCTCAAGGCTGCGCAGCTGCTTGGAGAACTGCTGCTGCCGGATCCCCCGCCGGGCCGGGCCGAGCTGGCTGTCGCCGCTTACGGAGTGCTTCTGGCGGATCCCGCCTGCACTGAGCGCCGGGAGTTTGCCGAGCGGCTGCTGGCGGAAGGGGAAAAGCTGCGGCTGTCGTTGCTGCTGGCGGATCGGCGCGAGGAGCTTTCTGCGGTGGAAAAGCAGTTCACGAAAATCTTCCGGCAGTCGGAGGAGTGCTTCGATTTGTCGGATCCGGCGGTTCTGGAGCTGATGGACAAATTGAGCGATGAAAGTTATCAGCTTCCTCCGTTTGCCGGCACTCCGCCCCGTCCGCCCGAAGCGGACGGACTGCGTCCGGAGTACGCCGCGCTGCTTGCCGCCTGCGACCGGCTTGAAACGGACGATCTGCCGGAGCTGATGGCGGTGGCGCGGCAGTTGCCGGATTTTCAGGAGTTTCTCTCGACGGTTCCGGAACTGATTGTGCCGATGTTCTTCGGGCGGCCGGTATTGTATGGCGGCGTTCCTGCGGGTCGTTCCTTTTATGACTTTGCGCTGTTCGGGTCGCATATGACCGAGAGCCGCGAGTTCGATTCGTTTCAGCGGTCGTATCCGGTGCTGGTCTGCCGCACTTCGATCCAGGACGGGGAGGGGGAGTTTCTCTTCGGAATGCCGGGGCTCGAACCGGTTCCGGCAGATACGCCGGTCAAGTACGGCAGGAGCGAGCTTTTCGGTGTGCGGGTGCTGTTTCCGCCGTTCGGGGACTTCAAAGCGATCCGGGAAGCCGTCGAGAAAGAGTATGGGCGGCTCACTCCGGTCGAGCACACGTTTGAGCTGATTCGCGACAGCCGTCCGTACCTTGTGCGGATCACGGTTCAGGCCTACGAACGCAAGGGCGGAAAGCTCCATCTGCTTCTGACCGATAACGTAAAGCCGATCAAGGTCGAACTGCTCGATCTGATTCCTGGCACTCTTGCTTACGAACACTGGGAGAAGTATATTGCCATGAACAGTCTCGACGGCATTTTCACCTGGAAACACCAGAATGCCGAGCACTACCTTACGGCGGAAAACGCGTATGACCGGTTGAAGTTGAAAGAGTATGAGAAGAAAGCGTTTATCGAGCAGATCGAACAGGAATATTTCCCTGGACGGATGCTGGAGGTCGTGGATGTCCGGCGGGATGCCATTTTGACCGGCGCTGCCGCAAAAAGCGAAAGAAAGGGGCAGATGAAATGAGAAATGCCTGGATGATCGGTGCCGTTTCGGCTGTTGTTGCGCTGACCGGATGTATGAACTTCAGCGGAGAGACTGCTGTGGAGCCGGAGGTCGAGCGTCCACGGCCGAGTCCTGCTCAGCGGGAGACGGCCCGCATTGAACGGGCGCTTTCGGAAAGGACGCTGAATCCATTGGAAGTCAAGCGGAAATTCGCCGAGATGACTGCCTCCATGCGGAACGGAGCGCTCGATTTCAGCCGCGGCGAATTCTTCTCCGGGATGACCGACGAGGCGCTGCTGCGCCAGGCGATGCTGACGTGGGATCTCTCCGCGCTCTTTGAGAAGATGAGAGACGGCAGTCATGTGAAAATCGACCTCGGAAGATTGTGGTACAATCAGATTGTTCGGCAGGCTTTGACCACGCTCCTTGCGGCAAATTCCGCCAAAGCGACGGTTGTGGGGGACTGCGATCCCAATCATAATTCTCAGATCGTGTTTTCCGGTGTGCGGTACGATCCGGTGAAGGAGGATTATCTGCTCCGGGTGCGTCCGATGGAACAGGCTCTTTTGCACAGCTGGAGTTTGAACCGGTACAATTTGCCATATCTGCGGAGATATGCAGCGGCCAGCGCCTGGCTTGAGCTGTGTGATCTGGCGAATGGAGAGGTCGTCTGGTCCGGTGTGGTGGACAGTTCCCGGAATTTTGTCGGCGATTACGGACCGCTGCTCTGGCTCTACGAGGCGCTGGGGACACCGGACGAGGGCACGACGGCGTTCTCTCCGGCGTTGGCTGCGGTAACTGCTCCGGCCCGGGCCTGGGGGTATCCCTTCAGTCCTGCGAACGAAGTTTTAGTCGGGGAGGCGTTCCGGAAAATTCCGCTTTCTGATGCACTGTTCTCCGGGATTGCCGCTGGCGACAAGTCGATTGAAGTTCTGGTGATGGAGGATGACTCCTTCCTGAAATCGAAATACGCCGAAGCCATTCGCTCTCTGCTGCTGGAACGCGGCTTGAAAGTCTGTTTCTCCGCCAGGCAGGACAACGCCGCTCCGGCTCGATCCGCGGAATATTTGTTTATCTGCCGGGTGGATTATGCCGGAGTGACCGCGTTGCCGGATGCGCCGGGGAGCGGCACGTTCCGGCGGCGGGCGGCGGTTCTGCTCTGGGCGGAGCTTGTCGAGATGCCTTCGTGCAAGGTGGTCTGGTGCGGGCAGCTCTCCGGAAAATCGGAGGTCCTGACCGATCCGCTGATTTTTTATCCGTTGATTTTCAAGAACGCCAATTTCGACGCGCAGCCGAAGAGTTCGAAAAATGTCTCTTCGGCAATCGCCGGCGAGTGAAATGGTCTTATTCTGAAAAAATTTTTCCAGGTTGCACAATAAAATCGGAATCCTTCCGTTAAACATGTGAGTGCAAACTCCGGAATGTGTGTTCTCCTTCCTGTCTGCCCGGCGGAAGGAGGAGCATTCCGCTCTTGCACTTTTTTTTACAGCTCAATTGTTTAGTTTCTAAATTATCAATAGATTAAAATTAACTGCAGGGCCGAAAATGAAAGAAGCTGAAATCTGGTTTAAACTTTGTCAGGTGACGGATTTGATCCGCGAGCTCTTTGACCGGAGCCATGTGAACGATCGTCCGCCGCTTCGATCGACTCTGGTTGAGATGAAAATCATGGGTTGCGTGATTTCATCTCCCGAAGGGTGTTCGGTGAAGGAGCTGGCCGAGCGGTTGAAGATCACGCCCGGCGCGGTTTCCCAGAATGTGGAGAAACTCGTGCGGCGCGGGCCGCTGGTTCGTCTGCCGGATGAGAATGACCGCCGTTCTGTGCGGATCATGCTTTCCCCGGAAGGGTTAAAGCGGCATGAACGGCTCAATCGGGAGTTCGGGAAGCTGCTCGCCGGGATGCTCGAAGGAGTCCCGGAAGAGAAGATTGCGATATTTGATGAAGTGCTCACTCATTTGATCTCGACAAAAAGATGACAGGGAAAGGGGGATGTCATGAAGGAAGGATTCTGGAAAAAAATCGGGATGTTGGCCGGTTGCGTGGCGTTTTCCGCCTTTGCGGCGTCGGCTCCGGAGGGAAACCAGGCTGTGGTCGGAGTGGAAAAGGTGACGGAAGCCGAGGATTTCGAGACCCGGCATTACACGGGGCAGGTGGTGTCGCGTTCGGTCGTGAACATTGTCGCCCGGGTGTCGGGAGAGATCCTGGAAGTCGGGTTCAACGATGGTGGCGTCGTGCGCAAGGGGCAGATGCTCTACAAACTCGATCCGGTTCAGTACGAGGCCGCGGTGAAAGGGGCTGAAGCCGCCGTCGAGAAGAGCCGCGCCGAACTCGAATACGCGGAAAGCAATTACGAACGGTTGAAGCTGCTCTATGAGAAACAGGCGTCGAGTCTCGACACGATGGAGAGCGCCAAGTCTTCGCTCGGCGTGGCGAAAGCGGCGCTGCTTTCCGCCGAGGCGGAGCTGATTACGGCAAAAGACAATCTCAAGAATACCGTCATCACCGCCCCGCAGGACGGAATCGTCGGCGTGACGGCGTACACGACCGGCAACTACATCACGCCGAATTCCGGAACGCTGGTGACGATCATTGAGAATCAGCCGATCCGGGTGCGGTTTTCCGTGAGCGTCGCCGATCTCTTTGCGATGTTCGGCACGCATGAGGAGTTGATGGAGAACGGCATGGTTGCTCTCACGCTTGCGGACGGCAGTGAGTTTCCGGAAAAGGGGGAGATCGAACTCCTGAACAACGAGGCGAATGTCCGGACCGATACGATCCAGATCTACGCGAGCTTCCCGAACGCGGAGCGGAAACTTGTGACGGGAAGCACGCTTTCCGTCACGCTTTCGCGCCGGAACGGCAAACTGCTCGCCTCGATTTCCCCCTCGGCACTGATGCACGATGCGAAAGGCTCCTACGTCTACGTCCTCGACGCCGCGAACAAAGTCGAGCAGCGGTATGTGGAGCCCGGCAGCGCGACGCCGCAGCGCCAGTTGATCCAGTCGGGCCTTTCGGCGGGGGAGGTCGTCATCTGCAAGGGAACCCACAAAGCCGCTCCCGGGATGACGATCGAGCCGGAATTTCAGACGGCGGCGGCACAGGAGGAGTGACGTATGATTTCCGGAATCTTCATCGAACGGCCGCGTCTGGCGGTTGTGGTGAGTGTGGTGATGGTGCTCGCCGGGGTGATTTCGCTCTTCAAGCTGCCGGTGGCGGAGTATCCGGAGATCACGCCGCCGACGCTGTTCGTTTCGGCGAGCTACCCGGGCGCGAGTGCGGAAAGTCGTGACGCAGACCGTGGCCATGCCGATCGAGGATGAGATCAACGGCGTGGATGATCTGCTCTATTTCTCGTCGACCAGCGACAACTCCGGAAGTTACTCCTGCCAGGTGACGTTCCAGAGCGGAACGGATACGGATATCGCTCTGGTCAATCTGCAGAACGCGGTCAAACGCGCGGAGTCGAAACTTCCCTCCGATGTGACCAAGAACGGGATCAACGTCGAGAAGCGCGGCGGCGATATTCTCGCGATGTTCGCGTTTCTGACCGACGGCTCCGAGATGAGCCTCATGGAGTTGAACAACTACGTCGACTCGAACATCAAGGACGCGGTGAGCCGGATCGACGGCGTCTCGTCGGCGGAAGTGATGTCCTCGCAGGAGTACTCCATGCGCATCTGGCTCAATCCGCTGCGGATGTCCGGACTCGGAATCTCCACGTCCGACATCACCTCCGCGCTTGAGTCGCAGAACATCCAGGCCGCGGCCGGATCGATCGGGACGGAACACTCGAACGAATATGTGAACTACAAGCTCAATGTAAAAGGACGTCTGACGACCGCGGAGGAGTTCGGGAACATCATCGTCCGGCACGATACCGACGGCAGCATCGTCCGGCTCAAGGACATCGCGAAAGTCGAGATCGGCTCGAGCTCCTACGAGGGGACGAGTCTCTTCAACGGCCAGGAGTCGGTCGGGCTCGGCGTCTACCGTTCCCCTGATGCGAATGCGCTCTCCACGGTCAAACTCGTCAAGGCGGAACTCGACAAATGGGCGGAACTGCTTCCGGACGGCGTCACCTATTCGATCGCCTACGATCCGACCGAATTCATTGAGGTTTCCATGGCGGAGATCGTGACCACTTTGATCTCCGCGCTGCTGCTGGTGGTTCTGATCACCTGGCTGTTTCTGCAGGACTGGCGGGCGACGCTGGTGCCGTCGATCGCGATTCCGGTCGCGCTGCTCGGGACGTTTCCGTTCCTGCTTGCGCTTGACTACAGCATCAACGTGCTCACCATGTTCGGGCTGATTCTCGTGGTCGGTTCGCTCTGCGACGACGCGATTGTCGTGGTGGAGAATTGTCAGTCGCTGATGGAACGCGAGGGGCTCTCGCCGAAGGAGGCGGCATTCAAGTGCATGCGGCAGATTACCGGTGCGATCATCGCAACCACGCTCGTGACAGTGGCGTGTTACGCGCCGCTGGCGTTTTACGGCGGAATGGTCGGGAACATCTACATTCAGTTCGCGGTGTCGATGTGCATTGCGCTGTGTCTTTCGACGGTGGTCGCGATGACGCTGAGTCCGGCGCTCTGTGCGGTGCTGCTGCGCAGGCCGGACGGGCATGTGCCGGTGATTTTCCGTCCGTTCAACCGGGTGCTGGACGGCAGTCGGAAAGCCTATTCGTTCTTCGTTTCGTTTCTGGTTCGCCGGGCGCTGGTGACGCTGCTGCTGTTCGGCGGGGCGTGCTGTGCGGTCTGGCTGCTGTTCGGAAAGATCGACAGTTCGTTTCTCCCCTCCGAGGACAAGGGGGAGATCATGTGCAACATCGAGTTGCCGCAGGGAGCCTCGGTGGATCGGACCGATGCGGTGCTCAAGGAGTTTCTGGAACGGGTCTCCGGGATCCCCGGAATCCGTTCTTCGATGGTGATTTCGGGGCGCAGCATGATGTCCGGTTCGGGGGAGAACGTCGCGATGTGCATTCTGCGGCTCGATCCATGGGATCAGCGCAAAACGCCGGATCTGCAGCTCGATGCGATCATGACCCGGATTCAGGAGGAGACCCGCACGATCTCCGATGCGAGCATCATCGTTTTCACGCCGCCGGCCATCATGGGACTCGGCGCGACCGGTGGAGCGACATTTGAACTGTGCGGCATCGGCGACATCGATGCGGGAGAACTCTCCACGCAGGCGAAACAGTTCGCCATGAAGCTCTCGAACAGTCCGGAGACCCGTTACGCCATGACCTCTTACAACGCCGATACGCCCCAGCTTTTTCTGGATATCAACCGGGAAAAAGCCGAGACGCTCGGGGTGGCGACCGGCACGATCTTCTCGACGCTGCAGAGCAAGCTCGCCTCGCTCTACGTGAACGACTTCACGTTTCAGGGGCGCAACTACGAGGTGAAGATCCAGTCGACGGCGGACAACCGCGCCACGCTCGACAACGTCCGGGAGATTCAGGTCCCGAACGACTCGGGGGAGATGGTTCCGCTCAGTTCGATCGGAACGCTTCGCTACACCGTCGGCCCCAGCCAGATCACGCGCTTCAACAAGATGACCTGTGCGGAACTTAACGCTCAGGCCGCGCCGGGCGTCAGTTCGCAGAGGCTCTTTGAACTCGTGGAAGGAACGGAGCTCCCCGAAAACTACCATGTTGAGTGGACCGGGCTCAGCTATCAGGAGAAGCAAAATCAGGGGCAGATCGTCTATCTGATGGCGCTTGCGCTGCTCTTTGCCTACCTTTTCCTGGTCGGACAGTATGAGAGCTGGATGATTCCAGTTCCGGTGATGCTCGCGGTGGTGTTCGCGGTCCTCGGCGCGCTGCTCGGGCTTCTGATTACGGGAGAAACCATGAGCATCTATGCGCAGCTCGGCATGGTCATGCTGATCGGGCTCGCGGCCAAGAACGCGATTCTGATGGTGGAGTTCTCGAAACAGGAACGCGAGAGCGGCAAGAGCATTTATGAGGCCGCGCTGAACGGCGCGAACCTCCGTTATCGTGCGGTGCTGATGACGGCGTGGAGTTTTCTCTTCGGGGTGTTCCCGCTCGTGATCGCGACGGGAGCCGGTTCCGGCAGCCGGCGCGCGATCGGAATCACGACCTTTTCGGGGATGGTTGTGGCGACACTGATCGGAATCGTCTTCACTCCGGCGCTTTACGCGCTGTTCCAGCGGATTCGCGAATTTCTGAAGACGAAGATCCGGCCGGCCGCCCGAAATGCGGAAGTTCCTCCGGAAATTTGAACCAATTCCGCTTGCGGTGCGGGAGAATGTGGATTATATTCTTCCCGGACTCATGAATCCGGGGAGAATGGAATATGGAATTTCGCAAGGTCGGAAAAACCGATTTTTCGGTCGGAGCGGTCGGGCTCGGGGGTGAACACCTCGACGGCAAACCGTATGCCGTCGTCGAGGAGACGATCCACGCGGCGCTGGACAACGGCATCAACCTCATGGATCTCTTTATGCCCGGCGAGGAGGTTCGCACGAACATCGGGCGGGCTCTCGCGGGACGGCGCGACAAAATGATGATTCAGGGGCACATCTGCTCCGTGGATCTGAACGAGCAGTACGACATCAGCCGCGATCTTGCGGTCTGCAAACGCTATTTCGAAACGCTGCTGCGCTGCCTGCGGACCGATTACATCGATTTCGGCATGCTCTTCTTCGTCGATTCGGCGGCGGATTACTCCGCCGTTTTCGAGTCGGATATCCTGGAATACGCGCAGGATCTGAAGCGCCGCGGCGTCATCCGGGCGATCGGGGCGAGTTCGCACAACCCGGTGACTGCGCGCCGCATCGTCGAGAGCGGCGTCGTGGATCTGCTGATGTTCAGCATCAATCCGGCGTTCGACATGATGCCGCCGGATTCCGATCTCATGAAGATGATCGGCTCTCCGGGCGAACTCATGTCCGGCATGAATCCGGTCAGGGCGGAACTCTACCGGCTCTGCGAACAGCGCGGCGTCGGAATCTCCGTCATGAAGTCGCTCGGTGCGGGCAAGCTGATCTCCCGCGAACACACGCCGTTCTGTGAACCGCTGACCGTCGCACAGTGCATCCACTACGCGTTGACCCGTCCTGCGGTGGTTTCCGCGCTGGTGGGGTGCTGTTCGGCGGCGCAGGTCCGGGAGGCGGTCGGCTATTTTGACCTTTCCGACGCGGAGCGCGACTACGCCCCGGTCGTCGGCAGCCGCCGCAACGATTTCAAGGGGAACTGCGTCTACTGCAACCACTGTCGCCCATGTCCGGAGGGGATCGACATCGCGGCGGTCAACAAGTATCTCGACATTGCGAAACTTGATGAGTCGGCGATTCCGCCGAGCATCGCGCAACATTATCGGAGTCTGGAACATACGGCATCGGAATGCATCGGCTGCGGCAGTTGTGAAAAACGGTGCCCGTTCGGAGTTCCCGTGATGGAAAACATGAAACATGCGGCGCGGCTGTTCGGCTGTTGACGCGTCATTTTTCAGGAGAAATCGATATGAATCTCGGCGTACAGTATTACCGCGCACCCTTTCCCGATTCGAAATACTGGGAGGACGATCTGCGTAAAATGCGCGATTCGGGACTGAATACGGTTCAGCTCTGGATCAGCTGGGGATGGGTTGAGGCGACACCGGACAAGTTCGTTTACGACGACTATGACCGCCTGGTCGAACTCGCCGCCGGAAATGGACTCGGCGTGGTGTTGAGCACGATTGCGGAGATCCAGCCGAACTGGATTCACCGCGTTGTCCCCGGCAGCGAAATGATCGGCCTGAGCGGAAACCCGATCCTTTCGAGCGCCCGGTGCGAACACCATTTCGGTGTGACGCCCGGCGGATGCACCGACCACCCCGAAGTGTGGGCCCGCATGAAGCGCTTCATCCAGGAGACCGGGAAACGTTACGCCGGACTCGACAATCTGCGCGGCTGGGACATCTGGAATGAACTGCGCTGGAATGTGCAGGCCGGTGAACTGGTCTGCTTCTGTCCGGAGACGCTGCGCAAATTCCGTTCGTGGCTGGAGGAGAAATACGGCTCGCTCGACGGCTTGAACGAGGCATGGAAGCGGCGCCACTGTTCGTGGGAGGATGTGATGCCCGGACGGATTATCGATGGAGTCTACACGGAACTCATGGCATTTCAGCACTTTCTGACCTGCCGGGCGGACCGCCACGCGGCGATGCGTTATGCTGCGATGCGCGAAGTCGACCCGGTTCATCCGATCACCGCACACGGCTGCCAGCCGAGTGCAATGTACTCCGGTGCGATCGAGTTCGACCAGTATGCCCTCGATCGCGGAAACGACTGGAATCTGGCCGACGAACTCGACGGCATCGGCTGTTCGAGTTTCCCGCAGTGGAGCGGAATCGACGACGCCGATTTCGGGCTGCGCATCGACATGGTCAAATCCGCCGCCCGCGGCAGGAAGGTGTGGCTGAGCGAGTTGCAGGGCGGGCGAGCCGCGGTCGGATTCAACGTCTATGATGTGGTGCGCGCGAATCAGCAGCAGCGCTGGCTCTGGAACGGGCTCGGCTGCGGCGCCGATACGATTCTCTTCTGGTGCTGGCGCGACGAGGTGTTCGGACGCGAATCGAATGGATTCGGCATCGACGGGCGCGACGGCTTTGCGGAAGAGCGCCTGGCGGCGACCCGGATCACGGGCTCGCTCTGGGAAAAATATGCGGAACTCTTTGACAACTATGTTCCGGACACTTCCGAAGTCGGGTTGTTTTTCTCGCCGCAGAGCTACTATCTGGCCTGGGCGCAGGAGGGAACCGCCAACCGCATCCGGGACGGACTGACCGGATACGGACGGGCGCTTACCAAACGTTCGATTCCGCTGGTTTCCGTGGAGGAGACCCATCTTGAGGTGCTCGACCAGTTGAAAGTGCTGTTTCTGCCGCGCGTGATCGTTACGGACCCGGCGACGGAGCAGGCTCTCATCGCGTTCGTTGAACGCGGAGGAACGCTTGTGGTCGAGTCCGAGTGCGGCGCATTCAGCTCTGCCGGATTCTACCGCTACCCCGAGGAACGGTTCCTGAGCCGGATGGGCATGACGGAAATCGGCCGACGCTCTCTGGAGGCGGATGAGGCGGCGTTTCGCTACGGCGGAAACGATTACCAGCTCGGCGTTACGCAGTGGCGCACCCCGGTCGAAGCGGATGCTTTTTGTGTGGAGAGACGGTTCGGAAAGGGGCGGATCATTCATCTGGCGAGTTACCCCGGTAACGCATATCTTGCGAAATGGAATCCCGCATTTGAGGCGCTGCTTGCGGCGATTGTGCGTGATTCCGGTGTTTCACTCCCGGTCGAAGTGCTTTCCCCGGAGTGCGGCGACAAGGAGTTCCTCTACTTGAAGAGCGGCAAATCGAAGGGGAGGAGTCTGCTTTTCGTCTTCTTCCCCGCGGAGGTGGAGAGCGCGGAAGTTGTGCTCGGTCCGGAGTTGTTCCCGGATGGAACGGCAACCGAACTCTTCTCCGGGGAGGAGTTCCGGGTTTCGGTTGCCGCGGATGGTCGTCGCGTTCTGAAGTTGAAGCCGGGGCGTTTCCGTATCTCCGTCTGCACCGACGCGCCGGACGTCAACGGCGGTCTGCGGCGCTGACGAGAGTCACGCCTTTGAGTTGCGCCCGTTCGACGGCGTATTCCCGAATCTCTTTCGGTGCGCCTTCCGGAAGGTAGAGCGGAAAATCCGGGAAGAGTTCGACGAAGGCATTCGTCAGCTCCTTCGTCAGCTCTCCGCCGCCGATGACGATCAGCGCTGCTCGATTCCGTTCCGGATGTTCGTAGAGATACTGGGAAAAGCGGGTCAGCGTATGGAATGTCGCTCCCGAATCGATCCGGATCACAAACCGGTCGGTTCCGGCAACCTTGAGCGCCGTGTACGCAAAACCCGGCGATTGAAAGGTGAAACAGGATTCCGTCTCCGCCGCCTGAAGCACAAAAGGTGCGATTTCGACGGCGGACTCGCGTTCCGGCAGCGGCAGCGCATGGTAAACCGGCATCATGAATTCACCTCCCGAGTTCGAGACCGTCGTATCCGACCGCGATGCCGTACGGTTTGAAGTACTCTTCGAGCTCCTCGTGGGTCACGCCGATATGGTGGCTGATGTGGGTGACCACCACGCGGGTTGAAGCGGTCACGGCTCCCAGTTCGGCGAGCTTGTCGCGAAAGGCGATTGCCGCCCTGGCGCCGAGATGCGTTCCGCGTTCCTCCGCGTAGGGCATGCGGATTCCCATGCTGATCTCGATCACGGCCACTTCAAGTGGACGCCATCGCAGCAGTTCCCAGGACTCCGGCGGCCACCAGCCCGTATCGTTTGCGATGAGAATGCGGCTTTCGTCCCTGTTTTTCAGCAGGTAATTCAGCGCGCATTCTCCCGGCGCGTGGGCGGCCCGCACGGGCAGAATCGTGAGCTCTGCGTCCTGAATCGGAACGCCCGGAACCGGTTCGACCGGATCGAGTTGCAGCGAATGTGCCGATTCTCCCATCTGCCCCTCGCGTACACGCCGGTCGAGTTCCGAGAGGATTCTGGCGTTCGCATAGAAACCGATCCTGCGGCCGGGACGGCTGAATTCTCCGTTCCGCCAGAGCAGATCGACCGGATTGAAATGGTCGATGTGTGAATGCGTCATGAGGATTCGCCGGATCTTCGCCGGATCGATGCGGAACTCTTTCATCTGCCAGTTCGCATCCGGGCCGAAGTCGACGAGCGTGTGATCTTCGATCAGATAAGAGGTGCGACGCCGGATGTTCTTTCCGCCGAGCTCCATCGCCTTGCGGCAGTTCGGACACTCGCACCAGATTGCCGGAATCGACTCCGAGGCCGCGCTGCCGAGAAAACGCAATTTCATTTTTCACGCTCCTTCCGGTACTGTTCAAGCACCTTCACGCACTCCGGGCAGATGCAGTCGTGATGCCAGAACTGCACCCAGCTGACTCCGTTCTGTCGGGCGAGTTCAAGCTGCTCCGCGATGGGGAGGCATTTCAGGCGGCAACTGCCCATCTGGCCCTCCCATGCGCCGAAACCGGCCGCTTTCGCGCTCTTGAGATAAAGCCGCATGAGCGGATGATTCGGGTTGTCGCAGATTCCCTTCCAGCCGAGCCAGAGACCCATCGGTACGACAGTTGCGTTCTTTTCCTTTGCCTTTGTGATCGCGTACTCCAGAATCTGTGCGCTTTCCGAAAGGTCGCGCCGGTTGCCTTCGGCCGTTGAACCGAACCAGTCGGTATAGGCGATCCCAAGCGGAAAATCCGACAGGTGTTCGAGGTGGATGTCGATGACGCGACAGCAGAATTCCACATAGAGCTTCTTTGCTTCCGCATCGTAGTTCAAGGCGCCGAAGTCCTTCTTTGACAGAGGAATATAAAGTTCCAACCCGTTTCCGAACGGAAAGCCGGTCATGGGAACGTAGTTGATCCGGTTCCGGTTCGGGTCGGAGAGAAGCCGGTCGGCGAATTTTGCAACGGTTTCGTTCCAGATCTTCAGAAACGGCGTATTGAGTTCCCGTTTCCCGTTCCGCTCGATCCACGGCAGATATCCCCCCTGATTCCTGGCCGTATCGAAGATCACGCGCGGGATTCCCGCCTTTTCATACACCCATTCCGGAGTGTGAATCCCGGCCAGGATTCCGTAGGAGAGGTTCTTGTCGGAGTCGACTGCCTCCTTCAGCATCCGGTCGAGCCCGGGATAACGTACGGCGTTCTCTTCCGGCTGAACCATGCGCCAGGTGACATAATTGGTCACCCCGTCGACCGGAGTTTCGAAAAGGTTGATCCGTTTCCCCTCCTTTGTGACCCAGTTGCAGGTGTTGGTCAGAGCGTAGACGCCCGGTTTCGGACGGCGGTCAAGTTCCGGCAGCTCATCGGCTGCCGTGAGGAACGTTGTGCACAGCATGGCGATTCCTGTTGCGATAGCGTATGGTTTCATGAAATGTTTTCCTTGAAATTCTTCTTTCAATTGGCGGACCAGTCAATGGTTTTGCTGCTGGCACTCATATCTTTTTCCGGCGACGCACTGCCGTCGATGAACACCACATTGAATGTTCCCGAGTGGCGCGGCGCAAACCACGGCGTCGTTGCGTATGGACTGATGTAATGTCCTTTCATGTCGATGTCGAGAATCAGCGGCTTGCGTTTGCCGCGCCCCCAGACGTCGCGCCGAACCGGCCAGCCGACACCGTTCGCCGCACTGTATGTCCGGTAACTCATTCCGTAGGACCAGCTGATCGATGTGCCGATCGCGGATGGACACTGAAACAGTTTGAGATGACCGTAAAGCCCGGTCGTGTTCTGATCCTCATGCCTTCCGGCAACATAGCTGACGATGTCGGTTTTCCAGTTCTTTTCGGGAGAATTCGAGCTCCACGCCGCTGGCCAGTAGCCGTAATCTCCCGTATACATCACCGTCGCGGTGTAAAGTTGTTTCAGGTTGTTGATGCAGTTGATCCCCTTGGCGCGTTCCCGGGCCTGCTGCAGCGCCGGCAGCAGCATCGACGCCAGAATCGCGATGATCGCAATCACCACGAGGAGCTCGATCAAGGTAAACGCCGCCTTTCCCGGCGCAGAGTCGTGGGCTTTGACCGTTGCATGGTCGTGGGAGGCAGGGGGCGTGTCCGCCTTCCGGAGCGTTGCATGGTCGTGGGAGGCAGGGGGCGTGTCCGCCGCCCCCCGCACCCCCTGCGTCCGGCAAGGTGCCGGTGCCGGGTACGGAGCGGTTCCGGACGTGGCTGCGGTCGGCAGGCGCGAGGGGAAAGAGCCGCAAAAACGCGAACGGCTCTTCCCGCTTTTCTGCGGAAAGACCCATTCGCGTTTTTGCTCCACTTCGCCGCTTGCCGAGCGGAGACTTTGTTGCGGGGCAATGATGGACCGATGAGGAGTTTGAGGGTTGGTCGGTACGGGGAGAGACGCGCTCTTACGAGCCGCTTTCTCTCCCCCGAACCCCTCTCTTGTTCTGCCGGGCGCTGAACTTTGTTGCGGGGCGATGATGGACCGCTGGGAAGTTTGATGGTTGGTCGGTACGGGGAGAGGCGCGGTGTTTCCAATCGCTTTCTCTCCCCCGAACCCCTCTCTTGTTCTGCCGGGCGCTGAACTTTGTTGCGGAAGTTCAGACGATTCTGGCTGCGGAGCGGAAAGCCGATAACTCTTGGACATGGGGCAAGTTTTTATCGCTGGATATTCAATGAGCGAAGCCGCATTGATCACCGCTGTGCGGCGCTTCATCGGCAAGGCTGAGGGTTGGAGAGCGGAAAAATAGCGGTTTTCCGGGAGGAATGAAATGGCGCAGGATGTGGTTTTCGGCCGATCGACTGGATGATTTTTCAGCATTTTTTCACAATTCCTCTTCCATGGGGTTGATTGCGAGGCCGAATCGTGATATTTTGTACCGGTTCGGCGTTTCGTTGCACACGGGATTTCCGGATCAGAGGTCGTCGGAGTGTTGCAGCACTCCGCGGCCTGTTTGCTTTTCAGGGGGCGACACCTCCCGTCCCCGCGGATTCCCGCGGAATGAAGCGTCCCGGATGTTCCAGGTGTCGAAAGGTGACGGAACCCGGGGCATCAAGCTGATCACGCAATATGGTGTACAGCAACTTCGAGAGTTCCGGGAACGAGGCTTCGATCGAGGCCAGCGGCGGATCGCATTCCGTGCATTCGGGTTCGTCGTTGAGCCCGATGACCGCGACCTCCCCGGGAACCTTCACTCCGGCCCGGCGCAACGCTTTGAGTACGCCGAACGCGCGTTGATCGGTCCCGCAGATCACCGCATCGAACCGAAGTTTCTCTTCCAGCATGCGGCGGATCGCCCATTCTCCATCTGTGGCGCCCGGGGGACAGAATCGGTAAAGTTCCGAAATATAGGGCAGCCCCGCTTTCGCCAGAGAGTGACGGAATCTGTGGTAACGGTCGATGGCGTAGCCGTAGTGCGGAATTTCCGGCAGCTCCGGAGACCACAAATCGAGCAGCGCGATCCGCTTCCGGCCTCCGGCGGCGAGAAAGGAGATCGCGTCATCGAATGCCGGCCCCATGTCGAATCCTGCGGTGTGACAGAAATCCGTCGCCTCGAAATAGCGCCCGACACACACTTTCCCGGCGGCGTTCAGCCGTTCGATGACCGGTTTGAGTTCCGGTACGAGCGAGGGGAACAGAAACGCCGGAACGTCACTGCGGTTCAACAACCGTTCTCCCTCTTCCGGCGTATACCGGTCGTGATCGAAAAAGACCAGGTTTAAAATAAAATTGTCCTTCCGGGCCGCCTCTGCAAAATATTCGAGAGTATACTGGTGATTGAACCAGTTCGGCGTCTCCTTCGCATTCAGCAGATGCAGGGATGGCATCACCGCCGTGATCATTCGAACCGGACGGGCGGTGTCTCCGGCAGATGGTTCCGCGCGGAACGTTCCGATGCCGTTTCTGCGGTAGATGAGTCCGCGCGACATTAAATTGAAATAGACCTTGTGCATCGTCGTTCGCGATGTCTCCAGCTCATCAGCCATCTGCTGTTCCGACGGGATCCGGTCCCCGGGACGGTAGCGCGGCAGCACCTCGCGCAGCAGGTGCCGTTCCAACCGTTCCGACTTCGAGTTGTTTTCCATAAGTTTCATCTCGTTTTCTAATCAGCTGCTAAGCAGCTAAGCGGCCTTCTCTTTCATTATACAAAAAAAGTCGCGCTTGTCAAGTGGTTTTTTGAAAAAAATGATGATTTTCAAAGAAATGCGACTGGCGGTTTCATGCCTGTGACTCTGTCTCCGGAGAAACGGGGAAGGGGCGGAGAATGCGATTCGGTCGACGTCAAGGAGAAATTTTATAAGAAATTGTTAGGTTAAGCTAATAAACGGTTTGAAATGAACCGCGCGAAATGATATATTAGAGCCGCGAAAGGAATATGCGTTATGAGCAACAATGTGATTTCCAGCAGCCTGGAAGATTATCTCGAGGCGATCGCCGAGATTATCGAAACCAAAGGCCACGCCCATACCAAAGATATCGCCGAACGGCTTCAGGTGAAAATGCCGTCGGTGACGAATGCGTTGCAGGCGCTCTCGGTTCGGGGGCTTATCAACTATCAGTCGCACAGTCCGGTGGTTCTGACTAGTCGCGGTGCGGAAATGGCGGCGGTGATTCGCCATCGCCATTCCGTGCTGAAGAGCTTCTTCTCCGGTCTTTTGAAACTTGAGGAGAAGGAGGCCGACGAAACCGCCTGTAAAATTGAACACGTCATCGGGGAAACGGTTCTCTCCCGCCTGGTCGTTCTCATCGAGGCGATTGCCGGGCGCGAAGACTGTGCATCGCTGCGCGATTTCCTTGAGACGACCATGCCCAGGGTCAAAACCGAAGTCGCCGAGGGAGAACTTGCGAACGTCATCCCGCTCAACGAACTTCCGATCGGACAATCCGCCGTGGTCGTTCAAGTGGATGAAAATCTGCGCGGCGTGAAGAAATTCGCCGATCTCGGCCTCGTCCCCGGCACGCTTCTGCAGGTCGAGGGGCATGCGCCGTTCGGGGATCTGCTCCGGATCAAGGTCATGGGAAGCAGTCTCTCGCTGCGTTCGCGTGATGCGGCCTTCATCTGCGTCAAGCTGACCTGAGGGGGGCTTTTTTCTGAAAAAGTGTTTAGCGGATTCTAATTTTTGAAGCTATCGTCTTAATTGCAAGGATATTGGTTCCTATGGAAAGCAAAGTTTTCAGGATCGCCCTGGCCGGTAATCCGAACTGCGGAAAAACCACGATATTCAATCGGCTGACCGGCACGCGGCAGCATGTCGGCAACTATCCGGGCGTCACGGTCGAACGCAAGACGGGGGTCTGCCGGATCGGGGACTTCCGGGCCGAAATCATCGATCTGCCCGGTATTTACAGTTTGTCCTCCTCTTCTCCGGAGGAGAAAGTCGCCTTTCAGGAGCTGCTCAATGACGACATCGACCTGATCCTCAACGTCATCGACGCGGGCAACGCGCAGCGCAACATGTATCTCACGACGCAGTTGACGGAGCTGGATATTCCCATGCTGCTCGCGTTCAACATGATCGACGATGCGGAGAAACAGGGGCTCGTCTTTGACTTCGGTAAACTCGAACAGTTTTTCGGCGCTCCGATCGTGAAGACGATCGGCTCATCCGGCGTCGGTCTTGAAGAGCTCAAGAGTGCGATCTGCGCAATCCGGGACAATCCGTCTCCACAGCGTCCGGTCAAGCCGAAGTACGGACCGAAGACCGATGAGGCGATCCGCGCTCTCACAGCCGGAATCGCGGCGCTGAACCTTCCCGAAACACGTCGGATTCCCGCCCGTTATTTCGCGATCAAGGTGCTTGAGGACGACCCTGCGATCTGTTCCAGACCGGGGTTTGAACCGTTTTGCCGGGAGGCCGGGGAGTGGAGGCGTCAGATCGCGGCCCGCAACGGCATCAACAGCCGGACGCTGATGGCGGACGTTCGCTACGGCGTGATTGCCGGCGCCTGCCGTGAAGCGATCACGATCAGCAGCGACCGTCGCCGCCAGTTGTCGGATGTGATCGACAAATATGTGACGAACCGATTTCTCGGGGTGCCGATCTTTCTGCTGATGATGTACCTCGTGTTCGAATTCACCTTCACGCTCGGGCAGTTCCCGATGGATTACCTGGAGATGTTCTTCGGGTGGCTTGGTGAGTCCGTGACGGCGATCTGGCCGGCGGGACACGGGGAGTTTCTGCGGCGACTGATCGTGGAGGGAATCATCGGCGGTGTCGGCGGAGTGCTTGTTTTTCTGCCGAACATTCTCTTTCTCTTTCTCGCCATCGCAATTCTGGAAGGAACCGGGTACATGGCCCGGGCCGCGTTCGTCATGGATGGATTCATGCACATGTTCGGACTGCACGGCAAGAGCTTCATCCCGATGCTGATCGGTTTCGGCTGCTCGGTTCCGGCCGTGATGGCGACCCGGACGATCGACAATGAAAGCGACCGCCGGACCACGATCATGGTCGTGCCGTTTATCAGCTGCGGCGCACGGCTGCCGATTTATTCGATGTTGATCCCGGCGTTTTTCGCTCTCAAATACCAGGCGCTGGTCATGTGGATTCTCTACTTGATCGGACTGGTTGTTGCGCTCGGTTGTGCGCTGGCGTTGAAATCCACGCTCTTCAAGGGGGAGGGGGAGGTGTTCGTCATGGAACTGCCTCCGTATCGGCTGCCGACGCTGCGCAGCATCCTCATTCTGATGTGGGAGAAAACCTCGCTCTATCTGCAGAAAGCCGGAACGCTGATTCTTCTGGCGTCGATCATCCTCTTTGTCATCAACACCTTCCCGGAGAAGAGCGACTATTCGAAAGATTATGATGCCGCTATTGAACAAGTGCAGAATTCCTCCTTGGCCGAGGCGGAGAAGACAATGGCTGTATCTACCCTTGAAGCGGAACGGAAAGGCGAAGCGCTCGAATATTCGATCGCCGGACGGATCGGCAAGGGACTGGAAACGGTCATGAAGCCGATCGGGTTCGACTGGCGCGTGAGTTCCGCGCTGATCGGTGCGTTCGCGGCCAAGGAGCTTTTTGTCGCCCAGCTTGGAATTCTTTATTCCGTCGGGGACTCCGAAGCGGCGGAGGGGACGCTGCAGCGTGCGCTCCGGAACAGTTACACTCCGCTTCAGGGATTCTGCATCATGCTCTTTTGTCTGCTGACGGTTCCCTGTGTCGCGACGATGGCGGTGGTGCGGCGCGAGTCGAATTCATGGAAGTTCATGTTCGGGCAGATTCTGCTTTTCACCGTGATCGCTTATACGATTACCCTCATCGTCTTCCAGACCGGTTCGCTTCTGAACATCGGAACTTCGATTTCCGCGCCGGAGGAGACTGCGGTTGTCGAATCCGCCGGAATCGGGGCGGCACGATGACCGACAGCGAATTCGAGGCGAAGTTCCGGGCGATTGCCGCGACGGTGCGGCAGAAGCTCGAACACTCGAGCGGCTGCCATGATTTCGACCATACGCAGCGTGTTCTGGCGAACGCAATGCGTCTGGCGGACGAATTACCGCCGGCCGACCGCCGGGTTGTCCGCATGGCGGCGCTGCTGCATGACATCGCCCGGCCGGAGGAGATGGCCGACGAAGGGCGGACCTGCCATGCCGAGCTCGGTGCCGAACTGGTTGTCCCGCTGCTGCGTGAAGCCGGGTTCGGGGAGGCTTTCACTGCGCATGTGTCGGCGGCGGTTCTGACCCATCGTTACCGATCGGGACGGATTCCGGCCTCTCTTGAGGCGGAGATCGTCTATGATGCGGACAAACTTGATTCCCTTGGCGCGGTCGGTATCGGCCGGGCGTTTTTGTTTGCGGGACGTGTTCATGCGCGACTGCACAATACGGAGAAGGAGGCGGTTCTCTCTCCCGCATACAGCCGTGAGGATACGGCCTACCGCGAGTATCTTGTGAAGTTGCGACATCTGCCGGGCGGGATGCTGACGGAGCCGGGCAGACGGATCGCCCGGGGACGTGCCCGGTTTATGCGGACCTTTTTTCGGCGATTGAATGAAGAAACCGGACTGAATCTCGACTCGGAGCATCACGTTCCCGCGGCAGACAGTGACGGTGCAATCCATTGATTTTCCATTGAAACCCGTGCGGAAACGGAAGGAGGAATATGTTGAAAAAGCTGAATTGGATCTCCGGAATCTCCCTGCTTGCCGCCTGGGGCGCGGCTGGTCTGGATGTGCCCGCCGTTCCGGCAGAAGTCGGAGCCGAGATGCCGTTCGTCACCTGCCTGGCTGCGGACGCCGATCACAACGGAACTCTGCTGCGGTCGGTGACGCGTGGCGATATCGCCACTGAGGCGGTCACGCGCCGCGCGGTTCGTCTGGAACGCGCGGGAGAGCACATCCGCTTCCGTGCTCCGAAACCGTTCAATGCGATCGTTGTGCGCTACTGTATTTCGGATGCGCCGCGGGGCGGGGGCATTGACGCGTCACTGACCGTTGCGGCCGACGGCAAACCGGCGGCGAAGCTGCCGCTTCATTCGCGCTACACCTGGCTCTATGCCGATTCCGACGGAGGGTTGGCGGAGGATCCGGCGACAGCCGGAAAACCCGGCGGGTTTGCGCGCAATTTCTTTGATGAGGCGCGGATGCTCTTCGACCGCGAATTCCCTGCGGGCACGGTACTGACGCTTCAGAAGGCGACGGGGGACGACGCGGCTTTTTATGTGATTGATCTGGTCGATTTTGAACTGGTTCCGCCAGAAATCCCATGTCCGGCGGATGCGCTCGCCATAACGGATTTCGGCGCTGTCGCCGATGATGACAAGGATGATACGGCCGCTTTGCGCAAATGTGTGGAAGAAGCGAGGAAACAGAAGAAAAAGGTTTACATCCCCCGCGGCGTATTCCGGCAGGATGGCCTTCTGGATCTGGACGGCGTCACGGTCTGCGGCGCGGGCATGTGGTACACGACGATCACAACCCACGCGCTGCCGCCGCCGAATGGCCCCTGGAGCGGCAATCTGGGATTTGCTCTGGCCGGCCGGGAGATCGAAATCCGGGATCTGCACATCATCGGGCAGAGCCGGACGCGCAACCGTCCGTTCCAGCGCGGAGTGATCGGTTCCGGGGAGAAATTCAAAATCGAACGGCTCTGGATCGAACGCTGCGGCGTCGGCATCTGGATCGGAGAGTGCCGGGACGGCGTGATTCGCGACTGCCGATTCCGCAACAACAAAGCCGACGGAATCAACGTCAACAACAACTCCCATCGCGTGGTGATAGAGAACTGCCATGCGCGCGGCAACGGTGATGATTCATTCGCTGCGTTCTCCAATTCCGACAAGGGGGGCGGTCTGACCGGTGGAAACAGCGACATCCTTTTCCGGCGCAACACCTCCGAATCGAACTGGTGGGGGAACGGCATCGGCTTGTACGGCGGAAAAAACATCGTTGCGGAAGCAAATCTTGTCCGGGCGGCGCATCCCGTTGCCGGAATCCAGGTTTCGACCGGACACAGTGCCTGGCCGTTTGAGAGCGTCATGGTTCGGGACAACTGGATCGTCGACTGCGGCGGCGTGAACTGGAGACAGCAGTTCGGGTCGATCTGGGTTCATTCGCCCGGCACGCCGATTGAAGGGGCGGTCTTCGAACGGAACACCGTTCTCAACGGCCAGAACGACGCTGTGAAACTTCAGGGTGGAAACACGATTTCGCTTCTGCTCAAGGACAACCGGGTTTTCGGAACCACCGGGGACGGCGTTCGGATTCTGGGCAATGTCCGCGGACGCGTCATGCTGGACGGCAACCATTTTCAATCGATCGGCGGCCGCGAGCTGCGGAACGATGCCGGGAAGGCGGTTCAGCTCGTCGAGAAGAAGTGACCGTAATCGGAAAAATATAAAACGACGCCGGATCACTCCGGCGTCGCAACGATGATGACCATGCGCGTCAGGCCCGGCGGATCAGCCGGTAAAGTTCTCTCCCCCAGAGGATCAAACTCGTCAGGACGATGATTGCGACCCATTCGAGGATCGAGAGCGGCGTCGTTCGGAAGACCCGCCCGCCGAACTGCACCATGATGATCTGCCCGACCAGAATTCCGGCGGCGATCATTGCGAAGGCGCGGTTCCCGAGCAGATGACGGAAGATCGACTCCCCGGTTCCAAAGCACTTCGCATTGAAGAGATTCCAGAACTGCAGCATCACGAATACGCAGAAGAAGATCGTGAGCTCATGGTTGTTTGCCGCGGAATTTTCTTCCAGCCCGAGATTCCGGATATGGATGAGCAATCCGACCAGCGCCGCGAGAAAGACCACCGCGCCGCAGGCGATCCCGCGCCACATCGCCGGTGTGACGATGAACGCACTGTTTTTGCGCGGCGGCAGATTCATGACCTTCGGATCGGGCGGTTCGGTCGCGAGAGCAAGCGCCGCAAAGGTATCCATGATGAGGTTGACCCAGAGCATCTGAATGACAGTGAGCGGCAGATCGATGCCGATGAAGGGACCCGCCATTGCAATGGTCAGCGCCACAACGTTCACTGTAAGCTGGAAGAGCAGGAACCGCTGGATGTTACGGTAGAGCGAACGTCCCCACATGACCGCGTTCACGATGCTGCCGAACGAATCGTCGAGCAGGATGATGTCCGCCGCCTCCTTGGCGACGGAAGTGCCGGTTTTACCCATGGCGATGCCGACATCGGCACAGTTCAGCGCGGGAGCGTCGTTTGTGCCGTCACCCGTGACGGCGACGACCTCGCCGCAGCTCTTCAGCGCACGGACGAGCTTGAGCTTGTCGTTCGGCCTGGCCCGTGCCATGATCCGCAGTTTGCAGGCGGCTGCAACCGCCTCTTCATCGGAGAGCGCGGCGAACTGGGCTCCCGTCAGAATGGTTCCTTCCGCGGGCGTCTCCTCATCCCAGAGGTGGATCTGGCGGCCGATTTCGCGGGCGGTCTCCGGATTGTCGCCCGTGACCATTTTGACCTGGATTCCGGCGCGGTAGCAACGGGCGATCGCATCGGGAACGTCGGGGCGGACCGGGTCGGCGATCGCCGTGAATCCCAGCCATGTAAGCTCTTTGGCCACGTCGGCGAGTTCGTCGGATTCTCCCGGGTTCTCGCAGAAGGCGAATCCGAGGGTACGCATGCCGCGAGCCTGCCAGGTTTTCAGTTCGGCGAGCTGTTTGCGCTTGAGTTCGTCGGTCAGCGGAACGGTCCCTTCTGCCGTTTCGCAGCTCGAACAGAGATTCAGCAGAATTTCCGGAGCTCCCTTCGCGAGCAACAGGTGTTTCCCATCCGGTGATATCCCGCTGGTGGCCATGAACTTGCGTTCGGTCGTAAAGGTCCACTGGCGGGTGATGGAAAACGAAGAGCGGATCGTTTCATAATTGATTTTCTGCGCATCGAGCCAGAGCAGCAGCGCTCCCTCCGTCGGATTCCCGATCGGCTGCGGATCTGCGGGGTCGACGCGGGAGAGGTTTGCGGTCGAGTTCCCGGCGATGCAGAGCGCGAGGAATTTGAGTTCCTCCGGACTCCGCCCGAGGCGGGGAAACGATGCCTCCTGCACGCGCATCCGGTTCATGGTCAGCGTTCCGGTCTTGTCGGTGCAGATGACGGTCGCCGCGCCGATGGTTTCGCACGCGTGCATCTTGCGCACGAGGTTGTTGGCGGCAGTCATCCGGCGCATGGAGTAGGCGAGGCTCAACGTGACGCTCATCGCGAGTCCCTCCGGAACCGCGACGACGATGAGCGTTACGGCGATCATGAAAAACGTGATGAATTTCGGAAGCGCCTCCGGAGCAATCCATTCGCGGACCGTGTCGGGCAGCGTGCCGGTCATTGCCATGATTCCGAGTCCCGCTCCGGCGATGACAGCCCCCGCGACAATGAAGAGGATCCAGCTCAAAAATCCTTTGCTGCGCAGAAACTTCGGAAGCGGCGAACGTCCCTTGACGAGTTCCACCGCGTCACAGATGACCGGCAGCCACACCTGGGTCAGCGCCACAAGGATGCCGATCATCAGAATCCCAGAAACGGTCCATTGCGCGGCGTTCTGAACGAGTTTTTTCGCGAAGATTCCCTCGGTGACAAGCGCGATGAACGTGATTGCCGCAATCGTGAATCCGACCACGCCGATGAGCTTGCCCAGTTTGGAGAGCTGGCGATTCAGCGGAGTTTCGGTATCGCTTTTTTCGGCGGCCGCGACTGCGGTACGGCCGATTTCCGTATTGGCACCGACGGCGGTGATTTCGAGGTAGCCGTAGCCGTCGACGGCGGTGGTTCCCCGAAGAACCAGCGTGGCAGGATAGGTTTCCTCCGGATGGTCGTCGCGGGCAGCCTCCTCCTCGGTCATTTTGACGACCGGATCGGATTCCCCGGTCAGCCTGGACTGGTCGATCTGCAGATTGACCGCTTCGAGCACCTTGCCGTCGGCGGGGGCCTCTTCTCCATTTTCGAGGAAGAGAATGTCTCCGACAACGAGTTCCCGCTTCGGAATCTGGCGGAACTCTCCGTCACGGATGACCTTGACCGGCGTATCGTCATTGATTTTGTTCAGGATGTCGAACTCCTTCTCCGCCCGGAATTCGTTCAGGAACGAGAGGCCGGTTGCGAGCAGTACGGCGATGATGATTCCGGCTCCTTCGACCCATCCGCCCGTCACCATCGAAATGACCGCGGCGATGATGAGGATTCGGATGACCGGATCATCGAATTTGGCGAGAAACTGCCGATACCATGGGTCCCGCTCCGGCGGGGCCATCAGGTTTTCGCCGTGTTCACGGCGGCTTGCTTCCACTTCAGCGGCGGAGAGTCCGCGATAGCGGACAGTGCCGCGATTGTTGTTTTCGTCCATAGTACTCCAGAATGATGAAAGTTGCCCGTTAATGTTTATTTTTAATAAAAATACATCCATCCGTTTTTTTATCCAGAGCGAAACGAAAAATTAACGCAATTTTAATAATTGTCCGCCCGATTACGCCATTTCCCCCTTTTATAATAAGCCGCTCCGATTACTGCTGGAGGGAGAGTTGAGAGTGCCATCCCCCAGCAAATTCCGGAGAATCCCATTTCGAGATGTGTACCAAAAAACCAACAGAGCGGCAACCGGAGCAGGAGTGCTTCGAGCATGGCATTAAACAGGGCCAGGGAGGGGGCTCCTGTTCCGGTTGCAAAAGCGTCGCAAGTGTACATGACGGCATAGGCCACTCCACTCCAGGAAGAGAAGATTCGCAGATAAAGTACGCCGGATCGGATCACTTCCGGATCAGAGTCGAAATATCCGATGAGCGGTTCCGCAAAAAGCTGAATCATCAGGACCGCGCTTCCTGTTGCCGCTAGACTGAGTAAGATTCCGTTGCGGATTGTTGCCGCAGTCCGTGCAACTTTTCCGGCGCCCAGGTTCTGAGCGGCCATAGCGGTGACGGCTTGGCCGACCGCCCAGCATGGCATCCCGGCCAGCGTGCTGATTTTGAGGCCGATCCCGGCAGCGGCCGCCGCGGTTACGCCGTACTGATTGAACATTCCTCCCACCAGCAGGAATGCGATATTGATTACGACAAGTTGCAGCATCGATGGAATGCCTACTTTCAAAATTTCGACCGTTTGTCTCGGGTTCGGAAGAAAGTTTTGAAGACGATATCCTGCAAAAAATCCCTGTTTTTTCAGAAAGGCCAAAGCGATCAGCAGAGCGCTCCCCTGTGCAGTTACCGTGGCTTGTGCAGCACCCGCGGTTCCCATTTTCATGATTCCGACGAGAAGTAAGTCGAGAATGATATTGATTCCCGTGGCGATAGAGATGAATATCAGCGGTCGCTGCGAGTCGCCGAATCCACGCAGCAGTGCTCCAATCGCATTGTATCCGAATACGAAAATCGTTCCGAAACTTTGTATCTTAATGTAATTGCACGCTTCGTCAAGAGCTTCCGGCGGAACAGCCAGCTGGAGGAACAAATGCCTGCTCAGGGTGTAACTGCATAATGATACGGGAAGCGCCGCAAGAACCATTACTGTGAAGAGAGTTCCAACAATATCGCGTTCGGCTCGTGTGTTGCCCGCACCGCGAAATTTGGCAGCCAATACGGTTCCGCCAACAGCGATGCCAATGCCAATGCTGGTGACAATGAAACAGAGTGTAGAGGCATTACTGACTGCCGCAACTCCTGCACTTCCAACAAAGCGGCCGACAATTACCATGTCGGCGATGTTGTAACAGGCTTGAAGAAGATTGGAGAAAAATAACGGAAGCGCAAAGCGGACCAGCAGGGTGTGAACCGCTCCGCGGGTGAGATTATATTCTGATTGTTTCATGAGTTTGACTTGCTGGTTTCTGATCTAAAGTGAGGACACAACCCATTGTCCGCGGCTTTGGGCAGAAACCAACACGGCTGCAGCACATGTGTGAAGCGCAACAGCCTGCCGATGATTGAAAAATCAGATTCTCCACGCCCCGGACAACGTCACATCGCATTCATTGCCGGAGCCTGCTTCAATACAGAATTTTCCCAATGTGAGATCAAACATGATTTCTTCCTTGAACTATTTGAAAAATATATACTGGAATAAAACCTTTGTCAAGCTTGCTGGGTTTTCAATTTTTCCTGATGTTTGCTTCGATATCGACCAGACGACGATCTTTTTGCTGAAAAATCCATACTTTCCCTTCAATCATCCATTCGAAAACGGGAGAAAACCGTGTATCTTTAGTGCGTAAACCATTTTAACGCCGAAATGGAGGCATGCATCATGGAAGTCATCATTCGTCCGACGACGGCGGAGGCCGTCAATCTCACTGCAAAACTCATTGCCGAAGCGATTCGCCGCAAGCCGTTTCTCAAGCTCGGACTCGCAACCGGTGCCACGATGGAGGCGGTCTACGCTGATCTCGCCGCCATGAACAAGGCCGGAGAAGTCGATTTCTCCCGCGTTGTCACCTTCAACCTCGACGAGTATATCGGGCTTCCGCCGGAAGATCCGAACTCCTACCGTTACTACATGAACAAGCATCTCTTCAGCAAGATCAACATCGATATGCGCAATACGAACCTGCCGAACGGACTTGCCGAGGATGAGGTGGAAGAGGGCCTTCGCTACGAGGCGGCGATCGAGGACGCCGGCGGCATCGACCTTCAGCTGCTCGGCATCGGCAATGACGGGCACATCGGCTTCAATGAACCGATCTCCTCGCTGGCGAGCCGCACCCGCGCCAAAGCGCTGACTCCTGCGACTTACGCGCAGAATTCCGTCTACTTCAATCCCCCCGAATCGATGCCGAAACGCGCATTCACGATGGGAGTCGGCACGATTCTCGACGCCGCACGCGTCGTCATGCTGATCACCGGCGCGAAAAAGGCCGGCATCGCGGCGAAGGCGATCGAGGGGCCGGTCACGTCGATGGTCACCGGCAGTGCGCTCCAGATGCATCCGAACGCGGTTGTGATTCTCGATGAGGCGGCCGCTTCGCAGCTGACCCAGACCGATTACTACAACTGGGTATTCGCGAATGAGCCGGAGTGGGAACCCTACCGGTAATCCGGCAGCACGGCAAGGAGCAATCATGACGATTCAAGTTGCAATGAAGTGCGTTCCGGAGCTCGATCCGGAATTCGTCCCGGCGGCTTTGTGGAACCGGGAATATGCGAAACTCGCGGCCGCCGATCCCGGGAAGCGGAACCTCGCGCTCTGCGTCGAGCGCGCCAACGGATGCGTCTCGCGGCTTGACACCGTAGTGTTGTCCGATTCGGAAGCGAACCGCCCGCTGACGCTGCGTTACGTCGAGCGGATCGTCAAGTTCCTGCTCTGGGCGCGCGGCGGCTGGAAGCTGACCGTGGCCGGGGCGCCGGAACTGGTTCCCGCTCTGGCGGAGATCTATTCGCCGGAGGGCGCGCGCAAGTTCGACTACGCCGTGATCGGCAAAAAAATCTACGATCACCCGTTCACCGTCACGGGATGCGCCTATGAGGCAGCTCCCGCAGCAAAGGAGATCGGGTTGAAGCTCGGCGGCCATTTCGACGGCTGCCGGATCGGATTCGACCTCGGCGGCTCCGACCGCAAATGTGCGGCGGTGATTGATGGGAAAACCGTTCACAGCGAAGAAGTTGTCTGGGATCCTTATTTTCAGAGCGACATCAACTACCACATTGAGGGAATTGTCGACTCGCTGAAGCGCGCGGCTGCAAAACTGCCGCGCATCGACTCGATCGGCGGCAGCGCGGCCGGGGTTTACGTGGACAACCAGCCGCGCATTGCGTCGCTGTTCCGCGGGATTCCGGAGGAGCAGTTCGAGTCGCGTGTGCGTCCGGTGTTCCTCGAGATCGCAAAACAGTTTCCGGGAATCCCGTTCGTCGTGTTGAACGACGGCGAAGTTACAGCTCTCGCCGGAGCGATCAGCATCGGCAAAAACGCGCTGCTCGGACTCGCGATGGGGACGAGCGAAGCGGTCGGTTTCGTGACGCCGGAGGGAACGCTGACCGATCATCTGAATGAACTTGCATTCGCTCCGATCGATTACCGTGAACAGAATGCGCCGGTCGACGAATGGTCGGGCGACGCGGGCGTCGGAGCGCTCTATCTCTCGCAGCAGGCGGTGGGACGGCTCGCGAAACGGGCGGGATTCGACTTTCCGGCCGGGACGCCGCTTCCGGAGCAGCTCAAGCTTGTGCAGAAAGCGATGGAGAACGACGATGAGCGGGCCGCGAAAATCTACCGCACGATCGGCAGTTATCTCGGTTATGCAGTAGGGCATTATGCGATGTTCTATCCGATGGAGAATCTGCTGCTGCTCGGGCGGGTTTCGAGCGGGAAGGGCGGTTCGATCATTCTCGACGTTGCGCGTGATGTCCTTGCAAAGGAGTTCCCGGAGCTGAAGGTGGAGTTCCACATTCCTGACGAGGCGTTCAAACGCCATGGGCAGGCGGTGATCGCCGCCACGCTTCCGGAACTCTGATCCGGGTTTCCGGCATTCTGCAGAACGGAGCGGTCGCCCGGTGCGGCCGCTCCGAAATTTTATCTTTTTGAACGGGGGATTTTTTCGTTTCGCGACTGCGTACGGTACGAGTCGCAATTCTTCGAACGTCAAGCGGACCGCCCCTTCTCATGTCCGCCGGGCCGCTTCCCTGATTTCCGTGTTTCCTGTTTCACGCCGCCGATTTTTACGACATGGCGCAAGAGACGAATTTGAGGAGGAAAAGTGGTGGATCCGGCCGGATTTGAACCGACGACCAAGAGATTATGAGTCACCTGCTCTGACCGCTGAGCTACGGATCCACGGGGATTTCTCTTACTATAATTCCGGTTTGGCTTCTTCGCAAGTTCCCCCAGAAGGATTTTTTCGCTTTTCGCCCGCGACGGCTGGACTTTTGAACAACTGTGAAGTATGGTATGCCTGGAAACAGGAGGAGGTATGGACTGGTTGGGACACTACGGATGGCTGACATACGGAGGATTTCTGCTGATTCACATCGGCATTTGTCTGCATATCCTGATTACGAAACGGGAACAGCCGGGCGAAGCGCTCTTCTGGCTGCTTCTTGTGGCCCTGCTCCCCGCTGTCGGTATAGCCTGCTACTTCCTCTTCGGCATTGTCCGGCTCGAACATGCGCAGAAAAAGGTTCTCCAGCTTCAGCGGAATATGAAGGAGGATCCCCGCCGCTACTTCGGACCGGCCATCGCGGCGCTCCAGCAGTCGCTCAGCCGGTTTCAGCCGCAGCCCGATATCGCCGAGAAACCGCACAACTTCATGTTCGATCGGCTGTTCCCGGATTCCAGACTGCTCGCGGGTAACAAACTCGAGATGCTGCGCGACGGCGTCACCGCCTATCCGCGTATGCTTGAAGACATCCGCTGCGCCCGGCACTGCATCCGCATGCAGTCCTATATCCTCATGAGCGACGAGGTCGGCCGGGCCTTCATGGAGGCGCTGGAAGAACGCGCCCGGGCCGGGGTCGAGGTCAAAGTGCTGTTCGACTCTCTCGGAAGCATCCGGAGTTATTTTTCACACTATTTTCGTCGGCTTCTCCGGCGGCGGCTCGCCAATTTTCAGATTCATTCGTTTTCTCCGTTCCATCTGGTGACTCCGTGGCATTTCCAGCTGCGAAACCACCGAAAGCTCCTGCTGATCGACGGCCGGATCGCCTACACCGGCGGAATCAATATCTCCGAGGAGAATGAACGCACCACGCGGGTTCCGAAAAACCGGCACATCCACGATCTCCACTGTCGGATCACCGGACCGGCCGTCGCGGAACTGACCAAGTCGTTTCTGCAGGACTGGGCCTATGCCACGCACAAAGAGTGGCTCGACGGGGTCGGCCCCCACGATTTCCCGCTTCCGGAGAAGGAGGGGGAGGCCGTTGTCCGGGTGCTGACCAGCGGTCCCGGCGGAAATTACGAGGGAACGCGCAAACTTTTTTTCGCCGCCGCCATGTCGGCGCGCCGTTCTCTCTGGATCATGACTCCTTACTTTGTTCCGGGACCGGAGTACATCAATCTGCTCTGCCTGACTGCGGCGCGCGGGGTCGACGTCCGGATCATCGTTCCGGCGAACAACGACCACTTCTTCGTCTCATGGGCGGCGCAGAACTACTATTCAACGCTGCTCGAAAGCGGAGTGAGAATTTACAACAAACAGGGGATCTTTTCGCATATCAAGGCGTTGCTGGTGGATGGCACCTGGGGATTCATGGGATCAAGCAACTGCGACAGTCGGAGTTTCCGGTTGAATTTCGAACTGGACTTCTGCTTTGAAGAGAGCGGTTTCCCGGAGGTGCTGCGCAATCAGTATCTTGAGGAACTCGCAAATTCGCTGCCCGTCACGCTCGAACAGGAGCGCGCGAAATCGTTTCCGCGACGTCTCGGGGAGAATATTTGCGCATTGTTCACCCCGATTCTGTAAAGAAAAATGCCCCGGAGACTCGTTGCTCCGGGGCGGAAAACGGAAGGCGGATCAATCCACCTTGACCGCCGTGTCGAACGGGGCGGCAGGAACCCCCTTGCGGTTCACAAGATTCGGATTCGCGAGCTTGTCCCAGCCGAAACGGAGGCGGTGCGGTTCGGCGACGCGCTCAGACGTGACGATGAGTTTGTCCGCTTCGATCACTCCGGTGGCGGGATGGAAGGTGTTGTCCTTCCCGGCCAGCATCAGGTGAGAGACGGATTTCCCGTCGCGGGTTTTCAGGCCGTTCGCATGATCGAATTCGACGATCGCCCGGTTCCCGTCGCGGGTTGCACGACGGAAGGTCGGAGCCATCGCGGAGTCGTCTCCGATCTTGTAATGATGATACAGGACAAGATTGGCAAGACGCTCCGCAAGCGGAATCTTGTTGCGAGGATGGATGTCGTTCTCCTCGCCGCAGTCGGTCGCGACGATGAAGCCGGCGTTTTTGTCGGTCTGGGCGAACCGCTGCTGAGCGGCCCAGAAGTTCGGGATCCGGGTCGAATCCTCGTTGCCGTACTTGAAGGGCGGAAGCTGAACGATGTAGATCGGCATGTCCGGATTCGCGAAATTGTTGCGCCAGGTGTCCGCAAGCGCCTTGAGTTTTTCCCCGTAAAGCGCTCCCTCGGAATGATTGTCCTCCCCCTGATACCAGAGCATTCCCGTGACCGCGAAGGGACCGAGCGGATGGACCATCGCATTGTAGAGCGCGACCGGAAGACGCTGTTTGTCTTTCCGAAGCTCATCGTCTTTTTTCTTCATCATGTCGGCGATCTGGCTTGCGGTCGACTTCGCGGTCTGTTCGAGGGATTTGAATTTCTTCATCGACTCGAGGGTCGTCATTGATTCGATTCGGCAGCCGCCCCATGAAATATCAATAAGGCCGACCGGAACGCCGACGGTTTTCTGTATCTGTGCGCCGGTGAGGTAGCCGACCGCGGAGAAATTTCCGGCAGTCTGCGGCGTGCAGAGGGTCCAGCGCGCATTGAGCGTTGTCATCGGGGTCCGATTCCAGACGCGGGGGACCTGATAGAGGCGGATCTGTGGATTTTCCGCCGTGGCCAGAACTTCCGCAGCGTTCGTGATGTTTTTGAGCACCCACTGCATATTGCTCTGGCCGGCGCAGAGCCAGATGTCGCCGACGAGAACGTTCCGGAACGTTTTCGTTCCGTCGTCTCCCTTTACGGTGAGAACAGCGCCTGTGGCGGAAGCCTTTGCCGCGGGCAGTTCCAGTTTCCAGCTGCCGTTTCTGCTGACGGTTCCTCGGACGGTGGCGTCGCCGAAGGTGACTTCCACCTTTTCTCCGGACTTACCGGTTCCCCAGACGCGGATCGGGGTGTCGCGCTGCAGGACCATGTCGTCGGTGAACACGGGGGCGGTTTCGACCGCGCCGAGGGTGAGGGCCGCACCGGAAAGCGCGGCGAGAATCAGTTGTCGTTTCATGAAATCCTCCTTCTGAAAACTGATTTTAGTATAGCATTCCACCGATAAGAATGCAAATGTTTTGTGTGTCCCCGCTAAGAAGTGAAACGGTTCCGCGTCTGAAAAGAAGAAACAACGTTTTTTGCGGTGGAATTTCTTGTATTTCCCGAAAAAACGGTTATGTTTTCGTTAAAACTCATGGGAGAAACGATGAAGCGACTCGAGGATCCCGTCCGAAAGGCGGAGGTGATGGGGAGGCAACTGCGCCGGAGAATCGGCGTGGCACTGTTTCTGCGCGGATTTCTCTCTGTGCTCGGGCCTGCCGCGTTTGCGGCCGGAGCCGTGGTGCTTCTGTTGCGGGTTTTCGCCGGATCGCTCTCCGCCGCAGCGCCCGCCGGAATCGCGGCGGCCGCCCTGGTGCTCTCCGCCGTCTGCGGCGCGGGCATGGCGGCACGGCATCTTCCCGAAAGGCGGAAGCTGCTCGTCTGGCTCGACAGTGCGGGCGGATCCGGGGGGATGCTTGCTGCCGCTCTTGAAGTCGATCCCGGTGCGTGGCGCGGACAACTCCTGCTGCCGCCGATGCCGAAAATCCGGGTCGGCTGCCGGAGAGGAGTCGCCGTGGCGGCGGCGGGTATGATTTTTCTGGTCGGAGCACTGCTGATTCCCCAGTCACGTATCGTTTCCGGCAACCGCCATGCGCTTGACATCACGGAGGAAACCGCGGAGCTGGAGCAGAAACTCGAAGTGCTCGAAGAGGCGTCTCTCATGCGGGAAGAGGAACTGGAGGATCTGCGTGCGGGGCTTGAGGCGCTGGAAATCAACAACGACGCGCGTGAGACGGCCCGGACCTACGAACTGCTCGACGCTCTCGCCCGCAAGGTGGAACTCGCCGGCGAGGCGGCGGGGGAACGCGTGCGGAACGAGGTCGAGACGCTGCGGATGGTTTCGAATGCACTCGATTCGCTCAGTGCCCTGCCGCTCGATCAGGTTCCCCCCGAGGCTGCGGCACAGATGGGGGCGCTGCTTGAACAGCTTGCGCGGGAAAATCCGGAACTTGCGGAAATGCTCGCGAATGCGGGTAGAGAGAGTTCGAAACTCGATCCCGGGACGATGAAGCGACTCGCCGACGCCATGCGCGACTCCTCGGGCAATCTGGAGAAGAAACTTGCCAAACTCGTCGAGCAGAAGCTCATGAACGCCCGTTGCGCCCGCCCCGGGCAGTGCGACGGCCGGAACGGAGCGTGCGCATCCCCCGGCAGCTGCCCCTACGGAGAGGATCTGGCCTCCTGGCTTGAAAAAAATGCGCCGGGTGCCGACGAACTCCAGCAGGCCGTATTGGCCGTGTGTGCGTTCGGGGAGGAGGCTGGAAAAGGAGGAATTTCGCGTGGCCGCGGGGATGCACTGCTCCGTTACATCGGAAACACGAAGGACTCTTCCGCCACCCGGCGGGATTTCTCCGTCGCCGGAGCAAACGACCCTGCGCAGAGTATGGTTGTGCAGCGGTTTGCTGCGGCGCCGAACGTCGACGAGAGCGAGCGCCGGGCGGCCGCGGCGGGTCATCTGCGCGGCGGTGATGTCGAGATGGAACAGCGCGACACTCCGGTCTATCCCGAACACCGTGCCGCGGTGGAGCGTTATTTCACCCCGAAGGGAAAATGAATTCCGCGCCGCAGGGCGCGTCTCATTTTGAATTTTTCATACAACAGGAGATGTTCCATGATGAATCACCAGACCGAACTCATTCCGCCGGAGGAGCTGCAGCCGATCCGCGAACGGGCATGCCGGATTCTTGACGAACTCGACCGGATTCTGCTCGGTCACCATGAAGTGCACCGACTGCTCCTGATCGGAATTCTGAGTCGCGGTCACATTCTGCTGGAAGGGCTGCCGGGGGTCGGCAAGACTGCGCTGGTCAAGGCGCTCGGATCTTTGCTGTCGCTCGAATTCAAGCGCATTCAGTTCACGCCGGATCTGCTGCCGAGCGACATCCTCGGGTGCAACATTCTGCAGATGATGCCGGACGGGGAACGGAAGATGGTGTTTCAGCCGGGGGCGATCTTCTCGAACATCGTGCTTGCGGACGAGATCAACCGCGCCTCGCCGAAGACGCAGTCCGCGATGCTCGAAGCGATGCAGGAGCACGCCGTGACGCTGCTCGGGGAGACCCGGCCGCTGCCGGATCCGTTTTTCGTGCTCGCCTCGCAGAATCCGATCGAGCTTGAGGGAACCTATCCGATTCCGGAGGCGCAGCTCGACCGCTTTCTCTTCAAAATCGCGGTCGGCGGCGTCGATGCGGACGTACTGACCGAGATCATCTCGAAACGCCGCCGCGGCGAACCGCCCGCCCCGACCTTCCATGTGACGGCCGCGGAACTTGCGGAGCTCTTCGACGCGATGGAGAGGATCTATCTGAGCGAACCGGTTGCGAATTACATGGCGCGCCTCGTGGCGGCGGGGCACCCCGGCTCTCCGGAGGCGCTGCCGGAGGTCGAACGGTTCGTGTCGTTCGGCGCCTCGCCGCGCGCGGCGATCGCGCTGGCGGAGTCGGCGCGCGCCGCGGCGCTGCTCGCGGGGCGCCCGTCGGTCGGCTTCGAGGATGTGAAGAGCGTCGCGCCCGCGGTGCTGAATCACCGGCTGATCCTGAACTATCAGGCTCGGCTCGAAAAGGTGACGAGTTTCGATCTGATCGATCTGCTGCTTGAGAAGGTCGAGCCCGCCGGGCTCGGACTGCCCGCCGGGGTGGCGCTCGAATCCGGGGAGGTGAAAAAATGAGATTCCGAACGACGGGCTGCATTCTGCTTCTTCTCTTTGCGGCGTGGTTCTGCCGGGCCGAAGAGTTCGGCGAAATTTCGGTTGAAACGGTTCCCCTCATGCTGCAGGAAGGCGGTAAATTCCAATATTTTGTCCGGGAATTCCGATTGGAGAACCGCGGCGCGGAACCGGCGGAAATCTGGATGCGGCTGCGGGCGAACTCCCAATCCGTGGAGAGCTGTTCGGCGGAACGGTCGGTGCTGCTTCCGCCGGGAGCGGTCCGGAACGTGAAGCTTTTCTGGCCCCGGAACGATCAGAGTTATTTTGCGAGATATTTTTACGATGTTGCGCTCGATCTGGTGATCAATGGTCGCGCGGTGCGGCATTCCATTCAGGTTTCGGGCAACAGCACGGTCTATTCTCGCATCTCTCTTGCCTCCGAATCGCTTCCGTTCGATCAGTATCGTCAGTTTTTGAAGGACAATTATTCGAGCCGGGTGGAGGTCTCCTCCGTCCCGGTGGCGCAATGGGGGAGGAATGCGCGCGATTATGCGGGAATCCACTCCGTCTGGATCTCTTCGGAGGATCGGCTGCCGCCCGAGGTGGAAACCGCGCTCAGGCGTTGGATGTTCGGCGGCGGGGCACTCGTGGTCTGCGTGCCGCCTGATGCGGCGTGGCCGGAGGGGAAGGAGCCGGAGAACGGCGTGATGGAAACTCGTCACGGCTGGGGAAAACGCATTCTCTGCCGCCCGATCCCCCCCGGCGGACTTAAGAAATTGAAAACATCTGATTCCGGGGACGATATGAAAGCGTCGGGCGGAGCTGATCTGTTTGGCGGCAATCCGCCGGGAAGTGAGGACACGCCGGAATATGAGATCACGCCCGGGTTGATACGTCTGGAGATCCTCTGTTCCGGCGACACGGAAAGCGGGATGAATTTGGCATCGGAATTCATGGATGTTCTCGCGCTGGAGATTCCGACGATTCCGTTGCACTGGCTTTTTTTTGTGATGCTCCTGTTCGTGATTCTGATCGGTCCGGTCAACTACTTTGTGTTAAAGAAATTTCACCGTGAGATGCTGCTGCTGGCGACGACGCCGGCGATCAGTCTGCTCTTCTGTCTGCTCGTGATCGGGTTCATCACAATCAGCGAAGGGTGGTATTCGCGGGCGAAGGCGTATGGAATCACACTGCTCGATCAGGAGAATCGTCTTGCCGCGACGCGGGTGATGCTGGGAATCTATGCACCGGTCCCGCCGGGAGGAGGATTTGTGTTCCCCGTCGATGAGAAACTGAACTTCTACGGCGCGGGAGAGATCGATCTCTCGCTGAACGAGGGGCAGCATTTCCGGTCGGGGCTGCTTCAGCCGCGGATTCCGCTCTTTGCCGCCATCGAATGCGTGACTCCACAGCGCGAACAGCTCCGGATCGTGCGGGAGAAAGGGGGAATTTCTGTCGTGAACGGCCTCGGCGTGAAGCTCACCGGGCTCGGCGTCGTGGATGACGAGGGGCGATTGTTCGTGACCGACGATCCGGTCGACCCGGGCGCGCGCGTTCAGCTCAAACCGACCTCGTTCCGGACCGGACGGAGCGAGATGAACTGGGAGGAGCTCCTCAAGCAGTTTGGGCGCTCTGATGCCCCGGAGAAGAATTTCATCCGTGAAAACATAAAAAATTTCGCGGGCGGATTTTACGTGGCACTCGCGGAAGAGCCGCTTTTCTACACGCCGGGATTCGAGCCGGATCAATTTGAGGCGAACCATCTGGTGTTCGGCCGTTACAGCTTTTCGGGAGAGGAGTAGAATGAAAATCCAGGTGAAAAATCTCATGCGCTCGTTCGGCGCGACCCGGGCGGTGGATGACATCAGTTTCGAGTTCGCCTCGGGGAACATCTTCGGCTTCATCGGTCCGAACGGGGCGGGCAAGACCACGACGATCCGCATGATGGCGACACTCGATCTGCCCGATTCCGGAGACATCCTCTACGACGGGGTTTCGGCAGTGGACGATCCGGAGGAGGTGCGCAAGGTGGTCGGGTACATGCCCGACTCGCTGCCCGATTTCCGGGACATTCAGGTGTGGGAGTACCTCGACTTCTTCGCGCGTAGTTTCGGGTTGCGCGGAGAAAGGCGGATACGTGCACTCGCGGAGATCGAGGAGTTTACGAATCTCGGAGGAATCCGCTATAAATACCTCGCCGGGCTCTCGAAAGGGATGAAGCAGCGCGTGAGCCTCGCCCGGGCGCTCGTGCACAACCCGGCGGTGCTGATCATGGACGAACCCGCGGCAGGACTCGATCCGCGCGCGCGGCTCGAACTGCGGGCGCTGCTGAAGATCCTCTCCGAACAGGGCAAGGCGATTCTGCTTTCGAGCCATATCCTTTCGGAATTGCAGGATATCTGCGACGGGGCGGTCATCATCGAAAAGGGAAAACTGCTCTCGGCCGGAACGCTCGACGAACTGCTCGTGAAGGCCGGAGGCGGCACGCGGAATGCGCCGGATGCGCCACGACAGGTGGCGGTCATGATCCAGTGCGCCAAGACACAGGAGGCGCGGCTTAAACTGCTCGAACACCCGGCGGTGAAGGAGGTCGTGATCCGTGCCGACGGCGAACTTCAGGCGTTCATCGAGGGTGGGGATGAACTGGTTCCGCCGGTCATGGGCACGCTGTTCGCGGCGGGGCTGCCGGTCATGGGATTCAAGCGGCAGTCGATCGGGCTGGAGGAGCTTTTCATGCGCATTACAACCGGCGAGGTGCAGTAAATGGCCAATGCGATGGAGAAAAAAGGCGTCCGGGATTGGAGCGACAGGCTCAACCCGGTGTTTATCAAGGAGATGCGGCAGTATTTCCACAACCGTGGAATTCTGGCGGTGATGGGAGTTCTGCTGCTTGTTCAGCTTCTGATGCTCGTGGTGATGCAGCTTCAGGTCGCCGGAAGCAGGAATGAATACTTCGGCAGTGGAGCGGTGATGTTCGGCATGGTGGCGACGGGAATGGCTTTGGCGGCATTCCTTGTGAGCGCGGTCGGTTCGGTGTTGCGTTTCACGGCGGAACGGCGGGACAGGGAGCTGGATTTCTCCCGGATCACGACGCTTTCGCCGAACCGGATCATCTGGGGGAAGCTGCTCGGGGCGCTGGTCATGACGATTTTCATTTACGCGCTCTGTCTGCCGTTCATCGTGATCGCCTATTTTCTGCGTGGAATCGCGATGTCGGAGATGCTGCTTGTGGCGCTGGCGATTCTGCCGCCGGTGCTGATTGCCTCTCAGGCCGGCATTCTGATCGGGTGTGCCGGAAGGCGCTGGCTGATCGGCGTCTATTTCGGGGGGATGTTCCTGCTCGGGCTGTTTTTTCTCGGGTTTTTCGGCTTTCTGGCCGCGTCACATGCGGTGTCGGGCACCAGTTCATTCGGAGGAATGGTGCTGTTCTGGTGCACATTCTGTCTTTTCCCGTTCGGCTTGTTCTATGCGCTCAGTGTGGCGGCGCTGAGTTCGCGGTATGCGAACCGGATGCTGCCGGTGCGGCTCTTTCTGGTTGCGGCGCTGCTGTTGACGCCGCTCTTCGGGCTGGCGGTCGCGTGGCTCAGTGACGGGCGGATCGACCCGCTGCCGGCGGCGCTCTGCGCCTTCGGTGTGGGCGGAGCGATGATCGCCGGAATCTGCGCAACATTGGCGGCGTTCGAGCGGCTCGATCCGGGGCGTCGGGTGCGCCGTTCGTGGCCGCGCAACCGGGTGGGGAAGTTTGTCTGGTTTCTGTTCTCCAGCGGGGCTTGGGGCGGTATCGCATTGTCTTGGCTCGTCGTGCTTGCGACGGGAGTTGTGGCGGCGCTGCTGTTTACGATCGTGCCGGACGGGGGGCGTACCGGAATTGCCGTGCTGTGCTGGGGGGCGGTCGCGTGTTATTTTCTCTTTTACGCCCAGCTTGCCGTCTGGGCGTCGGCGCACTGGAAGATTCTGCCGGGGTGGTGCTTCTGGATTTTCGGGGTGATTCTCTTTGTTTTTGTCCCGCTGCTCTTCTGCGGACTCCTGGCGATGGTGACGGAAATGGAGGTTGAGATTCTGCTCGTCACGACGCCGTTCTGTCTGGCGCTCGTCAAGCCGGGAAGCGAGCTTGTCATGGCGGTTTTCGGGCCGTTCTTCGCGCTGGCGTCGCTGGCGCTGGCAGCCTCCTCATACCGGAAAGGCGAGAACAAACCATGAGAGAACGCACGTTCAGCGACAACTGGAATTTCTGGACGGTCAAATATCTGCGCCAGACGCGGCACAACTTCTCGCTCGTGGTCTGCGTCGGTCTGCTGTTGCTGGTGCAGTTTCTGATTTTCCGGAGTCATCTCGGGGGGATTCCGCTTCCGCGGAGTTGGCCGCCGGGGTGGCTTTTTATACTGCTCGTCGGCTGCGGACTCGGGACGGAGGTATGCGTGGCGGTCTGTTTCGGTACCCCGTCGGAGAAAAAGCGTGGGGGAGGGGTGGAGCATTTCACCGGATTTTCGCCGCTGGATTCGGATGCGCTGTTCCGGGGGTATCTTTACAGTTTCCTGCTGACCTTCGGAATTTTGTTCGGCTTCTGTGCCTTCACATGGGGGGCGACTGTTTTTCTGTTCCCCGGAAAGACGTTCGAACTGTTGTTGTGGAGCCTGGACACCTGTTTGCTTTCGTTTATTCTGCTGCAGCTGGACGGCATGCGTTCAAGCCGGGCGGATCAGCTGGTGTTGATTGTGCTGGTGCTTTCCCTGTTGTACCGGAATCTGTTTGACAATCATTTCAAGTCGCTGTCGGATTTTTCCCTGACGATTTTCCTGATGCTTTCGGCGGTCTATCTGGGAGAGCTTCTGCGCGAGTCGCTTCTGCCCCGGGGAGCGGTGCGTGAGGTTGCACTGCGTCTGGGGTCGATCGCGTTTCCGGTGGCGGGATACCTGATCGATGTTCCGTTTCTGGCTCTTGTGCCGGCGGCGGAGGCGTTTGTAGCGATGGGCTGTGCGGTCGACGGCGTTCCGGGACGGCAGCTTAAGCGGCTTTCGGGCGGTCTCTGCCGCCGGTTTGCCGCGTGGGTGTTTTACGGCT
Organism: uncultured Victivallis sp.; assembly: GCF_944391105.1. Taxonomy (GTDB): domain Bacteria; phylum Verrucomicrobiota; class Lentisphaeria; order Victivallales; family Victivallaceae; genus Victivallis. The sequence continues at coordinate 76,424 of NZ_CALXSK010000008.1, forward strand.
CTTCCGCGGGGGGATGGCTCTGGAGCTGGGGCGTGGCGGCGGCGACCTGGGGAATCCTGATGTTTCATCGGGAGCAGATGACTTTCGCGCTCTTTCTGGTGAGCTGGGGACTTGCGAGCACGGAGGCGGCTTTTCTCATTGCCGGGCGGCGGCGCATGCGGCGCCGCAGCAGGACGGTGGAATTCAATTTGTCGATTTTGGGCGGATGTTTTTTGATTCTGATCGTATTGTTCGTGATGAATTCAGCCGTTTGCGGCCTGGATGGAGACGCGATGTTTCTGACCGGGGCGAACTGGGGCTGGGCGGCGGCGGCTGTGCTGCTGATCCCGAATCTTCCGCGAATGGTTGAGGATTTTCGGAGCATTGTGCTTGTAAGGAGAACGATATGAAGGAGTTCTGCCGGAACGCGATCGTCTCGGCCCTCGCGCGGAGCGAAGTGCTGGAGCTTGCCACGGTGCGCCTCACCGCCGGAATCGACGGCCGGCGCACGGGGAAGCGCTCCGGCAATGCGCTCGAATTCTCCGAGTACCGCGAGTACCAGGCCGGCGACGACCTGCGGCGGCTCGACTGGGGCGTCTATGCGCGCAGCGGACAGCTCATGGTGAAACTTTACAGCGAGGAGGTCGATCCGCGCTGCGACATCGTGCTGGACAACTCCGCATCGATGGCGGTGCGTGAAGAAAAGGCGGCCGCGGCGGCGGGTGTCGCCGCACTGCTTGCGCAATCGGCCGTGAACGCTGGTTTTTCGCTCGCGGTCTGGCATTGCGGAGAAAAACTGGAAAAAGAGGAACGCGCAGCGTTTCCGCTCGAATGGAGCTGTTGCGACTTCGGTTCCGATACGAGTCCGGGAGAGGCGTTCGACTCGTTTGCCGGGGGATTCCAGAGCCGCGGAATCCGGATTGCCGTGACCGATCTTCTCTGGCCGGAGGAACCGAGGCGCTTTCTGCGCCGCCTCTCCGACGGGGCGATGCGGACGGTCGTGATCCAGCTTCTGACGCGTGATGAGCAGATTCCTGCGATTTCCGGCAGTGTTTCGCTGGTCGATGCCGAGAGTGGCGAGGTGCGCGAACTCATGGTCGACGAAGCGATTCTTGCACGCTACCGCGAACGGTTCGCCCGTCATCAGGAGCTCTGGAGCCGTGCGGCCGAGGAGTACGGCATCCGGCTGATCCGGCTGACCATGGAAGAGTTCTACCCCTCCTGGGACCTCCGGGAGCTGTTTCGGTGCGGGGTGCTGAAATGAACTGGATCACGGGATTCGAACATCCGGCATATCTCTGGGCCGCCACGGCGGTGCTGCCGCTGCTCGGGATCTACTGGCTCTACCGGCGTTCGAAGGCGACTCCGGTTGCGGCGATCTTTCTCTGGGATCGGCCTGAGACGACGCCGAAGAGCGGTTCGCGCTGGCAGTTCCGGAAGCTGCCGCTCTCGTTCTTTCTTGAGGCGCTTTCGCTGCTGCTGTTCGCCGTCGCGGCGGCCGGGCCGTTCCACATGAGCCCTGAAGCGTATCCGGTGCTGGCGGTGGTGCTGGACAATTCGTTTTCGATGCGGGCGGCGACTCCCGGAGGCGTCTCTCCACGCGAGCAGGGCGCGGAGACTCTGCGAAAACTTCTTGCGCGCCATCCGGGGCGTCGCGTGCTGCTGATCCTCGCAGGGCGCGAGCCGCGCCTCTGTTCCGACAGCCGCGAGACGGTGGATTTCGAGCGGTTCTGGACGGCGGACGAACCCGCCTTCGACCTCGCCGGAGCAGTCGCGCTTGCCCGGATGCGGAGTGCCGGGTGCGAACTTCTGGTGTTGACCGATCATATTCCCGATTTCCCGCTTGCGGAGGACACGGGCTGTTTCGCCGCCGGAACGCCGCTCGGAAACACCGCGCTTGTGAACGTCCGGCGGGGGGAGGGGACGGTTCTCGCCGAAGCGCTGAACAGCTCTTCCCGGCCGGTGCGCGTGCAGCTGGAGCTCTCCCCCGGCGGCGTGGCGGAGTCTGTGGAACTCGCCGCCGGGGAACGGTACAAGTTCGTCTGCCGGATTCCGGATTCTGCGCGGAGGCGCGAGATTGTCGTGACGCTTCGAACCTCCGGAGACGATCCGCTGCCGTTCGACAACCGCGTGGTCCTATTGCCGGAAAACCGGGCGCCGGTACGGTTTGCCTATGCGAAGGGGCTGCCGGAATCGGCGATTCGTGAACTGGATGCCGTTCTTGCCGGGAATCCTGATTTCATTCGCGCCGATGCGAATCCGGAACTCGTTTTCGGCGGCCCGGATCTTGCCGCCGGGAAGTTTCACCGATTTATCTGGAATACCGCGGGAGGTGCGGGGCAGACAACCGCGGCGCTTGAACCGATCTCGGCGCGGCCGGGTCGGGCGCTCACGCGCGGACTTGCGTTGAAGGATCTGCGCTGGAAAGCCGATCCACAGTTGCGCCTGCCTGGCGAACCGCTTCTGCAGCGCGGCGAAACCGAACTGCTCTCCTTCCGCCGCCGGATGGACCACTGGAGCGACCTCTTTCTGAACCTTGACCCGGAGAGCTCGAACCTGAGTCGACGTCCTTTCTGGCCCGCGTTCTTCTGGAACCTCGCACACTTTGTACGCGCGGAGCGCCCCGGCCCGGCGCGGAGCAATTTCCGCAGCGGCGAACTCATCGATCTCCGGCTTGCGGATCCCGCTCCGCGCGAGGTGCGCGTATTTTGTCCGGACGGTACGGAGAGAAGCGCGATTCCCTTCCGAAACCGGGTCATGCTTGCCGATCTTCCGCCCGGCGTGAGCCGGATCGAGGCGGGCGGGGCGAGTTGGAGCGTTTCGGTTCTGCCGCTTTCAGCTGAAGAGTCACAGCTTGAGAATGCCGGGCGTTTCCGGCGCGAACCGGTGCGGGTTGCCCGGATGGCGGAGAGTCCGCGCACGCCGCTCGGCTGGATCGCACTGCTCCTGGCGGCGGCTGTTCTGGCACTTCATCAATACCGGCTCGGAGTCGGGAGGAGGACCGCATGAACATTCTCTGGCCGGCAGCCTTTCTGCTGATTCTTCCCGCCGCGGTATTTCTGTTTCTGCGACCGTTCCGGAGTCCCCGGGTAAACGTGCTCCGGGCCGGTGTTTTTCTCGCCGTCATACTGGCGCTGGCCGGAATTTCGATCGAGTGGCCCGATCGCGCCGGAACGCTGGTGATTGCGGTCGACCGCAGTCGTTCGATGCCGGAGAACGCGAAGGAGGAGTCGGAGTCACTCCTGCGCCGTCTTGAAAGTTCCCGCCCGCGCGACTCCCGGCTCGGCGTCGTTGCGTTCGGGGGGGAGGCCGTGATCGACAAACTGCCGGAGTCGCCCGGCTTCGATGGACTCCGGAGCCGGATCGACAATCCGGACGGTTCAAATCTCGCTGCGGCCATCGAACTTGCGCTGAACCAGATTCCCGCGGATTCCCCGGGACGCATTCTGCTGCTGACCGACGGCGTTCATACCGGCGCCGATCCGGCCCGAATGATGGCGCTTGCTGCGGCGCGCGGCGTTCCGGTCGACGTCCGGCTGCTGACCCGCAGCGCCGCGAACGATCTCGCGATCGCCGAAATCGACTCCCCGCTCACGGCCGGTGTCGGGGAGTTCTACACGCTGAATTGCCGGATCGTTTCGCCCGGGGCGCAGCGCGCGACCTGTCGGATCCGGCGCGGCAGCGGCCCGTGGAGCGTGCGTACGGTCGAGTTGCGGCGCGGCGTGAATTTCCTCTCCTGGCGTGATCGCGGCGACAGGGCCGGGGTCATCGATTACACCGTCGAAATCATCGGCGCGGACTCCGCTCCGGACGAACTCCCGGAAAACAACCGTGCGCGGCGGCTCGTCGAAATCACCGGGCGCAAACCGGTTCTGCTGCTTACGGAGTCGCCGTCGGGAAACCTAGGGCGGGTTCTCGCGGAGGCGGGGATTCCCGTCGTCTCGCGCCGGCCGTCTCCCGCGGAACTGACACCGGAAAAACTCGCAGGCTGTTCCGGCGTGATTCTCGAAAATGTTCCCGCCTCCCGGCTCGGACCTGACGGCATGGCACTTCTCGCGAATATGGTGAAGTCCGGCGCGCTCGGACTCATGATGACCGGCGGGCGCAGTTCGTTTGCGGTCGGCGGGTACTACCGTTCGCCGCTGGAGGAGATTCTTCCGGTTTCGATGGAACAGCGTCAGGAGATGCGCAAGAGTCTGCTTGCGCTCGCCGTCGCCCTCGACCGGTCCGGAAGTATGGCCGCACCGGTCGGAAACATGACCAAGATGGACATGGCGAATCTCGCCACGCTTGAAGTGTTTCAACTTCTGATGCCGCGTGACGAATTCAGCGTCATCGCCGTGGACAGCGCTCCGCATGTGGCGATTCCTCTGACGCCGGTCGAGGACATTGTCGGCGGAGAGGCGCGCATCCGCAGCATCGAGTCGATGGGCGGAGGCATTTTCACGTACACCGCGCTTCATGCCGCCACAAGCGAACTTATGAAGTCCAATGCCGCAACCCGCCATCTGATCCTTTTTGCCGACGCCGCCGACGCGGAGGAACCGGGTTCCTACCGCGAACTGCTTGCGCGCACCTCTCAGGAGGGGATCACGGTCAGTGTGGTCGGGCTCGGGTTCGAGACCGACTGCGATGCGGAATTTCTGAAGGATATCGCCCGGCGCGGCAACGGTATGATCTATTTCTCCGACCGCGCCGATGAGCTGCCGCGCATCTTCGCGCAGGACACGTTCCTCATGGCGCGCAGCACTTTCATCGATACGCCGGTCGAAGCGCTTTACACCGCGGCACTCCGAAGTCTTTCGAAAGCCGATTTCGGCCGCTCCGCCGAGTTCGGCGGGTACAACCTCTGCTACGGAAAGGAGGGCAGCGAAGTCATTCTCGTCAGCAACGACGAATTCAAAGCGCCGATCGCCGCAACCGGAATGGCGGGGCTCGGACGGGTGAGCGTCCTCACCGCCGAAGCGGACGGCGAGTACACCGGGCAGTTCGCCGCCGATCCGATGGCGGGAACTTTGCTTTCGGCACTGGCCGGATGGATGATGACGCCCGAATCGGCGGAAGGGGATTTCCTGATCACCCAGGCTCTGGTCGACGGGGGGCACCGAGTGGAAATCCACCTGGATCCGGAACGCGAACGCGATCCGTTTCCGGAGCCGCCGGTGGTCCATACGGTTGTCTCACGGGAGGGCGGGCCGCCCGTTACGCGACAGGATTCGTTTGTCTGGGTCTCTCCCGACCGGCTCGAAGCGAACATCCCGCTCGAAGGTGATGCGGTCTATCTTTCGACGGTCGGCCGGGAGGGGAAACGGCCCGAAACGCTCGCCCCCGTCACCCTTGTCTATTCGCCGGAGTTTCGTCCGGTCGATTCCGCTTCGGCAGAGCGGATCGTCGACCTGGCCGGCTCGACCGGAGGCTCGGAACGACTGCTCCCGGATGACATCTGGGAGCAGCTGCCGGCGCGTTTCAGAGTTTTCCCGCTCTCCCCGTGGTTTGGGCTCGCTGCGGCGATCCTGCTGCTGCTCGAAGTCGCGGAACGGAGAATCGGTGTTTGGGCTCTGTTCGTCCGCCGCCGGCAGGAGCCGGCCGTGGCAGCTCCCGCAAAACCGGTGAAGCGGGTGAAAAAACGGGGAAAAAAACATGCCGCAACTCCGAAATTCCCGGCAGATGAAGAACATACATCCCATGCGAGCGCCGGCGCCGGTGCGGAGACTTCGGCGGAGCCTGATCCGCTCGGAGAGGCGCTGCGCCGCGCGCGTCGACATCGGTGAGTATGCCGTATCAGCGGAATCGTCTCTTCAGATAAGCGGCAACGGCGTCGCGCTCGGTGATGCCGGTGAGTTTGTATGCACCGGAGTCGAGCTTTTCCCGCAGCAGCGGAGTGCTGGTAAGCGAGTAGGTCGAGAGCGCGAGCGTGAGCCGCTCCGGCGCTCCGGGGGCGCTCCACCGTTTGCCGTTTTGCACGACGTTCAGCCCGGAGAAGGCGAACACGCTGCGTCCCCTGCGGTTTGCGGCTCCCAGCCAGGTCAGCAGTTCCGCAAGCTCTTCGCGCGTGAGTTCGACCGTGCAGAGTTCGTTCTCATACGGCAGCAGCGTGAAAAGCCCCTCGTTCGTGACTGTGCAGGGAATCTCGAACTGGGGCAGGGCGGAAACGGAAAAGAGTGCCGCATCGCTTCCCGCGGCCCGGTGTACCGCCTCTGCGCCGATGCGGCAGATCGGGGCGGTATTCTCCCGTTTTTCCGGCAGACGCAGCGGCTCTTTCGTTGTGGCGATGACGGTTTCGGCATACGGTTTGTAACGTTCCAGAAAAGGGCGGAGCACCTGTTCCGCCTCCGCGTCACCCGGGGAGTCTTCCTCGGGACGGAGGAGTTCCGACGTGATCCGTTCCAGTTCGCCCGTGTCATCGTCGAAGCGGGCGCGGATCCGGGCGACGCATTGTGCATAGCGCCCCGCCTGGACAAACCACGCCCCGGCAACGCGGAATCCACGCTTCTCCTCATGGCTGTGGCCCGCCAGCACGAGGTCGATCTCCGGAAACTCCGCGAGAAAACGGAACATCGTCCCCGGCGGCGTGTATAATCCGGCATGCCATGCCAGGACGATCAGATCCGGTTTGGCCGCAAGCAGTTCCGGCATGATTTCCCGCAGCGCGTCACGATTCGCTTGAAATGTCCAGCCGGAGTCGGGCAGCAGCCGGTTCGGCATTTTGGGATCGGTCATGCCGATGACCGCGACGCGGTGTCCATTCCGTTCGAACAGCACCCACGCCGATGGTTTGAATCCGGTTCTCTGGAACTCTGCTCCCAGCGTTTTGCCGCGAAATTCGCGTGCCGCCCGGATGAGCGCTTCCGGGCCGAACTCGAAATCATGATTGCCGGGAATCCAGACGTCGTACCGGAGTTCGTTCAGCAGCGCGGTCATGATCTGTCCGTCGCTGTGGCGTGAGAGAAGCGTCCCCTGCATCGTGTCGCCGCAGTCGATGCGGAGCGCATCGGGATTTTTCCGCAGAATCGGCGCGAGCCGGATCAGCGCTTCGGCGCGTCCGTGAATGTCGGTCGTGCAGAGGATTTCCACCTCCGACGCGAAGCCGGCCGGAGTGAACCGGACGAGCAGCAGCAAGAGCAGTGCAAGAGGCAAATGTTTCATCTGTGGACAGTTCCAAATATTCTGTCGCCCGCGTCCCCGAGCCCCGGAACAATGTATTTGTTTTCGTCAAGCCGCTCGTCGAGACAGCCGGTGAAAATTTCGATTTCCGGATGACGCGCTTCAAACACCTTTTTCCCTTCGGGGGCGCTGATGATCGTGACCGCTGCGATCCGGTGGAATCCGGCGCGTTTCAACAGGTCGGCCGCGGCCGCGAGCGAATTCCCCGTCGCAAGCATCGGATCGAGCAGCACGGCGAACGAACGTGGTGTCGCCTCCGGCAGTTTGCAGTAATATTCGCGCGGGAGTTTGGTCACGGGGTCGCGTTCGAGCCCGATGAAACCGGCCGGCGAGCCGGGGACAAGGCTCTCCGCCGCTTCGAGCATGCCGAGTCCCGCGCGCAAAATCGGTACAAAAACGATTCTCTCCGCGATCCGGTATCCGGTCGTTTCCGCGAGCGGGGTTTTGATCCGGCAGCTTTCGAGTTCCACTCCCCGGAGCGCTTCCGCGGCAATGAAGCAGGTGATTTCCCGCACGCACTCCCGGAAACGGGAACTCGGTGTGGTGCAGTCGCGCAGAACCGTCAGTTTTGCCCTGACGAACGGATGATCGACAATATGGAGCATAATTCGCCTTTCTTCTGAGATTTATTTCAGTATACAGCCGCAATTGCTTTTGCGCAACCCGAAAACCGGGAAAAAAACGGAAAAATCCCATTTCCCGGACTTGAAGAATTGCAAATGAAAGGCATATTAATAAGCATTGCCGTTTGCGATCGGCTGCGGATGGAAGTTCTCAGTGCTTTCCTCCTCCGGTTTCATCGGCGGTCAACGATGATTTCATTTGTGAAAACAATTAAAACATAATGAGGTGAAGAGTATGTCCCAGCATCCGAGTCTCCGCGTCGGCGGAAAAATCCGCAAAGTCCGCAATGTCATGAAGCGTTTCGAGCGCATCAACGTGCTCCGCGCCGACGGCCGTATTCCTGAGGACAAGGTTCTCGGGCTGCCCAAGACCAAGCCGGTTGAAATGTAATCCGTCTCAGAACGGAATACGGGAGAAGAACGCGGGACGGAGCGATCCGGGCCCGCGTTTTTCATTCATCGAACCGCGAGTGGAAATCATGCCGGAATTCGGGACATTCGACACTCTCACGCCGGAGGTGATCTTTGCGGCGGCGGAGCAGGCGTTCGGGCGCCGGTTTTCCGGTCTGCTTCTGCCGCTGCCGTCATACGTCAACCGGGTTTATGAAATGGAGGCGGCCGATCATGAGCGGTTCATCTTCAAGTTCTACCGCCCCGGCCGCTGGAGCCGTGCCGCGCTGCTCGAAGAGCATCTCTTCACACTCGAAGCGCGCGAAGCGGAGATTCCGGTTATCGCGCCTCTGCGACAGGCGAACGGTTCGACGCTCGGAACGGCGCCGGACGGAACTTTCTACGCCGCTTTCCCGAAGCGGTGGGGCAGGGGACTCGAACCCGAGTCGGACGGGCCGGTCTGGAGGCGGCTCGGAGCGCTGATCGCCCGGCTTCACATGGTCGGGGCGGCCCGCTCCGCAAAACACAGAATTCAACTGGATCCACGCGGAAATACGCTCGACGAGATCGCGCATCTGCTCTCCTGCGGCGTCGTCTCGGAACGGGTTCGCCCCGCGCTCGCCTCGACGCTCAAACGGCTGCTGCTCGCCCTTGCGGAACGTTACCGGCCCGGTGAAATGATCCGGCTGCACGGAGACTGTCACAAAGGCAATATCCTCGAACGTCCGGACGAAGGACTCATGTTGATCGATTTCGACGATATGCTTTCGGGACCTCCGGTCCAGGATCTCTGGCTGCTGCTGCCCGGGCCGGTGGAGGAGTGTTCGTTCGAGCTCGGGGAACTGCTCGCGGGGTATGAGTCGATCCGGAGTTTCGACCGTTCCACGCTCGATCAGATCGAGCTCCTGCGCGCCATGCGCATGATCTACTTTCTCGACTGGTGCGCGAAGCAGCGTTCCGACAGCGGATTTGCCGAACGCTACCCGGACTGGGGAACCGACGCCTTCTGGCGTTCGGAGATCGCCGCGCTGGAGAACCAGCTCGCCCTCATCGTCGAATCGTAAAGGAGACACTCAGGGCTGTTTTGCCGGGTTGGTGTCGAGAAACTTCCGGAGAGTCTTCCAGTAGTTTTCGCCTGCTTTCAGAATGAGGTTGTTGTGGCCTGCGCCCTCGACCGTGTAGAGAGTCTTCGGCTCCTTTGCCGTTTCGAAGAGCTTCCTGCCGTGCGAAAAGGGGATGATGCGGTCGGCGTCGCCATGGATGATGAGCAGCGGCATGTCGATGTTCGCAATGCGGTCGATGTTCGGGAAACGGTTGAACGGCAGGAAGCCGACGCCCGCGACTGCGAAAGTGCTTTGGAACGGCGCTTCCAGAATGAGCGCCCGGGCATTCACCTTCTCCGCAAGATAGCAGGATGGACCGGTCCCGACCGAGAATCCGTGGATCACAATCGACTCCTGCGGAATTTTCTTCTCTTCGACAAGCCATCTCCAGACCCGTTCGATGTCGCGGTAAGCCGCGGATTCGGAAGGCGTTCCGTCGCTCATCCCGTATCCTTCATAATCGTAGGCGGCAACACCGTAGCCGTGTTCGACATACTGGTTCATGCGGTAACGGATCATGCCGAGATCCTCGGCGTTTCCGTGGCTGTAGAGCAGAAGCACTCCGCCTTCCTGCGGTGGAAAGTAGCGGACCGCGATGCGTATCCCCGGTTCAACTTCGAGCATGGTTGCTCCCGGTTGCTGCGGCGAACCGCCCGGCGGCTGGAAGATGATCGAATCCGCCACGCATCCCGTCGCGCAGGACAGGAGCAGAAAAAGTGCTGCCGGAATTGCGAGACAGAAAAACGCATACCGGAATTTCCGGAACTGCTGGTGTTGTTTTTTCCGTTGCATATCTGTAAATAGAACTCTTCCTCGCGGAATTGTCAAGTTGCCGGGAAAGAAAAAAAGTTTTTTTTATGATCGATCCCAAATTGATATGCTCATAAATATTTCAGCCTCGAAAAAAATGAATACACGTAATATCTTTATTTTCAAGTTATTGTTTCGTTTTTACGGAATTATATTCCGGGGGGAGGTTGACATCTATCCGGAATTGTTCTATAATTAGTTGCAGAGCAATTTGAAAGATACGGAACATTTTGTGATCATGGAGAAACAGCCGCAACTGAAATTTCAGGTCGTCTACGACTATCTTGTCCGAGGCATCGAGAGCGGCATCTTCTGTCCGGAGACCCGGTTCCCGTCGGAACGGAAACTCGCAGAGAAGCTGCGCGTGAATGTTTCGACTGTCCGGCGGGCCTTCCGGGACCTCATCGCCGGTGGCGTTGTCGAGAAACGCGTGGGCGACGGAACCTATCTGATCCACGGCGGAGCCGCCGACGCGGCCGGGCAGGTCAACATCGTCATCTCCAACTATCCGGGGGAAGCGCAGAACGAGATCGCGGAACTCGCTTTTGAGGAAGGAAGAAGACGCGGACTTCTCTGCCGGATCGTCCGGCTCGGCAGTGAGGAGACGACAATGTTCATCCGGACCGCGATCCGCTTCCGGCAGCCGACCATGGTGCTCGGAGACGATTTGCTGAACGATACGGCCATCCGGGAAATCGCCGGCAGCAGCTGGCTTTTCGCCGTGCTCGCGAACCGCCTCGATCAGCTCGGCGTCCCGTCGGTCATCGGAGATGACAATCATGGAATCCGGCTGATCGCCGACCATCTGCATTCGCTTGGACACAAGCGTATCGCCTTGCTTCACAACAACTCGGGGCATCCGATCGAAAATATCCAGATCGCGGTCTGGCGTGCCGTTACCGAAGGGGCTCCGGAGCTGCCCGCCGAAGTTCCGACCGGTGCGCAGCCGGTCGAATACGCCTTTCAGGCGGTCAGCCGGGCACTGGTGCGAAACGAGCGGTTTACCGCATTGATTGCGCTCAATGACGAACTTGCCCAGGGGGCTCTGGCGGCCTTCAATGAAAACGGCATCCGGGTTCCGGAACAGATTTCACTTGTGAGCATCGGCGACACACCATTTTGCCGGTATGCCGTGCCGCCGATCACCGCGCTGAATCCGAATCTGGCCGAGCATGTCCGGCAGGGCTTCGAACTTCTTGCGCACAACCGACTTCGCCCCGGAGCTCCGGAGCTGCTGCGTCTGGTTGTTCCTTCTCTGGTCATCCGCCGGAGCGACTGCGCTCTTTCTCCGTTCTTCTCCATTCAACTTAACCCCCGGGAAGCTACTGCATTATGAAATCTCTGCTGACTCTCTTTCTTGTGATCACCACGGCTTTCTTCGCCAGCGGGGCGGTATTCAACGTTCGCGATTTCGGCGCGAAGGGGGACGGGGTCTCCGACGATACCGCCGCGATTCAGAACGCTTTTGCAAAGCTGCGTGAGAATGGCGGCGTACTCCGGTTCGGCAGCGGCAGATTCGCATTCCGGGGACTTTTGCGAATCCAGGAGCTTCGGAATGCAACCGTCGATTTTTCCGGCGCGACGTTGCTCAATACCGAGCAGAACGGCAGTTTCCACTTCAACAAATGCGAGGATCTGACCGTTTCCGGCGGCGTTCTGACTTACCGGGATATGCCGAAGGAACAGCAAACCTCCGCCCAGCACCCGATCTATGTGACAAACGGGCGGAACATCCGGATCGAAAACGTTCATGTGCTCGGCTCCCCCTTCATGGGGATCGCGATCAACGGCTGCCGTTATGTCTGGGTCGTGGACTGCAAGATCGAACAGACCCAGCGCGATGGTCTCCATTTTGTTCATTCCCAGGACATTGTGTGCACGGGAAATTATATCACGCAGACCACGGACGATGCGCTTGCGCTCATCGATTATGGACATGAGAACGCTCTTCGACTCGAACGGGCCATCGTTGCGAACAACATCATTTACAACTGCCGCCAGGGATTGGTCTGCCTCGGCGGCGCCGATGTGATCTTCAACGGCAACCACGTCGAACGCACGACCTTTTCCGGGTGCCAGATCACGACCAATGACCGTTTTCACAACAAACTCAAGGGGGCATGTTCCGCCCGGAGAATCAAGGTTGTGGCGAATCGGTTCATCGAGAGCGGTGCCGATTTCGAAATCAACGGTGTATTCATTCGCAACACCGGGCAGGTCACGACCGGACACGCCGGGATCGTCGTCTCCTACATCGACAGCGAAAAGGGGTGGAATCGGAACGGCGACGACTATTTCACCAGGGCCGATTATCCGGTCGACGAGGTGAAGCCGGGCGTCTATGCCGCCTCGAAAGAGCTTTATTCCGAACTGTTTCCCCGGCGGCGCATCCGCATGGGCGAGACGTCCGCGCGAATCAAAACCTCCGTTCTGCGCGACGACAAGGTCGAATTCACTCTCGACGCAAAACCCGCCGGAAATCCCGGAAGTTTCAAGCTCAGCCGCATTCCGACCGATATCGACATTCTGGATAATGAGATTTTGAACAGCCATGTGAACGGCATCTATACAAACGGTGTCTACCGGCTGCGCGTCATCAACAACAAGGTGCTCAACTGCAACAGCACCAACACACAGTGGACCGGAACCATCGTCTCGATCCTGAACGGCGCAGAGGCGGATGTCCTCTATAACTGGATTCAGGACAACCGGACGGAGAAACTTCATAAGAAGCCTCTCTCCGTCACCGCCGCCGACAGCCGTGTAATCGGAAACCGTTTCTAACAGGAGGCCTGCCCATGAAGTTCCTTCGCAACTCTGATGAACGTACCGTACCGGACGGAACCTGTTTCCCCCCGGTTTCGTCTTCCGCTGTCCGTGACGACGGCAGATTTCGGGCCGGTTTCACCCTCATCGAACTCCTGGTGGTGATTGCGATCATCGCGATTCTCGCCTCGATGCTGCTGCCCGCGTTGAATCAGGCGCGCGAGCGGGCAAAGACGACCAGTTGTTTGAACAATCTCAAGCAGATCGGATTTGTGCACCAGCTTTACAGCGATACCTACGACAGCTGGATTGTGTCCGCAGAAGAAAATGCGGGGAAGCCCTCTCCGAAAACCTGGATGAACCGCCTCAATGAGCTCGGGCTCGACATCAAATGCATGAACTGCCCCTCCAGTGTGGACAGCAAGCACAGACTCAGCAACTGGTTCCTCAATCAACCTTTGTCGTTGAGGCTCGGATATTCGCAGAACCGTCACTTATCTCATGCGAAAGTCGGGGGGACCATCTACCGCAAGGTCACGCAGTATGCAAAGGCTTCCCGGACGGTCGTGACGTTCGATGATTATTTTCAGGCGACGACGGAGCTCTGGTATGCATCGTACTGGGATGTGACCATGGACAACTCCAAACTTGCCAAATTTCTGGTGCATGGTCGGAATCTGAACGTTCTGCTGCTTGACGGTCATGTTATCAATACGAATCGCGAGACGATTCGTTCGACGGACGGAATTTCGCAGGAGTATATCTGGAGGCGGTGAATGGGGTTGCGTCCGGCTTGAAGATCCGAACGACGGGGGCGGATGTGCCATGAAAATCGGCAAGGCATTTCTGGTGGGTACTCTGATGGGCAGCGCACTGTTATCGGCGGCGGCGGAGCCGGAGGCGGTTCCTGACTGGAAGGGGATCTTTCCCGAGAAGATCCGGACCGTTGCACTGGTGGCGCCCGCCTGTCCGGCGCACTCCTCGGAAGCGCTGGATCGGGCGATTGCCGGATTGAAAAAAGCAGGAATCCACGCCAAACTCATGCCGCACGCCCGTGAAGGGGAACCGGCGACCCGGTATGAAACCATTGCTGTGGAGAAGCGGGTCGCGGATCTGGAGCAGGCGTGGCTCGATCCGGAGGTGGATTTGATCTGGTGCATCCGCGGCGGCACCGGCACGCTTGCGGTGGTGGAAAAACTGGATTGGGAGAAACTGCGGCGTCGCCCCGATCTGCCGCTGCTCGGCTTCAGTGATATCACCGCATTGCAACTTGTCATGCTCAGGGAGCGGGCAGGACACCCCCTGTCGGCTCCGTCATTGCTGGGACTGTTGACGGTGGATGCTTCGAGCCTGGAAAATTTCCGTCGGACGATGCATGGGCTGCCAGCCGAGCCGCTGCCGCTGATTCCTGTTCGCAGCGGAGCTGCTTCCGGTATCGCGTTGGCGGGTCATCTGCGGTTACTCGAGACGATGAACAGGGGGCGTTTCCGTCCTGAAACCGCGGGGAAGGTGATTTTCATTGAGTCGCCGGACTATCAGCCTGAACAGGTCAGTGCTTCTCTCGGCCGTCTCCGCGAAGCGGGATTTTTCAAAGATTGCGCTGCGGTTGTGTTCGGTACGCTCAGTCGATGCGGCGGTCGGGAGGCTGCTGTGATCGAAGAGTTCGCCGAGACGGTAAAATGCCCGGTCTATCGGGGATTCCCTTATGGACATACTCCGCGCAATCAGGTGATCGATCTGCACGGTCGGATCACGATCGACGCTTGCGGCGTGCTGCATCGCTGAGGGTGGTGTCCGCGAGGGGGTCTGCAGCAAAAGTAGAAATCAAGTCTGTGCTAAGCTGCGGGAAAATGGTTTGAAGAGGGGGACCGCGGGGGCGATCGCCTTTCTTTGAAAGCCGATCCTACAGCGTCGGTCAAATTGATTTATGATTCAGAAATTCTGATTTGCAATCAGAATTTTCCATGCTATCTTACTCTTATTGACAGAATATGATGCAATATTGCATCATATTGACTGTCAAGTTATTAACATGGAGAAAAGTGTCACCTGTTTTTTACTGAAAAACAGAACCATTTATTCCCGCACATGACAATTATTTTTATGGGATCACCTAAGGATAAAGAAATTGTTGAAGATGCTTCGCATAATACTGATATTGAAACAGGAGCAAAAAACACTCAAGCAATTATTATAGATTCGGCAATTTAGATCGCTTGCTTATCGTGCTTGAAACTGCCGCAAAAGCAAATACCCTTAATTGCCGATACAATAACATGTGGTCAACTAGTGATGATATTGCCCGTTTTAAAGGCGGAATAGGTGGATTCGGTCTTCCAAAGAATAAAATATCTGAAAAAGTAATTGATATTAAATTAGACGGGGTAGATCATTATGGAAAAACTGGTTGGTGGAATGGAAGCTGGCTTGATAATGGTAATAACCTTAAGGATACAGAGGGATATTGGAGTAAGGTTTTATATACTGCAACAGATCCTAAGTTGTTAGCAGATGAGACAAAAGAACGTATCAAGAAGATTCAAGAATCAGCTTCTTCCTATATGAGCAGATAATTATGTCCTCAAAAAATTATAATTTGATTTTCCTCTTTTTTTTAGTCTGTTATTTTCTCATATTTAGTTGCATGTATATCTTTTTTAATGACGGGTCAATAATAGAAAATTTTATAGATTTTCTTACCGTATTCATTTTTTTGGCAGGAGGGTATGCTGGATGCTTTTCAATAGTTTTTTTGTTCTTCCAATTTCAGCTAAAATGTTGGAAAATCATGTTGTCCTCAGTTGTACCACAATTGACATTAGCAACTTTATTTACTTTTTTTATTTCACATAATAGTCATACTGCATGGGAAAATGCCTCTTTTATTGGATTGTTTTTCCTGATTTTTCATCTATTGATTCTAGCAGCCTGTCGGAGTGAGATTTTTGGCTTGGGAAAATCAATGTCCATCCCGATAGGCGCATAATGCTTGTTTT
>NZ_CALXSK010000009.1 GCF_944391105.1 uncultured Victivallis sp.
AGCCCGTGTCGGGCTGCCGGCAATATCGCCTTGAAGGCGTGGTGCATACCACCGGCTTAGCCGGTGGTTTTGATTTTGATCTTCCGATGACCTTCGGCATCCCGGTTTCATCTGAATTCGGGAATTTTTTCAGGAAGATTTTTTTATCTGTCTACAAAATTTCGGAAATCTGTCTACATTGTTTATAATTGATAACGAAAACAACATGGGACATCGGGCAAAATGATTCTGCAGGAACGATCTGAACAACTTTATATCAAACTGAGCCGGGAGTTGAAACGCTTCTCGCCCGGCAAACGATTTCACACCATCCGGCACATTGAACGGAAGTTCGGAGTCAGCTACCGGGTTGCGGATGTGACGCTGGACCGGCTTGAAAAGGAGGGGCTGCTGGAACGACGGGATCGCAGCGGGCTGTACGTCCGTTCCACTGCGCCCTGCCGTTCCGTGGCTTTCTTTTACGTCGACTGGCCGGAGGGCCACCAGCGGTACATCGCCGAACAGTTCGGCCGCGCCCTGCTGGCTCTGGGGCATTACGATTTTTCGGCGCTGCCGTACAACTACCAGTCGGATCTGATTCCGCAGCTGGAGGCGTGCCCGGCTGACCTGCTGGTCGTATCGTGGCCGGCCCGGCCGCTGAGCTCGCAGGAACTTGTCTGGCTGGGGCAGTTCTCCCGGCCGCTGGTGCTCTGCGATCTGAATCTCCGCGACATTTCGCACCACTGTTTCTTTGTCAACAGCGGTTATGTGTGCACGCTGGCTCTGACCCGGTTCCGGAACAACGGCCACCGCCGGATCGGCATTCTGCTTGCGGAGCCTTCTTTTGGCGGGAACTGGGCGATCCTGCATGATTTTCTGACCTTCGCCCCGCTGTACGATTGCGTTCCCGTTCTGATCGAGTGCCATCCGGAAAGCGGCAACTACTCGCCGGAACTGGCTTATCTGGCCATGATGAAGCACCTGGACCGGTTCGGACTGAATTTCACCGGGCTCTTCGTCATCTCCGGCTATGCGGCGCAGGGCGTTCAGCGCGCTCTCAATGAGCATGAGATTTCCGTTCCGGACGATCTGAGTGTAATTGTCTTCGGAAATCCGGAATTCACCGCGTATTTCACGCCGCCGTTGACCACGATCGCCGACGATGAGAACGCGATGGCCGCGCAGAAAGCGGACGCTGTTCACCGGTATCTGCAGAACCCCGCCTCCGGGCCGATCATCGTGGAATCCAGAGCGATCGTTTACGAACATCAATCCGTTCGCAATCTTCATTCGACCATCACAACCAACCCCAATTCAGAAAGGAACATGGCATGAGAAGATTCACATTGATAGAGTTGCTCGTCGTGATAGCGATCATCGCGATATTGGCGGCAATGCTGCTGCCGGCGCTGAATCAGGCACGGGGACGGGCGAGGGCAACCAGCTGCATGAACAATCAGAAGCAGGTACTTCAGGCGCAGGGCTTCTACGCCGCCGATTACAAAGGTTACTGGGTGATTCAGACCCCGTATGGGAAAGGTTCGTATGAGTTGTTCTGCACCCTGCTCAGCCACGCGGGGACCATTTCCGGGGCGCTCGACCTCGGAACGCCGGGTTACATCCCGCTGGATACGCTGATCTGCCCGAGCAATACGCTCGCGTATAAAAAAGGCTGGAGAGACAAATGGGTCACTCCGTTTTTCGCGGTTTACGGAATGCTCGAACCGAATACGGTCGTCAACTGGCTTTATGGCGAGGATATGATCGGGCGCGGCTCCGGCCGCTTCTGCGTATTCAAGGATCCCATCCGCATGCTTCTGCCGGAACGGGCAAAGCAGCCGGGGGCGACTTTCGTTCTGGCCGATACCACCAATGTCGGGCGGCAGGCGGAGTATTATGGCGGAGCGATGTGGTTCTCCAATGCCGCCTATCTCAACGACGGCGGCGAGATGGGGATCGTGCTTCGGCACAACGAGCGCGCCAACGTCGGTTTCCTGGACGGTCATGTGAGCAACATGAGCGGTTCGCAGCTGCGTGCGGACACCATGAATCGCGCCAAGGCTTACTTCTACTCCTCGCTCGCGAAAAATCCGCTGTGAGGAGTCGGGATTTTTACAACTCCGGAGAAGAGACTCCGGGATATTTTTCATTCAAGGATAAAGATCGGGAAAAAGTATGAATTTGTCTGTTGCATGTCGAGCGATGATGGGTCTTGCCGCCGGAATTCTTGCCGTCTGCGCCGCGGAAGAGGCTTCGGAGCGGCTGAATGATCCTTACGGGATTTGTGCGCATGTGAGCCGTCCCGATTGGGACTGGCCGTTTACGGCGCGCGATTTCGCCCGCATGAATGAGGCCCGCATCGGCTGGGTCCGGACCGACTGGGACTGGTATCGCGTGGAGCCTGCGCAGGGGAAGTGGAATTTTGACCTCTTCGACCGTCTGACCGCCATCGCGCGGCGGGACCGGATTCACATTCTGCCGATTCTGGGCTCCCCGACCTGGGCAGGAGAGGCGGTCCGGAACGGCAATTATGACGCCTGGTGCAACTATGTCCGCACCGTGGTCTCCCGCTACGGGAAGGATCTCCGGTACTGGGAAGTCTGGAACGAGCCGAATTACACGCCGTTCCTCCGGCCCGGAGAGCGGTACGTTCCGCTGCTCAAAGCGACCGCCGAAGCGATCCGGGAAGTCGATCCGGAACTCAAGGTGGTTCATGCGGCCGCCTGCGGAATCGACCTCAAATACATCGAAGAATCGTTCCGCGCCGGAGCCGGGAAGTACTTCGACGTCATGAATCTGCACCCCTACAACTGGAATACCACGCCGGAACGGCTGCTGCTGCCCGCGCTGGATCAGGTCAAGGCGCTGATGGCGAAATATGAGCTCGCCGACAAGCCGGTCTGGATCACGGAATCCGGCTGGTCGACTTCTCCGGTCGCGTCGGATTTCTGGATGAAACAGCTTCCGGCGGCTCTGGAGTATCTCAAAATCGATCCGGCAGAGAGCGCGGTCGCGCTGGTCTGCGACCCCGAGCAGGGGGTGAACGGATTTGCCGTCAACTCGGCCGCCGCCCATTTCCCGTTTTTCAAAGCGGCGGAAAAGATCACGCTTTCGCAGCTCGCCGACCTCGATCCTGAACGGTATCCGGTTCTGGTTCCGACCGTCCGCTGGTCGTTCCCGGAATCGTATATGCCCGATCTGGTCGCCTATGTGAAGAAAGGCGGGACGGTCGTTCTGCCGTGCGGTTTCCCGCTGCGATATGACATCCGATCGAAAGAAGACGGCACGTTTGAAAGCGTGGACACCGGCAGGAGACGGCTTGAGGCGCTCCATCTGGACTGGACGTCGACGGGGAAACTCTCCGGACACAAGGTCGCATCGGAGTTCATCGGCCGTTTCGACAGCAGAAACGACGGCGAAAACACGCTGCTCACAGATACGAATCTGAAACCCGGCGACCGGTTCATTCCGATGATCGAAGCGGGCGACGGCAAAATCCGGGGCGCAAAACTGGCAATTTATCAACTTGACAGCGATCTCAAAGGCAATGTGATCGTGAACCTCGACTGGAATCCCATTCCGCAGGTCGTCACCGAGGAGACGCAGGCGGAGTTTCTGCCGCGCGCATATCTCATCGCGTTCTCCCGCGGAATCGAACGCTTCTTCTGGTACAGTCTGCGCTCGAGGGGATTGCGGGAGTCGGACCGGGAGTCGCATTTCGGAGTCTGCCGTTCCAATCTCGAACCGAAAAAGGCGTGGTACGCTTACCGCACGCTCACGCGGTTCTGTCCCTCGGGGTCGACCGTTCCCCGGATCCGGCAGGAGGGAGACGTCTGGATCGCGCAGTGGACCGCCCCGGACCGCTGGAATGTCTGGGCGGTCTGGACGGAACTGCGTCCGCGTCCGGTCCGGATCCGGTTCTCCGGCAGACCGGTCGGAGTCTGCGATCACCTGGGGCAACCGGTTCCGGTACCGGCGGAGAAATTCACGGTCCGCCCCGGAATTACCTATTTTGCCGGTCCGGAGTCTCTGGAAATCCAGTGCTCGGAATGAGTGCGGACGGCGGGACTCCGCACCCTCGTCCGGAAGCACTCCGGATGCTCTGCCTGAAGTGGCTCTCTCTTCGGAGAGAGCTTTTTTCCTGTCGGGGGCTTTACATTCCGGAAAACGGCACTATATTATAAAGAAGTATATTTGAAAACAGGATTTTCTGGAAAGGCTTTTTTCCGCAAATGGACGATTCTTCCGACGGAGAGTTTCGATTATCCGGCCGCCTTGCGCCGGATCGATGTACCGTGCTTGAACAGGCCGGTAAACAGGAAACCCTCAATGTGCTGATCGATCTGCTCGCTCCATTTGCGGGACCCGGCGGAAAAGCCGGGCTGACCGATGCCATCCGCGCGCGGGAAAAACTTCAAAGCACCGGGATCGGACTCGGAATTGCGATTCCTCATGTCCGGCTTCCGGCCGCCGCCGATCTCACTGCCGCCGCCGCCCTGGTCCGCGGCGGCATCCCTGACTATGCGAGCATGGATTCCGTGCCGGTGCGACTTGTCGTCATGATCGTTGCACGCGTCGACCAGCATGAACTTTATCTGCGTATGCTCTCCCGGCTGAGCTCCTCGCTGAAGGACGACTCATTCCGGGAGAAAGTGTTTCATTGCGGTTGCCCCCGTGAACTGTATGAACTGCTCCGCGGGTGCTGAAATCGGATCGAACGAAGTCCGGCCGGTTGCCGGAACAACATAACGGAGAAAGGAAACAAATGATTCAGGAAGATGCGGTTCCGCAGATCGATTGGGGTCGTGCGGATCTGTTGATCGAACTCGCCCTCAACGAAGACCTCGACACCACCGGCGATGTGACCACCAACTCGGTCGTGCCGGAGGAGGCCGTTGCCACTGCCGTGCTGCGCTGCAAGGAGCCGCGCATGGTGCTTGCCGGTATCCAGATCGCGGAACGGGTTTTCAAAATGGTCGAGCCGCGGTTGCAGTTCCGAACCATGAAAGATGACGGAGACGTGTGCGAATACGGCGAAATCATCGCCGAGATCTCCGGCCCCGCGCGCGGCATTCTCGTCGCGGAACGGACGGCGCTGAATTTCCTGCAGCGGCTCTGCGGCGTCGCCACGACCGCTTCGAAGTACGCCGAAGCGCTGAAGGGAACCAAAACCGAAATTCTCGATACCCGCAAGACCACCCCGGGGTTCCGCAATCTTGAGAAGTACGCCGTCGCCGTCGGCGGCGCGACGAATCACCGCGTCGGACTTTACGACCGGGTTATGATCAAAGACAATCACCGTGAACTCGCCGCGATGGAGGGGGCCGGCGGTATCGCCCGTTCGGTGCAGCGTGCCCGCGAGAAGTATCCGGAACTCGAGGTCGAAGTCGAAGCCGATACCCTCGATGAAGTGCGCGAGGCCGTCGAGGCTCACGCCGATTACATCATGCTCGACAACATGTCCGACGACATGATGGCCGAGGCCGTGAAACTCGTCGCAGGCCGCGCGAAACTGGAGGCTTCCGGCGGCATCACGCTCGAACGTCTGCCGCGCATCGGCAAACTCGGCGTCGATTTCGTCTCGAGCGGAGCATTGACCCATTCGGTCAAGGCCGCCGACATCTCGCTCGACATCGAGGCGGAAAAATGATTGCGCGGTTGACCGGAATCGTTGCGGAATCCGGATTTTCCGCGTGTGTGCTCGATGTGCACGGCGTCGGCTACGAGGTCGCGATTCCGGTCTCCACGTTTGAGAAGCTGCCGCAGCCGGGCAACGAGGTGACGCTGCACATCTACACGCAGGTGCGCGAGGATGCGATCGTCCTCTTCGGTTTCGCCACGCCCGAGGAGAAAAATCTCTTCCGGCAGCTGCTCAATGTCTCCGGCATCGGCGGAAAACTCGCGTTGAGCGTGCTTTCGGCGCTGCCGGTGGCGAACTTCTGCGCCGCCGTGCAGTCGAGCGACGTAAAGACGCTTTCGCGCATACCCGGCATCGGGAAGCGGACTGCGGAGCGGCTTGTGGTTGAACTCAAGGATAAAGTCACTTCGACCGGCGCTGCGAGCGTTTTCGCCTCTCCCGGTGCGCCAGCCGCTGCCACGGCGGTCGGCGACGCGGCGCTCGCGCTTGAGCAGCTTGGATTCAAGCGCGATGCGATCGACAAGGTGCTCAAAGCTCTGACCGCAGAACTGCCCGCCGCAGAGCAGAGCAGCGAAACGCTGTTGCGACAGGCGATCATCCGGCTGAATTTTTGAGGGGGGGAATCCGGAATATGCGCACAAAAGCCCGGAAACTGCTCTACGCCGGAATCGCATTTTTGCTGCTGTTCGCGGTTCTTTATACCAAGGATGAGGTCACGCTTGCCGGCAACGAATCGTCTCGTTTCAGCGTGGTGCAGGCGTTCGGCGAGCAGGGGGTGTTCTACATCGAAGGGACGAATTTCGCCTCGACGGTCGACAAGCTCGAACGGAACGGGCATCTCTATTCCGACAAACCGCTGCCGTTGAGCTTTTGCGCGGCGTTGATTCACGGCGCGATCCATCGGGTGACCGGGATCAATTTCACGGAGAACCGGATGTTGTCGATCTACCTTGTGAATCTGCTGCTCTCCGGAGGATGCAATATTCTGCTTTTTATTCTGATGTTCCGCCATCTGAGGCGAACCTCCCGCGGACGGATCGAGTGGAAGTTTCTGCTTGCGCTGGCGCTGCCTCTGACCACCTGGCTCGGGAGTTATTCCGTGGTGTTGAACAATCACACCCCGGCGGCTCTGGCGCTCTTTGGAATGATCGTCGCGCTCGAGAAGTTCCGGCGGAAACCGACCCTGCGGGCCGCCGTGGCCGCCGCGGCGTGCGCCGGGATCGCCGGTGCGCTCGATATGCCGCTGGGGCTCCTCTCCGGACTGGCGGTTCTGGCGGGGATCTGGTTCTCCTCACCGGCCGGGACGGAAAAAATGAGGTTCTCCGGCGCGGTGGTCGTTGCGGGCGGAGCGATCTGTTTCGGCGTGCTGCTGCTGAATTTCATCGCCTACGGAACGGTTGTGCCGCTCTATGTCGCGGATGGTTCCGGGTCGTACCGGTTTGTGTTTCTCTGGTCGCAGTTTGGAGAATACTGCTTCGAATGTCTGTTCGGATTCCGCGGGTTGTTCAGTTATCAGCCGTTCCTGCTTCTGGTGTTCCCTGCGGTGTGGTTTCTGCGGAAGAGACTGCGCATTTCGGAGTGGTGCGGGGTCGGAACTGCGGCGGCGCTGATCTGTTTTTATCTGATTTTCACGAACGAATACGGCGGAGCCGCCTATGGAATGCGGTATCTGATTCCGGTCATCCCGGTATTCTGGCTGGTGATTGCGCGGTGGATTCTCTCGTGGCGTCCGGCGGTGTGGAAAACGGTTGTCGTGATTCTTCTTCTGCTCTGGGGCGGGGTCACGATGCTGGTCGGCGCTTACTGCCCGTTCTGCATTTCGAATGAGGGGCACAGAACGCCGAAAGGGCACTTCTCCAACGTGATCCGCAGCTCATTCTGGGGAAATCTGCTGGTGATGAATTTCGAACGGGATCCGGAGGGGAAGTACACGCGGATTCTGGAGGATGCCTATGGCCCGGAATATTCGTTTCTGCATATCTATCACTCCGGCATTCACATGCGCAAACCGGAACTTGTGGCGCAATTGCTGCAAAGTTCTCTCGCCGAACGCGTCGGAGTGAAAACGCCGGGAGAAACCGCTTCTCCCGGCGATGAACGCTGAATCGTCCGCAGCGGATCAGACCAGCGGCAGGAACGAATTCATGTAGATTGCCGCGACCGAGGTCGCGTTCGCGTAACCCGGCGCCTGTTCGAGCAGACTCGCGAGCGACGGTTCATGGATCGTCATGTCGACGAGCTTCTCCACATCCTCCTTGCGGAATCCGACGTCGCAGAGTTTCTGCGGAACGCCGCAGCGGACGAGCCACGCCTGAACCGCCTTGCCCGCGGCATGCGCCTCTTCGGGTTTCCCTTCGAGGTCGGGCGCCATCGGCTTGAGCAGATCCGCGAGAACCGCCGCCTGCTGCGGATAGATCGTCTGCACGACCGCCGGGAGCAGCACCGCCAGACCCAGTCCGTGCGAAAGCTCCGGCTTGAGCGCGCTCAAGGGGTGTTCCAGCGCATGCGTGTAGTGCAGCAACCCGTTGTCGAACGAGAGTCCCGCCAGCATCGAAGCGTAGAGCAGAAAATACCGGGCGGTCAAGTCTGCCGGATCCTTGTCCGCGATGGGCAGATACCGCGTCACGAGCTCGATCACGTCTTTCCCGAGCATGACGGCGTAGGGATTGGTCGACTTGCTGGTTGCCGCCTCGACGACATGGTTGACCGCGTCGATGCTGACGTAGCGGGTCTGGGTCTGCGAGAGCCCCGTCATCAGCGCCGGGTCGTCGATCGACCAGGTCGGATAGATGCAGTCGAATGCGATGACCGGTTTCTGCTCAGTCTCCGGAATCGTCAGGACCGCGAACCGGTTGACCTCGGTTCCGGTTCCGTGCGTGAGGTTGATTGCGACGATCGGCACGGCTCCGGTGGGCGTGAATCCCTGCGAAAAGAGTTCCCGCGCGGTTTTCCCCGGATGTTTGAGCAGAATCGCGGCGCTCTTGCCGGTGTCGACCGGACTGCCGCCTCCGATGGCGACGACCGCCTGAGCGCCCGCTTCCATGCCGAGCGCAGTCGCTTCATCCGTTTCGACGGTGGTCGGATTCGGCGTCACTTTGTCGTAGAGAACGTAACGGATGTTCCGCTGCTTGAGAATTCGTTCGACGACATCCCACGCCCCCGTACGCTTGTAAGAGCTGTGGCCGGTGACGACAAGCACACTCGTGATGTTCCGTGCGGTCAGCTGATCGGCGATCTCCGCGAAATATTCGATCGCTCCGACGCCGAAGTAGAGATCGGTCCTGAGCCGGATCTGCCGGACACTGTAGATGTCAATGCCGTTTTCCCACATGATGCACCTCCTCTTTGAATCGGTTGGAATCTGTTGCTAATGTAGCATTCCGCGGGAAAATGTCAAATCATCGGCACGGATTTTACCAGACGGAGAATTCCGGGACGTGATCCCGCAGAAAGCGGTCGTGCCGCCGGTATTCCGGACACATGCGCGCAACTTCGCGCCAGAAGCGGTCGGAGTGGTTCAGTTCGAGCAAATGGGCGAGTTCGTGAACGACAACGTAATCGACGACCGGTTCCGGCCAGAGGATCAGCCGCCAGCTGAAGTTGAGACTCCCGTCGCGGCTGCACGATCCCCAGCGGCCGCTCGCTCCGCTGATCCGGATTCGGCGGAAAGTGAGATGAAATCGCCCGGCCGTTTCCCGCACTTTCCGCTCGAGCAGCTCGGCCGCGAGATGCCGGTAGAGCGTTTCGATGTGTCCCCGGATCGAGGGCTCATCCCCTGCCGGCACGTAAAACCCCTCCTCGAATGCGAGCACCCGGCAGGTGAGGTGCAGCGGATACGGCTTCCCCAGCAGCAGAAAGGGACTCCCTTCCGTAAAGGAGAGAGGCCGCCGTCTGGATTCCGCCTGCTCGAAACGGATGCGCAGACGCTCGACGATGCTCCGGTTCCGTTCGAGGATGCGGGCGATTTCCGACTCCGTCACACGGAGCGGGGCAAGCACCGTCAGCCGTCCGTCTTCCGGGCGGATCGTGAATGCAATCCGCCGTCGCCGCGCCGACCGGACGATGACCGGCGCTGAATCGGCATCATTTTCCGGCGTGCTCATTCCATGAAGAGATTGCGGCTTGTAAAGCGCGGCTCGCTCGTCAGATGAATTCCGAGCTTCCGCAGCGCAAGTTCGTCGCCCGGGGTCGGCAGATGGCTGATGTGCATCTCGCACCCGGCGAGGCGCGAGAGTTTCTTCATGGCAAGCTGCGCGGCCGGATTGGTCGGGACGCTGACCGAGAGCGCGGTCAGTGTCTCTCCGAGATCGAGGCTGATCCCCTTGTTCTTGTAAATCTTCTTCTTAAGCTGGCTCACCGAGTCGATGACCTGCGGCGAAAGCAGAAAGAGATCGTCGGGCAGCTTCGCGAGAATCTTGATCGCGTTCAGAATGCAGCTGGACGCCGCATGGAGCAGCGGAGAGTTCTTTCCCGTGACGATCGTGCCGTCGGGCAGTTCGAGCGCCGCGCCGCAGAAGATGTTTTCGCTGCCTTTGCCCGGCTGTTTTTCCGCCTCCTCGGCGGCGGCGCGGGCGGGGGCGACGACTCTGCGGTCGAATTCGGTGATGCCGAGATCATCCATGAGAAGTTTGACCCGTTCGGAGGCGATCTTGTCGGCGTTGCCGAGCGCGTGGGCGCACATGTACTGGAAATAGCGCCGGATGATCTCCTGGGTGGCGGCCTGGCGGCAGACCTCGTCGTCGGTGATCGCGAATCCGACCCGGTTCACACCCATGTCGGTCGGCGATTTGTAAAGCTGTTCTGGCGGCATGATGCGCGCGCAGATCCGCTTGACCACCGGGAAGATTTCGAGGTCGCGGTTGTAGTTGATGACCGTCTCCCCATAGGCTTCGAGGTGGAACGAGTCGACCATATTGATGTCGCCGAGGTCGGCGGTGGCCGCCTCGTAGGCGATGTTGACCGGATGCGCAAGCGGCAGATTCCAGACCGGGAACGTTTCGAATTTCGCGTAACCGGCCTTGACGCCGCGCTGGAATTCATGATAGACCTGAGAGAGACAGGTCGCCATCTTCCCCGAGTTCGCGCCGGGACCGGTCACGACCACAATCGGCCGGTCGGTTTCAATGTATTCGTTCGAGCCGTAGCCGCGCGGACTTACGATCGTATCCAGGTCGGTCGGATATCCTTCGATCGGATGATGGGTGTAGACCCGGATTCCGCGGCGCGAAAGTTTGTTGATGAAGGTCTTGACGGCGGGCTGTTCCTGATAGCGGGTCACGACCACGGCCTTCACGTCGAGTCCCCAGTCGCGGAGGTCGTCGATCGTCCGCATGGTGTCGGTATCGTAGGCGAGGCCGAAATCCGCGCGCATTTTCTTCTTCTCGATGTCGCCGGCGTAAATGCAGATGATGATGTCGATCTTGTCCTTCATGCGCTGAAGAAGTTTGATCTTCGTGTCCGGATCGAAGCCGGGCAGGACGCGCGCCGCGTGGAAGTCACACAGAAGCTTGCCGCCGAACTCAAGGTAGAGTTTATCATCGAACTTTCCGGCCCGCTCCAAAATGGCCTGGGATTGTTCATGGAGATACTTTTCACTGTCGAATCCGGATTTCATAAAACTCCTTTGCATTCAAATGGTTCGGCCTTGTTCTGCGGGCGCATCGCCGTCCCGTTGCGGATGTCCGGCGCATAATATACCACCGGTGCCGGATGAAAGCAAGGGGGGCGGACGGGGTTCGGGGCGATTTTCCCGGATCGTCCGTCGATTTTTCCGGATGCTGCGGCAATGCGATTTATTACGAAAAAAAATCATCGCCCCGGTTGATTTTTTGTTTATCCCGGTGTATTTTTACCATTATAAATTTTGGAATTGTTTTAAAAACCGAAATAATATGGAGGAGGCCCGCCGCGCGATGAAGAAAATATTTGGAATTCTTCTGCTGGTGCTTGTCGCAGCGTCGATTTATACGATGTATTCAAGCCGTGAGCAGACCACGGAGGTGCCCGTCATCACCTGGCGGACGGATTCAAACCCGCAGCGGGAGGAGCAGATCATGCTGTTTCGGGAGTGGCTCGTGGAGAACGGTCATGTTCTGAAAGATTCGCATGGAAACGTGGTGACCTACACGGAGGAGGAGGCTGCCGCTTTGAACGAGGCGTATGGTCCGGTCGGCGCTCCGCTCAAGCCCGGTGATCTCCATTATGTCAAGCCCGGTTCGCCGAAGCCGAACGGCGATGTGCAGCTCGAGACGGCCAACAACCAGAGTACGCTCATCCAGGCGGTTTCCGGGATGGCCGGCGATGTTTTCGATACCTCAGAAGTGCTCGGCTACTCCCAGCTCGGCGTGGCGATGGATATCACCGAGGATGCGAAGAAGAACGGTTACGGGCTTAAGAACACCTATCCGGGCATGGCCGGACTCCTGAACGGCATGGACGGCAAACAGTATGGGTATCCCTGTAACGGCGCAAGCGTGGCGATGTGGATCAACCTTTCGACGCTGGAGAAGTTCGGGTTCAGCCGGCCGCCGCTGGAGTGGACGCCCGAGGAGTTCGAGAAGATGGCCATCGAGTATGTCAAAAAGGCGAATGAGGGACTTCCCCGTCAGGAGTACTTTTTCCTGCAGGCATTGGACAGCGGCTGGGGTGTGATGATGGCGATGTGCATCTCCCGCAGTCGCGGACTGGATATTTACAATGAAACCATGACCCGTTGCATCGCGAACAATGACGCGCTCAAAGATGCGATCCGGCTTTTCTACAAGTGGACTTATGTTGACCGGATTGCACCGACGGCGGCGGATGTCGCTTCAATGAACACGGATTCCGGATATGGCGGGGCGGATTACTCGAACTTCGTCTCCGGTAAATATGCGATGATCGTCATGGGCAGATATTGCCTGATCCGATTCCGCGAGGTGCAGGAGGCCCGGAATATGACGATTCAGTTCGGTGTGAGTCAGCTGCCGATGTACGACTATAAGAATCATCCGCTTTCGGTTCGCGCCGCGATGCCCTATCGCGGCAGCAAACAGCCGGAATTGACAAAACTGTTCCTCCAGTTTCTGGCGAGCAAGGCCTACAATCAGTATATCGTCGAGCATGCCGATGGGTTGCCGCCGAATCCCGACATCGTGAGCGCCGAGATGAGGGCGATCTCGACGAAGCGTCCGAACGAGCATGACAGCAGCGAGCTGGAATTCATCTGGGCCCGTACGATTGGGTTGCCGAGTTACTACAGCCCCTATGTCAAGACCGGTTCGACGAACTGGCTTCAGAACGGCATCAACCGTTACTTCAACGACCGTTCCTCGCTGGATGAGACGCTCGAGTATATCGAGACTCGCTACAACAGTGAGATCGAGATTTCAAAGCAGGCGAACCCCGCGATGATGAAAGCATGGGAGGAGGATTGGGCGCTTCAGCAGAAGATCGACGCTTTCAAGAAAGAGGGGAAGAAGATTCCGGTCGAATGGATCAAGAATCCTTTTTACGTGAAATATTATCGAGATCGGGGGATGCTCGATGAAAGCAATGCGACGGGGGGAAAATAGAAAATGGCGTTGACGAAAAAAGATTGGAAGGAGCTCTTTATCGGGATCGGATTCCTGCTCCCGAACATTCTCGGCTTCCTTGCATTTACGGTGATTCCGCTGGTGATGAGCATTTACATGGCGTTCACGGACTGGAATCTGGAGATGCACAACTATTTCCGGTCGGAACCGATCAGTTTCGTGTGGTTCGACAACTTCGTGAAACTCTTTTCCGATCCGGATTTCCCGCAGTATTTCGGCAATACGTTCTTCATGATGATCGGAATTCCGTTCGGCGTGGCGGGCAGCCTTGTTGCCGCCCTGCTTCTGAACATGGATTTCGTAAAGGGTGACAACCGGAAACGGCTGACCGTTACGATGATCCTGACCGCCGTCATGGTCTGCTGCTTCGGGTTGCTGGCCGTGCTCGGGCTCGGGGGAACCGGCATGACGATCCTGATGGTGTCGCTTGTGGGCGGCGTGCTGATTCTCGGCTCCATCGGAGGCAAGACGGTCTACCGCACGCTTTTTTACTTCCCCTACTTCACGGCGGGCGTAGCCACCTACATCCTCTGGAAAAAACTTTACAGCCCCGAGAACGGACCGATCAACAACGCATTGCGGCCGCTGCTCGACGCGCTGACGCCGGTGGCGATTCTCATATCGCCGGCCTGCGAGGCGATCGGCATCGGGCTGCTGGTGGTGGTCGGGCTTTTCTACCTCTGCATGGTGCGGCGCAAGCTGCGGCTCTGGCGTGACGGCGAGTCGGGGAGCGTCAGCATCTGGCTCGGAATGATTCTTTCGTCTCTGCCGCTGATTTTCGCCTGGTGGTGGGTTTCGCCGACCTGGCTGCATATCGCGGGCAAGGAGGAGGCGCTGTCGCTTCTGAGCCGCAATGCGAACTGGGTGCTGCTGCTCATGCTGATCTTCCTCGGAATCGGCTGGGGGAGATTTCTGTACAACTTCTTCTTTGTCGGGCGCAAATACACCTGCATCATCGACCGCGGCATCGGGGACTCCACGATTGTCGACGGTTCGGCGATGGTGCTGAACATGGCGCTGGTCGGGCTCTGCTGCGTCTTCTGGATTCTGCCGGAAATGGCTGCCGCCGAAGAGGGGCTCACGCCGCCGAACTGGACCTCGGATTACTACTGGGCGAAACCGGCACTGCTGATCATGGGATTCTGGGGCGCGATCGGCTCGAACAACATGCTGCTTTATCTCGCTGGACTCTCCGGCGTTCCGCAGGAGCTTTATGAGGCGGCCGACATCGACGGGGCGACTCCCTGGCAGAGATTCTGGAACATCACCTGGCCTCAGTTGTCGAACGTGACGTTCTTCATCATGATCATGGCGGTGATCGGCGGGCTTCAGGGCGGATTCGACATGGCGCGCGTGATGACCGACGGCGGTCCGGCCGGGTCGACCACGACGCTGGCGTACTACATTTACACGCAGGGGTTCGGTACGGGACGTCTCGGTTATGCCTCGGCGGTCTCCTGGCTGTTGTTTCTCATGGTGTTCATCGTGACCATGTTCAACTGGAAATTCGGCAACCGTTACACGAACGAGTGAGGAAGGCTCGGGTATCATGCAGGAAAAAAACAGATTCTGGGGCGGTTTCGCCAAATTGGTTTCTTTGAATGTGGTTCTGACGCTGATGGCGGTGCTGCTGGTGTTGCCGTTCACGTGGATGATTCTCGCGAGTCTGAAAGTCCTCGACGAGATCGGGTATGACTCGTGGCTGCCGGAGGTGTGCCAGTGGCACAACTACCGGGATGTGTTCACGAGAAAGGGAATCTTCTTCGGGCGCTGGTACTGGAACACGGTTTTCGTGTCGTGCTGGATCACGTTTCTTCAGGTGTTCACGAGCAGCCTTGCCGCATTCAGTTTTTCGCGGCTGCGCTGGAAGGGACGTGATCAGGTGTTCTTTCTCTATCTGGCGACGATGATGCTGCCGGGACTGGTCATGATGATTCCGAACTACCAGAACATGATTCTCTTCGGCCTGGTGGACTCGTATACGGGATTGATTCTGCCTGCGGCGTTCTCGGCATTCGGGACGTTCCTGATGCGGCAGTTCATGATGAACATTCCGAAGTCGCTCGACGAGGCCGCCGAGATCGACGGCGCGACGAAGTGGCAGCTCTACTGGGATGTGGTTCTGCCGCTCGCGCGTCCGGCGCTCGTGACGCTGACGATCTTCACCTTCATCGGCAGTTACAACAACCTTTTCTGGCCGTTGGTGCTGATGAAGACTCCGGACAAGTACACGCTGCCGATCGGCATGCTCTCGTTCCAGTCCTCGCAGGGGCAGGAGACGAACCTGCTGATGGCTGCCGTGGCGATGAGCGTGGTGCCGATGATCGTGATCTTCGTGCTCATGCAGAAGCAGCTTGTGAAGGGGATCATGCTCGGCGGCGTGAAAGGGTGAGTTCCGCGTTTTCCGCGGATGGTGCGCCGGGGGGAGGGGATTTTTCTCTTCCCCCCTTGTTTTTTTTCGTTGTTTTTCGTTTTTTCATTTGTAAAATCACGGTTCCCGCGATATGGTTACGACCGGCTTTGCAGAGTTTTTTTCATAGGAGAGACCCAAATGAGATTGTTGAAATTACCGGTTCTAAGCGCCGCGTTTCTGACGGTGCTGTCGTTGTGTGCGGCGGAGGTCAACATGGTTATGTCGCTCGATGTGGCGGCGCTCATGGCACACCCGCAGTTTGTGAAGTTGCGCGGCGAATTCGACCGCGAAGCCGCCGCTGCCGGGGCGAAGAGCTCGTCCGATCAGCTTGCGGAGGCGAAAATGGATGAGTCGCTTCTGAAGGAGTGCCGGGTCACGGCCTATTTGAACGCCGATTCCCGTGAGGGGATCGTGGTGATCGACGCAGTCGAGGGGCAGGCGCAGAAGTGGTTCGATCTGCTCGGAGAGAACTTCGGATTCGTCAATGGCGGGACGAGAACCACCATCGCGGGGTGCCCCGCCCTGACCGGCACCATTTCCGAGGGACAGCGTGGCACGATCCTGCTGAAATCTCCGTCGCAGGTGCAGATTCTGCTGGGGGAGGCATTGGCGCTCCCGCTGAATTTCGGAGGAATCAACAAAAACCTCCTGCTTGCGGCTCGGAGCAACCGTCTGTTTACGCTGGCTGTGATCCCGCCCTCAGACGCGAACGCCTCTCCGCAGATGATGCTGCCGTTTCAGTCGTTGCAGCTTGTGACATTCGGGCTGGAAAACACCGTTCCGGAGGCGACGATTTCTTTTGAAGGGCTTTTCGCCTCGAACAACGCCGCGCTTCAGGCCAGGGATCTTTTCGATATGATGTTGCTTGGACTCATGCAGAATCCGGCCGTCGACCCCCGGCTTCTGCAGGGGATCGAATGCGTGGTCGATCATGCAAAGCTCATTTGCACCCGCAAGGTGGATGACGGCCTGGTCGCCGCGCTCAAGGAGCTCGTTCTGGCGAAACTTCTCAATCAGATTCCGGGGCAGGTTACAGCCGGAGAATCGGAACAGACTGCTCCTGAGGCATTGCCGTCAAAAGAGGCGATTCCCGTCCCCGCCGGGGAGGAATAGTCCATGCCGGAGAGAAAGGCTCTGCAGGATTTCTATTCCGGAATCCGCTGTCTGCACACGGGGATCGGGATCTTTCTCCGCACGCCGGCACTGTGGAAATACGCTCTGATTCCGATGGGGATCATTCTCGTCCTTTACGGGTTGCTGTTGTTCGTGCTGATCGCATGGGTGATCCCGCCGCTTGTCGGATTGCTGCCTGACCCGGCCGGGTGGAGCGTCTGGCTCCGCTGGCTGATCTACGCGGCCCGGGTGGTGATCGGCATCACTGCCGTGGCGGCGGCGTTGATGACGGGGGCGCTTTTGCTCACGACACTTTACGAAGCGTTCGGCGCGCCGTTTTTCGATGCTCTCGTGATGCGGTTCGAACGGATGCGTTACGGTGTGGAGCATGCTCCGCTCCCGTGGCGGAAGAATCTGGAGTTCATGCTGCAGTCGTTCTGTTATTCCATGGTGACGACGGGCTGGAGTCTGCTGCTTTTTCTGCCGGCGATGTTCATCCCGCTGGTCGGCTGGATTCCCCCGGTTCTGATTGTCGGATACCGATATGGGCTGACCTATACGTTTTCCAGCGCGTTCGCCGACGGTCTGGGGATCGCGCCGTTGCGTGAGGCTGCGTCCCGCCGGAGAATGGTGATGCTCGGATTCGGGTGTGCGGGTTATCTCTGGCTGCTGATTCCGTTTTCCGCGATTCTGCTGCTGCCCGGATTCGCGGTCGGCGGGGCGATGCTCTACCGGGAACAGCTGCGGCCGGCAATCGGGCTTGGAAGGGAGGATTTTTCCTGAAAAATCCGCCGGCCGGGGTTGAGAAAAACGTCCCGCGGGAGTATTTTATCTCATTGCACTCAGGTTCTCACAGGGAGGGATTTTTTCTATGCCGTCGGATTTCGTTCATCTGCATCTTCACACCCACTACAGTCTGCTCGATGGAGCCTGTACCGTCAAGGGGCTGGTCGATCTCGCAAAGGAGAACGACATGAATGCGATGGCGATCACCGACCACGGCTACATGGGCGGCGTGGAGGAGTTCCATCAGGTGCTTTCGGGCGCCGGGATCAATCCGATCGTCGGGGTTGAAGCGTACGTCGCTCCGGGTGACCGACGCGATTTCGATTCGAACAAGCCGTTCAACCGCGGCGGATTTCATTTGATTCTGCTCTGCGAGAACGAGCAGGGGTATCACAATCTCTGCAAGATGATGTCGGCGGCCAACAAGGATGGATTTCACTACAAGCCGCGGATCGACAAGGAGCTGCTGCGGCAGTACCATGAGGGGCTGATCTGTTCGAGCGCCTGCATCGGCAGCGAGATCTCCCAGTATTTCCTGCAGGGGAACGAGAAACGCGCCGAGCAGGCGATGCATGAATATCTCGACATCTTCGGGCCGGATCATTTCTTCATCGAGCTGATGGATCACTATATGGAGGATGAGAAGCGGTGCAACCGCTTCCTGATCGACCTCGCCCGCCGCAACAACCTCCGGATGATCGCGACCAATGACGTCCACTACATGCGCAAGGAAGACGCCGAGGCACACGAGATCATGCTCTGCATTCAGACCGGGGCGCGGCTCGCCGAGAAACACTTCAAGTTTTCCGGGCCGGACTACTATTTCAAGAGCGAACAGGAGATGAAGGAGCTGTTCCGCGAGGTTCCGGAGGCCGTGACGAACACCCGGCTCATCGCGGAGCGCTGCAGCATGAAATTCCACTACGTCCCGGAGGTCAACCACTACCCGAAATTCTACATGCCGGACGGGCGGCTGGCGGATAAGAACGATCTGCGCGAAGTCTGCTTCGACAACATGGAGTATCGCTACGGATTCGATCCGCGCAAGATCACTGAGCCGGATGCGAAGCAGAAGGAGATTCTAGACCGCATGGAGTATGAACTCGGCGTCATTGAAAAGACCGGGTTCATCAGTTATTTCTTCGTGGTGTCGGACTTCATCCGGCACGCGAAGGGGGAGGGGATTCCGGTCGGTCCGGGGCGCGGTTCCGGCGCCGGTTCGCTTGTGGCGTACCTGACGCGGATCACGGACATCGACCCGTTGCGGTTCCACCTCTTCTTCGAACGGTTTCTGAACCCGGAGCGCGTGAGCCCGCCGGATTTCGACATCGACTTCTGCGAAAAGCGGCGCGGTGAAGTGATCGACTACGTCCGGCAGAAATACGGCTTCGACAGCGTCGCGCAGATCTGCACCTACGGACTGCTGAAGGCGAAGGCGGTTGTGAAAGACGTCGCGCGCGTTCTCGGGCATGATTTCGAGTTCGGCAACCGGCTGACCAAACTGATTCCGGAGGATCCGAAGATGACGCTTGACAAGGCGGTCGAGCAGTCGAAGGAGCTCGCCGCACTCATCGAGAGTGATCCGGAGGTCGCGCAGGTGTTCAAGTTTGCGAAGGTGCTTGAGGGGCTGAACCGGCAGACCGGGATTCACGCCGCCGGAGTCATCATCGGCGACCAGCGGCTCGACAACCTTGTGCCGCTGGCCCGGAGCGCGTCGGACAGCATGGTCGTGCCGTTCCCGGCGCACCCGTGCGAGGAGCAGGGGCTCTTGAAGATG
The DNA here is from genome assembly GCF_944391105.1 of uncultured Victivallis sp. Taxonomy (GTDB): domain Bacteria; phylum Verrucomicrobiota; class Lentisphaeria; order Victivallales; family Victivallaceae; genus Victivallis. The sequence continues at coordinate 19,281 of NZ_CALXSK010000009.1, forward strand.
GACTTCCTCGGGCTGCGCACGCTTACGATCATCAAGAACGCGCTCGACATGATCAAAAAGAATCACGGAATCGACATCGACATGATGAAGATCCCGCTCGACGATCCGAAAACCTTTGAAATGCTCCGGCGCGGCGATACGGTCGCGGTGTTCCAGCTTGAATCCGGCGGCATGCAGAATCTCTGCCGGTCGTTCGGAGTGGAGACGCTCGAACACATCATCGCGCTACTGGCGATCTACCGCCCCGGGCCGATGCAGTTCATCCCGGACTTCATCGCGCGCAAGAAAGGCGAGGCGGAGATCATCTACGACCATCCGCTCATGGAGGCATGCCTCAAGGAGACCTACGGAATCATGCTCTATCAGGAGCAGATCATGCAGGTTGTGCAGGTGCTCGCCGGCTTCACGCTCGGCGGTGCGGACATTCTGCGCCGGGCGATCGGCAAGAAGAAGGTCGACGTTCTCGCCAAGCAGAAGGAGAAGTTCTTCAAGGGGTGCAAGGAGACGAACAACATCGATGAGGCGCTCGCGGATCAGATCTGGGAGAAGATCAAGTTGTTTGCGGGATACGGTTTCAACAAGTCGCACTCTGCGGCCTACGGATTCGTCTGTTATCAGACGGCGTATTTGAAGGCGAACTACCCGGTGGAGTTCATGGCCGCGGTGCTCACGAGCGAACTTGAGTCGGCCGATCAGATCGCGTTTCTGATCAACGCGTGCCGGGAGATGGGGATCAAGGTGCTGCCTCCGGACGTGAATTCGTCCGAGATCAGTTTTTCGGTGGACTCCGGCTGCATCCGCTTCGGACTCGGGGCGATCAAAGGAGTCGGCGAAGTGGCGGCTTCAAAGATCATCTCGAGCCGTGAGACGGATGGAAAATTCGAGAGCTTCCTCGACTTCTGTGAACGGTGCGGCACCGACGTGAATTCACGCATGCTGGAACATCTGACCAGGGCGGGCGCTCTCGACACGCTCGGGCTGCGGCGCAGTCAGATTCTGATGGTGGCCGAGCCGATGATGAGTTTCGCCGCAAGCCGTGCGAAGGACAGGGCGGCGGGGCAGGGATCCCTCTTCGATCTGCTCGGAGCGGATGACGGAGCGGACGAAGTCTGTTCGGTGCCGATTCCGGACATTCCGGAGTTCGACCGCGAGGAGATTCTGCGCAGTGAGAAGGAGCTGCTCGGATTTTACGTGACCGGGCATCCGCTCGATCCGTACGCCGAACTGGTGAAGACCTATTCGAGCTGCCCGATCCGGCGCATTGAAAAACTTCCGGACAATTCACAGATCCGGATCGCCGGTATGGTCGGCAGTTTTACGAGCAAATTCAGCAAGAAGAGCGGTAAGCCGTTCGGGGTTATGCTTCTGGAGGATCTGGACTCGTCGGTGGAGTGCATGCTCTACGAGCGCGCGTTGAATGATCTGTCGCAGCAGGGGGTGACGCTTGAACCGGGGTTGCCGGTGCTCGCAACGGTGACGGTCAGCAAGCGTGACGAGGCGGAAAAGCCGCGGGTCATCGTCGAGAAAGTCATGCCGCTGGCGGAGGCGCCGAACGAATTGACCGAGGAGCTGCACATCCACTTGTACGCGGATAAACTTGAGCCGGGTGTTCTCGGCAAGGTATCCGAGGCGTGTTTCCGGATGCCGGGCAAGGCGATGGTCGTGCTCTGCCTGGTCGGGGTGGATGACTCCGTGACGTTCATCGAGGCGCGCCGAGACCGGATCACGGTGACGAAGGCGCTGCTCGATGAACTCGACCGGCTTTTGACGCCGGGCCACTGGAGATTGAAGGCAATTCCCTACACGCCGCCGACGCGCCGTGCCTGGAATCGCGACCGCGAAAAGGAATCTTCCGCGGCTTCCGCCCGCTAGTTGCGGGGAAACGATCATCTGCCGAGATTGCCGGAGAGATGATTCCGGGGGATCGACACCTGGTAGCTCTTCTGCTGCCGGACGAATCCGCCGCTTTGCGGCAGCACGGCGTCGACGTCGTTTCCGGAAACGGTCAAATAGGCCGATCCTTCCATCTCAATGAGCGGCAGATCGGAGCTTCCGACGATGTCGATTTCGTTGTCGATGATCCGGATATGCGAGGCGGTCGGAGCGCTTTTCCCGGGAGCGGCCGCGCCGGCGCCGATTCGGAACAGAGTCTTCGCTTCCGTCTGGAAGCGGTTGCCGGAGATCTCGATGTTGCGGGGCGCGACGAATTCGAATCCGTTGCGGCCGACCGCTTCCGGACGGATGTTCATGAAAAACGGGTGCGAGAGCGAATCGATCACGACATTGTCCACAAAGAGCCAGTTGCGTCCTCCGGCGAGGAAGCGTGAAACGCCGTCCTCAAACCGGTTCCCGGTGATGACCAGCCCGTGGCTCTGGTTGTCCGGCAGCATCAGCATATCCGGAATGTCCCGGGTCGTTTCCAGTGTTTCGAACGGTCCGAACGGTGTGTCGATGGTCACTTTCAGAAGTCGGCCTTCCGGTTCGACCGAGAGAATGCGCGCTTCTTTTTCTACGCCGGTTTCTCCGGCGGAGGCGCGGATGAGCCCGAGACGACGGCCCGCGGCCAGAGTGCGGGGATCCCAATCAGACGAGTTCACGTAAATGGTTTTGCCATCCGTTTTTGCCGCGGGATGCACGTAGGAGTGGATGTTCATGAAGTCATCGCCGACGTGCCGGATCTCATTCCCCTTCACGAGTCCGCCGAGGCTGATGTTGCGCATGTAGATTCCGTCGGCCGAAGTGGAGACGAAACTGCCCGGCAGCGCTTCCACTTTACAGTTCACAACGAACGGCCTTTCAGCCGAGTTGTTCAGAATCGCCATCGCCGAAGAGGTGTTTATCGTGATGTTTTCGAGACGGGTTCGGCTGGAATTGGCGTTGTTGATGGTGTGATTCCCATAAGTTCTGGCGTAGAACGCAATGCGGCTGCCGATGGTGTAGTGCTTCGCGGTCGGAGTGAACGAATTGAGTTTGAAGTCAAACGTGTTGTCGTCGATCCGGGTTACGGTCGGCGCACCCTGATGCGGGGCGACGGAACTGCGCGCGGGGCGCAGGGAACCGGGAATCCGTTCCGGAGAGTAGACCCGCATGAGACCCCGGGTCTGCGCCTCCCGGAACATCGGTTCGGTCGGAGCGGTCATGCCCGGATCAATTACGACGCGAATGGTGTCGTCGGCCGGAAATCCTGTGATGACGCCGGTTGTGTAGGGGACTTTCCGATAAGTCAAGGTGAGATTCTTCACGCCGACGTTGTCGCAGTTGAGAATGCGGATCGCCACATCAAGGGGGCCGGGCAGCAGAATTTCCGTGCCGTGTTCCCCGACGAGGCGGAGATTTTTCAGATTGTCGAGCTTCACGTTGCCGGTTTCCGGGCCGACGCACCGTATGAGATATCGTCCGCGCGGCAGAAACACGGTGCGTCTGCCGGTGGTGTCGGCCGCTGCGGCTGCGATTGCCTTGCGGAGCGCTTCCCCATCATCGGCCGAGCCGTCTCCTCTGGCTCCGAAATCCCTGACGTTGTAGTGTCTGCTTTCGTCGATCACGGGAGTGTTCCGGGCAAACTCGATCTCTTCCGCGAGGCGGGTGAGCAGATAATCATAGTCGGCCTTCAGACTTGCCGTTTGTTCGGCATCCCGTTCGATCGCCCGTTCCAGATTCGTGAGAATCTTTTTCTGAGCCGCCAGCCACTCGCCGAGCAGCGGATCGGTTGCGGCGATTGTTTCGAGGGTCGTCCGTGAGAGCAGATCGTCCCGTCTGCAGTTGAGATCGGAGAGTGACGGGTCCGCGGCGAAGAGAGCTCCGGCCAGAAGCGCGCCGAAGCCGGCGAGTATCCTTTTCGACATCATATTGAGATTCCTTCGGGGTGGATGGTTACTGTACATTCCAGTGCTTATCCTGCGTACCCTGCCAGTAGATGACCACCTCTTGAATGGACGGAGACTGGCCCTGGGCAAGCATGACGGTATTGATAAGAGTGGCATGGCCGTCCATGAAGAGCATGTTGTTGCCGTTGACGTGGTGGAATCTCCACTCGCTTTTTACATGCGCAGGCATCGGATTCTCCCAGCGCCACCAGACGGACTGCCCGTAGGTGGAGGGATTCAGATAGTAGTCGATCACCGGATGATAGGCGTCGGAAATTGCCATCGCGCGTGACGGCGCCCGTAATTTTCCCGGACGCGGGGCCACCTTGTATGCCGCCATGGTCGAAACATCGATCGCTCCGATATTGAAGGTGTAGTGCAAATAGTCGTTCCCGTCATGCTGCGGCGCCGACGGGCAGTGAATGAGAACGTTTTTGCCCGCTTTTGCCGGAGAGGTCAAGTAGTTCAGACGGACCAGCGCCGTCGCCCAGTGGGAGGCGTTGGCGGGATTGGAGGCGTATCCGTAGGCGGCGTCATAGTAGGGAATCGTCCAGAAGTCGTTGTAGTCGTTCGCGTAGAGCATTTCCGAAAGCCCGAACTGCTTCTGGTTTGAAAGGCAGGAGATGCTCTTTCCCCGTTCCCGCGCCTGATTCAGCGCCGGCAGCAGCATCGATGCGAGAATCGCGATGATCGCTATAACGACCAGAAGTTCAATCAATGTGAAGTGACGCATCATAAAGGGTGCGGCTTTGCGGGGGACGGCATTGCATTTCATCTCCATAGTCACTTTCCTCTGGGGTTGATGATTATTGTGGGGGTTATGGTGTCTGGATCGTTGGTTCGGGCACCGGGAAAATCATTTTTCTTTCAATTTTTTCATGGTTTTTCCTTCGATGAATTCCGGAGAGACCATGGCGTACTGCGCCGGGAGTTCCGGATTGGCGAGCCGCGCTCGAATCAGTTCGAAGGCCCGGATTGCGTGGTCGCGCAGCGATACCTTCAGGTAGGTGGGTTCCGGCCGGTAGAATTCCAGTTCCTGCCGGTCTCCGATGGCGACGACGGAAACATCCTCCGGGACGCGCAGACCAAGATCCGAGAAGGCCGCCATGACTCCCGAGAGAAACGGAACGCGTGTGATGATTGCCGTAAAGGGAGGGTGCGTGCCGATCGACTTGAGTTTCTCGTAGATTGTCCGGTGAGGGAGTTCAAACCGCGGCGTTTCCACGAGAATCGACAGGGGGTCGACGGCAGCGGCCCCGATGGTTTCCGTGATCCGCTGTTTCCAGACGGAGTGAAAAGTCGGGACATCGACGCTCTGCTGGTCGTTCATAAGCGAACACTGTTCAACAAGGGCGATGCGGGTGTGTCCCGCTTCCGCGAGTTTGTCGAGGATGATCCGAAATTCGACTTCCATGGAACCGCAAACGGCGTCAAGCCCGAAGTAGTGGGCGGGGATGCCGATGAATACAACCGGTTTTTCGTTTTTCTGAAGCTTTTTGAGCAGCTCGGACGGCATCTGCGTGATCGGCTGCGGGGCAAAGCAGACAAGAGCGTCGAAATTAGTCCAGGCGTCCAGCAGCGCCCGGTCCTCCCAGTGCCGGATCGACACCATCTTCGGCAGCCACCCTTCATGTTCCGCGGTTTCGCTGGCGTACATCACGAAATCGGAATTCTCCGGTGCCGTCCAGGCCGGAACCACGATCCCGAGCTGCCGCTGCACCTTGTGCCCCGGAATCGTGTGTGAAACAAAGGTGCCCACTCTCGGAATCCGCTCCAGATACTTTTCCGCCACTAGGGTGCCGATGGCTTTGCGGACGGTCATGTAGCTTGCATTCAGCTGCTCCGTCAATTCGCGTTCGGATGGGAGTACCGAGCCGCGCGGAAAATTCCCGAGCTCAATCTGGCGCAGCAGCTGCTCCCGGATTCCCGCCGTTTTTCCGCCGTACGTCCTCTTTTCCATTCTCGCTCCTGCCTTTATAAAATATCTTATCTTGCTATATATTATAGCAGACTGCGATCTATTTGCCAAGAGGTGTCAAAGATTTTTTTCAAAAATTTTTTTTCATGCCGTTCCGGCAGGAAGCTCCCGCCGTATCGATACATTGCCGAAGGGAAGACGCAGAGGGGGGCGGGAGACGGGTTCGGGCTGATTCGGATCAGTCGCCGGACGATCGAAAAGGCGATGAAACAAAAAATGCCTCCGCCGGTCGATTGGGGCCGGTCGGAGGCGGCAGGCAGAACGGCTATTTGCGTCTGGACAGTTCGTACAGGAAACCGGACCCGTCCGGCGAAAAGACCCGGGCGGGGAATCGGATCGTTCCTTTTCCGGAACGGGAGAACGGAACTTTTCCCAGACGTCTGCCGGAGGAATCGACGCGATAGAGTTCGAATTCCGCGTCGGAGGACACGCCGCACTCGATTTCCGCTTCTCCCCGTTCTGCGAGGAAACGGCCTTTGCTGAATTGTTCCAGGCGGGTTCCGGCGGCGTTTCCGAACTTCAATTTTTCAACCTGCGTATCGGTCAGGTGGAGCAGCAGGATTCGATCGGATTGATCCAGCGGCGTTCCGGTAGTGGAGATTGCCGCGAAGACGCCGCGCCCGACGTGGTTCCGTACCTGAAGAAAATCACCCCGGCCTGTACTTTCAGCGGGCAGGATCACCGCTTCACAGGTCGGCGAGACGACCCGGAACGTGCCTTTTTCTGCATTCAGTTCGATCTGACCGGTGGCGGAGCGATACCGTTTCCGATCCAAATCGAACAGGTTGCCGGAGATCACTCCGGCCCGGGCCATCGAATCCAGTACGCCGAACGATTGTTCTCCGCCAATGGGGAAGGTCGGGAGAGTTTTCGGAAATGCGGCCGGGGAGGCCCCCGCCAGTTTCAGCCAGCCCGCATACCGCGACGCATCCGGAGCCGTTCCGGGAGGCACGACCAGGGAGCCGATTCTGACGAGCAACCCGAGCCTGATAAGATCTCCGGCCGGCATCGCCGAAAACGGCGCGTGCCCATTCGCATCCAGCAGGAGGGCTAGACAGATCGGAGCTGGTCGCACCCCGCGGTCCAGGAAAAGACGGATTCCGATCAGCTGGGAAAGATATTTGACCGGATCCTGCGCCGAAGCGAAGAAGTCGCCTTCCCCGGTTGTTTCCCCTTCCAGCTGCCGGGGATGATGGGTGTAGACGAAGTGAAAGAGTCCGTCCCAATCCTGCAGTGCGGCATATGCTCCGGTCAAAACCGGTCCCTCGGCCCGGAAACGATTCGGCGCGGGGAAGTCGAACTCGGTCACCATCATCGGCCGGTCGAGCAGACGCGACAGCATCAGCCGCGCGGGGGATTCCGCTTCGCTCCGGATCACGGACTGATTTCGCAGCCGGGAAGGGGGATTCCAGCGGTTGACTCCCACATAGACCGGATGATCCCAGTATTTGTGAATATCCACATAGTCGTATGCCGCCCGCAGAACCGTCGTGCGCAGGGCTGTGGTTGCATTTTGGTCGTTGAGCGGGATCGTTACTCCGAGCTCTCGCACAAATTGCTCCAGATCACGGTAGGATTCCTCATAGATTTCCGTGAGGAAGTCGGCATAGACCGGATTGTCCGCTGAAGCGGGACTTTCCGGCAGCGAGTGTTCTTTCAGCCATTCTGCGAACAGTTTCCGATACAATGCGACGCTTTCCGGAGCATGGGTCCAGGTGCGATATACGTCGTTTTCATTGATGAGGGAGAGCGAGAAGAGAACCGGATCGTCTTTCAACGCGAGGCCCGTGTAGGGATTGACATGCGTGAGCCACGCCCGGGAGAACTCTTTCAGATTTTCGCGGGCGGATTTCAGAACGCAGACCAGCGCCTTGTAGCCGCCGAGTTGAAACTGTTTTCCCGGGAACTCCGGAATTTCCCCCGGTTCCGTCTGCCGGACGACGTAGAGGTCCGTGGAAATGTAGATTCCTCTCTCCTTGAGGCAGGCAATGAAATATTCCAGCCGGTCCAGCCGGTCCGGGTCGAGAACGGTGGAGGTTCCGTTCTCATGCCGCACGAGCAGATGATCGTGGTTGTGGATTCGGACGGCATTGTATCCTGCCGCCGCGATCCGGTCGGCGATCTTCTCCGCCTGTTTCTTGTCGAGGAACAGCGCGTTGCCTCCCAGATTCGTTCCGTAGAAGCGGATCGGTTCATCCGGACGGTCCCGGAATACGAATTTCCCGTTGCGGACCATGATCGGTCCGTATTTCCCCGCGGGCGCATCGAGGGTATTCGAGAAATCGAGAACGGAGCCTGGCAGAACGTCTCGTTTGTAGAGGATCGGTTTCCACTCCGTCCCTTCGGTGATGAACACCGGGATGTCTTTGCCGCGCGGCGGGCACGCATCGTGGAGAGATGCCGCGACAATCCCCCAGACCGACCGCCCCAGAGCTTCAAAGCTCAGGCTTTGAACCGGTTTGGAGTCGATCGGAAAGCTCGAGCGGTACAGGCCCACCAGAGAACTGGGATTTTCCCCTGTCCATGCCACCGTGCCGTTCGGACAATTCTGCGGCATCCACCAGTTGTCGACATCCCTTCCGCCGCAGACCGTGATCCGGGTCGATGTTCCGTCGGTGTAGGAAATCTGAACGGTTCCGATCGGTTTTTTCTCCGGCCATGCGAGCGCGTGGAGCAGAGAAAGGTATTTTCCGGAAGGTTGTTCAGGCTGTTCGATCTCCACCGGTCCGGAGTGGCCGGGACGATTGCCGCCCAGCACCAGGCAGGTTTTGCGATTGTTCTCTTTCGGGTCGACGATGGAAAATTCGATTCCGTCGAACCTCTGTTTTCCGGTCGGAAGCAGCCTGAGATCGTTCTCTGCTCCCTGATCGGTCCAGCCGCCGACGCCGTCTTCCGCCTGCTGATCGCGAAATTCCCGGTTGAATCCGGCCCGCAGGTCCAGCGGCTTGCTCCGGTAGGGGATTTGCGAGATGATCAGCGACAGGCGGGCCTGTTGCAGTTCCCCTTCGGACGGCGTAAACAGAATGCGGAGCGAATAACCGGGAAACTTCCATTTGCTGTTATCCTGCAGGTGCAGTTCGAAATCCCCTCGGAAACGCAGCAGGCTCTCCTTCAGCGGAATGATCAGTTCGGTCGCTTTTCCCCGGTACAGAAGAATTTTCCCGCTTCTGGACGCATTCTCCGGCAGTTGAACGGCGCTGCTGTTGACCTGCAGCGTTTCGCCGTCGAACAAGGCGTTCGGCAGCGTTGCTTCGAGCATGACCCGGGCTGTTTGAACCGGGCGGGGGAAATTCAGTTCCGCCTGAAGATCCCATTCGGTTTCCGATTTTCGCCGAAATGTTTCCTGCAGAATCCCTTCCGCCTGATCCGGAAGCGGGAAGCGGGTTTCGCAGCGGTATTCCGTCGCACCGGAATCTTTCGTCACCTGCCCGGGCAGGCTGCTCTGGGAAACGGTCTGTTTCCAGCCGGGAGTGACGCAACTGACCGAAAAACGGAGCGAATCAGCCTGAATGCATCCGTTCGAATCCATCTCCAGAGCCTGCGCATGAAATAACATCCCGGCAAAGGCAAGCATCCAGACGCAACTGATTTTTTTCATAAACGATCCATCCTTTACAGTATTTTGATTCCGTTCATATCGCGGATGTAGTTGCTTCCCCATTGCAGCTGTCGGCGCAGGTCGTTGTAAGACATGCTTTTCACCGAACCGCTGAGATTGAGCATGTTGCATCGGTTCTGATGGCGCAGAATGATGCTGCAGTCCTCCCGTGGAAGAGCGAAATTCTGAATCTGGTCTTTCCCGGACTTGGTGGCGCTGCTGCCGGAATAGATACTGTCGACCAGCAGAATGGTGTTTTCCAGCGATCCCCGGGCGATATAGGGCCGGTTGGTGTTCAGAGCCGCCTGAATCCGGGAACGCTTGATCGCCAGTTGCGCCGCCCATGCTTCCAGGATGCAGACGTTCATACCGTAAACCTGCGCCGATATGGACACTCCGGATTCCGACTCCGGCATGACCGGCATGGAGGGACAGCGCAGCAGTTGATACCGTTTATCGTACTCCTTGTTCGTATTCTTTTCACCGGCGAAGTCGGAAATATACCATGCCCAGCTCTTTCCGGATTGGATCGGCGCCGGGTAATAGTCGTCGGAATCGTTGGCGTACATGTCGAAAAAGAGGCCGCACTGCTTCAGATTGTTCGTGCATGAGATGCTTTTGGCCCGTTCCCGCGACTGGTTCAGTGCCGGGAGCAGCATTGCCGCAAGGATCGCAATAATCGCAATTACAACCAGCAATTCAATCAATGTAAAATTTGAATGCGGCAGTTTTCGGTTGTGAAAAAGAGTTATCATGATCTTCCGCTCCTTCCCCGGCTGTTTTTGCGAGTTTGTTTTCTCATTGTATTTGCAAATTTGCAACAACATGTATATTATACAGGAAAAACACGATTAGAACAATGTGAAAACAGTTAAAAAACTTGCGATTTTATGAATTTCTTGGATGATCCGTATCTCTTTTCCCAGGAGACCGACTACGCGAATCTGCTTTCTGTGAAACTCTATGAATATTCCCGGGCGGATTTTGACCGCTGTTCCGTAAATACTTACGCATTCAATCGAATTTTTGCGGTTTATTCTTCGACCGGGCCGGTTTCCACCGTGGGGTCACCGATGTTCGGCGGCGAGTTGCCGATGGAGCCGGGGAGTCTCTTTTTCTTCAGTGCGGGAGTTCCGGTTTCGTTCCACTTCCGGCACGGAACCTGTTTTTACGCATTCCATTACAATCTGCAGCTGCTTCCGTTTTCCGAGATCTTTCTGAGTTTTGCGCATATGGAGCGGAGAATGGCTCCCGAGATCATCCGGGAGTTGGACCGGATCAGCAGTCTTCCGGTTGACGGAATTCAGCGGGCGTGCAAGATCAAGGGGATGCTTTTTCAGATCACGGCGGATTTTCTTCCCCGCAACCTGATAACGTTTCAGAACGCCATTACTTCGCGGTATCGCAAGATGCTGGATTATATTGAGCGGAACATTCATGCGAAAATCACCATTGACGAACTGGCGGAAGTCGCGGGAATGCATCGCAGCACGTTGTCGCGTTCCTTTTCGCAGGATACCGGCATCACCTTGAAGAAATACCTTTCGCATCAGCTGCAGCTTCGGGCTGCGCTGCTGTTGCGCGAGTCAAAACTGTCGATCAAGGAAATTGCCCGGCGGTTGAACTTCAACGACGAGTATTATTTTTCCCATTTTTTCAAGCGGGAAAGCGGAGTCTCCCCCCGGGAGTTTCGCCAGCAGATCTTTGAAGTGGCCGCCCGAAACCGGTGAATTCGGAATGGGGGGGGGACCTTCCGCCGGAGTCAGGTGCGGTCGAATTCGGGGATGAGAAAGTGCCCGGGGAGGGGCCAGTCGCCGCGTATGAAGAGGTGCCAGGGGACGGAGGATACCTCCCAGCGGAAGTCGATTCCAAGCCGGTCGGGACAGAAGCCGAACTCCACACGCCGGATTCCGGTGAACGGCAGCAATGATGCGAGTTTCTCCCAGCGGACGGGCCGGTCGGCGAGGAGTTCGTGCAGTTTCAGCGTATCTCCGCATGCCTCCGCCGCGATCGCAATTCCGGGCGCGAGGCGATAGAGCCGGTCGGCGAAATCCCCGTACAGGTGAAAGCAGCGGAGTTCGAAGTCGTTGTTGACTGAGAAGATCGAGGAGGGCAGCCGCCGGATCGAGGCGAGTTCCCGCAGTTCATCCGGCGCGGCCTTGACGGGACGGCATTCTGGATTGTCGACCGCAACGTCCGCGACCGGCAAGTGCATCGTTCTCGGTTCGAAACCGAATTTCGGATAGAAATCGAGCACATTCCCGTTTGCAAAGAGGAAAACCGGCGTCCCGGAATAACGGCGCAGAATTCCGTCGAGCAGTCTCCGCACATGCCCTTTCCCGCGTTCGGGCGGAGTGCAGGCGATGCCGTTGAGTTGAATCGCGCGGAGCTCTTTGCCGCCCACGCGGAGATTCAGGCGCGAAAGCCCGGCATGTGCAATCATGCGCGGACCGTCAAAGAGGGCGTAACTCTCGTATTTTTCGTTCCACATTCCGAGCCGGAACCAGAAGTCGAGATCGAAGTCGAACACTTCGCGCAGCAGAACCTTCTGGGCTGCGGCAAATTCCGGGTCGTAGTGATTCCGCATCTGGACGGGCCGCTGTTTGTGTTTCGCGCGTGCTTCACGGAAAAAGCCAGCAAGCAGCGCCGCCGCCGCTTCCGCACAGACCCCGCCGGTAACTTGCGGATGGAACAGGGCTCCGGGATGACCGGGGATCCCGAATACGGAACAGCCGCCGAAGCGGGGATCGGCAACACCGTAGACGATCCGGCGCACGCGGGCATTCACAAGCGCACCCGCACACATCGGACACGGTTCCTTGGTCACATAGACGGTCACATCCTCCATGCGCCAGTCTCCGCGGAGCGTTTCAAGCTCCCGCAGCAGTTCGAGTTCGGCATGGGCGGAGGAGCTTTGTTTCTCCTCGACCCGGTTGCGGGCGCGGGCGACCGCTCTCCCTGCGACGACGGCGACCGCGCCGACCGGAGTCTCCCCCGCGGCTGCGGCCTCCCGTGCGCAATTCAGGGCAAGGAGCATGAAGTCAGTATCGGCGGAATCGGTCATCAGCTTACTTTTCGATCACATCCGCACGCAGTACAACAGTCATGTAGAGCGCAAAGACCAGTCGGACATAGTGGTCGCCGTACTGATAGTTGAAGGTGATGGTACGGTCGGGGCGGTCGGTCGCATCCGGCACGCCGTCGCCGTAGTAGAGCAGATCGTTGATGGTTTTCGCCTCCCGCGTAAAGGTGAAGTCGACCTTCCGGATGAGACTTTTGATCGCGTCGTACTTCTCCTTGCTGTTCGGGGAGAGGTCGGGATTTTTCAGAATCGCGATCTCCTCCGGAAAGAGCTTCGGAACCTCGAGGTCTTCGGAGGGGAGACGTTTGGTCGCGCAGCCGGCAAGAAGCGCGCAGGCGGCTCCGGCAAGAAGAAAGCGGGAGAAAATTTTCATACTTGTTCCTTTTTCGATTTGCATTTCCGTAAAAAGCGGTTATATTCTATCTCATACTTCGGATTGCGGGTGTAGCAAAACGGTCATGCTCCAGCTTCCCAAGCTGGCGACGCCGGTTCGACTCCGGTCACCCGCTCCATTTTTTTGCCTTCGTCATGCCTTTAGTATACACGTTTGAACGGCGGATTGCAAGGGGAACTCACTTTTTTTCCGGATTCCAGGCGATGCCGATCATGTATTCGGAAGCGGTTTCGTCGAATTGCAGCTGGACGTTGAGTTTGCCCGATTCCGGAGGCACGCCCGAGGAAAGGGACGAATTCTGAATGTTGTCGAACCTTCTCCCATGCGAAGAGCCGAATTTATGCCAGCCGCTCCTCGCGCCGAGACAGACGTAACTCGACTGGAACGAATGGCTGGAGAGTTCCTGCCGCGAAATTCCACTTGAGCTCATTCCGGCCACTTCCGCCTTCAGGTTCCCATCCGGCATCTCGGTCAGGCCCGCCGCGATCCGCAGCAGCGGTTTGCCCGGAATTTCGATCTCAAGCAGCAGCCGGGAGGGAAGCAGGGGCGTGCGGCGGATACGGTGTTTCGCTGCGACGATGCCGTTCTCCCCGGGGGGCGTGGGCAGCTTGATCCGTTCCCGGATCGGTGCGAGCCGTTCGAGCAGAAACGCCTGTTTCTCCGGCATTTTCTCGGTGCTGTCGAGCAGAGTTCCGACTTCGCTGAGAAAATCAGGGGCGGCGAAATCATCGAGAACCTCTTCCGCGAGGGAGCGGAAGAATCGTTCGGCTTCCGGCTCAAGCGGCTCATCGATCCCCAGGAAGTACTGCCAGATGATGAGCTTTTCCGCCCGGTCGGGCGGGGTGTCGCGCAGTACCTTTGTGAAGATTTCGCGCCGTTCGGCGGCGGGGAGGTATCGCAACCCGCCCATCAGTGCGAAAGCGCGCGGGTCGGCGGCGGCGAACTTTCTCAGAAATTCGAGATCGGCTTCCGCTTCTGAATGTTTCCACCGGAAGTAAAGCAGTTCCCCGTAAGGCAGACGGCAGTTGAGTTCCTCGAACATCTGCTGCCTTTCCGGGAAACGGAGCGTCAAGGTGACGGACGGGGCATTTTTCTCGAATCGGACGATGCCGCCGAAGCCGTTGCCGGAATCGCGGCGGAATCCCTGCGACTCGAGAGCGCGGACAAGTTTCTGCCGTTCTTCCGGAGTGCGTGGCGGATCGAACCGGTAGAGCGCGACGGTGTTGATGTATTTCCCGCGCCCGGTGTAGAGCGGTGCGGCTCCCGGAAAGGCGGAGAGGTCGAGGTCGAGAAGGAGCGGGGTCGTCTCGTCCACCGGAATTTCCGGAAGTCTCGCAACGGGCTTGTTGCGCCGCTTTTCCAGAATTCCGTTCCACTGTTTCGCCGCGAGGGCGGCGATGCGTTCGAGCGATTTCCGCTTCCCCTCCGGATTGGTGGTTGCGGCGAGGAAAGTCCCGGAGAAGTTAAGTGGGTTTTCCGTGAGGGAGATCCCTTTCCATAAAAAGGAGACGGAGTGAATTCCCATTGCGGTTTCGATCCGGAAACAGCGGAACAGTTTCATCTTCCCGGTGAACGACTCAAAGAGATCGTTCGCCGCTGCCGCTTCCGGGCAGAGGTTGCGGATCAGGATTTTCCGGAAGCCGCGAACGGGTTCGGGCGGCAGATACTCCACGCGGGTGACGACCACCGGCAGCTTTTGCAGCAGATTGTCGACGGGAACCGGCTCTCCGAAACGCCGGATTTCGCACAGCGGGCCGGAATTCGCTTGGAACGCTTCGGCCAGCAGTTCGCACAGTTCGGCGGTTTCCCCGTCCGGAGAGCCCGGAATCAGGATCATGTTTTCGACTTCGATATGGAGCGGGCCGTGGTCGTTGCTTCTGAAATTCACCATTGTCGCGGAGTTTTCGTACACGTGGCTCGACTGCGCCGAAAAGAGCGTGAGCCCGGCCGCCAGCGCGGCGGCCGCGAGGAGTCCGACGGCGATTTTTCCGCCGCGCCCGGTTTCGCCGCCTTCTGCGGAGATTTTTCTGCGTGCGTCGCGACGGAAGAGCAGCACGTACAAGGTATACACTCCGCAGCCTGCCGTCAGCGCCCAGTAGAATGAAGAGTCAAACGGGGAAAGCATCGCCCGGATCAGCAGAAAATTGATCATCCAGCTGAAAATCAGAAAGTTGCGGGCTTTGATGCTGCCGTGCAGAATCCGGACGGCTGCGATGTATTCGCAGATCGCCAGAACCAGCACCAGCGCAGTTCCCGCAAGCAGAAGAGGCAGATGTTCCCCGTTGAACTCATAATTCCCGCCGTCTTTCCGGGTTCCCGCATAAAGCCGGATTGCCGCGAAGGTCGCCGCCACTCCCGCGAGCATCACGATTTTCATGACGCTGTAAATGCGGCCGAAGGCGGAGACCAGCTTCAGCGGCAGATCCGGCAGCGGTGAACGTTCGCGCACTTCCGGCAGGGCATCACACTCTGCGAGCAATTTTTCCGCAGCCCCGGAGTCAATTGCGCCGTTTTCGACAAGGCGGCGAATCTGCTCCGTCTCGGGGGAGGGGACGAGTGCAAGTCTGCGCCGGTAACGATCGCGCCGGATCAGGATCACGGTACACGCAGCAGACGCCGCAACGATTGCGACCGGGAGCCAGACCGTCAGCAGATTCCAGCGCAACGCGGTCAGAATGAGTTCAGCCATGTGATTGTCTCCTGATAATTTTCAGATGAAGGCAAGCTGTTCGGCGGCCTGTTCCGCACTGATTTCGCCGCGTTCGACCCTGGCGATGATCTGCATGCGCGCGTCGCGGCGGTCTCGATCGAGTTCCTGAAGGCTCGCGATGACCCGGTCCAGCCGCGCCCGGACAGTCGGATAGGAGAGGTGCAGAATCTTCCCTACCTCCTTGAGCGAACCGGCTGACAGAACGAAGAGTTCGATGAATTCCCGTTCTTCCGCGTTCAGTCGTGCGAGCCGGGGCAGTTCGATCTTCCCCTCAAGCGCCACGCCGCAGTTCCGGCAGCAGAGTTTTTCGACGGTGAGCTCTCCGCCGCAGTTCTGACAGATATGCGAAAAGTGATCCCGTGCCATTTTTCACCCCTTTCCGGAATTAATGATACCACATTTTTCAATAAAATCAAGATTGAAATAAATAAAATTGAAATAAAAATAAATTTTATTTATATTTCGGCCGGTGAAACAGAGAGGAAAAAAGACACCGCCCGGATCATCTTGCGACGACCCGGGCGGGCTTCATAATTGCCTCCTCCAGGCAACTCCGAGCACTTTCCCTCGTGATGGAAATAAAATCCTCTGGAAAATTGCATCTGAATGGTGCTTTGTTTCAAAAATAACGCTTCTTTTTGATAAAGTCAAGTGATTACTGATATTTTGTTTGCTTTTTTTAAAAAAATACTTTTTTTGTTCAGAAAAAGCGTACCGCCAAGCCGGAGGTACGACAGCAATGATGGCTGATGAAGAAAAAAACCGGGAGATTCAGATCATGCTTCGTGCTTCAGCTGCATGTATCCGAAAACCGTGTTTTTCAGTCGATCTGCGAACTGGTACAGTTCGGCCGTGGTCTGGATCGCGATTTTTTCCTCCGCGTTTCCATCGAACAAGCCGATGGACTTGCGTTCCGGATTGTTGAAATAAAGGCGGCAGATCGGTTTGCGGTTGTTGTTCTGGTAGAGAATGGCGCAGTAACTCTTGGCGTCCCGCATGGCAACGTCCTCCACCGGAATGGTCTGGCAGAGAATGGCCCGGATAATATTGTGTGCATCGACCTCATCCTGCGTTGTCGTGATTCCGCCGGAGCTTTCCTCGGCGGGAGGCGCCGCGGCGGCGGCGATTTCCTCGGATTTGGCCTCCGTAGTGTTCAGCGCGTTGTTCAGATGGGATTTGACTTGGTCGTTGATGATCGTGTCGATGGCCGACTTGACCAGCGGTGTGATTTTCTCCCGGACCTTCTCCGTGAAGGAGCTGCCGCCGCAATCCATTTTCCGGAACACCATGCGGACGAACTCCTCGGAGGGATTGGCCAGTTCCTCCTTGAGCACGTTGCGTATCGAGGTTGCGCATTTCAGCACATCGGCGCGGTTCCGGATGCTCGCTTCGTCGAAGTTGCTTTTCGAGAATTTGACGAGTTCGCCGAAGTCGATTTTGTCGAGTTCCCGGAGGTTGATTTCGAGGAAGGGTCTGGTATCCATCTTATTCGCTTCGTCGAGGTCGGTGAAGAATTTGTAGACGATGCCGTTGGTCAACACTCCGAAGCGGGCGCGGGTCGCATGAAAATACCGGAACAGCTGGCTCTCATTGTCGACACAGAGTTCACAGTGGCAGGATTTGCATTCGATCAGGATCGCCGGCTCTCCATCATGAAAAATCGCATAGTCGACCTTTTCTCCTTTTTTGATACCGAGGTCGGCGGTGAATTCCGGGATGACCTCTTCCGGATCGAAAATGTCATATCCGAGAAGCTGGATGAAGGGCATCACGAACGCATTTTTGGTCGCTTCTTCCGTTTCGATTCGATCGAACGTCTTCTCGATGCGTTCCGCAATTTTCTTGAGCGCGTCTTTCATGGCAATTTTCCTTTCCCCCGACAAGGTGATTTCCATATGCAGAATTATAGCAGTATTTTCCGTAGAAGTCAAGCAATGAATGCTTAATTTCCCGTTTTTCTTCTTCGCCGGGGTGTGGCGAGGAAAACGTTCTTTAGTGAGTGGGGATTGAAAACCTCTTGGTAAAATGTTATCAGGTAAACCAGATGTGAATTTCTGCAATTCCAAGCGAAGGCGGGCGATTTCGGTTTGCGAACTTGCAATTGACCGGCGATGGATTATATTATCCCAGAGGTTTTTCCATAAAAATTGCCCTATCGGAGAGAGATGTGCAATGAAAACCTTTCTGCTTTTTCTCGCCTTGATGGCGGGCTTGTTCTGCATGGCGGCGGACGGTGATATTCTCAGTCTGTCGGAGTTTCTGGTGCAAATCGGCCGCAACAGAACCTTCGTTTATCCGGTGAATACGAGGCCGCTGACGATTCCCGCTTATTCCATCGTTTCCATTAAACAAAAAAAAGATCCAGCCCGGACAAAACCGGTGGGCGAAATTCCCGCGTATGCGGTCGATCATTTCTTCCAATGGATCAACATTATCGTAAAAAAACAAGTCATCAATGAAAATTTGAGAACGGAAATCATCGCGTTGCCGGATGTCTTTTTGTTCGAGAACAGAATGCCGGACGGGGGGCACGTGTTTTCGTGGATATCCGATATTCTGCTTGTTCGCAACAATACTCTGCCGGAATCCTGGTCGTGGGACACCGGTTCCTCGTTTGTTTTCTGTCTGACCGGGATAGAGAACGACTTTGCTGATGAAAAGCGGATTCGGGAACACATCACGACGACTCTTTCCCGATACACGAACTTCTTTCAGGAAGATTGGATGCCGCATTATACGTTCGACGCAGAACAGAAGAATGGAATCTGGCAGGGAAAATGCGAGCTCTCGCAGCAGGAATCTCCTTTCTGGATGAGGAGCGTTGAATTTATTGCGGGACGTGACTTCACCTGTTTGTTTTTTGCCGAGCTGCACGAGGAAAGGTGTTTTCTCCGGCGAAACCGGCCGGGGGATGACGACCGGTTCTGATTCCACGCTCTACGGAAAAACGCCGCTCCGTTCAGGCGAACGGCGCGGCGTCGGGAACATGGGATGGATGGCTTTTACAGCATCGCGTCCGGAACCCATTGCAGCGTGTCACCGTAAGCGACGCCGACCACCCAGTTCGGGCGCGTACCCGGCGCAACGCGCTGAATCGTGGCGCGGAGCGTGTGCTCCCCGGCGGCGAAATCCATCGTCACTTCCTGATTCCACGGTGCGCGGTGGAACGAGGGCGCCATGTCGCCCGGCGCGCGCCGGAACGCGAGGACTCCGTCGATTTCGACGATCACCTGCGACTTCGTGTTGAACATCACGACATAGCGGCCGGGCTGATCGATTTTGAAACGGAAATCCAGCACAAGTTCGTGTTTTTCCGGCAGCTCCTCCGGCCATTCGGCGAAGGTTCCGTCGAACACAACCTCCTGCTCCGGCTCGGCCTGACTGCGCGGCGGACGCACCACCGCGCGCGCATGAACCGGGCGCGGTTTGAAACTTGTCGCCGGGCACGGTTCGAGCACAATGCGTTTGCTCATCTCGCAGATCAGATCCGAAAATGCGTCGATGGTCGGCGGCGGCGTGATCCCCCGGATTCCCGGACTCAGCACCATGCTCCGGCCGATCGGTGCGAGCCACTTTTCCGGAATTCCATCGGGGTTCATGATTCCGAGAATCGCGCCGACGGTTGCACCCGTGCAGTCGGTGTCCTCGCCGAAATTCACCGCGTCGCAGATCGACTTGCTGAAATCGCCTTTCCCAAGCAGCAGACCCGCGACCATGATCGGAAAATTCACCTTCACATCCGTGAAGTTGTCGCTTTTGTATTTTGTCATGATCTCCCGGAAGAGGTAATCGAATTCGGGTTTTTCGTCGAACCAGCGGATCGCGTCCTCGATGCCGATCCGGAGCTTCGAGTCCGCCGGAATCTGCGCCTTGCCGATCTCGATGATTTTGCGCACGTCGTTCTCGACGAATGCGGCGGACTCCATCGCCGCCAGGAACACCTCCGCCCACATGCCGTCCCCGGCGTGGTCGACGCACGCATCCTCGTATGCGAGTTTCGCGGCGCGTTCCGGATCGCCCGGCGCGAGGCACGCCCAGATTTCCGAACGGATCGCGCACCCCATCCCGTCGACGAACCAGTTGTCGTAACTGCCCGAAAACGGCGGCTCGATTCCGTTCTTCAAATTGCGGATCGCCACCGCGTACTCATCCCACGGAAAGCCGACGTTCTTCAGCCACGCCTCCGCAAGCACGCGGCTGTTGACCACCGGCCGCGGATTCCCCGCGATCGTCATCGCCCAGACCACCTGAAGGTCGAGGTCGTCGTTCGGAACCATCGTCTGCGGAACCGGATCGTAAAACTCCAGATGGTGCGGCCCGTCCCATCCTTCCACCGGCGCCCCCAGGGTTCCGCCGACCGCCTTGCCGAGCCAGCAGCCCAGCACCTTCTTCCTGTAAAGCTGTTCGTCCATATCCGTTCTCCGTATTTTTGATGAAGAGAGATAACATGTTTACCTTACAGCGGAAATTCCGGTTTTGCAACTCCGGAACCGGGAAAAAATGAAAATTTTCCCGGGGGATCAGCCTTTCACTTCCCGGATCTTCGCTCCGAGGGCGGAGAGTTTTTCGACGAGGTTCTCATAGCCGCGATAGATCACTTCCGCGGAGTTGATCGTGCTTTCTCCGCGTGCGCAGAGCGCGGCGATGACCATCGCCATTCCGGCGCGGATGTCCGGACTCGACATCGTGACTCCGTGCAGCTGCGCGCGGCCGGTGACGACCACGCGGTGCGGATCGCAGACGATCGCATTCGCCCCCATGCTGATGAGACGGTCCGCAAAGTAGATGCGGCTTTCGAACATCTTTTCGAAAAACATCACGCTGCCGCGACACTGCGTCGCCGCGACGATCGTGCAGCTCATCATGTCGGAGGGATACTGCGGCCACGGCCCGTCGGAGATCTGCGGAATGTGGCCGCCGAAATCGCATTCGATCTGCGGATCCTGCCCCCCCGGCAGGAAGATGTGATCCGGCCGGAGTTCCATCCGCAGCCCGAGCCGCTCAAAGACGCGTCGCAGCATCCAGTAGTGGCGCAGATGCGTTCCCTCGACTGTGATCTCCCCGCCGGTCGCCGCGCCGAGCGCGAGGAAACTGCCCGCTTCGATGTGGTCGCCGACGATCGTGTGGGTGCAGCCGTGAAGTTTTTCGACTCCGTCGATTTCGATGGTATTGCTGCCGGCGCCGCTGATCTTCGCTCCCATCGCGTTGAGCATTTCGGCCAGGTCGCGGACATGCGGTTCCCCCGCTGCGTTGTAGAGCGTGGTGCGTCCGCGCGCGGTCGCGGCGGCGATGAGAATCTGTTCGGTCGCGGTGACGCTCGCTTCGTCGAGGAAGAGTTCCCGTCCTGCGAGTCCCTCCGGCGCGTCGAAGCGGTAGGTCGCGTCCCCGGTCATCGTTGCGCCGAGTTTGCACAGTCCGTAGAAGTGGCCGTCAAGACGGCGGCGGCCGATCACATCTCCGCCCGGCGGATGAAGTTCCGCCTGACCGCAGCGCGCCAGCAGCGGCGCGGCGAAAAGGATGCTCGTGCGGTTCCGGGAGCAGAGTTCACGAGAGATCTTCGTCGTGCGGATTTTCGGACAGCGGAAGACCAGCGTGTTGTTTTCAAACGTGAATTCCGCACCAAGTTCCCCGGCGATGTCGAGCATCGTCCGCACGTCGAGGATGTCCGGCACATTGTGCAGGGTCGTTTCCTGGTCGGTGAGCAGAAGCGCCGCGATCATCGGCAGCGCCGCGTTTTTGTTGCCGCTGATTTTCACCTTTCCGCCGATCGGGGCGGAGCCTTCGACTTTCAAGCTCTGCATAGATTTCTGTTCCCCCTGAAGTTCATGAGGAAGTATAACGCCGGAAACGGCGATTTCAAGCCCGGTGGAATAATTTTTTTCATATGGAACTTGAAAACAATCAGGATGGTTGTATGTTAAGGAGTGCCGAAAATTTTAACCATGGTAATACAGGAATGAAAACAGAAGAAGCGACCGCGCTCTGGCAGCAGATGTTCTCCCTCGCCGACCGTATGCGCGACATCGGTTCGAGCGATTACAAGCAACTGCTGGTGAATATGACCTTCAATCAGTTGCGGATGATCAAGATCGTCTATGTTCTGAACCGGGAATATCCGGAGGGAGTCACACTGAAGGTTCTGGCGGAATCGCTGTCAATCACCCCGGCCGCCGCTTCCGAGATGGTCGATGCGCTCGTCCGGAAGGGAATGCTCACGAGGGAACACAATCCGCAGGACCGCCGCGCGGTCGCGATCACCCTTGCGCCGTTCAGCCGGAAGAAATTTTTGGAGTGCGAGCAGACATTCGACAGGCAGACCATTGATTTTCTGGAGTCGCTCGAAGAAAATGAGCGCGCCATTTTCATGTCCGTGATGGCGAAGTTTCACGATTTCGTCTTCAACCACTGCGGCGATCAGGAGTAACGCCGGAGTTTGTCATGACGCGGAACGCTCTGCGGTTCGGCCGTTATGATTATGCGGCCTTTTCCGCCTCCGTCTGCTTTGCGCTTTGTTCGCTTTCGATTCCACTCATGATCGTGGAGATCGGCGAGACGCTGGAGTTCCCGCTCGACCGCGGCGGAATGGCCGCCGGCGGAATGCTTCATTTGTTCCGCAGCGCGGCGATGGTTGCGGCGCTGCTGCTGTGCGGGAGCATCGCGGGTCGGTTCGGGAAGCGGCTTTCCATGGGCGGTTGCCTGCTTTTCATGGGGGCGGGGACGTTGCTGTGCTCTCTGGCCTCCGGATACTGGATGCTGATTCCGTGTCTGCTCGTCGCCGGGTTCGGGGAGGGAATCTGCGAGGGGATCGCCACTCCGTTTGTACAGGATCTTCATCCCGATGCCCCCGAGCGATATGTAAACATCGCGCACTCGTTCTGGTCGATCGGAATCGGCCTTGTGGTGATCGTCGTCGGCGGGCTCTGGACGCTCGGGACGGGTTGGCGCACCATTCTCGGCGGCATCGGACTGGTCACGCTTTTCGCCTCGGCATCCTTCCTCTGGCGGGAGAATCCCCGGAAAAAATATCCGGAGAGGTGTTCCGGTCCGGGATTCCGTGAGATTGTGCGGCAGACTGCCGCGATTGTGCGGGTCCCACGGTTCTGGCTCTGCAGTCTGGCGATGTTCTTCGGCGCCGGCGCGGAATTCGGGCTGACTTTCTGGTCGGCCGCCTACGTGCAGCTCAATTTTCACACGGGCGCCTGGGTGGCCGGACTTGGAACCGGGGCGGTGGCGTTCGGGATGTTCCTCGGTCGGAGCGGATTCGGTTTTTTCGCCCGCCCGAACGATATCCGGTATGTTCTGCTCGGGAGTGCTCTCTGCACGATTCCGGTGACGCTGCTGCTGGCGTTTCTGAGGCCGGGCGTAATGCCGCCCGCATTGGGATTCCCGCTTCTTTTTCTGCTGCTCATCTTCTCCGGAATCGGGGTGTCGACCTTCTGGCCGTCGGTGCAGGTTTACGGGGTGACGACCATGCCGGAACTCGATTCGACCATGCTTTACATCTGCTTTTCGGCTCTGGGAATCCCGGGGTGCGGCATCTTCACGTTGCTGATGGGAGTGATCGGTGACTGTTACGGACTTCGGGGCGGAATTCTGGTCATTCCCGTCTGTCTCGCCCTTTTCGCGGTGGTGATTTACCTCGAATGCTGGGTGCTTGCCGGACGGCGGAAACTCTCCGGCGCGGCGTGAACGGCAGATCGACTCCGGGAACTTGCCCCGGAGCCGATTTACCGTTTTACCGCGCGGCGCATATCGAGATCGTCCTGCCGCTTGCGCAGCGTCTCCCGCTTGTCGCTGTGGGTTTTCCCCTGGCAATAGGCGATTTCGATCTTCACAAGCCCCTGCTTGAGATAGACCTTCAACGGGATGACCGTCCCCCCCTTTGTGCCGATCCACTGGGCGAGTTTGAGAATCTCGTTCTTGTGCAGCAACAGCCGTCTGGTCTGTTTGGCCTCGTGGTTGAAGCGGTTGCCGAACCCGTAAGGGGCGATGTGCATGTTTTCAAGCCATGCCTGCCCGTTCCGGATCGTGACGTAGGAGTCGATCATCGTGATCGACTTCGCCCGGCAGCTCTTGACCTCCGTCCCGACCAGCTGCACGCCGGCCTCAAACCGTTCGATGATGTTGTAGTCATGAAAGGCTTTTTTGTTGGTCGCAAGGACCGGTTCGTCCGGATTCCGTCTCGGCATGGCTCTCCTCCGTTATGCTTTGGTTTCGCGCAGGAAATTCTGTGCGCGATCCTCGAACGCCTTGCGGCGCGGCAGATTTTTCGGGGTGAGGGACGCGTTGAATTTCCGGAGCAGCTCAAGTTGTTCCGCTGTGAGTCCGACGGGGCTCTCGACCATGACCCGCACATGAAGGTCGCCGCGAGCACCGCCGCGCAACGACGGAACCCCCTTGCCCTTGAGCCGCAATACCGTGCCGGACTGAGTCCCCGGCGGAATCCGCATTTTCGTCTTTCCGGTCAGACTCGGAACCTCGACGGTTCCGCCCGCGACGGCGGCCTCAAACGAAATCGGCACCTCGCACTTGAGGTCATTTTCACTGCGCTGAAAGACCGCGCTGGGCCGGACGTGGATCACCACATAAAGGTCGCCGGCAGCGCCGCCGCGCAGACCGTCCTCCCCCTTGCCCGCGACCCGCATCTGCGAGCCGGTGTCGACACCGGGCTGAATCCGCAGCGAGAACGATTTCTCCTGACGAATTCTTCCTTGTCCGTGGCATTTGCGACAGGGTTTTTCGATGATCTGGCCGGTGCCCTGGCACTTCGGGCACGCTTGCTGGATGCTGAAGAATCCCTGCGAGACGTGGATACGGCCCTGGCCGCCGCACTGGGTGCAGGTTTTCCGCCCGGTCCCGGGCTCACAGCCGCTGCCGGAACAGTCGGGGCACTCGACCAGCCGGGGAATCGTGATCCGTTTTTCGGCGCCGTAAACCGCGTCTTCGAAATCAATCTCAAGGTCATACCGGAGGTCGTTGCCTCGCACGGGTCCGTTCGGATCGCGCCGTCTGCGTCCGCCGCCGCCGCCGAACAGATCTTCGAACGAGAATCCGCCACCTCCGCCACCGCCACCGAAAAACTGGCTGAAGATATCCTGGGCGTTGAAGTCAGGACCCGCGCCGCCCCGCTGGCTGCTGGTGTAGGCGTCGTGGCCGAACTGGTCGTACTGGCGCCGCTTTTCGGGATTGCTCAAGGTCTCATAGGCGAGAGAAACTTCCTTGAATTTTTCCTCGGCTTCCTTGTTGCCCGGATTCTTGTCCGGATGGTACTTGATCGCAAGTTTGCGATACGCTTTTTTAAGGTCGTCGAGCGTTGCGTTGCGGTCGACGCCGAGTGTCTGATAAAAATCCTGAGCCATAATTGCTTATGCCTCCTTCTCCGCGGAAGAGTCCTCCGTTTGTTCCGCCTTGGGACCGGAGGAGACAACCACCTTCGCGGGGCGCAGCAGCCGTTCACCGAACCGGTATCCGCCGCTCCACTCCTTGAGAATGATTCCTTCCGGAACTTCGTCCGACGCTTCCCGCGCGACCGCCTCGTGGATGGTCGGGTCGAACGGAGTTCCGACTGTCTCGATCCGCTTTACGCCGGACTCCTCAAACGCCTTCAAATACTGGTCGATGATCATCGTAAGTCCCTGCCGGATCTGGTCGATCTTGTCCGACTTCTCCGAGGCCTTGCGCGCCATTATGAGGTAGTCATAGACGGTGATGAACGGCTCAAGCGCATTGGCTGCGCCGTAGATCCGGGCGTCGCTGATGTCCTTCGAGGCGCGTTTGCGGTAGTTCTGATAGTCGGCCTGGAGATAGATCAGTTTCTCCTGTACGGCCGCGAGTTCGGACTTGAGGGCTTCGAGCTCTTTTTTCACCGGATCCTCCTGGGTTTCGGGGTCTGGCTGTGTTTCCGCATTCTGCTGCTCGGCAAACGTCTCTTCCGGCTCTTCGACGGGAAGAAACTCTTCCGGGCTCTCTGCGTGATTCTTTTCGTGATGTTTGTGACTCATATCTGTAAATACTCCTTTGTCTGATCTGGATGAATTATTAATATAAGGGGAAACTGCCGGAAATCAATAGGAGTGATTAACATTTTTTACGTTTTCACGAACTGCAAAGCTTGAGGCGCTGCACATTTTTCCGGAATTTTTTCATCGGAAGACTTGTTATTTTCGTGAAATCTTTTACGTTATACGGTGACCTTCACGCAGATATAACCAAAAGGGGGAATGAAGATGATAGCTGGTTTGATTGTTCTGGCGGTGATCGTTGTGCTTGCACTGATCGTGATCGGAATGTACAACAGGCTGGTTCGGTCAAAGAAGCAGGTGGACAACGCCTGGTCGCAGATCGATGTTCAGCTCAAGCGGCGTTGCGATTTGATCCCGAATCTCATCGAAACCGTCAAGGGATACGCTGCGCACGAGGCTTCGGTCTTCGAGAAGGTCACGCTGGCCCGTTCGAATGCGCTGGCCGCAACCGATACCAGCGGGAAGATCGCCGCCGAAACTGCGTTGACCGGCGCGCTGCATGGCTTGATGGTGCAGATGGAGGCCTATCCGCAGCTGAAGGCGAACGAGAACTTCCTGCAGCTTCAGGAAGAGCTCACATCGACCGAGAACAAAATCTCGTTCGCGCGTCAGCACTACAACGACAGCGCAACGAACTACAATACCGCGATTGCCGTGTTCCCCTCGAACATCATCGCCGGAATGTTCCACTTCACCGATGCCGAGCTCTGGCAGATCACCGATCCCGCCGAACGGGAAGTCCCGAAGGTGAAGTTCTGAGATGCGTCCTCCGAAAACGTTTCATCAGTTGATCGCTGCGAACAAGCGCAACAGCTGGTTTCTGATCGCCGGGATGTTTCTGCTGCTCATCGCGCTCGGAGTTGTGTTCGGCGGAGCTTATGGAAGCTGGCCGATCGGGCTGCTGATCGCGCTCGGGACGGCCTGCATCGTCTTTCTCTTTTCGTGGTTCGCGGGGAGCGGGACGCTGCTTGCCGTCAGCGGCGCGCATGAGATCTCCAAAGAGGATGATCCGCAGCTCTTCAACGTGGTCGAGGAGATGTCGATCGCGGCCGGAGTTCCGATGCCGCGTGTTTTCGTCATCAACACGAAGGCGATGAATGCGTTCGCCACCGGAGTCGATCCCGCTCATGCGGCCGTGGCGGTCACGGAAGGGCTGCGCAGCAGACTCAGCCGCGACGAGCTCCAGGGGGTGATCGCACATGAAATCGGGCACATCCGGAATTTTGACATCCGCTATACGATGCTGATGGCGGTCATGGCCGGTGCGATCGTGCTGCTGGCGGATCTGTTCCTGCGTTCGACTTTCTTCTCCGGCGGCCGTCGGCGCAACGACCGGGATGGCGGCATTCAGGCGATTCTGATGCTGGTCGGGATCGTGTTTGCGATTCTTGCGCCGATCATCACGGCACTCATCCAGATGGCGATGAGCCGTCAGCGGGAGTATCTTGCGGACGCGTCGGCTGTGGAATTCACGCGCAACCCGGACGGTCTGGCCGATGCGCTTGCGAAGCTCGCAGGGGATGCGGTTCCGTACAGGACGAGCCGCTCGGTCGCGCCGCTCTTCATCGTAAACCCGGAGTTGAAGCTGCGCGGCGGAGCCGAAAGTTTGTTTGCCACCCATCCGCCGATCTCCGAACGGATCAAGCGGCTGTGGGCGCTCTCCGGAGGGGAGCGCTGAGGAGGAGTGCAAAAGAAAAACGCCCGGGGGTTCCGGGCGTTTTTCGTTCCCTCCGGTTTCCGTCAGGCGTTGGCGAGCGCCTGGTCGAAGTCGGCCTTGATATCCTCGATGTTTTCGATTCCGACCGAGAGACGGATCATGTCCGGCGAGACGCCGGCGGCCTTGAGCTCCTCGTCCGTGAGCTGGCGGTGGGTCATGCTGGCCGGGTGCAGCACGCTCGTGCGCACGTCCGCGACGTGAACCACGATGGCTGCGAGTTTCAGGGAGTTCATGACCCGTTCGCCCGCCGCCTTGCCGCCCTTGACTCCGAAGCAGATCACGCCGGAACACCCTTTGGGCAGATACTTTTTCGCAAGTTCATGCTGACTGCTCGACGGAAGCCCGGGGTAGTTGACCCAGCTGACCTTCGGGTGTTTTTCCAGAAATTCCGCCATCGCCTGGGCGTTTTCGCAGTGGCGCTGCATGCGCACGTGCAGCGTTTCCAGCCCGAGGTTTGCGAGCAGCGCATTGAACGGCGCCATCGGGACGCCCATGTCGCGGATGTACTGCACGCGCAGTTTCACGGAGTAGGGGGCCTCCTTGAAGCTGTCCACATAGACCAGCCCGTGATAGGCCGGATCGGGTTCGGTGAATCCGGGGAATTTCCCGTTGCTCCAGTTGAATCCGCCCTTTTCGATGATGATTCCGCCGATCGCCATGGCGTGACCGTCGGTGTATTTGCTGGTTGAATGGGTTACGATGTCCGCGCCGAACTCGAACGGGCGGCAGAGGTAAGGCGTCGGGAACGTGTTGTCCACAATGAGCGGGATGCCCGCCTCGTGCGCAATCGCGGCAAACCGTTCGATGTCGAGCACGATGAGCGCCGGATTCGCAAGCGTTTCGGAGAAGAGCGCCTTCGTGTTCGGCCGGATCGCCGCGCGAACCGTATCCGAATCGGCGTCCGGCTGCACGAACGTGACGTCGATTCCGAGTTTCTTGAATGTGTTGGTGAACAGAGAGACCGTTCCGCCGTAGAGACTTGCGACCGCGACGATGTGATCCCCCGCCTGGGCGAGGTTCAGGATGGAAAGCATCGATGCGGTCTGGCCGGCGCTGACCGCGACGGCGGCGACTCCCCCTTCGAGCGCGGCCATTTTGCGCTCGAACGCGTCGACGGTCGGATTCGCGAGCCGGGTGTAGAAGAATCCCTCGCGTTTGAGGTCGAAGAGATCCGCCACGCTTTGCGCGTCATCGTATTTGTACGTGGTGCTCTGGTAGAGCGGCAGCACGCGCGGGTCGCCGTTGCCGGGCTGATAGCCGGCCTGGACCGCGCGGGTTTCGATTTTCCAGTTCTCATTCATGATGGAGTGTTTCCTTTGTCGTTTTTTTACAGAGGCGGAGCGTTTTTTCAGGCGCTGCGCCGCATTTCTTTTTGAGGTGTGCACGATGAATATAATCGTTGAAAACCGAATTTACAAGCGCCTGCCGGTTGCTTTTTGTCGGAAAACGGTGTACATTAATCAACTGTGAACGTAAGAGAAACTGAAACGGGCCGATTGCAGAATCTTTTCCGGCGGGATGGCGTCTGTGATCCGTTCCAAATACAACGGGAGCTGTTGGCGCAGATGAGTGCGGGGAAAGTTTTCGAGCGGGAGATCACCGTGGGCAACACCATGGGGCTGCATGCGCGGCCTGCCGCCCAGCTGGTTCGGATCGCTTCGTCATTCGATGCGTCCATGAGCGTCGAAAAGATCGGAGACGGCGAAGAGGGCGAGGCGGACTGCCGGAGTGTGCTTTCCCTCCTGATGCTCGCGGCCGGAAAGGGCACCAGGCTGATGCTTCGCGCTTCCGGCCCGCAGGCGGAGGCCGCGTTCAAGGCGGCGGTGGAGTTTTTCGAGTCGAACTTCGGCGAGGAAAAGTAGACAAAGGAGCGAGACGCAGAAATGGCACTCCCGACACAGACGATTCAGGCGATCGCGGTCTCTCCCGGTATTGCGATCGGGCGGACGGCGCGACTTACCGGGCCTGCCGGTTGTCTGGAGCCCGAGCCGCATAAGATCACCAAAGACGAGATCCCGGCGGAACTCTCCCGCTATTCCGCCGCATTGGCTCTGACGCGCACGCAGCTTGTGGAGCTCCGTCGCGAGGTGCGCGACAAACTTCGCGCGCAGGATGCCGAAATTTTCGATGCCCACATCATGCTTGTCGACGACCGCACGTTCAGCGCCGAGGTCGAGAAGGGGATCCGCGAAAAGCTGTTTGCTGCGGAATATGCGCTTTATCTTGCCTGTGAACATTTTGCTCATGTTTTTTCGGAGATGCCGGATGAGTATTTGCGCGAACGCGCCGCCGACATTCGCGATGTTTCCGCCCGGATTCTCTCCAACCTGACAAATATCCACGTTCACGGGCATGAGATCGACATGGATGACCGGCGGATCATCGTTGCACATACACTCTCCCCCTCGGAGACCGCGGGGCTGGAGATCGGCAAGGTGCTTGGATTCGCGGTTGCGACCGGGAGCGCCACGAGTCATACGGCGATTCTTGCGCGGTCGATGGGGCTTCCCGCGATCGTGGGGATTCCGCCGGAGCTGCCGGAGCAGCTCTCCGCCGAGGATAAGCTCATTGTCGACGGATTCAGCGGAAAGCTGGTCATCAATCCCGATGCCCGCACCGAGGAGGCGTACCGGCTCAAAAAAGCGGAGGCCGGGCAGCTCCGCAGTCAGCTTGAGAGAGAAAATGAACTGCATCCCGAGACGACCGACGGCTTCATTGTGCAGCTTGCCGCGAATCTGGATTCGCCGGACAAGGTTGCGGAAGTGAAACGCAGCGGTGCGAGCGGAATCGGGTTGTTCCGCACGGAGTATCTCTTCATGAACCGGCAGAAGCTGCCGGACGAGGAGGAACAGTTTGAGGTTTACAAAAAACTTCTCGTCGCATGCGACAATGCACCGCTCATTGTGCGCACGCTGGACGTCGGCGGCGACAAGTTCAATACGAACATCTATCGAACGAGCGAGGAAAATCCGTTTCTCGGATTGCGCGGGATCCGGCTCTGTCTGCATGAGCGGCGGGATATCCTCGAGACGCAGTTGCGCGCGCTGCTGCGGGCGGGGGTGTTCGGAAATCTGCGGGTGATGCTGCCGATGGTCAGCAGCGTTCGCGAGGTGATCGAAGTGCGCTCGATTCTCGGGCAGCTTCATCAGCAGCTTGATGCCGAAGGCAAGGAGCATGTGTCGAATCTTTCGCTTGGTGTCATGATCGAGACGCCGGCGGCCGCGCTGATGGCGGATAAATTCGCGCCGATGGTCGACTTTTTCAGCATTGGAACGAACGATCTCGTGCAGTATACGATGGCGATCGACCGTGGAAATGAGCGGGTCGCCTATCTGTACCGGCCGTCGCATCCGGCGATTCTGGAGCTGATCCGGCTCTGTGTGGAGGCCGCAAAGCGGCACAACATCTGGGTCAGTGTCTGCGGGCAGGTCGCGGCGGATGTGTACATGGTTCCGCTGCTGGTCGGGCTCGGCGTGCATGAGCTGAGCATGTCGCCGACGTCGATCGCGGTGGTGCGGCGTGTGATCCGCAGCATGTCGATGTATGAAATGGAACAGGCCGCACAGGCCGCGCTCGGCTGCTCGAATGCGACCGATGCGCTGGCGGTGGCGGAGGCGCTCATCAACCAGCGCGCCCCTGAAGTGGTCAATATCTGAGAAATATCTGATTGTAATGGACAACGGGAAACAACTTTTCAAGACGATTTATCTTTCCGGCCCGATCATGGATGAACATGAAGGTGTGGCGCGCGAATGGCGGGAGTCTGCGAAACGGCTCTTTGCAGGGAAATACCGGCTGCTCGATCCGATGCGCCGCAAGTTCGTCGACCGTGAGGTGGACAGTGCGAATGAGATTGTGGAGTTCGATCTGCTCGATGTGCGCAATGCGGACATCATTCTGGTAAATTACAGCCGGCCGAGCATCGGGACGAGCATGGAGGTGTTCTATGCCTCGCACGTGCTGGGGAAGTTCGTGGTGGCGTTCTCCCCCTATGAATACCGGGAGTGCAGTCCGTGGATGGTGCGTTACTGCACGAAGATTCTCGGTTCGCTGGAGGAGGCGGTGGAGTACATCGGCATCCACTTCTCCCGGGATATGGAGTAACAGGAGTCAGTCATATGTGCGGAATCATCGGGTACACCGGCAGCCGGGAAGCGGCGCCGATCCTGCTGGACGGGCTCAAGCGCTTGGAATATCGCGGATACGACTCCGCGGGAATGGCTCTGGTCGGAGCTGGAATGCTTTCTGAAATCAAAGAGGTCGGCAAGGTCGCGCGCCTGGAGGCTGCTTTTTCTGCCGCGGCCGGGATCGACGGCTCCGCCGTCTGCGGGATTGCACACACGCGGTGGGCGACTCATGGTGTGCCGTCTGCGGTCAATGCGCATCCGCATTGTGACGAGCGGTACGAGTTTGCGATTGTCCACAACGGCATCGTCGAAAACCACCATGAGCTGCGGGCGCATCTGTTGAAGAAAGGATATCATTTCCGCTCGGAGACCGACTCGGAAGTGATCGTGCATCTGATTGCCGAGGCCTATGAGGGGGATCTTCTGGCGGCGACGGCTGCGGCGGTTCGCCAGCTTTCGGGAACTTATGGAATCGCGGTGGTTTCGAGCCGGCATCCCGGGCTCATTGTTGCGGCGCGCAAGGGCAGTCCGCTGGTGATCGGGCTGGGTGAGGGGGAGAACCTGATCGCCAGCGACATCGCCGCGCTGCTTGCGCACACGCGCAAAGTCATTTACCTCAACGACGGAGACATTGCCGCAATCCGGCCGGACTCGATCGATCTGCGGGATGTCTCGAATGTTCCGGTCGAGCGCGAGGTCGCGAAGATCGACTGGGATGCGGCTGCGGCGGAAAAGGGAAACTATCCGCATTTCATGCTCAAGGAGATCTTCGAGCAGCCCGAGACGGTCGAGAACGCAATCCGCGGCCGGATCAGCCTTGAGATGGGCAATGCGATTTTGAACGGGCTGGAGCTTTCGCCGCGCGATCTGGCGCAGATTTCGCGGATCGTGATTGCCGGGTGCGGCAGCAGCATGCACGCGGGTATGGTCGGGGAGTATTATTTCGAGGACATTGCCGGAATCTCGACTTCCGTCGAACAGGCTGCGGAGTTCCGCTATCGCAATCCGATCATCGAACCGAACACGCTGGTTATTCCGATCAGTCAGTCCGGCGAGACGGCCGACACGATCGCGGCGGTTCGCGAGGCGGTCGGCAAGGGGGCGCTGGTCACGGCGCTCTGCAACGTGGTCGGGTCAACGATTGCCCGGGAGGCGGGGAGGGGGGTCTACCTCCATGCGGGGCCCGAGATCAGCGTTGCGTCGACGAAGGCGTTTTCGAGCCAGGTGGCGGTGCTGCTGCTGATGGCGCTGCTGCTCGGTCGGAACCGGCGGCTCAGCCGCAGCGAAGGCTGTGAACTTGCGCGCGAGATCGAGCAGACGCCGGAACTGATTCGAAGTGTGCTTGCACAGGCGGAAAAGATTCGGGAGATTGCAAAGCGATACGCCGGGTTTGACGACTTTTTCTACATCGGGCGCGGCTGCCTCTATCCGACGGCGCTTGAAGGGGCTTTGAAACTCAAGGAGATCAGTTACGTTCATGCCGAAGGGTATCACGCCGCGGAGCTCAAACACGGGCCGATCGCGCTGCTTGACGAGCGGCATCCGGTTCTGGCGTTGGCGAACGACATTCCGGGGCGGGACAAGATTCTCGGGAATATTCAGGAGTGCCGGGCGCGGCGCGCCCCGGTTGCGGCGGTTGCGACGGTCGGCGACCGTGAGGTGGAGACGTTGACCGATGATGTGATTTTCGTTCCGGCGTGCTCGCGTTTCATCGCGCCGTTGCCGACGGCGGTGGCGCTTCAGTTGTTCGCCTATTATATCGCGGTGGAACGGGGTTGTGAGATCGACCAGCCGCGGAATCTTGCAAAGAGTGTAACGGTGGAATAATCATGTTTCGTTTTTTCTACAATCTTTTCATGCCGATCGGCTTTTTGTTTTATGTGCCGGGATTGTATCTGAAATACCGGAATCGTCCGGGTTGGAAGGATACGTTTTCCGAGCGGTTCGGCTGTTTTTCGCCGGAGCGGGTTCGGGAGCTCGAAGCATACCACGGTGCGATCTGGATTCATGCCGTGAGCGTCGGAGAGGCGGTGGTGGCGCTGTCGCTGCTGCGTTCCTGGCGGGCCGCGCATCCGGAGCGGAAGTTCATCGTCTCTACGACGACCACGACGGGGCAGGAGCTGGTTCGCAACCAGGCGCCGGAGAATACGGCGGTGATTTTCTGCCCGATCGATTTTCTCTGGATGGTTCGGAAAACGCTGAAGATTCTGCAGCCGTCGATGCTGGTGATTTTCGAGACGGAGATCTGGCCGAACCTCGTGGCCGAGACGCGCCGGCGGGGAATCCCGGTCACGCTGGTGAACGGACGCATGTCGGACCACTCGGTGCGGGGATACCGCAAGATCCGCTTCTTTTTCGGGCCTCTGCTGCGGATGTTCGATCTGATTTCGGTGCAGACGGATGCGGATGCGGAGCGGTTTCGTTCGGTCTCGCCTGAGGCGAACGTGGTCGTTGTCGGGAATCTGAAGTTCGACCAGAAGGCGCCCGCCGACCTGCCGGATGCGGGTTATGAGACATGTTTCGGTCCTGGAAAGCATCTGATTTTGCTGGCGGCCTCCACGCATCCGGGCGAAGAGGAGCTTGTTGCCGAGACTTTTCTGCGGTTGCGCAAAGAGATTCCGGACCTGAAGCTCGTGCTGGTTCCGCGTCATGTCGAACGGGCGGATGATATTGCCGCGATGCTTAAAAAGCTCGGATTGAGTTTTGTCCGCCGCAGTGCGGGGGGCGTCGACGGAGAATCGGTTGACGTGCTGCTGGCGGATACGACCGGAGAGATGCTGAAGCTCATGAACGGTGCGGATCTTGTGATCATGGGCAAGAGTCTCGCGGGCCACGACGAGGGGCACAACCTCATTGAGCCGGCATTGCTCGGCAAGCCGATCGTGACCGGGCATGTGCTGCGCAATTTCCGTTTCATCCTGAAGGTGCTTCTGCAGGAGAACGCGGTTGCGACCGTGACAGGGGACGGGGAGCTTTACGGGCAGCTGCACCGGCTTCTGACCGATGAGACGCTGCGGCGCGAACTCGGCGAGCGGGCGGGCAGGGCGATCCGCCGCCACGCCGGAGCCGCCGACCGTACGATCGAGTCGCTTGAAAAGCTGCTCGCGGAAAACAGTGGGAAATGATTGAGACGGCGCGGAATCGGCGTTCCGCCCGAATGGAGTCGATACAAGAAGGAGTTGCGATGGATACGATGACCCAGCCGGCGCAGGCGAAGGCCGGAATCATCACGGAGGCAATGCGGCGCGTTGCGGAACAGGAACAGCTTCCGGCGGAGCAGATCCGCGAGGGGGTTGCAGCGGGGACGATCGTCATTCCCGCGAACATCAACCACAGAAATTTGAATCCGATCGGCATCGGACGGATTTTGAAAACCAAGATCAATGCGAACATCGGGAACTCTTCGGTGGCGAGCTGTCCGCGCCAGGAGCTCGAAAAGCTTGAGTATTCGGTGAAATTCGGTGCCGACACGGTCATGGACCTGAGCACGGGCGGGAACATCAACGAGATTCGACGGTCGATCATCGGGCACAGCCCGATTCCGGTCGGAACGGTTCCGCTTTACGAGGTGCTCGCCCGCTGCGGCACGGTAGAGAACATGACCGAGGAGCTGATTTTGCAGGTCATGGAGGAGCAGGCGGAACAGGGAGTCGACTATATGACGATCCACGCCGGGCTGCTGCGGGCGCAAATTCCGGCCGCGAAGAAGCGGCTGCTGCGCATTGTGAGCCGCGGAGGATCGATCCTCGCGGCGTGGATGAGCCGGTTTGAGAAAGAGAATCCGTTCTACACGGCATTCGACCGGATCCTTGAGATCTGCCGCCGTTACGACGTGACGCTCTCTCTTGGAGACGGCATGCGTCCCGGGTGTCTCGCTGATGCGAGCGACGAGGCGCAGTTCGCGGAGCTCGATGTGCTCGGCGAACTCGTCCGGCGCTGCCGCGCTGCCGACGTGCAGGCGATGGTGGAAGGGCCGGGCCACATCCCGTTCAACGAGGTGGCGATGAATATGAAGCGCGAACAGGAGCGGTGTGATGACGCGCCGTTCTACGTGCTCGGCCCGGTGGTGATCGACTGCGCGCCGGGATATGACCACATCACGAGTGCGATCGGTGCGACGATGGCGGCTTATTCCGGGGCGGCGATGCTCTGCTATGTGACGCCGAAGGAGCATCTCGGATTGCCGAATGCCCGGGATGTGCGCGACGGCGTGATCGCCTACAAGATCGCGGCGCACGCGGCGGATGTTGCGCTCGGCAAGCCGGGGGCCCGCGACCGTGACGATGCGATCAGCCGGGCGAGGGCGGAGTTCGACTGGGAGAAACAGTTCGAGCTTGCGCTCGATCCGGAGAAGGCCAGGGAACTTCGCGCCGAAGCGCTGGCCGAACGCGATCTGCCGCCCGATCACGGCCACGGCGATGAGCGTTTCTGCACGATGTGCGGACCGAACTTCTGTTCGATCCGGATCAGCAAGGGGTTGTGAGCGATGAGAAGCCGGCGGGGAGTTCCCGGCCGGTTTCAGTCCATGTGGAATATCTCGGTCAGCGGGGTGAATACCGGGGAGTTGTCCGGATGGACCTCCATCAGGTCGCGGTTGAAAGCCCACCACCGCTTGACGATATCGAGTTCGCCCATCCGGTCGGCGGTGTTGTCCGGGGTGAGGCGGCGGAACGCGAAGAGCGTGAGGGTCTCTTCGTCGAAGAAGATGGTATAGTCCGATATGCCGCAGTCGGAATGGGCCTTGACGAGTTCCGGCCAGATTTCGTTATGGCGTTTGCGGTATTCGTCGATGCAGCCGGGTTTGAGTTTCATTTTGAATGCGTCGCGGATCATGATGCGGGTCTCCTTTTTGGTGTTAATGTGGCACGGAAACGGAAAATTGCAAGCGTGAGAATTCATGTTTTCACGCCGGTTCGGCGGGAACGGTTTATTGCGGAGAGAAAATGCTGAATTTAGCCCGAAACATCCTTGCGCTGCTCGGCAGCAGCGAAGAGGAGCTGCGGAGGCGGCTCCGCGGGGCGGACCCTGCGTTCCCGTTCGAGCCTGATTCCGTCCATAAGCTCGGAATGAGCGCAGTTCTGACGGGGGGAGCCCCCGGAGATCGACGGCTGCTTGTGGTGGCGGATTGCAGAAAACGGCTGCCGGATGGATTCGAAGGGGAGCGGTTCGCGCTCGACGACGGTGGCGTGCTGTTGAACGGAGAGTTCTCCGCGGCCAACGCGGCCGCGCTGCGACGCCACTTCCCGTGGTGTGCGCCGAAACAGGTTCCGGAAACGGGCCGGAGTGCGGGGTTCGAACTTGGCGATGATGCGGGGAAACGGCTCGACGTTGTACGGAAAGCGGGCTGGTTTCCGGTGGTTTCCGGGAAGGCGGATGAGGTGGTTTTCCTCATGTTCACGGCCGATTTTCGAAGTGGATACGCGGTGAACGGCGGGGTTGCATCGACTCCGGTGGAGGCGGAACGGATCTTCCGGTCCGGAGCGACACTGGCGGTGTTGCGTCCCTGCGGCGCTTCCGGCCAGGAGGAGGAGTACGCCGGGAAACGGTTTGTGCTCGGTTCCGAAGTTGTGGTGTTCGACGCGGAGACGGCGGCGCACTGCTGCGCCTCCTGCGGCGGACTTGCGGATTTTGCCGCGAAAGCGGGGGGAGGGGAACGGCGATGCTCTCTCGGAATCGCGCTCGACGCGGGCGGGGAGCCGACCCGGCCCGGGGAACATCTGTTTGTCGTAAGAGAGATGCGGAAACGCAACGTGGAGTTTGCGATTCTGTTTCTGCGCTGGCCGGAGGAGCCGGCGGCGTTTGCCGCATTGCTGCGCCGTCATTGCGCGATAGCCCGTACCTTCGGCGGATACCGGATTTCGATTCCGGCGGAAATGCTTCACGCTGTCCGCGAGACGGAGGCTGATCTCGTGCATCTGGAGTTTGGTACGGATTTTACGAACCATTTCCACGGTTCGGGCTTGAAAGAAACGTAAATGGATGTAATATTAGAGGATAAACGCATTTTCAACAACAACCTTGTAAGGAGAAAACATGAGTTTGAATTTCATCATGGCCGACGCCGCCGCCCCGAATACCATCACCATCGGACCCGGAGCCCCGCAGGGAGCGGGCAACGCTGCGCAGCAGTCGGCGGCGCAGGTCGGGCAGGCTGTCCAGCAGGTTGCCGAGCCGGTGCAGCAGAAGCCTGCCGAACAGCAGAGCGTGCCGATCTGGGGGAACCCGATCATTCTGATGCTCATCGTGCTCGGCGTGATGTTCTTCTTCACGTTCCGCTCTCAGAAGAAGCAGCAGCAGAAGCGTCAGCAGATGCTTGACACCATCGCGAAGGGGACGCGCGTCATGCTGAACACCGGCATGTTCGGCACGGTTGTCGAGGTTCGCGAGAAGAGCTACATGGTGGAAATCGCCGACAAGGTCGTTGTGGAAGTGATCAAGAACGGCGTGGCCGAGCCGGTCACTGAAACCGCCGCCCCGGCCGAGAAAAAATAATACACGGAAACAGGACGAACGGGAATGAACAAGAGACCGTTGATTTTGCGGACGCTCATCGTGCTGGTGGTCGTGGGGGTGTTCGTCTCCGCGATTCACCCGTTGTTCGAGCGGGATTATTATGAAACGTTCCTCGGGCTGCTGGTCAAGCCGGCGGATCCGGAAGAGGCGAAGAAAGTTCAGGCGGATGCCGAGAAACTCGTGAAAGAGGCGGAGGCGCTGCGCAAAGCCGATCCGAATCTCTTCCAGTCGCAGGCGCTGCTGAAAGCCGCCGATGATTCCGGCGTGGATCTGACCAAAATGGTCAAGGGCAGTGATCTGGAAGACAACCGCGACGTGATGAGCGTGATCCGCAAGCATGCGTCGAGTTCGATCCGTCTGGGACTCGATCTGAACGGCGGTGTGGAGTTTATCCTCCAGCTTGTGCCGGACGAGGATCTCAGCAAGGAGCTTGGCGGAGAGCAGACTGAGGCGGAGAAGCAGAGTGCGGCGGAACGGCAGACCAACTTCGACCGCTATCGTGACATTGCCATTGAGACGCTTCGCAAGCGTCTTGAGGGGCAGAAGATCTTCGAGGCGGAGATCGCTCCGAGCGGTGACTCGTACGTTTCTCTGCGCGCGCCGGTCGTGGCGAAGGATGAGAAGGTCAAGCTCATGAACCTCATCAAGATGAGTGCGAAACTGAACTTCCGCATGGTGCATGAGAACAACGCACAGCTCGTGAGCGGCATCACGCCGGAGAACGAGAAGAACTTTGTTCCGCCGTTCGGTTACGAACTTATGAAAACCAGTGAGTTCCGTCCCGGACAGGCGCCGCTCGTGACCTATTACGTGGTTGAAAAGATGCCGAAGATGACCGGCAAGGACATCGTCAGCGCCCATGCGAACAAGGATCAGTTCGGGCAGCGGATGATCATGCTGGCGTTCAACTCGCGCGGCGCTGCGCAGTTCGCCGAAGTGACCCGGGAGAACATCGGCCGCTCGATGGCGATCGTGCTCGACGGCCAGCTCTACTGCGCGCCGCGGATCAACGACGCGATCACGGGCGGCAGCGCCCAGATCACCGGCCGCTTCTCGGAGGAGGAGTGCAAGAGCATCGCCGATGCGCTGGTTTCCGGCAGCTTCCCGTTCCAGATCAAGATCGACGCGGTGTTCGACACCGACCCGAAACTTGGGGCCGCGAATGTTGCGAACGGCATCTGGGTGGGCGTGATTTCGCTGCTGGCCGTGGCGGTATTCATGTGCATCTACTATCGGCTTTCCGGATTTATCGCGGTGTGCGCGCTCGCGCTCAACATCGTGCTTGTGCTCGGTGCGCTTGCGGCGTTCAACGCGACGCTGACGCTGCCCGGTATTGCGGGTATCGTGCTGACGATCGGTATGGCGGTCGACGCGAACGTGCTGGTGTTCGAGCGAATCCGCGAGGAGCTTGCCGCCGGCAAAAATCTGCGGACGGCGGTCGATCTCGGCTACAGCCGGGCGTTTTCGGCGGTGTTCGATGCGAACATCACGACGCTGATCACCGCGATCATTCTGATGTACGTCGGCACGGGCGCGGTCAAGGGATTTGCCGTAACGCTGTCGATCGGTATTCTTTCGAGCTTGTTCACGGCGCTCTTCGTGACGCGGCTGATCTTCGACTACCTCTTCGCCTACACAAAACTTCAGAAACTCACGATGATGCAGTTCTTCAAGAATGCGCATTACAACTTCCGGGCGATGCGCGGAAAGGTGTTTGCGTTCTCGGGGATTCTGATCGTCGCTTCGTTTGTGCTCTTTGCGGTGCTCGGGCGCGGGATGCTCGGGATCGACTTCACCGGCGGTACGCAGGTGTCGTTCAACTATGTCGAGCAGATTCCGCAGGAGCAGATCGAAAAGGCGCTCGCCGCCGCGGGATATGAGGGGACAGTCACCTACAAATACAATGCGATCGACGGTGCGCAGGAGATGGAGATTCTCGTGCGCGGCGATCAGACCGGGCGGATCGACTCCACGGCCAGCCCGAAAGATCTTCTGTTGAAGCTGCTGAACGAGAAGTTCCCGCAGGCGCAGTTCTCAGGCGGGCTCGAATCGAGCGTCGGCGGTCTGATCGGCCGGGAGTTCACCAAGGCGGCGTTCATCGCGATCGGGCTCTCGATCATCGGCATCGGGATCTATATTTCGCTGCGGTACGAGTTCACCTATGCGCTGTCGAGTATTCTCGCGCTGGCGCATGACGTGATCATCTCGCTGGGGATCTTCCTTGCGACGGGGCGGACGGTGTCGCTGACGGTGGTGGCCGCGCTGCTGACCGTGATCGGCTATTCGATCAACGATACGGTGGTCATCTTCGACCGCATCCGCGAGAACCGGAATCTCGGGACGTGCAAGACGTTCGACGAGAATGTGAATCTCTCGGTCAACCAGACGTTGAACCGGACGATTCTGACGAGCTTGACCACATTCATCGTGGTGTTCGTGCTGTTCCTCGGAGCGGGTGCGGCGATCAACGACTTTGTGCTCATCATGATGCTCGGCATCGTGATCGGCACCTACTCGTCGATCTACATCTCGCCGCAGCTGGTTTCGCTGTGGCATGCGAAAGAATCCTCCGCGAACAACAACAATGTGAAGGCGGAGAAAAAGACCGGGCCGGAAAAAGCGGCCGGGGAGAGCAGATAATCCGATTGAAATTCGGATGGAGCAGCCGGCTTGTTTCAGAACCAGGCCGGCTTTTTTGATGAAACGGAAGAAGAAGGAAAAGGTTGTAACGATATGTTCGGTAATCTGGGCGAACTTGCGAAAATGATGTCCAAGGCGAAGGACATCCAGGCGAATCTGAAGAAATTCAAGGAGGAGATGCCGACGATGGAGTTCTCCGCGTCGAGTCCCGGCTGCCAGGTGCGGGTGACGGTGACGGGGGATTTCCGGGTGAAGGAGGTCAGTCTCTCCGACGAGGCGCTGAAGGATCGCGCCGCGCTCGAAGAGCAGATTCTGGTCGCGACGAATTCGGCGCTCGCGGCGGCGAAGGCGACCGCGCAGGAGAAGATGAATGAGGTGACCGGCGGACTTGGCGTCAATCTGCCGGGAATTTTCTGACGGAGAGACGTTGACGATGCACTATCCCGAGGCGATGGAGTCTTTGATTGCGGCGCTGAAACAGCTGCCCGGCATCGGTCGGCGCGGAGCGGAGCGCCTGGCTCTGTCGCTTCTGGAGTGGGAGCCGGAAAAGCTCGAATTTCTCGGTACGCTGCTCAGTTCGTTGCCGCGGACGGTCGGGGTCTGTCCCGAATGCGGAGCTCTGGCGGATGCCGGGGAGCTCTGCGCGGTCTGCCGCGAGCCGCGGCGCGATCCGGGGATTGTGTGTGTGGTTGAGACGATGGCGCAGATGTTCGCGATCGAGTCGAGCGGCAATTTCCGCGGTCGCTATCACGTGCTTGGCGGACGGATTTCTCCGATGGATGCGGAGACCGGTTCCGGGTTGAATCTGCCGAGATTGCTTGAGCGCGCCCGTTCCGGCAGCGTTCGTGAGGTGATTCTCGCGTTGAGCAGCGATGTGGAAGGGCGTGCGACGGCAGTTTACATCGCCGGATTGCTGCGCGAAACACCTGTGCGGGTCACGCAGCCCGCACTTGGACTCCCCGCCGGAGCGAATCTTTCGTATGCGGATGGGGCGACGATCACGGCCGCGCTGACCGGACGAACCGAGGTGAAGTAATGGCGGAAAACAGGAAAGTGACCAGCTACGTCTGCACGGTGACGGAGGAACAGGCCGAGGCGTTGCGGATTCTGCTCGATGCGCGCGGCTGGCGTTTTTCGGAACAGCCTTATGCCCGCTGGAAAGCCGTGCGTGAGAAAACGAATGTCGTCGCGTACAACTCCGGGAAACTGACCGTGCAGGGCGGCGGAACGGCGGATTTCGTAACTTTTGTGCTGGAGCCGGAGATTCTGCACACGTTCGGGTTTGGTTACGCGGAGGAGTCGAAAGAGGAGCCGGTCGATCCGCACGGCGGAGTGGATGAGAGCGGCAAGGGAGATTTTTTCGGACCGCTCTGCATTGCGGGAGTCTATGCGGATGGCGCGACCGGGCCGAAGTTGCGCGAGATCGGCTGCTGCGATTCGAAGTTGATCAAGAGTTCGAAAAAGATCATGGAACTGGCCGCGAAGATCCGCGAAACCGTCGGCGACGGCTGGACGGTTGTAACGCTCGGGCCGGAAGCGTACAACCGACTCTACGCAAAGATCGGAAATTTGAATCGGCTGCTCGCGTGGGGACATGCGCGGGTGATCGAAAATCTTCTGGAGAAGGTTCCGACATGTCCGCGCATGCTTTCGGACAAGTTCGGGGATGAGCGGCTGATTCAGCGTGCTCTGCTTACGCGCGGTCGTGCAATTCAGCTTGATCAGCAGGTTCGGGCCGAGAGCGACGTCGCGGTGGCGGCCGCGAGCATCCTCTCGCGCGAACAGTTCCTGAAGGGCATGGCCAAACTGGGGGCCGAACTGGGAGAGGAGTTGCCGCGCGGTGCGGGACCGCAGGTGCGGGAGACCGGGCGGCGATTGATGGAGCGTTACGGAGCGTCGGTGT
The DNA here is from genome assembly GCF_944391105.1 of uncultured Victivallis sp. Taxonomy (GTDB): domain Bacteria; phylum Verrucomicrobiota; class Lentisphaeria; order Victivallales; family Victivallaceae; genus Victivallis. Next base: position 61,828 of record NZ_CALXSK010000009.1, read on the forward strand.
TTGAACGCTGCGCAAAATTGCATTTTAAAACCTGCAACGAATTGACCGGCAGTCCGGTCGTGGAGGATGGAACATGGAAGTGATGGATTTTTTCAAGAGCTCGGATGGACGGACCGCAAAACTCTATCGGTTGCGGAACAAGTCCGGATTTGAAGTGGACATCACCGATTTCGGCGGGGCGCTGGTCAGCATCCGGACGCCTGACCGGAACGGAAAGAGCGTCGATGTGCTGCTGGGGTTCGGCAATCCGGCGGATTACGAGGAGAACGATCCGTTTTTCGGCGCGCTCATCGGACGCGTCGCGAACCGGATCAAGGGCGGACGCTTCACCTTCGAGGGGAAGGAGTACCGCCTTGCGCTGAACGACAGCAACGGGCTCAACACGCTGCATGGAGGCGAGAGCTGGGGACGGAGATTCTGGAAGGCGGAACCGATCGATGACGTTACGCTGGCGCTGAAACTGCACAGCCCCGACGGCGATGCCGGATTTCCCGGTGCGGTCGAGGTGACGCTGATCTACATGGTGACGGAGGCGAATGAGCTGATTCTCGACTACACCGCGACTTCCGACCGCCCGACGGTCATCAGCATGACGAATCACGCCTACTTCAACCTTTCCGGAGAGGCGACCGGGAGCTGTCTCGATCACCGGATCCGGCTGCGCGCCGACCGCCGTACGGAGGTCGGGGCAGACAAGGCGCCGACCGGGAACTGCCCGGCCGTGGCGGGCACACCCTACGATTTGAATGGCGGCAGAAGTTTCCGTGAGATTCTCGCGGATCTGCCGAATGGATTCGATGACAATTTCATCCTTTCCGATGTCGACGGTATCATGAAGCGTGACATCGCGGTGGCAAGTTCCGATTCGACCGGAATCGAATTGCGAGTTTCCACGAGTGCGCCGGGCGTTCAGTTCTACATGGGGTACTTCCTCAACGGGAGCGCGATCGGCAAGAACGGGAAAGGATATCCGCAGTTCGGGGCGTTCTGCCTTGAGGCGCAGCGCTGGCCCGACGCGGTCAATCATCCCGCATTCCCGAGCATGCGGCTGGAGCCTGGCCGCCCCTACAAGCAGACGACAGTCTATCAGTTCGGAATCGTGAAGTAATGGGAGTCGAAATCGAACGCAAGTTTCTGCTCGCCTCGGACAACTGGCGTGCCGGGGCGGCTGGAGGCGTGCGGATCCTTCAGGGATATTTCCCCCGCACTCCGGACGGGCCGACCGTCCGCGTCCGGATCGCGGGGGACAGGGCGTTTCTGACCGTCAAGGGGGCGGCGAAAAACTTTGCCCGCAGTGAGTTCGAATATGCGATTCCCGTCGCGGACGCGGAGGCGATGCTGCGCGAATTCTGCGGAGAGCGCCTCGTGGAAAAAGTGCGCTATCTCGTGCCGTTTGCCGGAGCCACCTGGGAGGTCGACGAGTATCTGGGGGAAAACGAGGGGCTTCTCACCGCCGAGCTGGAACTGGACAGCCCGGATGCTTCTTTCGTGCCGCCGCCGTGGCTCGGGCGTGAAGTGTCGGGGGATCGTCGCTACACGAATGGTTCGTTGAGCGGCAATCCCTACCGGCACTGGGCGGACACGGTCAAATAATTTCGATTTCAATGCCGAGTGCGTCGGCAACTTTGCGGATTGTCTCCGCGTGGTGGCCGATGCCGAGCGCGAAGTGGTGGGTCGGTCCCGCCGCGGCCCAGCGTTTCAGGAATGTGCGCACATCCGGCTGGAATTTTCCGTGCGTATTGGTATTTCCCGTGGGGGGGATCGGCCCCTCGACCGATTCGCCTTCGGCGACGATGAACTTGAATTTCCCCTGCGCATTCACACTGATGCTGAGCATGGTGATCGGACCGGTTTTGATGTTGAATTCGACGCCGGCGCCGGAGCCGGGTTTGCCGTGGTATTTTTTGAGGCTGCGGATGACGGGCCTGCCGTTTGCGATGTTCAGGTGGTGGGGGCCGTCGTGGCCGACCAGAACCGTGTCCCGCGCGAAGTCGATCGGGTGGAACTCCGCAAAGGAGCCGCCGATTTCCAGACGGTCGAGAATCAGCATCGCAATGCAGGTCTTGATATCGAATTCTCCGCACATCGGAAATCCAGCCGCGGTCAGGAGCGAATTCCCGACGATGAAGTTCGTCACGATCCTGCGCAGCAGTGAACCGGGCTCCGCCTCGTAATAGTAGGCGAGTCCGTCGAGTCTTTTCATGGCGACGTAACGCTCGAGCGCGACGGCTGCGACGGCGGCGGTTTCCAGATCGGCGTCGGTCAATTTTTCCGTCAGGGGATCCGAGACCGGATCGGGAGTGTCGAAGAACGAGAGAATGCGTTTCTTCATTTCCGCGACTTCCGCGCCGGCCGGATCGATTTCGCGATAGATCGGCAGAAGTTCGTCGGCTTCGCACTGGACGACGTGCGCGCCGAAGGCTGCTGTGACGGCAGTGGGATCGGTCTGCATGTCGAGCATTGCTTCGAGCACATGCCCCATGTGGCCGAGGCGCGCGCGGCGCAGATCGTGCAGGACGTGGGCCACCCGGCACCATTCGGCGAGTTCGGCGTCGGCAATGGCGTCGTTTTCAAGCATTCCGAGGACGACCGGCGGCGGACGTCTGCCCATGCGCACCGCGACGCCGGTGAATTCCGGAACCGAGCACAGGTCGTCGTTGCAGAGCTGCATGTAGGTGTTCGCATGCTCATAATCCATCGCCTGGAGCGGCTGAAGGGCGACGAGAATCACAGGAATCTGCATGCGCCGCGCGATCATGCCGTACGTCGCGCTCGTCGCATAGGTCAGCATGTCGATGAAAAGAATGTCCAGATCAGCGGCCTCGATTTTCGGAAGCGCTTCCGCGGCCCGTTCCGCGTTGTCGATCATGCCGAAGTCGAAGAGTTCAAGGCTGTGGGCGGCGAGTTTGTGTTTGAGCGTCTCTTTTTTGGCGAGCAGGTCTTCGAGCAGTCCGGGAAACTGTTTCCAGTAGGTGTCGAGTCCGACACCGAAGATTCCGGCGCGTGCCGTGAGCGGTTTGCGTCTTTCGATTTTCATTTTCAACCTTTCTTTTTCGAATCGTGCAGTTTATCCAATAGTATAGTCGCCTGGGCGGCATCCGGCAAGGCGGAGATTTCCCGGCGGTGCTGTTTTTCGCTAAAAGTCAATGCAGTCCAAAACGACTTCGTTTGAGGACTTCGATTGTCGCCCGGAATGATCTTGTAAAATTATTTTATTATTTTACATTTGAAATTGACACGATCTTTTTCATTGAAAGATAACATTTTACCTGAAAAATAAAATTTGACATTCCGGAAGCTGCGTAGTATATTAATAACAGTCCGGGAGGAGAGTCCGGATGTTTTTCGAGAGTTCGAAAGCAGGACAGGGAGTGGATTTTTTATGTATTTGGTTGATTGGAAACAGGTTGAATAATTGCCCCATGGGCTCCGTGGCTGGACGCGGAGTTGAGTCGAGACGAAATCCCAAAAGCGGAGGTGTATGATGGCAGGAAAGAGCATGACGAAATCGAACCGCCCGGTCAGACGCCGGGTGACCTTCCTTCTGGAAGACGAGCCCGGGAAGGTCGTGGCGGTTGCCGGCAGCTTCAATGAGTGGCTTCCGGATAAGCAGCTCGTCGACAAGAACGGCGATGGCATCTATACCGGTACGATGATGCTGGAACCCGGCACTTACGAGTACAAGTTCGTTGTGAACGGCGACTGGCGGATCGATGACCGGAATCCGAATTTCAAGCCGAACGACATCGGTTCTCTGAACAGCGTTCTGGTGGTGGAGGCGAAGTAATCCTGCGTCGGGTGTCCCCCGCGACGGCAGGTTGCGGTGAGAAAGCCCGGCGAATCGCGGGATCGGCACGGGAGAAGGTCTCTCTGCCGGCTGCGTTTCGGCGCTGGACTCCGGAGCGGCGTTCTTCGGACAGGATGGACGTTCCGGCGTGCATGAGTCCGGGCTTGGTATTGTGTTTTTTTTGAGTTGGAAAGGCTGAACATCATGGATGTACAATTATATAACGTCGGGCCGCGCATTCCCGAGGAACTGAAATTTCTGGAGACGCTCTCCGACAATATCTGGTGGTGCTGGCACCCGATGGCGATCGAGCTTTTTGTGCGCATCAACCCGAATCTCTGGCGCGAACTTTCCGGCAACGCGAAACAGTTTCTGCGGACTGTTCCGCAGTCCCGTCTGGAGGAGCTTGCGCGTGATCCGGTCTACCGCCGCCATCTGCGGGCGGTACAGGCCGATTTCGAGCGGCAGGTTCCGAAGGATAAGGAGGCCCGGAAGCGGGATATTGCCTATTTTTCCCTCGAATTCGGCATTCATGAGAGCATCCGGATCTTTTCCGGCGGTCTCGGCGTTCTGGCCGGCGACCATCTGAAGGCCGCAAGCGATCTTTCGCTGCCGCTGGTGGCGGTCGGTCTGCTCTACCGGCAGGGATACTTCACGCAGGTGCTCGACCGGAACGGCTGGCAGATCGAACACTATCCGGTCTCGGAGATTCACAATCTGCCGCTCGTGCGCGCCCGGGACAAGGAGGGGAACGGAATCACCATCAGCATTCCGCTGATCGACCGCCAGCTCTTCGCCGCGGTCTGGGTCCTCTGGGTCGGCAATGTGCCGCTTGTGCTGCTCGATACGGAAATCCCGGAGAATCCGCCGGATCTGCGCGAGGTCTCATGGCGGCTCTACGGCGGCGACAAGCGTATGCGGCTGCATCAGGAACTTCTGCTCGGCATCGGCGGATTCAAGGCGCTGCTGGCGATGGGGTACGAGCCGTCGGTCTGCCATATGAACGAGGGACATGCCGGATTTCTTTCTCTTGCGCGCATTTCCCATCTGGTCAACGACTTCGGTTACGATCCGAACGTGGCGCTCGAGACGGTCTGGCGGTCGAACGTCTTTACGACGCATACGCCGGTTCCGGCCGGCAACGAGGTGTTTGACATCGGGTTGCTGCGTCCGTATCTGAACGTGTTTGCCGCGGAGGCGCATCTCGATGTGAACCGGGTGATCCGCTGGGGCATTCCGATCAATGACCGCAACCACGCCAGCGAAATGTCGATGACGGTTTTCGGTCTGCGGCTTGCGGATTACAGCAACGGCGTGAGCAAGCTGCATGGCGAGGTTGCCCGTGAAATGTGGAAGAATCTCTGGCCGCAGCGTTCGGTTTCCGAAATTCCGATCAAACACATCACGAACGGCGTGCACATCGCTTCGTGGGTGTCGTCCCGGCTCTGGGGGCTTTATGAACGCTACCTCACGCCGAAGTGGGCGCACAATCCGCCGCTCGATCAGCTCGTCGAGGGGATCAACACGCTGCCGGACGAGGAGCTCTGGATGGCGCATGAACTCTGCCGTCAGTCGCTGGTCCGGCGTGCCCGCAAACTCATTCAGAGCAATGTGCGGTATCTTTCCGGGCACGGCAAGGAGGCGGATCTCGCGAAGAATGCGCTCTCTCCTGATGTTCTGACCATCGGTTTCGCGCGTCGGTTCGCGACTTACAAACGCGGCACGCTGCTGTTGCGCAATCCGGACCGGCTGCTCGCGCTGTTGAAGGATACGGTGCGTCCCGTGCAGTTCATCTTCGCCGGCAAGGCGCATCCCGCCGACGACGCCGGGAAGAAACTCATCCAGGATCTGGTCCAGTTTGCCGAGACCCACGGCGTGCAGGATCGTCTGGTGTTTCTGGAAAACTACGACATCGGCATGGCGCGCAGTCTGACCCAGGGGGTCGACGTCTGGCTCAACACGCCGCGCCGTCCGCAGGAGGCGAGCGGAACATCCGGCATGAAAGCCGCGATCAACGGTGTGATCAACTGCAGCATTCTCGACGGATGGTGGGCCGAGGCGTACAACGGCGAAAACGGCTGGGCGATCGAGGGCAACGACTACTACACCGAGGATGAAGATCGCGACAACTACGAATCGCAGCAGCTTTTCAATCTGCTCGAAAACGAGATCATCCCGTGCTTCTACGAGCGTTCCAACGGCGATCTGCCGGTGCGCTGGATCAAGCGGATGAAGGCGTCGATCGTGACCGGGCTCGGGGATTTTTCCAGCGAGCGCATGGTCGAGGAGTACAACCGGTTCTTCTACGAGCCGGCCGAGGCCTCCTACCGCAAGCTCACTGCGGACGATGCAGCCTATGCGAAGACGCTTGTCGCGGAGAAGGAACGGCTGGTCGAGGCATTTGACGGCGGCAAACTTTACATCGAGCGTCCGACGGTCGAGGGGAATCTCTCGGATATGCACGTCGGCGATACCTTCAAGGTTTCCACGCATGTCTACCTCGCGGGATTGCGGCCGGATGAGGTCGAGATCGAGGCCTACTACGGAACGGTCAACGTTCACAACGAAATTGTGGAAAGCGGCGTCGAGAAAATGGAGATGGTTGAGGAGCTTCCGGACAACAACTACCGGTTCTCCTGCGAAATCGTCTGCCAGGCATCCGGACGCTTCGGGCTGACCGCCCGGATCAAAGCGGCGGGACACGACTGGGACAACAGCGTCCCGGGCTTCATGTGCTGGCCGCGGTAAGTTAACGAGAACGTACGTTCGGGGAGGTCGGAGTTTGTCTCCTTCCTCCCCGCGTTGACCTGTTTCAGAAGAGGAGACCGATAGATATGAGAAGAGCGTTTCAAGCATCGCCGACCATTCTGGTCGTGACGCCGGAGATCACCTATCTTCCGGAAGGGATGGGCAACATGGCCAACACCCTGCATGCGAAGGCGGGCGGTCTCGCGGATGTTTCGGCGTCTCTGGTCGGAGCGTTGTACCGTCAGGGAGCCGACGTTCACGTTGCGCTGCCGCATTACCGGAAGATGTTCCATGTGGATGTGGGCAAGCTCATCAGCGATGAATTGCGTGTCTACATGAGCCACTTGCACAACAGCCGGATCCACCTTGCGGAGGACCGGATCTTCTACTACCGTGATTCGGTGTACAGCAGTTATTCGCAGGACAGTTTTCTGCAGGCGATGGCGTTTCAGCGGGAAGTGATCAACAATATCATTCCCGAGGTGAAGCCGGATCTGATTCACTGCAACGACTGGATGACCGGGCTGATTCCGGCGGCGGCCCGCCGCATGGGGATTCCGTGCCTTTTCACCGTGCATAACATTCACACTTACAAGGCGACGCTCGCACAGATCGAGGATCGCGGCATCGACGCGGCTCCTTTCTGGCAGAATCTCTACTACGAACGTCCTCCGTACAACTATGAAGAGAGTCGTTCCAACAACCCGGTTGACATGCTCGCTTCGGGGATTTTCGCGGCACACTTCATCAATACGGTCAGTCCGACTTTTCTGAAAGAGGTTGTGGAGGGGCGGCATTCGTTCGTCCCGGCGAACATCCGCACCGAGATGGCCAACAAGTATCATGCTGGCTGCGCCTCGGGCATTCTGAATTCGCCGGACGAAAACAGCACTCCCGAGAGCGATCCCTACATCGAGATGAAGTACGACGCCGAGACGCATGTGAAAGCCAAACAGGTCAATAAAATCGCGTTTCAGTCGCGCACGGGGCTTCGGGTCGATCAGAATGCGCCGCTCTTCTTCTGGCCGTCGCGTCTGGATCCGATGCAGAAAGGGTGCTCGCTGTTGACGGATATTCTCTATCAGGTGGTCCACAAATACTGGGATCAGGGGTTGCAGATTGCGGTGGTCGCGAACGGCAGTTATCAGCCGATTTTCCGGAACATCGTTGCGCAGCATGACTTCTACGACCGGGTGCTGGTCTGCGATTTCGACGAGGGACTTTCGCATCTGGCGTTCGCGGCGAGTGATTTCATTCTGATGCCGTCGCTCTTCGAGCCGTGCGGGCTGCCGCAGATGACCAGTCAGTACTTCGGGAGCCTGCCGGTCGTCCATGATACGGGCGGGCTGCATGACACGGTTGAACGCATGAATGTCGAACAGCACACCGGAAATGGTTTCCCGTTCGAAACTTATGATGACGGCGGACTCATGTGGGCGATGGACGAGGCGATGCGCTTCTGGGCGTTGCCCGCGGAGGTCAAGGAGCGGGAGATCTCCCGCGTGATGCGCGAGTCGAAACTTCGCTTCAATCACGATGTGACCGCTCAGGAGTACATCCGGATCTACGAGAACATGCTGGCGCGTCCGCTGGTTCAGCACTGAGGAACGGAAGGAGTTCATGTGATGAACAACGGTTTCGTCCGATTGAGCAACGCGCCCGTTCCGCTGGCGGCCGATCCGTATCTTGCGCCGTACCGGGGCGCGCTGGAGGAGCGGAGCCGACGCATGGAGCACATGGCGCGACGTCTGACCGGAGGAGAGGGGAGTCTGGCCGATTTCGCCTCCGGGCACGAGTATTTCGGGCTGCACCGGACGGGATCCGGGTGGGTATTCCGCGAGTGGGCGCCGAATGCGGTGCGGATTGCCGTGCGCGGCGACTTCAACAACTGGGAGGAGCGCTCCGAATTCGAGATGAAGCCTCTGGAGCATGGATGCTGGGAGCTGAAACTCCCGGCCGGCGCGCTGCATCACGGCGACCACTATCTTCTGAAGATGGAGTGGAACGGCGGGTCAGGCGACCGCGTGCCCGCTTATGCGCGCTGTGTGGTGCAGGATCCGGTGACGAATCTCTTTTCGGCGCAGGTCTATGCTCCGGAGCGGCCTTATGCGTTTCGCAATCCGGTTCCGCCGCCTCCGGCGATGCCGCTCATTTACGAGTCGCATGTCGGTATGGCGCAGGAGGAGCCGAAGGTCGGCAGCTTTGCGGAGTTCCGCACAAAGACGCTTCCGCGCATTGCGGCGGCGGGCTACAACACGGTTCAGCTCATGGCGATCATGGGGCATCCGTACTACGGAAGTTTCGGCTATCACGTTGCGAACTTTTTCGCCGTGGCGAGCCGTTTCGGGACGCCGGACGAGTTCAAGGAGCTGGTCGACGCCGCCCACGGACTCGGATTGCGGATTATCATCGACCTGGTGCATTCGCATGCGACCCGGAACGAGGTCGAGGGGCTCGGACGTTATGACGGGACACGGACTGCATTTTTTCATGAGGGTGCGCGAGGAGAGCATTCGGCGTGGGATTCGCTGCTGTTCGATTACGCGAAGCCGGAGGTGCTGCACTTCCTGCTGTCGAACTGCCGCTATTATCTCGATGAGTTTCACATCGACGGTTTCCGGTTTGACGGGGTGACGAGCATGATGTACCTGCATCACGGTCTCGGCAAGGCGTTCACGTCGTATGCGGACTACTTTGGCCCGGAGGTCGATGAGGATGCTGTCTGCTATCTCGGGCTCGCAAACCGGGTGATCCACGCGGTGCGTCCGGACGCGATGACCGTCGCGGAGGATGTGAGCGGCATGCCGGGGCTGGCCGCCTCGCAGAATCAGCCCGGCGGGATCGGTTTCGACTACCGCATGGCGATGGGGGTGACGGACATGTGGTTCAAGCTCTTCGACATCCCGGACGAGGCGTGGCCGGTCGGCTGGATGTACCACGAACTGTGCAACCGCCGCCGCGACGAGAAGTCGGTCAGCTATGCGGAGTGTCACGACCAGGCGATTGTCGGCGGCAAGAGTGCAATCTTCCGCCTTGCGGACGCGGCGATGTACGACGCGATGCACGTCGGCTCTCAGAATCTTGAGATCGACCGCGCGGTCGCGCTGCACAAAATGATGCGCCTCGCGACGCTCGGAACGGCCGGACACGGATATTTGAACTTCATGGGCAACGAGTTCGGTCATCCGGAGTGGATCGATTTCCCGCGCGAGGGGAACCACTGGTCGATGATGCACGCGCGGCGGCAGTGGTCGCTTGCGGACGATCCGAAACTGCGCTTCCATTTCCTCGCCGACTTCGACCGGGCGATGTTGAAGCTCGTGACGGAGCACCCGGATTTTTCCGCGTGCGTGCCGCAGCTGGTCCGGCTTGATGAATCGGCGAAGATCGTGGTGTTTGAGCGCGATGATCTTTATTTCTGTTTCAACTTCCATCCGGAGAACTCCTGCTTCGACTATGGATTCGAGGTTCGGGACGGGGTCTACCGGACGGTGCTCGACTCCGATGCGGCGGAGTTCGGCGGGTTCGCGCTGCGGACGCCGGGGGAGGAGCATTTCCCGGTCGATTCACAGCTCAGACTCTATCTGCCGTGCCGGACTGCGCTCGTTCTCGCACGGCGTGACCACTGAGCGCGGAAAACGGTTTGCATTTTCCGGAAAACGTGATAGATTCCCTCAGTGCATCCATTCGATCACGGAGGGAATTTTATGATGAAATCGACTTTGCTTTTTTCTTCGTTGCTTCTGCCGTTCTGCTTTGCCGGGTGTGCCGGAACGAATACTCTGAATCAGGATATGGCGGTTGCGGAAGCGGCTATCCCCGCTCCGGCGGCAGTGATGGTGGACCACCTGAACGTTGTTCCCGCTGCCAAAGCGGCTCGCGGAGTTGCCGCCAAACGTTTCGAGGCTCAGCCGGGGCGGAAAGTGAGTTACACCGTGACGCTCGCGATGAGCGTGGACGACCTCGCCGGAACGTTGCGGAAGATCGAAGCGATGGTCAAGGAGTCCGGCGGTTATGTGCAGGAGTCGAACGACCATGGCGGCGTGCTGCGCATTCCGGTCGCGAAGGCCGAGGAACTGCTTTCAAAGATTGAAGCGTGCGGTTCGGTCAACAGCCGCAGCATTGTCGGCTCCGACGTGACCGCGCAGGTCGTCGATGTGGAGATCCGGCTTGAGAATCTCCGGAAGATGCGCACCCGGCTTCTGGCGCTGCTCGAAAAGGCGGAGAAAGTCGAGGATGCGCTGAAAGTCGAGCAGGAGCTGAACCGGGTCGTGACTGACATCGAGCGGTACGAAGCACAGCTCGCGGGCCTGAACAACCGGATCGATTATGTGACGCTGACCTTGCGCCTGAACCAGACGCAACCGATCGTGTTCGTGCCTCAGCTGCCGGTCCCGTGGATGGGCGAACTCGGGGATGGAGGGAGCGGGCTGCCACGGCCGAACGGCTGTGCGGAACTGCCGTTTGGACTTGAGATTCCGGACGGTTTTGCCGTACTGGCATCTACGCGCAAGGATGATTTCCGGCAGCTCTGGGCCGTGAGTGCGGACGATTGTGTGCTGCGGTTGACCCGGCGGCCGGGGCTGGAGGGGGCGGACCTCGACTTCTGGCGGATGCTTGCGCGCCGTTCGCTTTCGGACGTGAACCGTTTTACGGATCTCAAGGAGGAGGCCGTCATGCTTCCGGACGGCACGGAAGCCGTGATGTTCGAGGCGAAGCGCAGCTCCGACGGCTACTGGCTCTGCCTGATGTACCCACAGAACTCCTGCTGTTTCATTCCAGGTGACCGCGAGGTGTGCCTGATCGAGTTCTGGGGCCCGGCCAAATCGTTCGGCGAACGGCTCGAGGCGGTGAAGGCCGCTGCGCAGAGTTTCGATTTCTGAAGCGGTTTTACGGTTCCGGCGGGAGGTATTTCGCGACGGTCCGGCGGTCGAGCTTGAGCTGTTCGGCCGCCTTGACGCAGCTTCCGGCGCGGCGGCGGACGAGGCCCACATAGGTGCGCAGAAGCTCGTCCGCGCTCAACGTGCAGCGGGAGAGAAGCCGTTCGAGCTCCGGGCGTTCCGCGTTTTCCGCCGGTTCCGCGGGGGGCGCGGGGGTGTAGCTGCCGCGGATGACGAGATTGCGGACGCACTGTTCGAGCTCGCGCACGTTGCCCGGCCACGGATACTCCGCGCCGAGGTGGCGGATGATCCACTCCATCGCTTCCGGGAGAAACCGTTTCGACTCCTCTTCGCCGAGCAGCCGCCCGGCGAGGATGTCGACGAATTTTTCGAGTTCGGCCGGAGAGCCGCCGGTGAGGTCGCGCAGCGGAACGGTTTCGATCGTGTCGCTGCAGAGCCGGTAATAGAGGTCGTTCCGGAACTTCCCTTCGCGGCACGCACGGGCGAGATCACGGTTCGTGGCGGCGATGATCTTCCCGGAGAACTCGCGTTCGGCGTTGTCGCCGAGCCGCTGGAAACGGCGGGTCTGGAGCACGCGCAGAAGTTTGACCTGCACTTCGGCGTTGATTTCACCGATCTCATCGAGCAGGACCGCGTCGGAAGGATCGCATGCTTCAAGGTAGCCGACCCGGTCCGAAAGCGCCCCGGTGTAGGCTCCCTTGCGGTGGCCGAAGAGTTCCGATTCGAGCATCGTCTGCGGCAGCGCTGAGAGGTGCACGGGCCGGAAACAGCCCGGATAGGCGGTGCGGAAGCGGCGACTGCGCGCATCGAACGGAATGTACTGCGAGAGTGCGATTGCGCGCGCAACGAGCTCCTTGCCGGTTCCCGACTCTCCCGTGATGAGCGTGTTGATCTCCTGCATCCGGTTGTAGAGTGCGCGGTGGTAGCGGTAGATGTCCACCGTGAAGAGCGACTGCCACACTTCCGCGCGCAGTTTCCCCGCCGCGAGCGTTCCCCCGATCAGAAAGTCGAAGATGTGGTGGAACGCCCGGTGGATCTGAAAGTAGATCGCGAATGTCCGTTCCGGCTCGTAACTGCATTGGAGACGCCGGCCGGGACGGTTCAGGAAGTAGTCGAAGTCCGCCGCGAACTCATCGTAACATGGGAAACGGGTTTCGTCCGGGGAGTTGAGCATCTGCGCGGTCATTGCGGCGCGATGTTTTTCGAACAAATGGTAGATGACGACCGGTTCCGCCACGTCGAGCGCGGTTCCGTCGAGTTTCACGCCGGGCAGTTCCGTGCGGCGGCGCAGTTCGTTCGCCCAGTGTTTTGCAAGTTCCGCAAGTTCCGTGACGTCCTCGCGGGTGCCGCGTGCGCCGTCGTGCATGTTCCATACGCGCCGCTCGGGGGCGGGGGGGCGGCCGAGAATGATCTCTTCGAGCTCCAGCCGTTCCGGCGTGAAGGGGTTCGTGTAGTTGAGTTTTCCGAGCGCCCGCAGCAGCGGCGCCTCCTGCTCCGTGAATAGTTTCATGCCCGCCTCCCGTTTCGGGATTTACTATAATTTCTGTACATGAAATGTCAAGTGCTGTGCATGAAATGTTTGGCGATTTTGCCGATATGATTTCCGTTCTGCGATTGTAAGATGTTTGTATAAAATCGGTTGTGTAAATTTTTCGAGAATCGGCACGCCTTTTGCTGATATGCGGCAGGAACCGAAACCCGTGAGAAAGGAGACGATCATGAAACGATCATTCAGGAGAAAACCGGTTGTGACGCCGGTCGCCGCGGCGTTTGCCGCACTGTTTTTTGGCCTGCCGCCCTATGAGCTCGCGGCGCACTGGTACGGGGCGGTACTGCTTGCGCTGACTGTCCTGCCCGCCTGCGGGATGACGCTGTTGCTTTGCTGCTTCGGACGGTCGGAACTGACGCCGCTGGGGCGGTATCTTCCGGCGGCCGCGGGAGCTGCCGCACTTTTTTTCGCGTATGAGGCGCTTGCGGAGTCCGGGACGGTCTGGGGTTCCGCTTTGCTCACAGTCGCGCCGCTCGCTGTGGCGCTGACGGTCATGCCGGGCGTCTACTTGCTTGTCTGTCTGTTCGACGCATCCATCTTCGCAAGGAGAATCCGGAGGAAATGCGGTTTGACGCATTGAAAAAGAAGAGAGGGTGCGCTATATTAATTTGATAACCTTTCTCATTTTTAAAAAAGGATGTTTCGATTATGGATTTCAATGACGGCGCCTGGCGCACGGAAGTGAACGTCAGGGATTTTATTCAGCTCAACTACACGCCTTACGATGGCGATCGCGAATTTCTTGCGCCGCCGACCGCGCGGACGCTGCGGCTCTGGGAGGAGCTCTCGGAGCGGATGAAGCTGGAGCGTGAACGCAACGGCGTTTACGACATCGACGAAAAGACGATTTCAACGATCACATCGCACGAGGCCGGGTACATCGACCGGGAGCTCGAAACCATCGTCGGGCTCCAGACCGATGAACCGCTCAAACGCGCGATCATGCCGTTCGGCGGCATCCGGCTCATCCATACCGAACTCGAAGCCTACGGGCGGAAGATGGATCCGACGGTCGAACATGTGTTCCGCTACCGCAAGACCCACAACGACGGCGTCTTCGACGTCTACACCGACGAGATGAAACGGGTTCGCCATGCGGGCGTGATTACTGGACTGCCCGACTCCTACGGGCGCGGCCGCATCATCGGCGACTACCGCCGGGTGCCGCTCTACGGCGTGGACTTCCTCATCGAGGAGAAGAAGCGCGCAAAACGCGAGATGGTCTTCGATGTGATGGATTCCGATCTGATCCGCAGACGCGAGGAGGTCGCCGAGCAGATCAAATCCCTGGGGGAACTCAAGGAGATGGCACAGAAATACGGCTTCGACATCTCCCGCCCGGCGCAGGACACGAAGGAGGCGATTCAGTGGCTCTATTTCGCCTACCTCGCGGCAGTCAAGGAGCAGAACGGCGCGGCGATGTCGATCGGGCGGATCTCGACGTTCCTCGACTGCTACGCCGAACGCGATCTCGCGAGCGGAAAATATACGGAGTCTGAGATTCAGGAGTTCGTCGATCACTTCATCATGAAGCTGCGGATCGTGCGGTTTCTGCGCACGCCCGCCTACGACGAGCTCTTCAGCGGCGATCCGACCTGGGTGACCGAGTCGGTCGGCGGGATGTCGCTCGACGGGCGGCACATGGTGACGAAGATGAGTTACCGTTTTCTGCACACGCTCGTGAATCTCGGCCCGGCGCCGGAGCCGAACCTCACGGTGCTTTGGAGTGCGCGTCTGCCGGAGAACTTCAAACGGTTCTGCGCGGACATTTCGATCCAGACTTCGTCGATTCAGTATGAGAATGACGACCTCATGCGGGTCAAATTCGGCGACGACTACGGCATCGCGTGCTGCGTTTCGGCGATGCGGATCGGCAAGCAGATGCAGTTCTTCGGCGCCCGCTGCAACCTGGCCAAGGCTCTGCTTTACGCGATCAACGGCGGACGCGACGTGAAGTGCAACAACGAACAGATCGGACCGGCGATCCCGTTCCTCGGGAACTGCGAGTACCTCGACTACAACGAGGTCATGCGGAACTTCGAGGAGATCACCGACTGGCTCGCGAAACTCTACATCGACACGCTGAACATCATCCACTACATGCACGATAAATACTGCTACGAGCGGATCGAAATGGCGCTGCACGACGAGGAGATCGTCCGTACCATGGCCGGAGGCATCGCAGGGCTCTCGGTCCTGGCCGACAGCTTGTCGGCAATCAAATACGCGAAAGTGAAACCGATCATGAATGAGGCCGGGCTGGTCAGCGAGTTCATCACCGAGGGGGATTTCCCGAAGTTCGGCAACAATGACGACCGGGTGGACTCGATTGCGGTCGGGATCGTCAAGTCGTTCCAGCGGAAGCTCGCACGCCACAAGACCTACCGGAACTCGAAGCCGACCATGTCGATCCTGACGATCACGAGCAATGTGATGTACGGCAAGAAAACCGCTTCGACTCCGGACGGCCGCAAGTCGGGCGAGCCGTTCGCGCCGGGCGCGAATCCGATGCACGGGCGCGATGTGAACGGAGCGGTCGCCTCTTTGAAGTCGGTTGCGAAACTTCCCTACGACTATGCCGAGGACGGAATCAGCAACACGTTTTCGATCGTGCCGGGTTCGCTCGGGAAAACTCCGGAGGAGAAGCGTGAGAATCTGATTACGCTGCTCGACGGTTATTTCGCCGAGCGCGGGCACCATTTGAACGTGAACGTGTTGCACCGCGAAATGCTGCTCGACGCGATGGATCATCCGGAGAAGTATCCGCAGCTCACGATCCGGGTTTCCGGCTACGCCGTGAACTTCATCCGGCTGACCCGAGAGCAGCAGCTCGACGTGGTGAACCGTACGTTCCACAACCGGTTCTGAGGAGGGATCGTGCAGGAGATCTGCGGCAGAATCCATTCGCTCGAGAGCTTCGGCACACTCGATGGTCCGGGAGTGCGGTTCGTCGTGTTTCTGCAGGGGTGTCCGCTGCGCTGCCGCTACTGCCACAACCCCGATACGCAGCCGTTTGGCGGCGGGCGTGAGGTCACGGTTTCGGAGCTGATGCGGCAGATTGAGTCGTGCCGGAACTTCATCCGCTCCGGCGGCGTGACGCTTTCGGGCGGGGAGCCGCTCGCGCAGCCGGAGTTCGCGCGCGAACTCCTGACGCGCTGCCGGGCGGCGGGTTTCCACACCGCGCTCGACACCTCGGGCGCGTATGCGTTGTCACACTCGCGGAGCGTGATCGAGGCGGCCGATCTGCTGCTGCTCGACATCAAGGCGTTCGATCCGGAACTCTGCCGGAGGCTTACGGGGGCGGACAATTCGAATGCGCTTGCGACGCTGGACGATTGCGAAGCGAAAGGTAAGCCGGTCTGGATTCGGCATGTTCTGGTTCCGGGATACACGCTTGAATTGTCTCAACTTCAGGAGCTTGCCGCTTTTCTCGCCCGGTTCCGCTGTGTGGAGCGCGTCGAACTGCTGCCGTTCCATCGTATGGCGGAATTCAAATGGCGGCAGCTCGGGGTCGAAGATCCGCTGGCGGGAATTCCGGAACCGACCGCCGCCGAAGTGAAAACAGCTGAGGAAATTTTCACGGCGGCCGGTTTGACGGCCGTCGTCTGAAGCGTTCCCGTTATGGAATCCGCAGTTCAGCGACGCGGGATTCCAGCTCGGAACAGTTTTCGAGGTAAAACGCCGCATGTTCGAGATTGCGGAAGTTCTGCGCGGGGGTGATCTCGCGCGGCCGACCTGAAAGCGGTTTCAATACTGCCGTTTCGAAGATCAGCAGCGGTTTTCCCGGAACCCGGCGGATCGCCGCCATGACCTCCGGCCAGTTCAGGAGCCCGAGTCCCGGCAGCCAGTGCGCCTCGTCGACCCCGTCGTAGTCGGAGAGGTGAAATGCCTGGATTCGGTCTCGCAGGCGGTCGATGAATTCGGGGACACGCTCCATACTTCCCGGATAGGTCAAGTGATTCACGTCGAAACAGATTCCGACCGATTCCGGCATGTCGTCCGTCAATGCGAGCATCTCTTCGGGCGTATTGCCGATGCAGGTGCGCGGCAGCAGTTCAACGTTCAGCGATGCGCCGATTTCACCGGCGGTGCGGCCAAGCGCCGCAACGACCGACCGGGTTTTCCGGAGGAGTTCGCCACGCGTCTCCGGCGCGTTCGGCTCGATGCTCGCGTGGAACGTGTAGTTCCGCGCCTTGAGCGGAGCGGTGATCCGGATGAATTCCGAGAGATGCGCCGCGATTTCTTCGCGCTCCCGCTCGCCCGCCGGGAACGGAAAGTGTTCGAACGGCCAGAAGGGGAGGTGGATCGAGGCGAAGGTGATTCCCCCGAGAAGTTTGTCGTTCCGGCAGAAGCCGGTGAGCTCTTCCGCCTCATGGGGGGTCATATCATTCCCGCAGGAGAGCTCGATGCGTTGAAACTTGCTTGCGGCAAGCGCCTTGCGCCACTCCGGAATCCGGATTCGCTCCGCACTGACGGAAACGGCATACTCGTACATGATGTTCCTCTGATGATGGTTGATGCGGTTCATCCGCGAAATAGTATATCACCGGTTTCGGGGTATGACAAGTGCCGTTTCGGAAAAATTGCCGGAATCAGAGCGCGCGTATGTCCCGTTCGATCTTCGCGGACGGAGAGTGGAGAGTTCGTTCCGGAATCCCCCTCTGTTCAACCGCACAGTGCACGACAAGGTTGTGTGCAGAAATCGGTTCAGCCCTGCTGCCTCCGGCGTGGAGCCGGGCTGAAGATGGCGAACGATGGCTTCCGGGGAATTTCCGGAATATGGGGATTTGCGTGTTTTTTAAATGCTTTTTGGAAATGTTCTCCTTTTTTGCATTCCGGAACCTTTCTTTCTCCTGTATAATATTGATAGCGTCATTTAACAGGGGGGATGATTCATGATGAATCGGGTGGTCGATTATGCTGTTGTCGTTGTCTACATGGTTTCCATGCTGGGAGCTGGTATCTGGTTCTCCCGTAAGCCGGAAAGTACGGAAGAGTATCTCCTTGGCGGCAGGACGCTTCCCTGGTGGGCTGTCGGAATCGGATTTGTCATGGGGCTGTTCAGCACCTATTCGATCGTGATGGTGCCGGGGGAAATTTTCAATCACGGACTTTCGCTGTGGATTTTTTCTCTGCTGGCGCCGCTGTTCACCATTCTATCGTTTTTCATCTTCATACGCTTCTATTTTATATTGAAATCGTTCACTCCCTTTGCGTATCTGGAACATCGGTACAACAAGAACGTCCGAACAGTGGTGGCAATGATCTACGGCTGGTCCAGGCTGCTGTATCTGGCCATGGTACTGTTTGCCACATCAAAGATTTTTGAAGGGGCCTGCGGCTGGCATCCGGTTCTGTCGATCCTGCTCACCAGTTTTGTCGGCATTTTCTACACGTTTCTCGGCGGACGCAAAGCCGTCATCTGGACCGATGTGATTCAGTTTGTGGTGCTGGTTTGCGGACTGGGAGCCGCGATCGTCGTTCTGTGCTGGAACATCGACGGAGGATTCTTTACTGCAATTCGCTGTGCGCTGGAGCAGGGACACGGACTTTCCCTCTTTCAGGAGTCGTCCTTTTATGAATTTGATGTGTCAAACCGCCTCTGTTTCTGGATTCTGCTGTTCAATGCCATTGTCGGGCCGATGTTTTCCTGTTGTGCCGACCAGATGTCGGTTCAGACACTGCTTTGCAACAGGAGTTACGAAGCTGCCAGAAAATCGATTTTTCTCAATCCGGTGCTGTCGATCCCTTTCACTTTGATTTTGTGGTTCATCGGTCTGGGAATTGTCTCCTATTATTATCAGCATCCTGATCCCGGGATACAGAATGGGGACACGGCCTTTTTCATTTTCATGTCGTCCAAAGTGCCGTCCCCGTTCTTCGGGTTGATGATCTCCGCGATGCTGGCCGCGGCCATGTCGACGATCAACGCCGGGTTGAACAGCATGTCGACGATTTACCTCAAGGAGTTTCACCTGCGCTTGTTCCGGCCGGAACTTGATGAAGCCGGTCAGGTTGCCGTCTCGCGGCTGTGCACGGTCTGTGTCGGGATTTTTACCGCACTGCTGGCTTCTTTGATCGCCGTCTTTTCGGAACGGTTCAGGCAGTCCGTGGTGGAGGTGCAGGTTGTATTTGACGCGTTTTCCGTCGTCATTCTGCCCGTTTTTCTTCTGGCTGTTCTCACCCGGAAGGCTTCCCCGGGGATTGCGTGGCCGTTCTGTTTTCTGTGCTGGGGAATGAATATGGGGGGGATCTACTGGTATACTGCGGCTCTGTCCGGCCTCGTGGAGAATCGTCAGGAGCTGATGCCGCAGCTTGCGGCAGGTCTGATACTGACCGCAACCGCGTTGGCGGCGGCCTGGCTCCTCCGGAAATCCGGATGGCGAAAATTTTTCCTTTACGGTGGACTCGGAATTGCGGGATTTTCGTGCCAGCTGCTGTTCTGGTTCTGGCGGCTCTGTGTCGGCTGCGAGGCAGGGCTCGGGTTTTCGTGGGTTGGAATTATGGGACAGTTGACCTTTCTTGCCGGCGGATTCGTTATCACACTGCTCTTCGGCCGAAACGCGCCCCCGGAAAAGAGCGAAGGGTTTACCATCTGGAGCTGCCGCAGAAGAAGCTGACAGCATATCGTTTTCAATGATTTTCCGGTTTGGAAAGGCCTCTCCCCGCCTGACGGAAGGCGCTGGGAGAGAGCCCGTTCCGTTTTCGGAACATCGCCGAGAAATGAAATTCGTCGTGAAAACCCATTTCATAGGCGATTTCCTTGATGTTTTTCTGAGAGCTGAGCAGATAATTTTCCGCTGTCCGAAGGCGGCGTTCCAACAGATATTGATAGGGAGTCATTCCGAAGTTCTTCTGGAAGATCCGGATCACCTGGGACTTGGAACGGCCGACCAGATCTGCCAGATCATGGACGGTGATTCTGCGGTTGAAACAGGTGTCGATGTATTTTCGGATTGCCAGCGCCGCACGACTTTCAGGATTCAAGGACAGGCTGTTGCGCTTTTCCGAGATCCTCTGAACCAGGGAAAGCAGGTAATGAGACATCTTCAAAAGAGTGTTTTCCCGTTCGTTCTTCAAGAGTTTCAGCCCCTGCCGGAACTCCTCCTCCAGGTGAACGCCTGGCAGGTACCAGTGTCCGTTCAATCCGTAACTGTTCAGGAGCGCTTCGGGCAGCGCACCGAGAAAATTGAACCAGGCAAGCTGCCATAAATGGCTCTTGTCCGTGTAATAACACGCTTCCATTCCGGGGCGGAGAATCAGCAGGTCTCCGTCTGTCAGAGTTTCCAGCTTCTGGCTGCATCGGCAGTATCCCCGGCCTCCGATGGTCAGGATGAACGCGCACACCCGGCATGAGTTGAAATTGATGAGAAACTTTTCTCCACAATGGGTGATCCCGGCCAATTCAATGTCGAACGGGGCAAGCCCTCCGCGGCCGGGTTTTACTTCCGAGAGCATCTCCAGGTCAAAGGGGGCACAGGGCTGAATCGAGGAGTAGAATATCGTTTCCTTTGTGCGCATTTTTTTAATGTTTTCGATATTCTTTTTTTATTTTATGAGGTAATTTCAAAAGTTTTTAATTCGGCGGGATGAAAAAAGAGGCAGAAGGTTCATCTTAACTCTGGGAC
>NZ_CALXSK010000010.1 GCF_944391105.1 uncultured Victivallis sp.
GAGCCCGTGTCGGGCTGCCGGCAATATCGCCTTGAAGGCGTGGTGCATACCACCGGCTTAGCCGGTGGTTTTGATTCCCGCAGAGAAAGCTATATTGTCTCATCGCGTGTGGAACATTCACGGAGGCGGGAATGAGTGCTGCGAAATCACAGATCTGCCGGCTGCTGGTGTGGGCGGCGGCGTTCGGGTGGGGCGTCTCGATCATCGGGACGCTCCTCCCCTGGGAGTGGATGGAGTTCATTCTTCAGGGGATGGGCAAGAGCTGTGCCACCGACGACCCGATGATCCGCTACCACTTCCGCATGGCGACGGGCGGGTGGAGCATCATCGGCTTCCTCTATCTGTGCTGTGCGCTCAATCCGCGGAAATACGCTTCAATGCTCCCGCTGCTCGCGTGGGGTGCGCTCTTCGAGAGCGTGATTCTGCTCATTCACGGTCTGGCGCTGGGGCTTGCCGCTTTTCCGTTTCTCGGCGATGTCGCTTTCTGCTTCGTCACGGGCGGCGGAATCCTGCTCTGCAAAACGAAAAACGCCGCCCCGTAAATTCATCCGGAGCGGCGTGATGGCTTGAAACTGTCAGAAGTTGAAGATGTCGTCGCAGAGCACCTCGTTGGTCGACGAATCTTTGAAGTCGGTGATGGACGCCCCGCCGAGTGCTGAAGCCGTGGCTGCTCCCGTAGCGGAACTTCCCATTCTGCCGTCGGCTCCGGCGGAGTAGAGATCGTAACCGGTCTTGTTGAATTTTCCGGGATAGGCGTAGTAGATTTTGTTGCCCCAGCCGTCGATCAGAACGTAATAATCATTGGAACCTTCCTGCTGGAGGTTTTTCTTCAGGTTCTCCGCATCGACGGTTCGCAGGAACTCCTTCAGGTAGTCGTCTGAGACCTCTTCGTTTTCATCGAAACAAAGTGAGGTGACCATTCCGTCGTCATCGATTTCAATGCGGATCTCCTTGAAGGCCGCATTGCTGCCGCTCGATCTTGTCGGAGGAAGGTATCCGAATTTGGTGTTGCAGGTTTCGAGAGCGGCTTCGAGGCGGGTGAGGAGCGCCCGCGTTCCGCTCTCCTTGGCGGAGTTCATCGCGTAGCTGTACATCCCGAAGCCGATGGCCGTCAGGACCCCGATCAGGAAGACCACGACCAGGATTTCGGTCAGTGTAAAATGCTTTTTCATCGGACAACCTTTCTTGTCTGGGTTGAAACTTTTCCCTACTGGGAATATAATATGCCTCAAACGGATTTTCAAAAGCGGAACAGGAAAAAATCATGAGAATTGATGGAAAAACCGTCCTCGTCACCGGCGGCGCGCGACGGGTCGGAGCAAATATTGTGCGCGCATTTGCGGCGGAAGAGGCGGATGTCATTCTGCATGTCCGCCATTCGCGGGAGGAGGCCGCCGAGCTTGCCGCTTCGCTGCCGCGTCCCGAACGGTGCCGGATCCTCATGGCCGACTTCGCGGTTCCGGGGGCGGCGGCGAAACTCTTCGCTGAATGCGGTCAGGTCGACATTCTCGTCAACAACGCCTCGATGTTCGAGACGGACGAACTCGTTTCCGGAAACGAAGCGCACGACCGGGAGCAGTTCGAGGTGAATTTCTGGAGTCCGCTCGCGCTCATGCGCGCGTTTGCGGCGCAGGAGCTGCCGGAGGGCGGGGCGATCGTGAATCTGCTCGATCAGGAAGTGACGCACCGCTCCGCGCACGGCGGCGCGTATGCGCTGTCGCGCCGGGCGCTGGCCGACGCGACGCTCGAACTTGCGCGCGAACTCGGCCCCCGGAATCTGCGCGTGAACGCGGTTGCCCCGGGGCCGGTTTTGCCGCCGCCGTGGCTTCCCGACGGGAAAATGGCCAAGACGATTCCGACGCTGCCGCTGCGGCGCAAGGTCGAACTCGACGATCTCACTTCCGCCGTGCTCTTCCTCTGCCGGAACGATTCGATCACCGGGCAGATCCTCTGCGTCGACTGCGGTCAGAGCCTGTGACCGGGAGTCATCTCCCGGTGATTCCAAAATGCTCGCAGTAGCGGTTGAAAAGGTGTCCCGCGGCGCGGTAGCAGGAGTTCGGGCTCATGAAGTGAGAGAATTCAAACGTGATCGCCTTTTCGATGCCGGCGGCTTTGGCGGCTTCAAGTTTCAGGAGCATCTTCTCCCATTTGATCGGCAGGAAGCGGATCGGCATGTCGCGGTCGAAGGTTTCGCAGTTGGTCCAGCTGGTCATGCCGTAGCGGTCGGTGAGCTTTTTGTTGATCCGCAGATAGTCGGCGAGTTCGTGGAAGTCGCAGTGGCCGTCCTGGAACGCGACGATGTCGACCGCGCCGTGGATCCCTTTGAGGATCTTGTCCCACTCTTTTTCATGCTGTTCGACGCCGATGGAGTTGTCTTTGGTGCCGACGGTGTCGACCGCCTTGATTCCGTCGATGAACGGGGAGATCATGGTCGGGAGGCCGCAGGAGATTTTTTTGACGAAGTTCCCGGTTTCGGCATAAAGGTCGATGATTCCGGCGGAGGAACGGCTCACTTCTAAATTCAGATACCAGCCGCCGAATGCCTTGCGGTGGCCGTACCGCCCCCATGCCTCTTCGGCGATGATGCGGCCGATGGCCATTTCGCGTTCGAATTCTCGGTTGATCCAGTACTTTCCCGAGTCGTAGAGGCCGAAATAAAAGGTCATGCCGTACTTTTCGGCAAGATCGAGAAAGAGGTCCACCAGATCGACCGGAGGACGGTAGCACCCTTCATTTTCGATCAGATACTCCGATGGATAGGAGAGAAAGCGGCGTAAGCCGCAGCGAATCAGGATGACGGTATCGATGCCGATGGACTTCATCGATGCGAAGTCGCGGTCCCACTCTTCCCGGCCCCAGTTCTGGTGGGGAATGTCGTAGCTGATTTCGTCGAGAAACGTTCCGGTGATCTTCATTGCTTTATCCTCATCGTTCGATTTGATGGCGCATAAAACGATTTAGTTTTCCTTCTGACATTTAATATAGCGAGTTTATGGTGAAAAAGCAAATTGGAATTGATTTTTCTGCAGATAAATTCTCCGGTCCGGCCGGGCGCAAGATCCGAAGGTTGCGCCGGCTCCCCGCTTCTGTATCTTGTTGTTGTATTTTTTTTGTACAGACTTGCAATATTTGTGCAATATAAATATAATATTGTCAGAAGGAAAGATGTTCCCCATAGAAGGTTGGTCTGAATATGCCGAAAATGATCGATGCGGAGGTTGCAGCTGTTTCGGAACAGTTGCGGAATCAGTTTCTGCTTTACCGTGAAGGGGAGAGGCTCCCCTCCTATCGGTCTCTGCTCGAAAGCTGCCGCTGTTCGCGCCAGACGCTGACCCTGGTATTGCGGCGGCTGGCGAAGGAGCGGGTGGTGCGCAGCGAACCGCGCCGTGGCATGTTTGCCTGCGGCGGAGGAGGTCGGGTGAGGAGAATTCTGTTTTTCCGGGTGGACTGGAACTGCGAACATGCAAACCGGATTTCCGAGGAGTTGCAATATGAGTTTTCCCTGCGGCGGAATTATGTTTACACGGAACAGCGTTATGCTCCGGATCAGCTTGAACGGGAGATCGGGAAATTTTCTCAGCGGCATTGCGATCTGCTGATTTTATGGCTGGAAGAGGTGGAGCCGCAGATTCTGCTTTCTCTCTTCAGACTGCGCATTCCAATGGTCTTTTTTGATTGCGGCATCATGCTGCATGGTGCCGCGATCCTGGATATGCAGGAGGAACTCATGGGGATGCTGGCCGCGAAACATCTCGTCGAGAACGGTCATCGCAGAATTGCGCTGCTCCTTACGGAACCGAAAGGATTGACCTGCACAAAAAAAATCAACGGTTTTTGCGATTACCTGCATCTGTACGGAATTACGCCCCGGCTGGTGGACTGCAACATCAGACACGGAGAGGCTTCCCGCAGCACGTGTGGCGATTTTCTGCTGGGATATTTTCAGTCTCACCGGATCGATTTTACCGCCTGCTTTGCGATGAGCGACTACTCCGCTCTGGCGGTGATGGAGAGCTTCAAGGTGCTGGGGAAACGGATTCCTGATGAGATCAGCATCGTCGGATGCCAGGGCGAGATGGCGGGGGAGAAGTGTGATCCCCCGCTGACAACTGTGGTTTTCGATGCGCGGGAAATCGCCAGGAAACTTGCGGCCGGAGTGGACGGCTTTTTTGCAGGTGGGGATTTCGGCATCTGCCGGGTCCCGCCGTTATTGATCCCGCGCGGCAGCGTTCGCAGAATCTCTCCGGAGGTGTCTCAGGTTTAACCCATTCAGGAAAGGGACGGTCATGCGTTTTTTCAAGGAGGAACAGATGGACAAACGAAGAAGAAATGGATTTACATTGATCGAACTTCTGGTTGTGATAGCGATCATTGCGATTCTGGCCGGGATGCTGCTCCCCGCTCTGAACCGGGCGCGTGAGAGCGCGAAAGGGACGGCCTGTCTCAGCAATATGAAGCAATGTCTGATGGCACAGATGTTTTATGCCGACGCCAACAAGGGAGCGTTTGTTTTCCTGGCAACGAATCAATATGGTAATTCCACCTGGGCAAAATTGTTTTCCGATTTCAATTATCTTTCCGACCGCAAGGTGACACAGTGTCCTACTGCAGTCAACGACGATGCCGATTCCACCTCCTGGAATGGCTGGTATACGTATGGCGTATATCGTGCCGCATCTGACTCCAAATACGATACGATCAAGGAGGATGCCGGCGACATGCGGTTTACGCTGACCACGCCGGAAACTCATCTGCTGCTTCAGAATCGCATGAAACAGCCTTCCGACACGGCTTTCATGATCGATACGCGATTCAAGGACGGGCGTGCCACTGCGCAGTTCAGCCCGCACGACGCGTTCGAGAGCGGGACCTCGTGCCAGGCGCTGGTTCATAATGAACGCTCCACCTCTGGATTCGCGGACGGCCACGCGAAGGCGATGTCGGGCGGAGAATTGCGGGAGTCCGCGTTGGAGTATTCGAAAATCATGTATGCCGATGGAACAATTCTGGATCTTTGAACATGAAAAAGACAATTGCGACGATGTTGGCGGCTGCGGCCGGAGTGCTGGGATTTGGGGCGGAGTCACCCTACGGGGTCTGCGCGCATCTGCAGCGATGGGAGTATGACCGGGCGGCCGAAGAGCTGAAACTCATGAAGGCCGGCGGCATCGACTCCGTGCGTTTCGACCTCGACTGGGATGCCATGGAGAGTTCGCCGGGAGTCTGGAATTTCGAGCGGATGGACTCGCTCGTGGCGATGGCGCGTGAACATAACGTCCGCATCCTGCCGATCATCGCCTACGACGTGAAATGGGCGACTCCCGCCTGGAAACATCTGCCGGAATTCCTGAACTATGTCGAGGTCGTCGTGAAACGCTATGGCGCGGATATGCCCGTAATGGAGATCTGGAACGAAGAGAATCTGCCGGGATTCTGGCGGGGAAAACCGAGCGGAAAGGAATACGCGTCGCTGTTGATTCCCACCTACCGGAAGATCAAAGAACTCAATCCGGAGATCAAGGTCGCCTACGGCGGCACAGCGGGCATTCCGCTGGATTTCATCGAAGAGTCGTTTCGGGCGGGCGCGGCAGAGGCAATGGATGTGATGTGCATTCATCCGTACCGCTGGAGCGAGACTCCCGAACTGAGCCTTGCCACCGATCTCGCCGCGCTGCACGAGCTGATGGAACGGTATGGCGTGGGAGACAAACCGGTCTGGTTCACGGAGATGGGCTATTCCACGGTTGAGCCTCTGCCGTTTCTCTCCGCAGTGCTGCCGCGTTTGTTCGCCGCACTGGAGATGAAGCCGGAAGCGACTGAATGTGTGACTTTTTCCGATGACGAGTATCTCTACTACACCGAGACGCCGGGATTTCAGCTGAAGCTCCTGCTGCCGGAGGTGAAGTCGGTTCGTTCCATCACGCTGAAGGAGTTGAAGAATCTGAAGGCCGCTCCGGACACCCTTCTGGTTCTGCCGACAACGGAATCGTTTCCGGCGGAATTCGTTCCGGAGCTCAAGGCGTATCTGCGCAACGGCGGGCGGCTGCTGTCTCCCGGCGGATTGCCGCTTTATTTCGATCTTCGCCGCGATTCGGAGACGGGGAAGATCAGCAAAGTACAGGTGAACGACCGGTATATGAAGCCGCTTCATCTGAGCTGGTACACCTTCTGGACCCGGCCGGGGACGCCGGAAAAACTTGAAAGTCTTGAACTTGCAGCACCTTATGCCGCGGGACCCGCGGTGGCGTTTCTCGACGGATTCCGGTTTTTCGACGGCGGACATCTCGCGGAAGAGGATCGGTTTGAACCGGTGCTTTACGGTCGTCGCGGGGAGTTCCGGGGGGCGATTGCGGGCGTCTATCACCTCAACAGTGATCTGAAGGGAAAGATCGCGGTCTGCGGCAGTCTGCCGCAACGGAACGAGGGCGTCCCGGAGGCGGTGCAGGCGGAACTGCTGCCGCGTACGATGCTGATCGCGTTTGCGTGCGGCATAGAACGTGTTTACTGGTACAGCTTCCGCTCGACTGAGTGGGCGCAATTTGATCGTGAAGCGCATTTCGGCATCATCCGGAACGATCTTCAGCCCAAGGCGGCCTACCATGCCTGTCGGACCCTGTCACGGATGTATCCGGCCGGGTCGACCAGGCCGGTGATCCGCAGCGAAGGCTCTCTCCATGTGGCGAACTGGAAAACTCCCGACGGGAACCCTGTTGCCGCTGTCTGGACGGTTTCCGGCGAGAGGCCGGTGTCGCTGGCGGTGAAACGGGGAACTCTTTCCGAGGTTCGCGATCTGATCGGG
This sequence comes from uncultured Victivallis sp., assembly GCF_944391105.1. GTDB lineage: Bacteria > Verrucomicrobiota > Lentisphaeria > Victivallales > Victivallaceae > Victivallis. The sequence continues at coordinate 6,800 of NZ_CALXSK010000010.1, forward strand.
GAAAAACGCGAGCTCTCGGCGGAGAACGGCACGCTCCGCTTTACAGCCACTCCAGGAGTCCTTTATTTTTCCGGCGTGGAACTCTGAAAAAGCCGGTCCTTTTCACTCTGCCGGCAACTTCAGGGAGGGGGAGGAGATGGCATTCCGGTCTTCCTCCTCCCTGATTTTCTCCGGTCAGGGCAGGTCGAAACGGGGAACCCCGTTTTCCCAGCGGATGGGCTTTCGCGAGAGATACCAGCTTCGGCCGCCGTCGTTGTTGCCCTGATAAAACAGGTGCTGAGAGCCGTCGGGGGCGGTGAAGGCGAACGGATGTCCCGATTCGGAACTGTTCCAGCTGCCCGGTTCGCCGCTGGGGAGGACGGGGGAATCCGAAACCCGTTTCCAGTGGATGGCGTCATCGCTCACGGCACAGCCGATCTGCTGCGGGCTGTTGTTGTAGGCGCCGCCGTAGAAGAGATAGAGTTTCCCGTCATATTCGCAGAGCGCGGGAGCTTCGATGCACTTCTGCTCCCAGGGGAGTTCCGGCTGGAGGATGGAGTCGTCGCACTCCTGACGCCAGGTTTCGCGGCCGAAATCGCTGTCGAGAGGAGCGGACGCGACCGCGAGTTTCTGGATCTCCATCTCGGGATCGCGCGTGGCGACGTAGAGCCAGAGCCGTCCTTTGAACGGAATCACGTCGGCATCGATCGCGCGGCCGCAGGTCCACTCTCCGGTCGGGTGGAAGACCGGGTTGGTCGCGTCCGGGGTGAAGTGGATTCCGTCGTCGCTGACGGCATGACAGATCGCGTCTTTCGCGCCGTTGCCGTAGGTCTGGTAGAAGAGGTGAACTTTGCCGTCGAGCACGATGGCGCCCGGGGCGCAGAAGCCGTTTTTCTCCAGTTCCGTGAAGCGGGGCAAATCGGTGATTTTCGTCCAGTTGTCAAGGTCGGAACTCTCGGCGACCCCGATGATCCAGCCGTCGTTCGGGCGGCCGTCCCACCACGGCGGAACCGAATAGTACAGAAGGTAACGCCCGCCGAAAAAGACGACAGCGGGATCTTTCGCGTAAGTTTTTCCGCGCGAATTGTCGGCAAAATACATCATAAGAACTTCCCTCTCATCTCAGACAACCTGATTCGTGCATCATGCGTGGCCGAGCAGCCGCGCTGCGAGAAAATCGAGATAGCCGTCGAGATTGTTCCAGCCGACGGCGACTTTGACCGGACGGCCGTAACGCGGGGAGATGCGGGTGAATCCCGGATCGTCCACCACGAGCGGCAGCGTCTCAAATTGCGTGAAGGCGTCCGTCCAGGCGAGATGAACCGCCGCCGTGTCGTAGAGAGTGCTGGTTTCCGTGGCTTCGCCGGTTTGCCCGAAACTGGCGCGCCATGCCCGGTAGCAGGAGATGATCTGAGCGGCAACCGGATCCGCGGATTCCTTTACTGAGCGGTAACGTTTCCCGTCGAGCTTGATGAGCCCGCAATGGTCGAGCGGCGTGATGACGATCTCCCGCCAGGGGGCGGCAAAGACCGTCTGCGCGGCCGGAATGTCGATCTTGACGTTGTATTCCGCGATGGGGCCGGATTCGCCGTCGTGGCGGCGGTAGATGGAGCCGAGCATGGCTACGAGACGGCATTTGGAGACGAGCCCCGGGTAGTGGCGGCAGAACATCGCGAGGTTGGTGAGCGGCCCGATCCCGATGACGGTGGTCTCCCCCGGTTCGTCCGCCACGGTCCGGGCCATTTCCTCGAGACCGTCACAGCGGACTTCCCCCGGATAGTCGGAAGCCGTATAGGTTCCCAGCCACTCGCGCAACGTCTCCGGGGCGGGCTGCTCGAGGGCCGGGACGCCGACCGCGACCGGAATCTCCGGCCGTCCCGCGCGGTCGAGAAATTTCGCCGCGACGAGTGCCCGGTATTCCGTGTCCCCCGTGCAGGAGAGCACGAGTTTCGGGGCGAGTTCAGGCGTTTTGAGCAGCAGCCCGAGCGCCCAGTTGTCATCGATATCGTTCCCGATATCGGTGTCGAGAATGACCGGAATGGGTTTGTCTCTCATCGGTCGGCTCCCTTATTTCCGCGAGGCGCGAAATCACTTCCGCACGCGGTCGGCGACGCTTTTCTCATAGGCGTCGAGGTCTCCGATTTCGAGCCTGGCGACGCCGGATTTCATTGCGGCTTCCGCAACGTAACGCGCCACGCGGGGCACGACGCGCGGATCGAACGGCTTCGGAATCACGCAGTTGATGTTGATTTTGCCGTCTTCGCCGTCGAACATGCCGGCCTTTGCGTCGTCCGGATAGGCTTCGGCGAGCTGGGCCTTCACGTCGGCGGGGACGGCTTCCGTGGCGAGTTCGGCGAGGGCTGCGGAGGCCGCGAGTTTCATCGCCTCGTTGATGTCGCGTGCACGGACATCGAGCGCTCCGCGGAAGATGCCGGGGAATCCGAGAACATTGTTGATCTGGTTCGGGTAGTCGCTGCGGCCGGTGCCGACGATCGCGGCTCCCGCCGCAAGAGCCACATCCGGAAAGATTTCCGGAACCGGATTGGCCATCGCGAAGATGATCGGGGAGGGCGCCATGGATTTGACCATCTCGGCGGTCACGCAGTTCGGGGCGGAGAATCCGAGGAAGATATCGGCTCCCTTCATCGCATCGGCGAGTGTGCGCGCATCGGTGTCGGCGGCGAACTCGGCCTTCTCCGGATTGAGATCGGTGCGTCCCTTGTGGATGACGCCTTTCGAGTCGCAGAGAATGAAGTTTTCCCGCTTCGCCCCGGCGGTGACGTAGAAACGCGAACACGAGATTCCCGCCGCGCCCGCGCCGTTTACGACGAAGCGGCACTCCTCGATCTTGCGGCCGGTCAGCTTGAGCGCGTTGAGAATCGCGGCCAGGCTGATGATCGCCGTGCCGTGCTGGTCGTCGTGAAAGACCGGGATGTTCATGCGTTTTTTGAGGGTCTGCTCGATTTCAAAGCAGGCGGGTGCGCCGATGTCTTCGAGGTTGATTCCGCCGAACGTCGGTTCGAGCCGCTCGACGGTTTCAATGATTTTCGCCGCGTCGGAGCGTCCCTTCTCATTGAACACCTTGCCGAGGCAGAGCGGAATCGAGTCGATATCGGCGAACCGTTTGAAGAGCACGGCTTTGCCCTCCATGACCGGCAGTCCCGCTTCGGGGCCGATGTTGCCGAGTCCGAGCACGGCGGTTCCGTCGCTCACCACGGCAACGAGGTTGCCGCGCGAGGTATACTCCCAGACGCTCTCGGGCTTCTCCTTGATTTCGAGGCAGGGCTGCGCCACGCCGGGGGTGTAGGCCAGCGCGAGTTCCGCGCCGGTATCGCAGGGTTTGGAGGCGTTCACGGTGATTTTGCCGGGTTTGCCGTCGCGGTGGTAGGCGAGCGCCTGGAGTTTAAGTTCTTCCTTGGTCATCGTTGTTTCTCCCGAAAATGATAGATGAGTATTCTGAATTTTGCGTCAAAGGGTTCGAACCGGAATGCCGCGTTCCCGGAGGAATTGCTTGGCTTCCGGAATCGTGTAGGTGCCGAAGTGGAAGATGCTCGCGGCGAGCACGGCGTCTGCGTGGCCTTTCCCCAGCACGTCGGCGAGGTGTTCGAGCGTACCTGCGCCGCCGGATGCGATGACCGGGACGGAGACCGCGTCCGAAACGCGGCGGGTAAGTTCGCAGTCATATCCGGCACAGGTTCCGTCGGCGTCCATGCTTGTGAGCAGAATTTCGCCCGCGCCGAGTTCGACGCCGCGGACGGCCCACTCGACCGCGTCGAGTTCCGTCGCTTTGCGGCCGCCGTGGGTGTAGACGATCCAGCGCTCCTCGCCGGGGACTTTGCGGGCGTCGATAGCGAGTACGATGCACTGGCTGCCGAACCGCTCGGCGCCTTCCCGGATCAGATCGGGCCGCAGGATGGCGGCGGTGTTCACGGAGGTTTTGTCCGCGCCGGCCAGCAGCATGCGGCGGATGTCGTCGGCCGTGCGGATCCCGCCGCCGACGGTGAGCGGAATAAACACCTGTTCGGCGGTGCGGCGGACGACGTCGACCATGGTTTCGCGTGCGTCGCTGCTTGCGGTGATGTCGAGGAACACGAGTTCATCCGCGCCCTGTTCGTCATATTTCCGGGCGATTTCGACCGGGTCGCCCGCGTCAACGAGGTCGACGAAATTGACTCCCTTGACCACCCGTCCGCCGGTCACGTCCAGGCAGGGAATGATACGTTTTGCGAGCATCCGGGCCTCTCCTGTGTTGCTGATGCGTCATTTGATTTTGCTTAATATAACACTGCAATCCGGTTTTTGCACGGAAAATCCCGGGATTTTCCGCAGGAAAATTTGCTTTCCGGACGCTTCCCGGTTACATTTAGTAAAGATTGAAACGGTATGACCGGAAGGGGGTATTGTTTATGGATTTTTATGAAGTTGTTTCCCGGCGTCGGAGCATTCGCCATTATGCGGATCGTCCGGTTTCCGACGAGTCGCTCAGAAGAATCGCGCACGCAGTTTCGCTTGCGCCGACGGCCTGCAACCGGCAGGCGTTCAAGATTCAGGCAGTGCGGAATCCTGAAATCCGGGCCGCGATCTGCGCGGCCTGTCCGCAGCGGTTTCTGCCGGAGGCTCCGGTGATTCTCGTTGCGCTCGGCAACGCGAAGGAAGCGTGGCGCCGGGCAGGTGATGACCATTCGATCATCGAAATGGATCTCGGAATCGTGCTTGAACATGCGATTCTCGCCGCGACCGCGGAAGGGCTGGCCAGCTGCTGGGTGTGCGGATACGATTTGAAAAAGATGAATGAGGCGCTGAAGGTTGAGGCCCCGTGGAGCGCGCTGGCACTTGCTCCGCTCGGCTACGCGGCGACGGAAGCCGCCCCGTTGCAGCGCAAGCCCGAGGGCGAAATTTTTGAAATCATCGATTGAACGGTCTATGGGGGATATGGATAAGGTGATTGCCGGTCCGGGGTTTACCGGTACGGTGCATCCGGACGGCGACCGGGTGTTTGAACTTCGAGCCGGGACGCGGGAGCTGCTGCGGTTCGGACGGGTGCGTTGTGGCGGTTTCGCCGAGACCGGCGCACTCGTGAAGAAGCTGCGCGGTCATGGTTCGCTGGATGCCCTGTCGGCCTCGATCGATATGGAGTCGATTGTTCCGTTCGGTTGCGAATACCGGATCGGACGTGAGCTTGAGATGGTCTCGGGCCTCGGATTGTGGACGGTCGACGTGAGCGCGGTTACACGTGGAATCGTGAGTGCGGTCGAGCTTGAACCGGTTGTTTTTCCCGGGCCGTGGGCGAAGATGGAGTATCTCGTTTACGGGGAGAGGGAATTCCGGTGCGTTGTGCCCGGCGGGGAGGAGCGGGAGTTTGTGCGCGGTCGGGAGCTTGTCATGTCGGTCCGGCTCACGGCTCCCGACGGCGTGCGGGTCGAGTTCAACGCCGGCGGCGACCTCTGGAGACACCGTGCGGCGGCGTATCTGCCGGAAGTGGAAGGGGAGTATGCGCTTACAGGAAGCTCGAAGGAAGTCGTGCTGACCAGGAAGGTGTTTGTGTTTCCCGCTGAGGCGGTGATCGAAAAGCGGCCGTGGCGGTTTCGGAACAGCTTTGCCTGGTCGCTGCCGGGGGATGAACCGGGTTGTCCGGGAGAGGATTCGGATTCCGAGGCGGTGCTCGACTATGCGGTTCTGGTGCTGCCGGAGTCGGGGCGGCGGATCGAATGCGGCGGCGGGAGTACGCATTTCCCGTGCCTGACCAGTCCGGCGGCGCGGCGGATCTTCCGCGACTTCGTGCGGCGCGCCGGTTCGAATATTCGGGTGGCGGGGCTGGCTCCCGGAGTCTGCGGTGCGGCGGCTCATCTGGAGCGGCCGGGCAGGAGAGAGCTCGAACATCTCGACCTCGACGATTGCATTTCGTTTTATCTGTGGGGCAACCGTCGGCTGGCGGAAAAAGGATTTCGACTTCGGATCGCACCGTTTTCGGAGGGGCCGTTCGCCGGATCGGTGTGCGCGGCCAACCTCGGACATTATCCCCGCGTTCCGGTGGAAGAGTGGAGGGAAAAATGAATCTTCAAGAGTTGAACAAGTTGTTCGGATCGGAATTCGTGACGTTCCGGGAGGGACCCGGCAAATTTATTACCGCTGTGATCCGCAATCGCGAGGCCGAGGCGGAGATTTGTCTGCATGGCGCGCATTTGATGAAATTTGTTCCGAACGGGGAAGTGCCGGTGGTCTGGATGAGCCGTTCGAGCTGGTTCGAGCAGAACAAGCCGATTCGCGGCGGGGTTCCGGTCTGCTGGCCGTATTTCGGTGCGGCTGCGGATCCGGCGCTGCCGGCGCACGGGTTTGCGCGGCTTTCGGAGTGGCGCGTCGCAGAGGTGGCGCAGGAGGGAAATGCCACGCGGATTGCGTTTGAGCTCGCACCGCGGGATGTTACCGCGATGGCGGTACCGTTTGCGTTCGAGCTGCGAATGGAGTTCCTGATCGGCCGGGTTCTCCAGATGACGTTGACGATGAAGAACTGCTCGGAGAGCGAACAGGTCATCACGGATGCGCTCCACACCTACTTCAACGTGAAGTCGGCGGAAGCGATTGCGATCCGCGGTCTCGACACAGTGGAGTATGAAAACCGCGTGGTCGGCGCGGAAGCGTTCGGCTGTGTGCAGGATGGCGACATTCGGATCGACTGCGAGGTGGACCGGATCTATCTCGACACGACCGGGGCGGTGGAAATTCTTGATCCGGGCTTCGGCCGGACGATTGTGGTGGAAAAATTCGGCAGCGCCTCGACGGTGGTCTGGAATCCGTGGATTCGCAAGTCACACGCGATGCCGGATTTCGGCGACGAGGAGTATCATACGATGGTCTGCATCGAAGCGGTCAACGCCTCGAAGGACCGCCGCACGCTCCGGCCCGGCGGGAGTCACGTTCTGAGTCAGAAGATCACCGTGAAACGGTAAGCGCGACGAGGCCCGGAATGTACTTCCCGTAACGGATGTGGCAGACCGGGCAGCTCCCCGCCGGAATCTCGGTGTGTGCCTTGACCGGCGGAGAATTCCTGCCTCACATTTTTCCCGGATGATAGTTCTGTTCCAGATAACGGTTGATGTCTGCCGGTTTAATCCGGTAAAATTTGTCAATCCGGATGAACGGAATCTTTCCTGCATTGCAGAGCTGGCGCATCTTCTCGTTTGAAATTCCGAGAGTTTCCGCCGCCTGATCCAGCGTCAGGGTCGGCATGACCGAAAAGCGCGCCTCGATCCGTTCGGCAATCCGGTCGCCGATCGCAATCGCAAGTTCCTCGTTCCCCATTTTATTCTCTCCATAGTTTTTACCTGGTTTGTTTTTGTATAAACATTTGCGGCAAAAATTTTTTTCCATTTCATTCAAGAGGAAGCGGATCAATTCTGCATCAGATTGAATGCCTTTTTCCTGCTTTATCGCTTTTATCTTCGCGAGTTCTTGAAGCGTAAACACTTCTGTCTGATCCATGTTTTCGTTCTCCTTTCTGGATTAATGTATGTTTTTATGAAAAACTATTTCAAGTATTTCTTTTAAAAAAATTTTGATTTTGGGGTATTCGGTAATATTTTATAAAGGGGATGATGAACGCGAAGGAGAACGACTTGTGGCTGTTTTTGAGGAGCTTCGCTCGGCGTTGCGTCGTCAATACGACGATGGACTGACACAACAGGAAATTGCAGATAGAACTGGAATATCACGACCGCTAAAAGCCAGGACGTGGCTGCCGACGCCACCGAGAAGATCGGATAAACCGAAATTCAAGGGAAAATTCCCGTTCAGGAAAGGATGAAAGATTTCTGTTGGAGTTCAAATGATTTTCTTACGCATCTTAACAATCGTTTTGGTTTTTGTTTATGTGGTTTGGGAGCGGCTCAAATTTTCCGCTGTTTTCTGATTTAGGAGTAGGAATCATGATGCGTTTTCTCATGGCAATGTTCTGTGCGGGAGTCGGGTGTCTGCTCGCTGGATGCTGGACGGTTTACGAAACACCCGCGGTCGCGTTGGATCGTTCGCAGAAATTCGATTTGAATCTGCGATTGGAGGGATTCACCCTCACCACACTGCAGCAGACCGGATTCAGCAGCAGTACGGCAAATGCCACCGCTTACGACTGGCAGACAAACACTACTGTAACTGCTCATGGCAATTCAACAACAGCCCATTACGCGTATCGTCCCGATGAGTCGTTTTCGTATTTGGTCACTGATGCGTTTGAAACGCTCGGATTCAATATCCGCAGCGATTCCCCGGAACTCGTCCTCGCCGGGAGAATCGGCGACGGGCGATTCCCATGGAAAAGCTGGCAGCTCTGGGTTCGAGACGCTCCCCTTTTTTTAGTTGCTATTCCAACTTTTGGAATGGTAATCAGTTGCCCCCGGGTCAATGATGCAGTGATTATCGTCTATGACCGTTCCGGAAAAAGAATCGCAGATTACTACGCAGAACAGCAATATTATTCGCTTTCTTTCGGGTTTCCATTCGCAAACTTTTTTAATAACAAGGCTTATGAATGGTATGGGGACCGACGGGCCGCTCAATTTGCCATGGCTGACTGCCTGAATCAATTTCTCGCTGATTTGAAAAACGGAAAATTCAACGAGGCAATCGAAAAAGCAAAAACACATTACGCCTCCAAATCTTCCGCTGATAAACAGGAGTAATCCATGGCGCTGCGTCGACGGGGAAAGGATATTTTTTACCACTGTTCCTGTTGAGCCGGCGGTTTTGAGTTTATCCTTCATCATGTCGTCGGAGTGTTTTGATTGTTTTGTGCGGTTTTTTGATTCATTTGTGATGGAAAATCCGCAGAAAAAAGAGTATTCTATATCCGTAACCCGAATTCCAACAAAAATCGAGGTGGATGAATGGATAGTCTGTATGCTGCCGACCGCAAAGTGAAGTTCGACGACCTTTTTGCGTCTCCGGGGGCTCTTTACCGCGATACGCCGTTCTGGGCGTGGAACTGCAAACTCGATCCGGAAGAGCTCAAACGACAGATCCGGATCTTCAAGCAGATGGGAATGGGCGGTTTTCATATGCACGCCCGTACCGGTCTGGGTACGCCCTACCTCGGTCCGGAATTCATGGCCTGCGTGAAGGAGTGCGTCTCCACCGCGAAGGAACTTGACATGCTCGCGTGGCTCTATGATGAGGACCGCTGGCCTTCCGGCGCGGCGGGGGGAATCGTCACCCGCAATCCGGAGTTCCGCGCGCGTCACCTGCTCTTCACCCCGAACCGCCGGACAGAGGCCCCGAACCCGGAAAACGACAACTCCGGCCGGTTTCTCGCCGCCTGGTCGGTTCGACTCGACGACTCCGGCGCGCTCGCAGACTATCACCGCATCGGCGAGGATGAGAATCCCGCCGGGGGAGCGGAGAAATTCTACGCCTATTTGATTGTAGCTGAGCCGGATCCATGGTACAATGATCAGACCTATGTCGATACGCTCAATCCCGCCGCAATCCGGAAATTCGTCGAAGTGACCTATGAGGCTTATTTCCGCGAGGTCGGCTCCGAATTCGGCAGAACCATTCCGGCGATCTTCACCGACGAGCCGCAGTTTACCCGCAAGAGCGCCCTGAAATTCGCCCGGGAAAAACGTGATGCGGTGTTCCCGTACACAAACGATCTGCCCGAGAGCTATCGGGCCGCTTACGGCTGCGATCTCTTCGACACCTTCCCGGAAGTGGTATGGGAGCTGCCGGATGGAAAATATTCGCTCGCACGCTATCGCTATCACGATCATGTCGCGGAGCGCTTCTCCGCCGCCTTCGCCGACACGATCGGCGGCTGGTGCGAGAATCACGGCATCCGGTTCTCCGGACACATGATGGAGGAGCCTACGCTTGAATCTCAGACCTCCGCGCTCGGAGAGGCGATGCGCAGCTATCGTTCGTTCCAGTTCCCCGGTATCGACATGCTCTGCGACCAATTCGAATACAGCACGGCGAAACAGGCGCAGAGCGCCTCCCGCCAGTTCGGTCGCGGCGGCGTGCTCTCGGAACTGAACGGAGTGACCGACTGGGACTGGGACTTCAAGGGGCACAAGGGTCACGGCGACTGGCAGGCCGCGCTCGGCGTGACCGTCCGGGTTCCGCATCTCTCGTGGGTGTCGATGGCGGGGGAGGCCAAGCGCGACTATCCGGCTTCGATCAGCTATCAGTCGCCGTGGTACAAAAAGTATCCGATCATCGCGGACCACTTCGCGCGGGTGAATGCGGCAATGAGCCGCGGCCGGGCCCGGGTGCGGGTTGGAGTGATTCACCCGATCGAATCCTACTGGCTCGTCTACGGACCGCAGGATATGACCGCTTCGCGGCGGTCGTCGCTGACGGAGACTTTTGAGGCGATCACTCACTGGCTGCTGAACGGGCTTGTGGACTTCGACTTCATCGCGGAGTCGCTGCTGCCGGAACTCTCTCCGGTTCAGATCGGCAGGAGCTTTATCGTCGGCGAGATGGGGTATGATGTCGTGATCGTGCCGCCGTCGATCACGCTGCGCGGGACGACGCTCGACCGGCTCGAAAAATTCCAGGCTGCGGGCGGCCGCGTGATTTTCGCCGGAGACGTTCCGGTCTGCTGCGACGCGGTGATGTCCGACCGGGCGATGAAACTCGCGGAGAAGGCGGAACGGATCTCCTTCACGCGCGAATCGGTGCTCCGGGCAGTGGAGGATCTGCGCGATGTGGCGGCGATCCGGAAGTGTGACGGTTATCCGATGGAGCATCTGCTCTATCAGATGCGCGAAGAGCAGGGCGTTCGTTACCTCTTCCTCGTCGACACCGAGCGGATCGGGGTCGCGCGGGATTTGTACGTCAAAGTGCGCGGAAACTGGCAGGTCGTCTATTGCGATACCATGACCGGAAAGCAGACGCCGGTTGAAGGTGTGCAGAAGAACGGCTGGACGCAGTTTGAATATCCGATGTATCCGCACGGTCATCTGCTTGTGAAGCTGCTGCCGTCGAACGAGTGTCGCGGGGAGCAGATCGGCATTCCGCTTTTGACGGATGCCGAAGCCGAGGCTGCGACGGTTGACCACATCACCGGAGTGTTTCCGATTTCGCTCGACGAGCCGAATGTGCTGTTGCTCGACCGGCCGAAATGGCGGCTGGCGGGTGATGCCGAATGGCAGCCGGCGGAGGAGATTCTGCGGCTCGACAACCTGGTCCGGAAGCGTCTTGGCGAGCGTCCGCGCGGCGGGCACATTGTTCAACCGTGGGTCTACGGAAAGTCGACCGAAGTGCTTTGCACACTTGAACTTTGCTATACGGTCGAGACGCTGATCGACGTGGAGTCGCCGCTTTTCGCGATGGAGGAGCCGGAGAATGCCGAGATCTTCCTTGACGGCGTAAAAGTTCCGTTCGAAGAGAACGGGTACTGGGTGGACCGCTCGTTGAAGACGGGATTTCTGCCGCGCCTTGCGGCCGGGACGCATGAACTGCTCGTCCGGATCGCCTACACGCGGTCCGGCAATGTGGAACGCTGCTTCATTCTCGGGGATTTCGGGGTGGAGCTGCGCGGGGATTCTGCGCGGATCGTCGAGCCGGTTCGGGAGCTTGTCTGGGGCGATGTGACCCGGCAGGGGCTGCCGTTCTATGGCGGGAACATCACGTATCACTGCCGCTTCCTTCAGGAGGAGGAAGAGGAGCTGGTGCTGCGGATTCCGAGCCGGGTCACATCTGCGCCGGCCTCGCTGGCCGATACGGTGGTTTCGCGTGAAGTTCCGCTCGGGGGATTCCGCGGGACGCTTGTAAGTGTTTCGCTCGACGGAAAACCGGTCGGGGATCTTGCGTTTGCGCCGTACCAGTGCGAACTCGGGAACGTTGCGAAGGGCGAGCACACGCTCGATCTGACGCTGTACGGCAGCCGCGTGAATTGCGAGGGATCGGTGCATCTCTCATTCCGGATTCCGTGGGCGGGGCCGGGTGCGTGGAGAACCGAAGGCGACATGTTCTGCCGCGAGTACCAGGTGCAGCCGCTCGGCATCACAATCGCTCCGCGGCTGCTGCGGAAGTAGTCGTCCGAATCGGCGGAAAGAGTTCCGGCGGATTTGTCTGTCCGCCGGAACTCTTTTCCTGATTTGACCATGGTGCAGTATGAACCATTTCGCTATAGAAAGCAGTATCAGATTCAATTTTTTCTAAGTTGTTGTGCTTTTTTTAATGACGGTTTCACTATAATCAAGCCGGAAACGGGTTCTTTTTCAAGTATCTTCTTTAAAATATGCTCGATTTTCCGGACGTTATCCGCGAAAAGCGGAGAATGAATTTGCTCTTCCGGGAACCTGCCGCGTCTTTACGCTTCAGTCTGTGTCTGAGTCGCAGGGGGGACGCAATTGGTTCGGTTCCGGAGGCGCGGGAGCGGGCCATTCGGTGAGGACCGTGAAGGTGTCGCGTCGCCACTCCTTTCGGAATTTCGGCGGCATTCGGTAATTCCCTCCCGGCGCGGAGAGCTGCCAGCCGGGGAAATCAATCGGAACGATACGCTCGTTCTCATGCCGGAACACCCGGGCCATGTGCGTGAAACGGATCGCTTCTCCGCTCAGGGCATCCACGGGAAGCGGGATGCCGAGCTCCTCAAGCGTTTCCGGCAGACGCCCTTTCCCGCGCCGATACCTTTCGACCTGCAAGGCCAGTTCCGTCATGCGGCAGCGCGTCTCCGCCCGCAGCAGCTGATCCCGTCCGAAAAAAGGATTCCTGCCGACGAACGGCTCCTGATACCATTTCGCGTCTGCCAATTCCCGCTTCAGGGCCTCGTCCGCCGCAGGACTCCACTTCTCCGGATGGTCGAGATACTCCGTCACGATTCGCAGATGCCGCATCGCAAGCAGCCGGTCCTGCTGCTGAACGGTCTCCGTCCAGAGGCACGGGAGCGTCGGAAAGAGGGTCGTATTGCCGCGGAAGAGAAACTCCAGCGTGCCGTTCCGAATCTCCGGTCCGACGTAATTTTGCACGTTCAGCCTCAAAACCAGCAGCACATCCGGATACGGAACCGCCAGCGCGGGAAGCAATTCCAGGGAAAGGTACGCGGTACCGCGTCGCCCGCCATGAGAGGAGGCTCGAAGTCGATCGAGCCGGCCGCGATTGGAGTCGGCGACTTCCCGCAGTTGCGCATCATTCAGCAGACCGCTCCCCAGCAACGCGCCGATGGTATCGCATCGAATGCTTTCGATCCCTTGAACTGCCAGCGCTTCGAGGAGAAAATCGCTTTCCGGAATCAAATCCAGAAAACGGGTCATGAGCCGGAACAACCGCATGGCCTCCTTCCCGTCCCGTTCCTCGAGCGCCGCTACGATCCTGAGACTGTAACAGCGCGCGGCGGCAATCAGATAGCTCTCGGAAAGAAATCCTGGATCGATCAGCAATCCGTCCGGAAGAGGACGCGGATATTTCAAACTTTCACCCGATGCGATCAGCGACTCAGGCGGCAGGAAATCCGCCCGGCACTCTTTCCCGGCAAGACAGGCTTTGAGCTTCCGTCGTCCGCTCTCCGGAGAGGCGAAATACTCCATCGTCGACATCGGCAGCGGAAAGTTTCGACAGCGATTCACCAGCGCCCCGAATTCCGCATTCGGCGCACCTCCCCGGTTCAAAAATTGTTTCAACTCTCCGCGGTTGACGGGAACTCCAATATTCTGGAGCAGACGGGTTTCCCTCCAAATCTCATGTTGTGTTTCGTAATAAAGGAGATATCCCGACAGCGTCACCAGCAGAAAAGCGATAAGCAGCCCAAGCCAGCCGAGCCGTTCCCGTCTTTCCATCGGCACATCGGCGATGCGCCGGGCGATTCCGAGCCAGCAGCCCGCGCTCACCGCGAGCGCGCAGAACGGGATCGGACTCAACGGGCCGATGACGAGTCCCGTAATCCAGTAAAGCGCCGCCCCCGCGATCATTCCCCACGGCAACCAGTGCGACGAACGCGGAAGCTCTCCGGCAAGCGAGCGGCCGAGGAACCAGTAGCGGATTCCCGGCAAGCAGAGTCGGAGATCCTCCCATGCCGAAATGCTCCGATGACGCCGTTCTTCCCGCATGACCGCGATCCAGCGGTTCTGCTGAAAGGCGATTCCCAGAGCCGCGGCGCATCCCGCGCCGGCCGTCAGAAGCGGCAGAAAGAGGACGAGCAGCTCAAAGAGGTAAACAGTATGATCCTCTCCCGAACAGAAGTACGGCTCGACTTCGTGCAGTACGCCGGGCAGGGTCGCCAGCCCCAGCACGGCAAAACCGGCAGCCCGCACATAACGGACATTTTCCGCAAAGAGTCCCTTCAACGTAACGTTTTCCGTTTTCTCCGGAAAAGGCGGGCTTGTCGCGGACCCCTCCGGTTCCTGGGAAAGTGGAATCTCCGGGCGGCAGCCGTCTCCTGCCGGTTTCGGCAGATTTTCCGTGCAGTTTCGAGTTTACGCCGGAGAGTCTGTTTCCGGATCGCTGCGGCGAATTTCCCGAGAACGAAAAGTACAAGCAGCACTCCCGCGCCGATGAGCGCTCCGTCCGGGCCGATCCACTGGAGCCCGCTCCACTCCTGGTGCAGCGGAAAGAGACGGATCAACCAGCCGGCGAAAATAGCCACCCAGAAGAGAAAGACCACGATTTCAATCCGAGGCAGAAATTTCATACTCGAAAATCTCCCGTTTTCGGCGGAGAAATTTCCCTTTGAAGAAACTCACCGCACGTCGCCCCCTCTCCCCGGGAGGAGCCGGAGCTTTGAGCCGGTATCCCGTTTACGGTTTGAAGTATGCGCCGTGGGCGAGCAGATCCTGCCGGAGGCGGGCGACGTCGAGTTCCCGCAGAGCGCCGCCCTGCGCGGCCGCCATCGCGGCGGCCGTCCCGGCGGCTTCGCCCGTCACGAGGCAGACCGGCATGACCCGGACGCTGCCGTAGGTCATCCGGTCGCTCGAGATGCACCGTCCGGCAAGCAGCAAATTGTCGAGCTTCTTCGGCAGCAGGCAGCGGAACGGGATCCCGTGCGACTCGCCGGGCTTGTAGCGCCCCGCCTTGTTGACCACTGCGCGCATATCCGCACGCATGCCGTGAATGTCGAGATAGTAGGCGTTGCGTCCGATCTCATCCGCAAAGTCGCGCCGCGCAAGATAGTCGTGGAAAGTAAGTTCGTACTCTCCGGCAATGCGCCGCCCTTCTCGAATTCCGAGCAGATTCG
The DNA here is from genome assembly GCF_944391105.1 of uncultured Victivallis sp. Classification (GTDB taxonomy): domain Bacteria; phylum Verrucomicrobiota; class Lentisphaeria; order Victivallales; family Victivallaceae; genus Victivallis. The sequence goes on from NZ_CALXSK010000010.1 coordinate 21,945, forward strand.
CCGTGCACGCGAGAAAGGCACCGCCGAACGCCTCCGGCTCGTACTCCTTGAGCGCGTTCAGAAACGCCCGGGCGATTTTTCGACCTTGAATCATCGCCGCGGAGACCTGTTCCGGATCGGTGCTGTCGACGTTTTTCAGATGACCCGCGTTGAAGCCGACCGTCCCGGGGCCGCTGAAGTTCTGGCAGAGGTGCGTATCGATGATCTCCGGATATTTCCCCTCTTTCACTATGCGGTGAATGGACGAGTCCGGATTGCTGCCGTGCAGCCGGCAACCGTGCTGGTAGTAATAGGAGTCGACGTTCGAGAGCTGGAAGCAGAGCGTCGCATACTGCGTCTCCCCGGTTTCATCGTCCCCGAGTTTGAACTCCGCCCCCGCCCAGGCGGCGATGTCGCCGTCGCCGGTGCAGTCGATGAACATCTTCGCGCGGAAGGCGGTCAACCCCGCCTTGCTGCCCGCAATGACCGCGTCGATCCTGCCGGATTCGGCCATTTCCACTCCGGCAGCAAAGGTGTGGAAAAGCACGTGAACGCCGTACTCCTCGAGAAGTTCGTCATAGGTGCGCTTCAGCGCCTCCGGGTCGATCGAAACCCAGTTCAACTGCTTTTCGTCCACATGCCGGATTCCGGAAGTCGCCCGGCGGAATACCGTTTCCGCAAGACCGCGGTAGATGATCTTCTCCCCGTCGGAGAAGGGACACCAGGCCGGAACAAGTCCCGAAGTTCCCATGCCGCCCGGAGCACCGGTCCCCTCCAGCAGCAGCGTTTTGGCTCCGGCACGGGCCGCCGCCGTCGCCGCCGTGCACCCGGCGGGGCCGCCGCCGATGACAATGACATCCCATCCGGAGGAAATTCCGATTTTCCCGTGGTATTGATACGATTCCGGCTTCATGAAACATCACTCCCAGAAAAGCCGGGCCGCGAACTTCTTCAAATTCACGATTCCGGCAAGTTTCCCCGCAGAATCTACGACCACAAGCTGCTTGATGTTGTTGACGAGGAAGAGCTTCGCAAGCTGAACCGCCGGAACCGATTCGTCGACGCTCACGAATTCCGTACGCATGACGTCCGCCACTTTCGTGTCGTTCGCCCCCTTGAGCACCTCCGAAAAAGGCTGAAACCGGTACATCGGCGTCAGGTCTTCGAGCCAGAGCACGTGTTCCGGCATGCTGAACCGCAGCAGATCAAGCAGCGAAATCACGCCGCGCAAATCTCCATCATCGTCGATGACCGGAATTTCGAACTCTCCCGTCGTCGCGAAGAGTTCGATCGCACGTTGAAGCGTATCCTGTTCGAGCATGGTCGTGACCCGGCGCGTCATCACGTCATGAACCCGGAGAAATTCCGGGATCGCGAACCCCGAGCCGCTGAAGTGACTCGTGACCGCTTCCGGAGTCGGCAGAGCCGCCACCGTTTCGATCTCATCCCCCGCCCCGAAATCTTTCGCGAGCGCCGAGAGCAGCTGCAGGTGCAGCCCCGGGTCATCCCCCGGAGTGAGCAGCATCACGACGACTTTCACCGGACCCATTTCCGGAACGCCGAAGTCGATCCCCTGCGTGCTGGTCGCCATTGCGACCAGCGGTTTGTCGAGTTCCGCGAGGCGCGCGTGCGGCACCGCAAGTCCCGGCGCGATCACGGTCGGAAACATCGCCTCGCGCGCCAGAACTTCGTTGACGATGTTGGCGGCGGAGAGTCCGGCATTGTTGCGTGCCAGCAGTTTCGCGAGTTCCTCGATCACCTCCGAACCGGTTTGGGAACTGCTCCGGCAGATGATGTTTCCTGTGGCGAGATAACTGTAGAAATGGGTTGCGTTGTCGGTCATGGCTCCTCCTTGCATCTATCCAATCAGGTTGCTTGCCGTATTTTCCCGGGTGGCTTCGACGGAGACGATCCGGTCGAGCGGAACCTCCTCCGCCGGAACGCGAAGTTCGATGTAGTTGTCGCTCCAGCCGCGCGCCATCCCGTCGGAATCGATCCGTTCGAAGATCACCGGGACCCTTTTCCCGTACTGTCCTGCGATGAATTTCCGTTTCGACTCTTTCGCTATGACGTCGAGCCGTTTGTGGCGCTCCTTCGCAACTTCCGGCGGAATCCTTCCGGGGAGCAGAGCGGCCGGAGTGCCCGCGCGCGGCGAATAGGTGAAAATATGCAGATTTGCAAACTCCATCGATTCGACGAAGCGGCAGCTTTCCGCAAAATCCTCCTCCGTTTCTCCGGGAAATCCGACGATGAGGTCGCTGCCGAGGTGGATCCCCGGAATCCGTTCGCGTGCGGCGTGGACGAAATCCGCATATTCCCGTGTCGTATAGTGGCGGTTCATCGCCTTGAGAATCCGGTCGCTGCCGTTCTGCAGCGCGAGATGCAGAAAACGGCAAACCTTCGGTTCGGAGGCCATCACATCGAGCAGCGAACGGTTCCCCGGCGCCGGCTCCGTCGAACTCAGGCGGATGCGGAACTCCCCGTCGATCCGGGCGATTTCGTGGACGAGCGCGCCGAGATCACGCCCCGAGTCGGAGTAGGCGCAGGTGTTGACGCCGGTCAGCACGAGTTCCGGAAATCCCGCTTCAACCGCCTTCCTGCAGTCGGCCAGAACCTCGTCGAAAGCGCGCGAGCGCTCGGGTCCGCGCGCGTAAGGCACGATGCAGTAGCTGCAGAAGTTGCCGCACCCCTCCTGGATCTTCAGGAACGCCCGGCTGCGGAACGGAAAACTCCCGAACGCCCGCTCCCGGAACGGTGTGACGGGTTGATTCATGCTCTTTTCCGCTCCGCCGAGCCCGGCGGCATGCTTCGTGAGAAACTCGCTGACAAGTTCCGGCAGCGAACGCTTTTCCGGGTTCGTGAGGACCACATCCGCCGCGTTGTCCGCGAGGAACGCGTCGCGGTCGAGCTCCGCGCTGCACCCTGTGACCACGATCACCGCTTCCGGGTGCGCAGCGCGGAATTTCCGCACCATCTGGCGGCTTTTGCGCGCGGCCTCTGCCGTTACGGTACAGCTGTTGACGATGATGAGCGCGGCGTTTTCCGCCGACTCCGAAACCTCGTAACCCGCCTCCGTCAGACGTGAGACGAGCAGTGCGCTGTCGGCGGTGTTCAGCCGGCAGCCGAGGGTGAAAACAATGGCTTTTCGATTCAAGATGGAACTTCCTTTCCCGTTGGTAACATAAAGCCGTTTCCGGTTTTTTGCAACTCAAACTATTTGAATTTCTTGCACAAACCCGGGAAGAAGGGTATATTATCGCGAAACGAACGACAATACGCAGGAGATGCGAGATGGCGAAACACGATTTTATCAGCGACAACCTCGTTCATATGCGCGAACGGCTCAAGGAGAACGCGGCACGGGCCGGAGCCCCCGCTCCGACCCCCGCCGCCGCCCGGGAGGAGAAAACGGGCCGGGAACCGGCGCAATCGCTTCTGAGCCGGGATGCGATGCGGCAGGCCGTAATGCCGCGCGGGGATGGCTTTGACCGCCAGCGGCGTGATTTCGGATGCCGGCTGGAACGCGACCGCGCTTCCGTCGCGGCAGAACTTGAGCTGCAGACGCAGAAAATGGCTGAACTTGAACGGTTTGCCAAATCTCTTGCGGAAATTGAATCCGACTTCCGTCATCTTCCTCCTGGCGAGACGCCGGAGATCCAGCGGGAATTCGAGAAGGTGCGTTTCGCCTATTACCGCGCCGCGGGGCGGGTTTCGGCGTTTCTGAAAGAGGGCGGTTCCGACTCCGCCAGCGCTCCTGAACGCGAGGGGATCCGAAATGGAATGGCGGCGTGGCTGCCGGTCGCGGCGGCCATGATTGTTTCGGCACTGATCGTCGCATTGACGCTTGTCGTGCTGTTCTACTGAGGAGCCGGAGGAGCAGAATGAAGATCGTTCACTTTTCCGATCCGCACGCGGGAGGCGCCGCCGAGGACTGGATGGCCTACATCGACAAACGGTGGGTCGGCGTGTTCAATTACAAATTCCGGCGGCAGTTCCGGCACGATCTGGGGAAACTCGAGCGGGCGGTCGAATACATTCTCGACACGAAACCGGATGTCGCAGTCTGCACCGGGGACCTCACGAGCACGGGGCAGCCGGGCGAGTTTGAAAAGGTGCGCCCGATTCTTGCTCCGCTGCGCGACTCGGAGATCCCGCTGCTCTATCTGCCCGGCAACCACGACTGTTACGTCCGGCGGCCGAAGTGTGTGCGGGCCGTGCGCGAGATGACCGAATATCTGTCGAAGGGAGATTACCGTTTTTCTGATCTGCCGGTCCGGCGCGAGTATGCCGGGGTGGAGTTTCTGCTGGTCAACACGAGCCGCCCGTCGAATCTGCTCTGTTCCTGGGGATTTCTTTCCCGCGCCGATTCGAGTTGGATTGAGTCGGTCTGCGCGGAGCCGAAGAAGATGCCGCGCATTCTTCTGTCGCACTATCCGATGACGGAGGATCATCCGATTCTGCGTGTGCGCCACCGCCTTTTCGGGCAGAAGCGGGTTCAGGAGCTGCTGCGGGAACACCGGATCGATCTCTCGCTCTGCGGTCATGTGCACAAGCCTTATCTGAAGGTCGACGCCGAAGGGCGCGGCGAATGCTGCGCGGGTTCCGTCACCCGGAACGGCAGCATGGTCGAGATCGAGTGCTCTCCGGAGAGCGGCGTCTTCACCTTCCGCACGATTTCGCTTTAACGAACCGGAGTACGACGAAGTGGCGAGTGACATCAACGAACTGGCGCGGCAGTGCGGGGTCTCGAAGGCGACGATTTCGCGTGTGTTCACGGGGCGGGCGCGCGTGAGCGAGGAGGTGCGGGCGCGCGTGCTGGCCGCCGCTCGTCGGCTGAACTACCGTCCGCAGCAGGTGATGGCGCGTGACTGCGTGGCGATCGTGGTGGCGGATCTGCCGTCGCCGCAGCGGAGACTGAGTTTTTCGGAACGGCTGCTCACTTCGGCGGTCTTTGAGATCACGCGCAACCATCTGCAGACGGAAGTGATTCCGGTCAGGGATCTTTCCCGGCTTTACGACAGTTACACGCGGGCGGTGCTTCTGCTGCTTTCCGAGCCGTACATCGAGGCGCATCGTGCGGAGTTCGAGCGGCTGCCGATGCCGGTTGTCACGGTGAACAAGCAATATCCGTTCAGCAGTTCGGTCAACACGGATCACGGGCAGGGGGTGACGCTGGCGCTGCGTCATTTGCATGAGAACGGCCATCGGCGGATCGGGCTCACGGTCGACCGGTTGGAAAACCAGGCCGGTCAGGAGCGTATTGCCGCTTATGGCGCCTTTGTGAAAGAGCGCGGTCTTGTTCCGCTGCCAGTGGGACACTTCTACAATCTCACAGCCGGGGAGTCGCTGCGGGCGCTTGATCACGTGCTCGCGGAACGGCCGACCGCGCTTGTGGTCTGCGGGGAAAGCATGGCGTTGCAGTCCGTCCACGAGCTGCGGAGGAGGGGGTACCGGATTCCGGAAGACATTTCGCTGGTGACTTCGGAGCTCGAGGAGATCTGCTGCTGGCTCACGCCGGAGTTGACGACGATCAATCAGGATCTCGATGCGCTTGCGGCAAAGACCGTTTCGGTGCTTCTCGCCCGAATCCGGGAACCGGACCTGCCACGCGAGGACATCCGGCTGCCGAGTTCGCTCATCGTGCGTTCGAGTGTGCGAAGAGTGGATGCCTGAGAGCGGTTCCTCAGAAGGTCGCATCCTGCGATGGGGCGCCATGTGCGAGGCGGTAACGTCCCGGCGAGCATTCCGTCAGTTCCCGGAAACGGCGGATAAAATAGATTTCACTGCCGAAACCGGAACGCATGGCCACTTCTTTGACGGTGAGGGAGCTGTAAGATTCCACTCGAAGAGCGCGGCGGTCTGTTCACGAGTCAGCGGTTTGTGGAAATGATTTTCAAGATAGGTGCAGAGCCGGTTGTAGGTGGTCAGCGCCTTGCCTTCTCTGAAGGGAATCCGGGCGATTGATCCCGATGTTCCGATCATTTTTCTCCAGAGAGACGATTGATTCCGCCTCGTTCGGGTATCTGGAATCCCTGGAGATGAAGGATGTGGTATCTCTATATTTCATAATCTTTTAAGCGTCAATATATCTTTTCGGAGCTGCTTGTTTCGAGCCGGGAGTGGCAGGGATGGAGCCTGGAACATGAGGGGGAGGATGGAGGGTCGATCCGCCCCTCCGCCGACAACGACCGCAAGCGGGTTCTGCTGGACGCCTTCCGGAAGAATCGCAGCAACTGACAGCCCGAAAACGGCGGAGCTATTTCTCTTCGCCGTTTCCGTTGATCCGGTCCAGGGCGACAAGTTCGCAGAGCGGTTGGAAAAACGGATGTCCGCCGTTGGCGGAGAAGTTGATGCGGTTCCCGTCGCTGTTCTGTCGGACAAGTCCGAGTTCGAGCAGCGTGCGCAGTTCGCGATGGACGACCGGGGCGCTGAATCCCGCTTCGCGCGCGAGTCGACGCAGGTAAATCGAAGGTTTTTCCGGCGTGAAGAGCCGTTTCAGGATTTCAGCGCGGCTTTTGGAGCCGATGAGTTTGTCGAGCATGATATTGTCTCCCTTGCTGGTTGTGAATTCGATTGCCGACGGCGGATCTCCGCGACGAGTTCGGCGAGTGTGCCGTTCAGCAGCTTCTCCGCGTCGGAGTCCGGAATCCGGATGGAAAAGCGCAGTTCCAGTGTGAGGATGAATTCCACATCATCCATCGAGTCGAATTCGCCGTTGACGAGCAGGGCGACCGGGTCTTCCGGATAGCACATCATGGAGTGCCCGCGGCACGTGACTTCGGCGGCCGTGTCACGGATCACCATCGCGATCGCCGCCTCTTCGCGACTCGGCCAGCAACCGCAGAAGAGCGCTTCGGAAAAGAGCGGCCGCCGCACGGATTCCTCTTCATATACAGTGGAAACATTCGAAACGTTTCCGGAACGGGCGAGCTCCCGCAGTTTTCGCACCGCAGCCGACGGCGGGGGAGCCGGGCGGGATTCCGCCGGAGGCAGCTCTTCCGGAACGGGAGTCCTGCGTTCGGCGATTCTCCGATGATTGTTCAGATATAGAACCGCCTCCCCAATGGAAGGGCTGAAATCGCTCGATTCGAAACCGAGGGCTTCGCAGAGTTCCACATATTTCCGGAAGCCGCTCTCTCCGGCCGCGAGCAGCAGCGAATCCTGCGGCAGCGCAAGGAACCGGAATCCCGCTTGTTTTGCGAATTCGCAGGCCGTTCGCGCTTCCGCCTCCGAACCGAAACAGCGGCAGAAGCGGATGAGATCCTCCTCGCAGTCGGACGAAAAGGGCGGCCGGTGATCGGCCGCGGCCAGGCGCGTTCCCTCTTCCGCCGCAACCCGGAGAAGCCTCTCCTGCCGCCGTTCGCGGGAGCGTTCGCTGAGGGCGGTCAGCAGGGCGAAAACCGTCCAGACCGTACCCGCTGCGGTTAGGAAGGGCAGCCCGTTTTTCGAACGCAGAAGCTGTTCCATAAAGAAGAGAGACAACAATCCCGCGGGAACGATGAGACACCCCACAAGCAGGGAATCGCTGAGTTTCCGGTACGAAAAAAGTTCGATTGCGAATCCGGCCAGTTCCCGTTCGAGGCGTTCCGCGCGGATCGGGTGGAATTGATTTTCCGGTTTCTCCCCGAATGGAATCGGGTGCGGAAGTTTGCCCGGCGCGGCTTTCTCCGCCGGATTCGACCGTTTGCGCTTTCGATACAGCAGGACGCCGATCAGAATCCCCGCGACGGTGAATGCCGCGGTCAACCAGGGATGCCCGATGTCCCATGCGAGCGACCACAGCGTGAACATCCCCGCGAGTATGACTTTTCTGAATGGGCGCATTTCAACCTCGTTGTGAAAAAATAATCTGTTTCTATTAAGATAACGTTTGTTATCAAAATGTCAACATTAAAAAAATCTTTTTGCACTTTTTCTCTGCTCCCTGTGACAAGGGTGGAATCTCTGTTTTTTTTACTCCCCATCTTGACATTTGCCGGCGTTTGTGGTATAATATTGTTAGAATAACGTTATTCTAGAATTATTTATTAGTATAAATATGGTTAAACTGAAAGACATAGCCGAGCAGACAGGGGTGACGATTTCGACGGTCTCCGCGGCGTTGAACGGACGCGGCAACATGAGTCCGGAGACGCGGGAGCGGCTGATCGAGGCGGCGCGGCGGATGGGATATGCTCCGAATCAGGCGGCGCGGCAGCTGCGCAACAAACCTGCGGTGGATGTGGCGCTCGTGATCAGTGATTCGCGTCATAATTTGCGTTTGAGCGGCACCTATCTGGTGCACATCAGCGAATTTCTCGATTACTGCCGTGAGCGCGATCTTTCGCAGCGGATAGAGTTTTTCACGGAGGATGAGAACGGAACGTCGATTCCGGAGACGATCCGCGACCGGGTGGCGCGGGGGATCATTCATGTCGGCTTCGTCAGGCCCGGATTGCAGCGTTTCCTTGAGGAGCACCCGGATTATCCGCTGGTGAACTTCGGTGAACCCGGAATCCATTGCGTGCGTTCGGCGATGGAGAGCGGCGCTTACCGGGTGGTGGAGCATCTGGCGGGTCTTGGGGTGAAGCGCATTCTGGTTTCCGGAGGTCCCCGGCGGTTCGATTATCACCGGCAGCTGCGGTGCGGCGCGGAGCGGGCCATCCGTGATTTCGGACTGATCCCCGTTGCCCGGGAGTTTCAAAACGAGCTTCAGACCGATGAGGTCGGCAATCTCCCCTTTATGCGGGCGACGGTGGAGTGGGCTCGTCGCGTACTGGAAAGCGGGCAGCGGCCGGAGGCCGTGTTCTGTTCCGGATCATTTCCCGGGCGTGCGCTGGCGATGGTTGCTTTGGAGAAGCGCATAGCGATTCCGGCGGAATTGAAAATCGTCACCGTCGGTATTGTGCATGCGGGCAGCGGGAGTTATCCGGAACTTACTTCGCTCGAACACAACTATGCCGGGATGATGCGCGAAGCGTTCGGAATTCTCGACCGGATATGGGACGGGGGAGGCAGGCGGGGAATCGAGATTCTGGTGGAGCCGGAACTTGTTGTTCAGACGTCGACCGCGGGGATGCCGCAACTGCAGTGATCTGCTGCCGGCCGATGTACGAGGAGAAAATATCGCGGAAAAAAAGCCGGATCGAAAGTGGAATTTCATTTTGGGAAACCGATAACGGAGTCATGAACATGAAAGGGTGCAGCATGGAAACTTCAGTTGAAAGGCGTCGGAGGCTGCGCGCATCGCTTGCCCGCGCTGTTTTTATCGAGCTTTTGATCGCAAAAAATTGCCGGATCTGCAAGGCTCATCGGGTTTCCGTTCCGCCGGCAGGAGAGAAGCCCGGGGAGGGAAACACGACCGAAAAGGCCGCGTCTCTCCCGGCGCCGGCAGGCCGCAGCCGCGCACGGCTCAGACTCGTACCCGGCACCGGTGCGTTGCCGGACGCCGGGAAGAAGGCGGAAACGCCGCTTGCTGCTCGTGGCCGCACGACCTCCAGAGCTGCGTTTACGCTCATCGAACTCCTCGTGGTGATTGCGATCATCGCGATTCTGGCCTCGATGCTGCTTCCCGCGCTGCAGCAGGCTCGTGAACGGGGAAAAGCTGCGAGTTGCATTTCAAACTTGAAACAGAACGGGACGGTTTTTCTTTTGTACGCGAATGACAACCGGGATATTGTCTGTACGGGTTACAGCGGAAAGGGAACGGAGATTCGTGCCTGGCAGGTAATGGTGGAGTCCGGTTATATCAGCAAACCCTCCGAGGAGGCGTTTTCGAAATACATTTCCGGACAGATGAAGTATCTGTTCTGTCCTTCCGGTTTGCCGCCGGTGACGGGGGCGGATGCCGCCTGGCAGTTGTACGGTGTTGCAAGCCAGTCCGATTACGGCATGCGCTACCAGGAGAGCGCCGCGTGGAATGATGACGCCTCAGGACAGATGTTTTTAAGTATCACAAAGATAGGCAGCCGGGTCTCTCGATTCATCGGTATTGCCGATACCTCTTTCAGCGAAGATGCGGCGGAGAAGCATCGGGGGCACCAGTCGACGGATTACAACAACAAGCAGGGGACGAGTCACGTGCGCATGATTCATTCCGACCGGCTGAATGCCTGGTTCTACGATGGTCATGTCGATTCCCTCAATATGATTGAAATGTCGGAAAACGTCCATTTTCATGATCGGTATGCAAGTGCATTGAAGTTCAACGACCGCAACAACCAGGAACAGGAGTGCCCCCGATGAACGGCGAAATCGTGAAACGGCTGTCTCTTCTTCTGATGGTCGCAGTCGCAGCACTGGCCGGGGCAGGCGAACCACGGGCTGTTCTCGAACTCGACGGCGGCTGGCGGATCAAGCCGGCTGAGTCACCTGAGATTCCGCCCGGTGACAGCGACTGGGGAGTCTGGAAAATTCCATCCGGACAGAAATTTCAGGATGGGATCGATGCTTCCGGAACGAGCTGGAAGAAACAATCCCGCAAAAACATTCACCGTTACTGGTATCGGATGACTCCGGCGGTACCGGCCGATTGGCAGGGGCGGGCGACGTGGCTTGAACTTGACCGGATTGACGGGGATGCGATCGTTTTCGTCAACGGGAAACGAGTCGGGGAAGTGCTCAATCCCACCGGCGCAATCCGGCTGACGAATCTGAAATACGGGACGGAAAATACCCTGGATCTCTATCTGACCCGTGACTACTCCGGCATTTCCCGGCCTTTCGAACAGGATTACATGAATTACGCGGCGCGCGGTCCGCTGGGGCGCAATCTGCCGATGGAGCGCTGGCCGCTCGGCATTACCGCCCCGGCCCGGCTCCGCAGCATTCCCGCAGAGACCTGGATCGATACGGTGTTTGCGGCAACATCGGTTCAGAATAAGACTCTGACGCTGAATCTGGAGCTTGAAAGCGGCGCTGCCCGTTCGGTGTTTGCGGAAGCGGAGATTCTGACTCCGGATGGCGCGGTCGCTTTTCGGATTCCTGCGAAGGAGTTTGGCTTGAGGCCGGGTGCGAATCGCGTGGAGCTTTCCGCCATCTGGGAGAATCCCCGGTTGTGGGAGCTGGAGGATGGATACTGTTACACGGCGGTCGTGACGCTCAAGGGGGCGGACGGCGGAGTGATCGACCGGTATGAACCCTTCCGGTTCGGCTTCCGTGAGATCGGCACGGATGGGAATCGGGTGATGTTGAACGGACATCCGGTTCGTTTCCGGATGCACACGACCGGCAACGAATCTCTTGACCGGCTGCTCGGGGTCAACACGATCGAAGTTCAGCCGAATGCAACGATGTTCTATTGTGACTGGTTTACGTGGAGTTATTTTCGGCACGAATGGCTCGATCACCTAGACGACCGCGGCATCTTCTGCCTGCTGCCGGTTCCCTCGGTTTCCAATGCGCGGAATTTGTTTCTTTCCAGCGAACCGATGCGGCGCGAATATGCGCGGCAGGTGAAACTGTGGTTGAAGCGTTACCGGAATCATCCGTCAATCATCGCCTGGGTTCCCTCGATGAATGTCGTGACTTCGCGTGCGAACATTCATGCGGACGGCATGGGCGATCCTTCAAAACTGGGTTCTTCGCAGGTCATCACGATGGTGAAGCAGGCGTTGGAGCTGCTGAAAAAAGAGGACCCCTCCCGGTTGACTTTCGGACACGGAGACGGTGCGATCGGGGAGATCGCCAGTTCCAACCTCTATTTGAATTTCGTGCCGCTGCAGGAACGTGAGGAGTGGCCGTCCGATTGGGCCGGAAAGAATCAGATGCCCTACATGGCAGTGGAATTCGGACAGCCCTGTACGATCAACTACTGGAAGGGGCCGCGCTTTCTGCTGACGGAATACATGGCGATGTATCTGGGGCAGCGGGCCTACGCTTCGGAATCTCCGGCGGGGCTGGCCCGGCTTGTCTCCTCCCCGTTTTCGAATATGTACAATAACTGGTTTCACGTAGATGTGCGCCACTATCCGGCCTTTTATGAGTTTGAGGGTTTGTTCATGCGCAATACGAACCGCGCCTGGCGGACGTGGGGGGTCACCGGCTGGTACAACTGGGATTTCGACATCGGTTTCGGATTGCCGCCGGGAGTCAAGCCGCGCATGTTCGGTTTCTATCGGCAGCTGAAAGAGGAGTATCGGCACCGTCCGGCATGGGTTACTCCCCGGTTTGATTATGTTGCCGAAACGAGTTCTCCGCTGCTTGCCTATATCGCCGGCAGCCCGGAACACACGGACAAAACGCATTCTTTCTTCTCCGGAGAGAGTGTGAAGAAGCAGATTGCCGTAGTCTGGGATGGCCCCGGCGTTCGCAAAGCGAAAGTCGCCTGGCGGGCGCTTTCCGACGGCAGAACTTTCACGGAAGGAAGCGGGGAGCTGGTGCTCCGTCCGGGGGAGATTTGTCTGTTTCCGGTCACGTTCACTGTGCCGGCTGTTGCCGGGCGCACGGGCGGTGCGGTGGAAATGCGGCTGACGGGAACGGATTTCGCGGATGTGACCGATCGTCTGGAGCTCGAATTCCGGCCGGCGATTCCGGCGCCTGCCCGCGGTGTAACGGTTCAGCTGTTTGATCCCAGGGGGAAGAGCCGGCCGTGGCTGGAGCGACTCGGCGCGGAATGCATCATGCTGGAGGATCAGGCGGAGCCTGATCCTGCGCTCCCGCTGGTGATTGGTCGGGAAGCGCTGTCCGGCGTCTCCCGGCTGCCGTTTTCCGCTGACGATGTGAAGAACGGATTACGGGTGCTGATTCTGGAGCAGTTGCCCGCAGACTGGGAATCGCTGGGATTCCGGTCGATTGAGACGATGCCGCGCTATGTGTTTCCACGCAGTTTTTCGGAACCGCTGTTCGACGGCATGGCGGCGGCTGATTTCATCAACTGGCGTGGCACTCCGGATCTGCTGCCGGAAAAAAAGTGGGCGCGCAGTTATGACTTTTACCGGGCGCCGAAATGGACGAACACTCACGCGGTGGCCTCGGTCGCCTTGGAGACGCCGGGCGTGATCGGCTTCGAGTCGCTGGTCAGTTGTGAGTTCGACCTTGCCTATTCCGCGCTGCTCCGAATGCGGTATGGAAAGGGGGCGGTCTGGTTTTCAACGTTTGAATTTACGACGAATGCAGGCAGGGATCCGGCCGCGACGGAATTTGCCGTTCGTCTGTTGAAAGAGGTCGGGAAACCTCTTGCCGCGGCGGATGACCTTCGTTTTGTCGGACTTGACGATGTCCAGAAGGAGATCGCCGAAAAATGGTACCCCGGAGGTTCCGGGCGGGTGCCGGATTCTGGTTTCCGGGGCGTCACCGTTGCCGGCAGCGGCGCTGATCTGGCCGGGTTGCGCAAAAACGCCGCTGCGGGCGAGACGGTGCTGGTTCTGCCGATGTCGGCGGAACTTGCCCGAAAACGGGGGATCGACACGCGCCGGGAGGCGATTTATAAGCTGGAACCGGATACGAGTTCTACTTTGACGCTGTCGATCACACCGGATATGCTCCGCTGGCGTGACCGGCTTGAGACGGATCTGATCGCCGGATTCGGCGGGAAGGGATTCCGGCGCGGTTGCGAGGTGATCTGGGGAGGAGCAGTCGTCATGGAGCCGGTGGGACGCGGAAGAGTCGTCTACTGCCAGTTGAATCCGTTTCAGCTCCGGACCCGCTATCCGAAACAGTCCGACAACGGCAAAAAAGTGTGGCCGAGTGTTGAAAAGGCATATCGATTTCAGGCGCAACTGCTTCAGGCGCTCGGAGCAGGGGTGAGCGATGCCGTCGCCGGTCGGAGTTGCGCCCTTCGGCGCGGAATTACCTATTCGAATCTGAACGGATGGAATGTCTGCGGTCCATTTCTCTTTCCGGGGATTCGGGATGATCGGCTGATTTACGAGAAAGGAGAAGCGGAGGCGGACGCGATCGCGGGGCGGGCTTTCTCCGATCTGGTCTACTACCTGAAAGACGGTCGTGAGCTGAATTGGCGCAACACGGTTTCCGCGGATGATTCCGGGTATATCGACCTGCAGAAGGCGCTTGCGGTCGAAGAGCCTGCTCTGGCCTACCTGACCCGCAGGATTTCCTGCGATGCGGCCCGCCGCGGAACCCTCAGGTTCGGCATGGATTTCTACATGGAGGTCTATCTGAACGGGAAACTTGTCTTCGATGCGAAAGAGGGCGGCGGCTGTGCGCCGAAGATTAACTCCCACCGTTTGACGGTCGAGCTGGAGAAGGGGGAGAATATTCTCTCGGTGAAACTCGCTTCCGGCAGCAAAGGATTCGGATTTTATGCAAACCTCTCGAATGAGGATGTTTCCGATGGGGCGTCGGAAGAGGAGCAAATTGATTTTTACCCGGAGAAGGACACGAGTTATGATCCGTATCAGTTCGGTTATTATTGAGTGTGGACTCTTCTTCCTGCTGCTGTCTCCGGCGATGGCGGATCCGGGCTTCCGTATGGATTTTTCGGATCAGATTCCCGGACAGAGGCCGAAAGGATGGGCCAGTGTCTGGCAGAAGCCTGTGGATGATGTGATTTACGTAACGAATGCGGGCGATCCCTCGAATCCCGGAAGACGCCAGATGCTGATCGACCGGGCGCACGGAGAGGATCACTCCTATTACCGTTATCTTCGCTCGTTCAAACTCGAGGAAATGGGCGCCGCGCAGGCGGTTCGAGTCTCATTTCGGTTCAAAGTCGAATGTGCAAGCCTGCACGAGGCTCCGTTCGAAATTGATTTCGGTCCCGCAAACCGAAGAATTATGACGCTCTCCTTCTGCCTTCGCGACTGGGGACCCAATGTCTATTTGTACCCGTCGACCTTGCGCAGCTGGACGGAGAATTGGGAAGCGAAACAAAACCTGGGGGAATTTCAGCGCAATCAGTGGCATCGGATCGAGCTGCTTCTTCCGTATGGAGCCGGAACTCCTCTCAAGAAGGGATTCGGCCGGCTCTATTCTTCTTCCGGTGTTCCCGGTCCGGTTTTTGAAGTGCCTGCTCTGATCCCCGTGCAGGGGCAGACCGCAGTTTCGATCGTTCCCGCGAACAAACGGAAGGGGGCGGCAATTTTTCTTACAGACTTTGTTTTCGAACCCGCCTCTCCGGACGGCCTGAAGTGACCGGTCAAAAAAAGGGGGGGGCGGGATTTTCCGCCCCCCCTTCTGGGGAACTGCCGATTTACGCGTTCTTCAGGGCGTCGAGCAGCTTCGGCTTGCTCTGCACGCCGGAGAAATCCTTGACGATCTCCCCGTCCTTGTAGATGAAGATGCGCGGGATGTTCATCACTTCAAAACGAACCGCCAGATCCTTGTTGTCGTCGATGTTGACTTTGCCGATGACGACGTCTTCCGGCGCCTCCTTCGCAACCTGTTCGAGGATCGTTCCGAGCATGCGGCACGGGTTGCACCACGGCGCCCAGAAATCGACGAGGACGACTCCGGATTTCACGGTTTCGTCATAGTTCGCTGCACTGAGTTCTCTGATTTCTGCCATTCTCCTGATCTCCTCCATGATTGGATTTCCCGCGGACCGCGTGCGGCCGCGGAGTTTCATTGCAGGAATCAATATAGCATGAATTCGAAAAATTCAAAGGGGAAAAGGATCAATTTTTTGCGGGTCACTCCGGTGTGTCAGGTTGTCATGGTGTGGGACAAAATGGCGCGCGTCAGGTGGGACACCGCCCGCCCGTTTCGATTTTTCCCCGCGAAAAGGAGAGATGAAGCGAGTTGGCACGCTCTTTGCTTAACTTCCAGTCGTCATTGCAAAATGAAAAAACTCATTCCAAGGAGGATTTGATTATGGGTAAGATTTTAGGTATTGACCTCGGGACCACGAACAGTTGCATGGCTGTCATGGATCATGGCGAGTACAAGATTATTCCGAATGCGGAAGGGAACCGCACGACTCCGTCGATTGTGGCGTTTACCAAGAACGGCGAGCGTCTGGTCGGCCAGACGGCAAAACGGCAGGCGGTGACCAATCCGAAGAACACGATTTTCTCCATCAAGCGTCTGATGGGCCGCAAATTCAGTGAAGTTGGGCGCGAGCGCGAGCTCGTTCCTTACGAGATCGTCGCGGCTGCGAACGGCGATGCTGCCGTCAAGGTCGGCGACAAGGTCTACTCTCCGCCGGAGATCTCCGCGATGATTCTGCAGAAGCTCAAAACCGATGCGGAAGCGTATCTCGGCGAGACGATCACGCAGGCGGTCATCACCGTTCCGGCGTACTTCAACGACAGTCAGCGGCAGGCGACTAAGGACGCCGGCAAGATCGCGGGTCTTGAAGTGCTCCGCATCATCAACGAGCCGACTGCGGCCGCTCTGGCCTACGGGCTGGAGAAGAAGAGTGATGAAACCGTTGCGGTCTACGACCTTGGCGGCGGCACATTCGATATTTCGATTCTGGAGATCGGCGACGGCGTCTTCGAAGTGAAGGCGACCAACGGCGATACCCACCTCGGCGGCGATGACTTCGACCAGGCGGTCATCAACTATCTGGCCGACGAGTTCCAGAAGGAGAACAGCATCGATCTTCGCAAGGATCCGCAGGCGCTTCAGCGTCTGAAGGAGGCTGCGGAAAAGGCGAAGTGCGAACTCTCCAGCAGCATGAGCACCGACATCAATCTGCCGTTCATCACGATGAATCAGGACGGTCCGGTGCACATGAACATCACGCTGACCCGTGCGCAGCTGGAAAAACTCTGCGATCCGCTGCTTGAGCGGACGAAGAAGCCGTGCCAGGCCTGCATGAACGATGCGGATGTTACCCGCGACAAGATTCGTGAGGTCATTCTGGTCGGCGGCATGACCCGTATGCCGAAGGTGCAGGAAGAGGCGAAGGCGATCTTCAACCGCGATCCGCACAAGGGTGTGAACCCCGACGAGGTCGTTGCGGCCGGTGCAGCCATCCAGGGCGGTGTGCTCGGAGGCGAAGTGAACGATGTTCTGCTGCTTGATGTGACTCCGCTGTCGCTCGGTATTGAGACGATGGGCGGCGTGATGACGAAGCTGATCGACCGGAACACCACGATTCCGACCAAGAAGAGTCAGATCTTCAGTACGGCTGCGGACAATCAGCCTGCGGTGGACGTCCGGGTTCTTCAGGGTGAACGTGAGCTGGCGAAGGACAACAAGTCGCTCGGGTTGTTCAAGCTTGACGGCATCGCTCCGGCGCCGCGCGGCGTGCCGCAGATCGAGGTCACGTTTGACATCGACGCGAACGGCATTCTGCATGTGACCGCGAAAGATCTCGGCACCGGCAAGGAGCAGAAGATCACGATCACCGCTTCGAGCGGTCTGTCGGAAGCGGAAGTCGAGCGCATGGTCAACGAGGCCAAGGCGCATGCCGAGGACGACAAGAACGCGAAGGATCGGATCGAGACCAAGAACCATGCCGATTCCCTGGTCTACCAGACCGAGAAACAGCTCAAGGAGTTCGGTGACAAGATTCCGGCCGATGTCAAGGGGCAGATCGAAGGCGCCGTGGCGAAGGTCAAGAAGGAGATCGAGGCCGACAATGTGCCGGGCATGAAGTCTGCGTGCGAGGAGCTCGAAGGCTTGCTCCAGAAGATCGGCGAAGCGGTCTATGCCGCGCAGCAGCAGGCCGCCGGCGGGGCGGGTGCTTCGCAGAATGCCGGTGCGCAGCAGAAGAACAGCGATGACGACGGCGTGGTAGACGCCGAAGTGGTCGAATAAGGGAAAAAACAAACCCCGGAACCGGAGGCGGATGCTTCCGGGGCCGGGGAGATTATTTTGAACAAAAGAACGTTTACGTTCCAACTAACCAAACAAGGAGAGTCAGAAATGGCAAAAGTCAACATCAAGCCGCTTGGCGACCGGGTCCTTCTTGAGATCTGTGAGTGCAAGGACGAGATGAAGGGTGGAATTCTCATTCCGGATACCGCGAAGGAGAAGCCGCAGGAATATAAGGTGATTGCGCTCGGAACCGGCAAGACCGATGACAACGGCAAGAAGATTCCGTTTGACGTGAAGGTCGGCGATATCGTTCTGACCAGCCGTTACGGCGGGACCGAGGTCAAGGTCGACGGAAACGAGTACAAGGTCGTCAATCAGGACGACATTCTTGCGGTCGTCGGCTGAGCGTTGAACGCTTTTACGAAATCTGACAGAATAGAACAATTTCAGGAGTAACCCATTATTATGGCTAAACAGCTTATTTTTTCGGAAGAGGCCCGTCGCGGGATTCTCGAAGGCGTCACCCTGCTGAGCAAGGCGGTCAAGGCGACCCTCGGTCCGAAGGGCCGCAACGTTGTTATCGACAAGAAGTTCGGCGCTCCGGCCATCACGAAGGACGGCGTGACCGTCGCGAAGGAGATTGAACTGAAGTGCCCGTATGCGAACATGGGCGCTCAGATGGTCAAGGAAGTCGCCAGCAAGACGAACGACGTCGCCGGCGACGGCACGACCACCGCGACCGTTCTGGCCGAGGCGATCTACCGCGAAGGCCTGAAGAACGTCACCGCGGGCAGCAACCCGATGGAACTCAAGCGCGGCATCGAGAAGGCCGTTGAGGCCGTCGTTGCCGAGATCGCGAAGATGAGCGTCGGCGTGAAGGATCAGATCGCGCAGGTTGCGACCATTTCCGCCAACGGAGACGAGACGATCGGCAAGATCATCGCCGAGGCGATGGACAAGGTCGGTCAGGAGGGAACGATCACGGTCGAAGAGGCCAAGACGCTTGAGACGACCCTTGACGTGGTCGAAGGCATGCAGTTCGACAAGGGGTATTTGTCGCCCTATTTTGCGACGAACACCGAGTCGATGGAAGCCATTCTGGAGGATGCGTACATCCTCATTCACGAGAAGAAGATCAGCAATCTGAACGACATGCTCCCGCTGCTTCAGGCGGTTGCGAAAGAGGGCAAGCCGCTCCTCATCATCGCGGAGGATGTCGAGGGCGAGGCTCTGGCCACGCTCGTCATCAACAGCATGCGCGGCATCCTCAAGGTGTGCGCGGTGAAGGCTCCGGGCTTCGGCGACCGCCGCAAGGCGATGCTGCAGGATATTGCGATTCTGACCGGCGGCACCTGCGTGACCGAGGATCTCGGCATCAAGCTCGAAAATGTGACGCTTTCTCAGCTCGGCAAAGCCAAACGCGTTACCGTCACGAAAGAGAACACCACGATTGTGGAAGGCGCCGGCACGCAGAAGGCGATCATGGGCCGCGTCGCTCAGATCCGTCGCGAGATCGAAGAGACCACCAGCGATTACGATCGTGAAAAGCTCCAGGAGCGTCTCGCGAAGCTGGCCGGCGGCGTTGCCGTCATCAGCGTCGGCGCTGCGACCGAGGTCGAGATGAAGGAGAAGAAGGACCGCGTCGACGATGCGCTGCATGCGACCCGCGCCGCGGTTGAGGAAGGCATCGTCGCCGGCGGCGGCGTTGCGCTGGTCCGCGCGGCTGCCGCGGTCAAGAAGCTGAAGCTCTCCGGCGACGAGGCCACCGGTGCCGCGATCGTCGAGCGCGCGGTCGAAGAGCCGCTCCGTCAGCTCGCCGCGAACGGCGGTTACGAGGGCAGCGTCGTGGTCGAACGCGTGAAGGAAGCCAAGGGCAACGTCGGCTTCAATGTCGCGACCGGCGAGTATGTCGACATGATCAAGACCGGCATCCTTGACCCGGCGAAGGTGACTCGTTCGGCGCTGCAGAACGCGGCTTCGGTTGCAAGTCTGCTGCTGACCACTGAGTGCCTGATCACGGACATCAAGGAAGAGAAGGAACCCGCGATGCCTCCGGCCGGCGGCATGGGCGGAATGGGCGGGATGATGTAAGTTTCGCCTGAACTTCATACGAAGGCGCACTCCGGAAACGGGGTGCGCTTTTTTGCATTTCGGGGATGTTGCGGTTATATTATAAAGACCGGTGTGCGGAGGCACGGATTTGCCCGCGATCCGGTGGAGATGAGAACTGAAAAGAGGAATTCCCGATATGTTTGAAATTGAAATTGACCGCACGTTTTCCGCGGCACATCAGCTGCGTGGATACAACGGCGACTGCTGCAGGCTGCATGGGCACAATTACAAAGTGACGGTCGTCGTCCGTTCGGAGGAGCTCGACGAGATCGGCATCGCGCTCGACTTCAAGAAACTCAAGAGCGAACTTGATGCGCTTCTGGCGGAGTACGATCACTCGAATCTCTCGGAGTTGCCGGAGTTTCAGACGATCAACCCGACCAGCGAGAATCTCGCGCGCACGATTTACCGGAAAATCGGTGCGAAGATGAACGGCGGATCGATCCGGGTTCACCGGGTGCGCATCGGGGAGTCGGATCACTCGGCCGTCACCTATTTTGAGGAGTAGAATCCGTGCGGCTGGTGGAATCGTTCACGAGTTTGCAGGGGGAGTCGACCCACGCGGGGAGGGTTTGTCACTTTCTGCGCCTTGCGGGATGCAATCTCAACTGCAGTTATTGCGATACGCGCTACGGCCGGAGTTTTGAGGCCGGAAGGCCCGTCACGGTCGATGAGCTTGTGAAACTTGCTCTCGACTCCGGGGTGAAACTTGTCGAAATCACCGGCGGCGAGCCGCTCGCAACGCCGGAAACCCCGGAACTCTGCGGCCGGCTTCTGGCTGAAGAATTCGAGGTGCTGCTTGAGACGAACGGATCGTACTCGATCGCCGCCGTTCCGCGGGAGGTTCGCAAGATTCTCGACTGCAAGCTGCCCGGTTCCGGCATGTTCGATGCGAATGATTTCGGGAATTACGAGCTGCTTGCGCCGCACGACGAGATCAAGTTCGTGATCTCCGACCGGGCGGATTTCGACTGCATGATCGCCGTGATCCGGAAATACGGCCTTGCGGAAAAATGCCGCAATCTGCTCGCGAGCCCGGTCTGGGGACGCGTCGAATTTGCCGCGCTTGCGGCATGGATCGTCGACTCCCGCGCACCGGTGCGCATGCAGTTGCAGATGCACAAACAGATCTGGGGGGAGAAGCCCGGCGTTTGACCGATGGGCGGCTCAGAGCTTGTCGTGCAATGTTTTCAGGAGCGGGAGAAACTCCTCCGGGGTATGGAACGGGTGTTCCGGGCCGGTCGGAGGCTGCCCCGTCGCCGGTTCGAGCAATGGAACGTCGTACTCCCGCGCTAGACGGCGGAGCGCTTCCTGAAGTTCTTCCTGAGATTTCTCTTCGCCCGGGCGAACCGGTGCCGGGACGAGATAGACTGCGTGCAGTTTCCGGTTCCTCCGGAGTTTTTCGAGAATCGCGGCGATGTAGCGGTCGCGCATCCACGGCTCGATGGTGCCCATGTGGTGAAGGCAGGGGAGGAAGAGAATCGCCCGGTCGGCCGTACTGTTGCCGATCCGGTCGAGCAGCTCCAGAAATCCGTCGCGCAGCGGCGTCTCGGAATCGCGGAACGGGACGAATTCCAGCGTCTGATTTTCCCGGGTTTTGAGTTGTTCCTCGGCAAATGCGGCCAACCCCTCCACCGGCTCGGCGATCAGAAGGAGTTTGCGGAAAGGCGCGAGTTCGTCTCCGATTTTCCGGGGGAGCTCCCAGTTGCGGATATCGCTGAGTTTCGGGCGGTGCAGAACGAGCACCGTATTGTCCAGATTGGCCTGCTGAGCGAGATTCTCCGCCATCACCGGGAGGATGCGGATCCCCGCGCGGTCGAATTCAAAGTTTTCAATGTCGAGCCGGACACGGAAGAATTCCGCCTTCTTCTGCCGCTGAGGGGGAAGGGTGATCGTATCCTTGCGGTAGATATCCGCGGCGGCACGGTTGAATCGCTCATCCGGTTTGGCCGGGAGCCGTACCCGGCGCAGTTCCAGAGCCCTGCCGTCGACCGAGATATCGAGCTGCGCCTCGATTTCGAGCGGGAGGCGTGAGATGGTTTCCGCCGCGACGGGGAGCTCCTCATCATCGTAGATGATCTCCGGAGCCCACAGCCGGAGTTGAAGATCGGGACGGAGTTCGACAAGGTCGGCCCGGTAGTCCGGGTTGAGTACGGTAAGCCGGGTCTCCGGACGGTCGATGCGCCGGAACGAAAGGGCTGTCTCCGGTGTGTTGCCCGGAATCACGGCGATCGAAAGTTCGTCGGGAGAGCGCCACTCCTCCGAGTCGCCGAACTGCCACTCCAGCTCTTCGGCCGGCGTCAGGAAATCAAAACTTTCAATCGGAATGTATGACTGTTTGGCCGTGTAGAGCAGATAGTGGCCGCGCCGCGAAAGCAGAGGATATTCAACGTTTCTGCTGCTCACCAGCCCGGTCGGCGTCGCAGGCCGGGCGGGCGTGAAATGTTCCGCGGCGAGGAGTCGGAATTCCCCTTTCCCCGCCGGACGCATGCGTGCGGTCATCTGGCTGTATCCGCTGTTCAGACGATAGAAAAGCTCGAAGGGGATGCTCCCTTTTTTGAGGCTCTGCCTGACGACGACGGTTTCCGCCGGCTGGGAGCCGTTCGCATTGAGACGGCGGGCGACGACCTGGCCGTCGAGTCTCAGCAGCGTGAGAGAGTTGGAGCGGAGTTCAAATTCATATTCCCCGTCCTCCGGCACGTCGAGGAATCCGGAAAACCGGGCCGAATAATGTTCCGATGTCTCCGGAGGGCGCACGACCAGCTGAACTTCGGTCGCAATGAATTCGCGCGGATTCCGCCAGCCTGCGACGCTGAGCAGGTCGTTCTCCGCGCCATGTTCCATCTCTTTGCGCGCCTGTGCGTACTGGCCGTCGATGCGGGCGATTTCGCGCTTCATGTATTCCAGATGGTTCTTCATCTGATTTTTGAGCGAGGCGTTGAATCGGCGCATGCGTTCACAATAGGGATAGCCGTTGAGTTCGGACGCGGTACGCAGCCACAGATTTTTGTTTTTTGTATGGAGGCGCTTGAACAGATTCTGGCGGTTTTTGAAATACTGCGGAAACTTCGGAACGCCGCGCGGCACTTCGAATCCCGTGATCGCCTGGCGCATGAGAACGAACGGGCGGTTGTAGAAATTGCGGGTGTGCCACCGGTTGACACCGGCACGCGCGATCTCCATATTTCGCCGGTCCAAAAACTCCTGCGGTGTGCAGGGGCGATTGCCTCCCCAGTAGAAATTCAGCTTCAGCCGCTGCGCGGGCGGGCGCTCGCCGGACTCTTTCGTCCAGGTGTCGAACGGCTGTCTGGCGGAGTAGCCGAAATAGATGTCGAAGCTCTTCGCTTTCGGCGCCGGGGCGATCGAGAGCGAGAAGTTGTCATGAAGCTGGTAAGCGACCGGATTGCCCGCGTCATCGAACACCCGTACCCCGTTCGAGGGCAGAACCGGCAGCACGAGCCGTCTCAGGTCGATGCTGGAAGCCTCAGCCGGACGCTCCGGCACGGCGGTGAGCCGGAATTCCGCCTCCGGCTGGAGCCACTTGCGTTCCGCCGAAGCGGGGGCTTCCGGCGTCGCCGCGGCTGTTTCAGGCGCGGGCGCAGCAAACGCCCGGGACAGCGGCAGCAGGAGGAAAAGACAGAAAGCCAGGACGCGCATTACGGTTTCTCCTGTTCGAGTTTGAATGCCAGATCGATCCGGAACGGCGGGGCAGTGAGAGTCACGGCATTATTGCCCGCTTCAACTTTCATGACGGAAGAGGCAATTTCCGCATACGGCAGCGTCGAGAACCAGCGAAGGCGGTAATTGCCCGCTTCGAGCAGTTTGGTGTCGATCCGGATGGAAACATCCTTGACTTCCGGAACGGTGTTTGCATCGTCGGGATAACGCTGGGTTGCGGTGTGGTTGAAAACCCACCCGTAGGCGGCGCCGGGCTTAGCGAGCGCCATGGCCATGTAACGCTGATCCTTCGGCGGCGCAGGGACCGTGACCGGCGCGGAGGGCAGATAGTCGATACGGTCCGAGCGCAGATCGATTCCCTTCAGAAACTGGGAGAAGGCGTGATAATGGTCGTACCGGTTGTTCAGATGAACGAAGTCGTGCCACCAGAGGAACGGCGTTCCCGCCAGCCGGGCGAAGAGAGAACCCCAGAGCCCGCAGTGGATATCCCCGGTCATCTGCTCGGGGGAGCTCCCGGAGGGATTGCCGCCGTATTCGGTGATGAGCTGCGGTTTGCCGTGCTTCATGCTGTTGCAGTAGTCGCGGAGATGCTCGGCAAAATGTTGTGCGGGGTTGCGGTAGGCGTCTCCCGCCAGGTGGGTGATCGCAGGCTGCTGAAAGAGCTGAACGAGCCCGAGCAGATTGTGAAATTCACTGCTCACATGGGTGGAGACCAGCCAGTTGATCTGCGAGAAGTTGCGCAGTTCGGTCGCCGCCTGCTGATGCCATTTTTGAATCGTGCCGTCCTGATAGCGTTCGCGCATCTGGCTTGTGAGGTCGACTTCACTCCACAATTCGACCGCCATGATGCCGGGCGTCGCGCCCCAGCGGGCTGCGATGTAGCGGGCCCGTTTCGAGTTGTTCTCGAGGGCAGGCTCGCTGCGGAAGAAGTCGCCGGGAATCTTCAGGAAGCCGCCGTTGGCGACGGCGTATTCCGCGCCGGAGTTGATCGGATTTTCCCGCCATTCCGGGTCGGAGGTGTCGGAAAGCCGCCCGTGATTGTCGATGATGAGGTTCACGAGAACGCCGTTCCGGTTCGCCGTGTCGATCACATGGTCGAGCCGCCATGCCGCTTCGGTGTTGTAGCGTCCGACGCCGTAGTAACCGCTGCGCCCCGCGTCGTGTTCGAGTGCGAAGGTCCAGCCGGCCATCCAGACTTCGACGGCGTTGATTCCGGATTTTCCGCATGCTTCAAGATAGTCGTCGTAATCGTAAGTTCCGCGATCGGGCAGATGGCCGAAGTGGAAACCGATTTCGCTGCGGCGATCGGTGTTGGTGTGGATGTTCAGTCCGATCGGGAAGTAGAATTCGCCCGTGGAAAACTCGAAATAACCGGGATTCCTCGTCGAGACGCGTACCGGACCGGGCAGCTGCGAGGGAATCGCGGTGAACTCCCGCCACCGGCTCGTGATCTCCTCGTTTTTCTGCACATCCTTTACGACAAGGCGAATCCGATGCACGCCGGGAACGAGCGGAGTGAAGCGGATCTCCCAGAAACCAGATCCCGTCGGCCGGGTGATTTCGCGGGTGAAATGGCGCGTGCGGAGGTATTCGCGGGACCAGAAGCCGGGATAACGTTTGATCTGACCGTCCGGAGTCTGAAGTTCGTAGTCGACGGTCACCTCCTTCGGATCGTAGGGATTGAAGAACTCCCGGGCGAGCCGGAAACGGGAGGCCACCCGACGGTTCACCTCGCCGGAGTTCGGCAGTTTCCAGTCGAGGATCGAAAGCGGCTGTGGTTCGCGTTGTCCGGAGAACGTGAGATTTCGACATTCAAAGATGAATTTCCGGTTTTCTCCACCGTAGATGGAGATGCCGGCCGAAAACAGCCTGGTCGCCGCCTCCGCGTCGAAAACCGCCTCATGTCCGACGCCGTGCCAGTCCCGTCCGCTCCGGTCGAGCCGGACGCTGATTTTTTTCCACTCGCCGGGGAGAAATGTGAACTCCTCGAGGCTCTGGAACCAGAGGCCTTCCTTGTCCTTGAAGAAGAGCACCCCCTTGACCGGTTCAGGCGTATCGGCCGTGACGCGGGCTTCCAGTTCGAGATTCCGCGCCTCGAAGGCGGAACGCTGCGGCCGGAATTTCAGGCGGTCCGGCTCCTGGTAGAGCTGGGCGCTGCCGGGAAACTCCACCTCGATCTCCGGTTCGCCGGGAGTGAGGAAGTTCGCCCCGTCGACACGCCAGACTCCGTCGACGGCCGCAAGCAGCAGCGGCAGAACGAAAACGATTGCACCGGAGAGAAAGCGGATCATGATTCTTCGAGATCCTTCAATGCGAGGTTGCCCGGACTCCGGGAGGCGTCGTTGCGGAGCAGTTCAAGGGCGCGGACGCTCTTTTCGAGTTTGGCGTTGCCGGCGGCGGGAGGATGAACCAGACCCGTTTCATCGAGTTTCGCGAGCGCGTCGCAGATGGTGTAACGCTCCGAAGGATGGGCGGGCAGATAGTCCGGTGCGGTCTTGTCGTTTTCGAGTTTGTAGATCACTCCGGATTCGACGAGCTCATCGAGCATCGAAAGCGTGAGCACCTGCGGCAAAGGCAGCTCCTCGAGAATCCTGTCCTCATTGACCGCTCCCTGATCCCGGCTGAAGCTGCCGAAGATTTTTCCGAGAATCAGAAGCTGATATTCGCGGCGCAGTTTCCGGCTGATCTTGACTTTTCCGAGCCGGTCGAAGAGTCCGCTGCCGATGTGCTGGTGAACAAACGACACCTCCGCCCCGAAGAGCGCGATCTGCCACGACAGTTTAAGCCAGATGAGAAAGAGAGGCAGCACCGCGAAGCTGCCGTAAACCTTGTTGTACTGATAGATCCGGGTCTGCAGAATGATGAATCCGTCCTGCAGCAGCTGGAACAGCACGCCCGCGACAGCTCCGCCGATCAGAGCCGAGAGAAGCCTTACGCGCGTATTCGGCGCGATGAGGTAGATCACCGTGAAGGTCAGCACGATAAGCACCAGCGGAGTAAGATCGACGGCCAGTGAGAAAAGCACGCCTCCGAGAATGGAGCTGCCGGTCCCTTCGCCGATGATCCGTCTCAGCACCGGCGCCGCGCTGGAAAGCACGACAATGAGGAACGGGGTGATGAGGATCAGCGCCAGATAGTCGCTCAATCGGCGGAAGATGTTTCCATGAGAAGGAAGATTCCAGATTGCGTTGAACGATTTCTCCACGTTGTTCGCCAGCCACATGACCGTCCAGATGAGGACGATGACGCCGGCGCCGGCGATGACGCCGCTTTGCGTCTGCTGCAGTGTGGAGTCCGCGAACTGATAGATCCATTCGAGAATTTCGCGTTGATTCGCAAGTTTTTCGCTGAGGATCTCCTGGAGTTTCTCCTGCAGCGCAAACCCCTTGGCGATGCCGAACGCAAGCGCGAGCATCGGCACGATCGCGAAGAGCGTGTAATACGTAAGCGCGACGGCCCGGAGGCTGTTCCGGTCCGCCGTGAACCGCAGCGAAGCGAGCCACAGAAGCCGGGTGAATTTCCCGGTCGGCCACAGCTCGCGGTAGGAGCGGTCAGATCCCGCGACATAGCGGATGAATAATTGTTTGAGTTTTCCGGTGCGCATTCGATCCCCCCATCGCTTGCAACCGTGCCGAAATTGTTATTTCCCCTGCTTGTTCCCCCAGGAATCCTTCAGCGTGACCGTGCGGCTGAAGACCGGCGCACCGGGCTTCGAATCCGGGTCGACGCAGTAATAACCGTTGCGTTCAAACTGGACGCTCGTTCCGGCCGGAAGCTCCGCGAGTTTCGGCTCGACCAGCGCTTTGACGATCCGGATGGAGTCCGGATTGAGCTGTTCGAGGAAATTCGTGCCGTCCGCGCCGGGCTGTTCGACCGTGAAGAGCCGCTCGTAGAGCCGCACTTCGGCCGGGACGGCGCTGTCGGCCGAGACCCAGTGGATCGTCCCCTTGACCTTGCGGCCGTCCGGAGCGGAGCCGCCGCGGGTCGCCGGGTCGAACGTGCATTTGAGTTCGACGACGTTGCCGGCCTCGTCGAGCACGGCCTCTTCACACTTGATGAAGTAACCGTAACGCAGCCGGACTTCGCGCCCCGGAGCCAGTCGGAAATAGCCCTTGACCGGTTCGAGCATGAAGTCGCTCTTCTCGATGTAGAGTTCACGCCCGAACGGCAGTTTGCGGCTGCCGGCGGCGGGGTCCTCGGGATTGTTGACCGCATCGAGCGGTTCAACGCCTTCGGCCGGATAGTTCGTGATCGTGACCTTCAGCGGATCGAGCACCGCGAGGAAACGAGGCGCCGTCGCATTGAGCTCCTCGCGCACGCAATGTTCGAGAAGCGCGATGTCGGTCAGCGCCTCGAACTTCGTGATTCCGACGGTCCTGCAGAGTTTGCGGATTGCGGAGGCGGGAATGCCGCGGCGGCGCATTCCGCAGATGGTCGGCATGCGCGGATCGTCCCATCCGGCGACGTAATGCTCCTTCACAAGTTGCAGGAGTTTGCGCTTGCTCATGACCGTGTAGGTCAGATTCAATCGCGAGAATTCGGTCTGCACAGGCGGATTTTTGAATTCCAGCGCCTGGAGCACCCAGTCGTAAAGCGGGCGGTGGATTTCAAATTCAAGCGTACAGAAGGAGTGGGTCACTCCCTCGAATGCGTCTTCAAGCGGATGGGCGAAGTCGTACATCGGGTAGACGCACCACTTGTCGCCGTGGCGGAAGTGGTGAACGCGGCGAATCCGGTAGATGACCGGGTCGCGCATATGGATGTTCGGAGAAGCCATGTCGATGCGGGCGCGCAGGACCATGGCCCCGTCCTCGAACTCTCCGTTTCTCATGCGGGTGAAGAGGTCGAGATTCTCCTCCACCGAGCGGGCGCGTCCCGGCGACTCCTTTCCCGGGACGTTCAGTGTGCCGCGGTACTCCTCCCACTGTTCGGGCGAGAGGTCGCAGACGTAGGCGAGCCCTTTGCGTATCAGCGTGACGGCGCACTCGTACATGCGCTCGAAGTAGTCGCTCGCATAGTAGAGGTGTTCTCCGAAATCAAAGCCGAGCCACTTTACGTCGTTGATGATCGATTCGACGTATTCGGTGTCCTCCTTGGTCGGGTTCGTGTCGTCGAACCGCAGGTGGCAGACGCCTCCGTTCTCCGCCGCGACGCCGAAGTCGAGGCAGATCGCCTTGGCGTGGCCGATGTGCAGATAGCCGTTCGGCTCAGGTGGAAAACGGGTGACGACTTTCCCGTCGTTCTTGTTGTTGCGCAGGTCGTTTGCGACAATTTCGCGGATGAAATCCAGCGGTGCGTTGTTTTCATTGGTTTCCGGCATGATAACTGTAACTCCAGAGTGTTTTCAAAATGATGGATTGGAAAAAAGCGAAAATGCGCGGAGGCGCCGTTGTCGAAAAATTGAAAACGGTTCGAGGACATGTCGAAAATATTTCATGATCCGTCCGCTGCTCCGGCTGTTTCATTCACCATGTTTCGGGGTAACATACCACGTCTGTTGTTTTTTTGCCAGTCTTGCGGAAGGTTTTTTTGCGTGTTTTATCTTGAATAATGGGAAATGGGGATGTATCTTACCGGAATCAATCATTCGGGGGATTTCATGACGAAGAATTGGAAGCGAATAACGGTCGATCGGATGCCGTTCGGCCGGCGGGTGGAAACCAGCCGCTGGGTGGAGGATGGCGTCTGGGCGGCGAAATGGATCGCGCTGCCTTCCGGCCGCGGTTCGGCCGGAACGGTTGCCTACCGCAATTGCTTTGCGCTGTCCACGCCGGGGCGGAGGCTGATCGGAGTGGCGGCCGACGCGGTCTACCGGCTCTGGGTCGACGGCGTTGAGGTCGCCTCCGGGCCGGAACTCGGCGATGGAAAAAACGCTTTTGTCGATACTTTTGAATGGAACGCGGAGCCGGGCGAACATGTTTTTGTGGCGCTGGTCACGAGCTTCGGCGGTTGCGGGCCTTATGGAAAGGTCGAGTTCGAACACGGCTTTCTGCTGGCTGCGGACGGCGATGAAGCCGGGAAGATCGAAAGCCGGGCGGAGAACTTTGATGCGCTGCCGGTTGCCGGACTTGCCTTCGAGCCGATCCGCGGCTGGCCCGCGAGTGTCGGGCAGGAGCTGACGTTTGACGCGGCCGGGTATCCGGCGGGAATCGAACGGGGCTGCTGTGAGGGTTGGCGCCCCGTCACGGAACTGCGTCCCGGCGGAGACGCCGATCTGCGCAATGAGTTTGTGCCGCAGCCGCTGCTGCGCCCCGCGACGCTCCCGGAAATGGAGACGAAGGAAATTCGCGGCTTTACGGTCCGTTATGCCGGGCCGTTCGGTGGCCGGCTGTTCCGGGCGGCCGACAATCGCGCCGAAGAGCTCGACGGAATCGGCGAGGCGTTGCGGAACGGCACGTTTGAAGTTCCGCCGCGCACGGAGTTGAGACTGCTGCTCGAACTCGACGATTATTACTGTGTGCGTCCGCGTCTTGTGACCTCCGGCGGGAGAGGCGCGAAGATTTCACTCGGCTGGGCTGAAACGCTCATGACCGAGGAGCGGGAAGTTCGCGCCAAAGCGGAGCGGACGCAGTGGCGCGACCGCTATTTTTTCGGGATTTACGACCATTTTCTGCCGGACGGCCGGGAGCGGATGGCGTTCTGGACGGCCTGGTATCGGGCCGGGCGGTTCGTTTCGCTGGAGATACGCACGGGCGGGGAGCCGTTGCGGATTGACCGGCTTGGGCTGGAGGAGTTCCGCTATCCGCTTGCTCTGGACAGCTCCATCTCAACGGGTTGCGCGGATCTCGACCAGCTTTCCGTGCTCGCGCGACGGACGCTTGAGATGTGTTCGCACGACACTTTCATGGACTGCCCCTATTACGAACAGTTGATGTATCTCGGGGACACCCGGATTCAGGCGCTGCTGACGCTGACGATCTCCCGTGATTCCCGGCTGGTCGAGAAGGCGCTGCGGATGTTTGCCTCCGCACAGCTCGAATCGGGGCTTTTCCCGTCGCGCCATCCGTCGCGGATCACGCAGATCATTCCGACCTTTTCGCCGTTCTTCATCGGCATGCTGGAGGATTATGCGCGCTGGCGCGGCGGTCCGCTTGTCGCGGAGCTGCTCCCTGCGGCCCGGCGGGTGACGGATGCGTATGAGCGGTGGATCGGCGGGGATGGGCTGGTTTCGATTCCGCGCACCTGGTGTTTCGTCGACTGGACGGGGTGGACGGCGGGAGTGCCGCCGGAGGCGGAGCGCGGAGTTTCCGGAATCGTGAATGCGCTTTATCTTTACGGTCTGGGGTCGCTGGCGAATCTCTACGAACTGACCGGGGACGGCGTGATGGCGGACTACTTCCGCCGCCGCGCGGAAGTTCTGGCCGGCGCGGTGATCCGCAAATTCTGGCGCGAGGAGCGGAGTCTCTTTGCGGACACGGCGGACGACCGGAGTTTTTCGGAGCACATGCAGATTCTGATGCTGCTTTCCGGGGCGTTGCCGGAGAAGATCGAAACGGCGTGCGGCAGAGGGCTGTGCGAGGCGGACGGGCTCGTGCGGACGACGGTCTATTTCAGCTTCTATCTCTTTGAGGCGTATCGGAAACTGAATCGTCCCGACCTTTTCGACCGGAGGCTCGACCTCTTCCGGTCGATGTTGAAGCTCAATCTCGCGACGCTGCTGGAGGAGCCGGAGCCGAGTCGTTCTGACTGTCACGCCTGGAGTGCGCATATTCTCTGGCATTTTTACGCGTCGATGCTCGGGGTCCGTCCGGCCGGGTACGGGTTCCGACAGGTGGAAATAAGGCCGCAGCTGCTGCCGGGACGGCGGGTTCACGGCCGGATCGCGCACCCTGCGGGCGGCGTGATCGAAGTGGAGGCGGAAGCGGGACGCGCGGTCGTGACTCTTCCGCCCGGATTGAATGGAAGTTACTGTTTTCCGGACGGGCGGCGCGTCGCCCTCGCTCCGGGACGGAATGAAATCAAAGGATGAGGTTTTATGGAAACGATCAAACTCTGGAAGTCGGTGGAGAGTGCGGGCACCGGGAATCCCGCCGATGATTTCGACCCGTATCTCGAACTTTATCTGCTTGACGGGACGCAGCCTGCGCGCGGTGCGGTCATTGTCTGTCCCGGGGGCGGTTACTGCGCCCGGGCGCCGCATGAGGGCGAGCCGATCGCACGGAAATTCAACGAACTCGGATTCCACGCCTTCGTGCTGCAGTACCGGGTTTCTCCGTACCGCTTCCCCGCGCCGCAGCGGGATCTGTTCCGGGCGATCCGGATCGTGCGGAGCCGCGCGGAAGAGTGGGGCGTCAATCCGGAGCAGATCGCGGTGCTCGGATTCTCCGCGGGCGGACATCTCGTCGCTTCCGCGGGGACGCTTTTCAATGAAGTTGACGCGAAGGCGGGAGACGCCGCCGACGCCTGCTCGCAGAGACCTGACGCGATCATTCCCTGCTACCCGGTGATTTCGTTCAGTCGGGAATGGGGGCATCGCGGCAGCGGCGAAAATCTGCTGGGCGCCTCCCTCGACGAGCTTGAAGATCGTTTCTGCCTCAGCAGCCGGGTGACGGCCGATACGCCTCCGGCTTTTCTGTGGCATACCGCGACGGATGGCGGGGTTCCGGTGCGGAACTCGATCGCGTTTGCGGAGGCGTGCTGGAAAAACGGTGTACCGGCGGAGCTGCACGTGTTTCCGGCGGGACCGCACGGCATCGGGCTCGCTTTGGATTACCCCGAGGCGAAAATCTGGCCGGAACTCGCGGCGATGTTCCTCACGACGACGTGCGGATTCTCCGCGCGGAGCCGGGCATAACCGGAAGGAGAACGGGGCACGATGTTTTTCGATCCGGTCTATCTGCTGTTCACGCTGCCCGGGATTCTGCTGGGGCTCTGGGCATCGGCGAAGACGAAATTCACGTTTGACCGCTATTCCCGGGTGGAGAGCCTGAACCGGGTGACCGGTGCATCGGCCGCGCTGCGGCTGCTCGCGAACGCGGGGATCCGCGACGTCCGGGTGGAGGAGACGCAGGGATTCCTGAGCGATCACTATGATCCGACGGCGAAGGTGCTGCGTCTTTCGCCGGGCGTCTACCGGTCGGATTCCATTGCGGCGATCGGCGTGGCGTGCCACGAGGCGGGTCATGCGATTCAGCATGCGCAGGGATATTCGGCGCTCGGGCTGCGCAGTTCTCTTGTGCCGCTTGTGAATCTCGCGAGCCCCGGGGCATATATTTTCTTTCTGATCGGGCTTGTTCTGAACAGTCCGGCGCTGCTCTGGCTGGGGATCATCTGCTTTGGCATGGCAGTGCTTTTCTCTCTGGTGACGTTGCCGGTGGAGTATGACGCGAGCCGCCGCGCGAAGCAGCTCATGGTCTCTTCCGGAATTGTGACGCAGAGCGAAGCGGAGGGGGCGGGGGAGGTGCTTTCCGCGGCGTTTCTCACCTACGTGGCCTCCGCAGTGACGGCGCTGCTGACGCTGCTCTATTTTCTGTTCCGTTCAGGGCTTCTCGGGCGGAGGGATTGAAAAAGACGGGTCGACGTGATATATTGTGAACGGTAAGGAAGGCAATTTATTCTGAACACGAGGTTCCAATTGGCTCGACGGATCACTTATTCCGCCCGGTTCCGCCGCGATTATATCGCAGCGCTTGCCGTGGTTATTTTTTTCGTGATCGTGATTGCGGAGATCACGATTGCGATCAGCATTCCCGCTTATCTGAAACGGGAGAACGCAATGGCGCTGGAGGTGCGGCGGCTCCAGCTGCTCGAATCGTTCGATCATGCCCGCAACATATCGAGCAAACTGAAGGTTCGCGGCGGCGAAACCGCGGAGCTGGAGGCCCGGCTGGTCGGCTGGGGACTCAATTCCCTTGCCCCTTATCTGCGTGACCATGCCGGATCTCTTTCGGGAGAGGAGATCGCCGAGATGCAGACCACGGTTACGGAATTCATCCGGATCATGACCCGGCTCCGCGATACGGGGCCGTACTGCGTGGAGCAGAAGCTCGATACCGGCGGCTATATCGACAGCCGGATTCCGCAGGAGGCGAAATCGAAATGAGAGAAGAGGATTTTTCCGGAATTCTGCGCCGATTCGGTTCCTGCCGGGTTGCCGTGGTCGGAGACATGATGCTCGATGTTTACCTCTGGGGGCGGGTCAGCCGGATATCGCCGGAGGCGCCGGTTCCGGTTGTGAATGTTCAGAACCGGACGAGCTGTCTCGGGGGGGCTGCGAACGTCATGCGCAACGTCGCGACGCTCGGGGCGCGGGCCTTTGCATTCGGCGTGACCGGATGCGACCTCACCGGGGATGAGCTTGCCGCGGAGTTGAGGAAGTATCGGATCGGCGTCGACGGTGTGCTGCGGGATGAGACGCGGCGCACGACCGAGAAACGTCGCGTGATCGCCGGGGTTCAGCAGTTGTTGCGGGAGGATTATGAGGATCTGCATGCCGTTCCCGATGAGATTCGGCGGAAGATGGTTGAACAGGTGATCCGGCTGATTCGCGCGGGTGAGGTCGACGCGGTGATCTTCGAGGATTACCGCAAGGGGCTGCTGGCCGGATGGATGCTTGAGGAGGTCGTTGCCGAAGCGCGGCGCGCGGGTGTGGTGACGGCGCTGGATCCGAAGCCGGAGAGCATTGCTCCCGTGAAGGGCATTTCCGTTATGAAGCCGAACCGGAGCGAGGCGTTCGCACTTGCCGGAATCCCCGATTCCGCCGAATGGGTTCATCCGCTCGAAGACCGGGCGCTGGCGGAGGTGGCGCGGCGGCTGCTCGACGAATGGGCGCCGGAACAGCTTTTGATTTCGCTCGCCGCGCAGGGGATGGCGCTCTTCGGGCGGGACGGGACGGTCGAGGTGATTCCGACCCGGGCGCGTGAAGTGTTCGATGTGTCGGGAGCAGGGGATACCGTGACCGCCACGTTCACGCTCGCGCTGGTCTCCGGGGCGACGCCGGTGCAGGCTGCAGAGCTTGCGAACCGGGCGGCGGGCGTGGTGGTTGCGAAAGTCGGAACCGTTCCGGTTCATTTTGCGGAGTTGGATGAGGCTTTGAAGAAGGCCTGAAACAGATAAGGAAGAGGTCGATCATGAGTCAGGATCGCGTTGCGGTGGTGATTCCGTCGCGTTATGCCAGTACGAGATTTCCGGCCAAGCCGCTGGCGATGCTTTGCGGTAAGCCGATGGTTCAGCATGTGTATGAGAAGGCGGCCGCATCGTCGGCGGATCTGACGGTGGTCGCGACCGATCATCAGGCGATTTATAACACGGTTGTCGGATTCGGCGGGAAGGCGGTCATGACCGCGGAGTCGCATCCGTCCGGCACCGACCGGATCGCCGAGGCGGTTTCGAAGCTCGGCGGTGAGGTCGACATCATCATCAACGTCCAGGGGGATGAACCGTTGATTCCGACTTCCGTGATCGACGAACTCATCGCGATCATGAAGTGCGACCCTTCGATCGAGATGGCGACGGTCGCCGTGCCGGGGAACCGCGCAACGATGACCGAGAACAATGTGAAGGTGGTGTTCGGCGAGGATCGGTTCGCGCTCTACTTCAGCCGGTCGATGATTCCGTTTCTGCGCAAGGGCGGAGTGGAGGCGCCGGTCTATCTGCACTGGGGAATTTACGCGTACCGGCGGAGTGCGCTTGAGCGTTTCGTATCGCTGCCGCCTGGCCGCCTGGAGAACTGCGAGAAACTCGAACAATTGCGGGCGCTGGAAAACGGAATCCGGATTTACGTTCACCTTTCGGAACTTGAGAGCATCGGGATCGACACTCCGGAAGATCTTGTCCGGGCGGAGAAAAAGCTTCTGGAGGGCAGGTGAGATGAAAGTCGTTCAGGCCGGAAGCGTCACGTTCGGAGACGGGAATCTTGTGCTGATCGGCGGCCCCTGCCAGGCCGAGAGTCTCGAACTCTGCTGCGAAGTGGCGGAGTTTCTGAAAGGTCTCTGCGCGGAGCTGGGAGTACAGTATGTGTTCAAGGCGTCGTATGACAAGGCGAACCGTTCGAGCGAAAAGGGGGTGCGCGGCCCGGGGCTCGAACGCGGGGTTGAAATTCTTGCGGAGGTGAAACGCCGTTACGCCGTTCCGGTCATTACGGACGTGCATGAAACGGCGGATGTTCCGAAGGTTGCCGAGGTTGCGGACATTCTTCAGATTCCTGCGTTCCTCTGCCGCCAGACCGACCTGCTGCACGCGGCCGGGCGCAGCGGACGTGCGGTCAACATCAAAAAAGGGCAGTTCATGGCGCCCGAGGATATGGCCGGCGCCCTTGAAAAGGTCCGTTCGACGGGCAATGAAAAGATTCTTCTGACCGAGCGCGGGACGACGTTCGGTTATCACAATCTTGTGGTGGACATGCGCTCGCTTGTGACGATGCGCTCGTTCGGGGTGCCTGTGGTGTTCGATGCGACCCACTCGGTGCAGCTGCCGGGAGGGCTCGGCAACGCCTCGGGCGGTCGCCGGGAGTTTGTCGCGCCGCTGGCGCGCGCCGCTGCGGCGGTCGGAATCGACGCACTGTTCACGGAGGTGCATCCCCGCCCGGATGAAGCGATGTCCGATGGTCCGAACTCGCTTGATTTCAAGCAGGCCCGGGAAATTTTAACAAAGGTGAAACAGATTCATGACACGCTCAGATAAACTGAAAAAAATCAAGGCGATCGTTCTTGATGTGGACGGCGTCCTGACCGACGGCCGCGTGGGGTTCGGCGGAGAGGACGAAATCAAGTTCTTCCATCTTCGCGACGGGCACTGGCTGAAGATGGCGATGCGGGAGGGGCTGAAAGTCGGTATGCTTTCCGGGCGCGCTGCGAAGGC
Organism: uncultured Victivallis sp.; assembly: GCF_944391105.1. Taxonomy (GTDB): domain Bacteria; phylum Verrucomicrobiota; class Lentisphaeria; order Victivallales; family Victivallaceae; genus Victivallis. Next base: position 58,158 of record NZ_CALXSK010000010.1, read on the forward strand.
GAACCGGTTGCGCGCGGCGGAGCTCGGTCTCACCTTCATCTATGAGAACTGCATCGATAAGCTTGAGGCGTTTGAACGCATGCTCCGGGAGCAGGGGCTTTCCGCCGAAGAGTGTCTGTACATCGGGGATGACGTGATCGATCTGCCGCCGATGCGGCGCGCCGGGGTCGGTGTGGTGGTCGCCGACGGCATGCCCGAACTCGACGAGGCGGCGCTGTGGCGTACGATTCTGCCGGGCGGACACGGCGCTGTGGCGGAGGTTGTGCACCTTCTGCTTGCCGAACAGGGCAGGCTCGACGCCGCGCTCGAACGCTATCGTCGTTGAACAACGGCAGGGGAGAGCCATGAAGAGACTCATGATTGCGACATTCGCCGGGGTGCTGACGCTGGCCGCATGGGGCGCCGGGGATTTGAGCGACCTGCGCGGACTCGTGCTGACCCACGCGAAACTGCCGGTTTACAACAAGCAGAATCTTCAGGTGATGGTGTTCTGCGACAAGGCGGAGCGCTCCGGGCGGATGATGGTGGGGTACGACGTGGTGCTCGACCTGATCCGACGCGGTGCGGACGTCGATTCGATCCGGAACGGTTGGGGGTTGAAGGCGTATCCGCTCGATGCGAAACTGCCGGAAATCCTCGCGTTCTGGAGCGAGCGGCCGTACAGCGACGGAGTGATTTTGACCTCCCGTGCGAATGTCGATCAGGAGACGCGCATGGCCGATGGCGACGAGTCGGTATTCTTCCGCTCTCCGCTGATGGATCTGAACGGAATCGGCTTCGAAGCGGACTTCGACAAACGGACCGTGCTGGTCAAGGAGGATGTGAAGATCGTCGTGCGCATGGAGGGGAGCGATCCGCGCCGGATTCGGGCCGCGGGCGGGAAACTCCCCGCGAAGTATGAATTTGTGACCGCCACGGCCGATTCGATGCGGATCGATATGGCGGCCAATCAGGTGCTGCTCGTCGGCAGCGTCGTGATCGACGAAGCGAATTCGGTCGTCACCTGCGACCGGATGACGATCTTTCTTGATCGCCGGAGCGATGCGGAACTCAAGGCGGCGAATGATCGCGGAGCGCTCGGAAGCGGTTCGGATATGGGCGGTGTGAGCCGGGTTTTGTGCGATGGAAATGTCGTCATCACCCGGAAACTCTCGAAGGAGGAGATCGCAAAGAACGGAGCTCAGCAGGCGCTGGCCGATCACCTCGTCTACGATCCGGCGGCGGGCACGGTCATCCTGACCGGCGATAAACGGCTTCCGGTGGTCAAGCGCGGAACCGAGTCGCTTTCCGGCGAAACGATGACGCTGCATCGCAACGAACAGCGGGCGGTCATCAACGGAAAAGGAAAAGTTGTGGCGTTTCAACCGCCGCAGAAACCCGGCGAAGAGGGAACCCGCGTGACGATTGCTTCCGATGCCGTTCAGCTCGACTATCTGCGTAATTACGGAGAATTCATCGGGAACGTTGTGGTCGATGATCCGCGCATGCAGCTCAAATGTGCGCGGATGCGGATCGACCTCAAAGAGCTCGCACAGCAGAAGGCCGAACTTCCGGCCGAGGCGGCCGCCACGCTCTCCGGCATGCCGGATTTCGATGCGGGCAGCCGGCGCGAACTCGATAAAATCACCTGCTCCGGCGGGGTTGAAGTCGTCCGGCGCGATGCTGCGGGCAAGCTCCTCCCCGGGGAAAAAGGAACATCGGAAAACGCGGTTTTCGATTATCTTTCGAAGAACATCACGATGACCGGAAATTCCCCGACGCTGAAACGCGACAACGACTCGCTTTCCGGCGGCGAACTCGTGATCTGGATCGACGAAGAGCGGGTCTGCACGCACAACGGCAGCAAGGTCGTGCTCGGGGCACGCTCCGCCGGCGCGGGGCAGTCGGGAAAGAGTTCCGAAACGATCATCCTCTCCGATTCGAGCGATCTGAATTACGGAGGAAATCTGCTGACGTTCAACCGGAACGTGAAGGTGAACGACGAACGTATGAAACTCGACTGCGACCGGATGGAGATTCATCTGATCGGAAAGCCCTCCGCGGAGAATGCGGAGAAAAACGCGGTTGACGTGCTTGCCCTCGACGACCCCGGTCGAAGCGACCGGACCTTGTCGCGGGTGGTCTGCACCGGCAATGTTCATGCACTCGACCAGGGCAGCGACATGCGCTGCGACACATTCACGATGCACTTTGCACCGCAACCTCCGGGCGTGACGACGCCGGGAATGTTCCAGTCGAACGGTACGGAACTCGTGCGGATCAATGCGGACGGGAATTTCGAGGCCGTGAACAAACCCGCGCCGGGGGAGGGGGAGAAGGTCGCCCAGAACAGCGATCTCGGCGGACTCATGAGGAACAGTTCCGGCAAGCCGCGCCGGATTTCCGCCGAGCGCGGTCAGGTTGATTTCCGGAAGAATCTCACTGAATTCCACGGGAATGTCTACGTGCGGGACGAGGAGAATTCGCTCAAGTGTGACGACATGTATCTGTATGCCGGGAAATCCCCGGCCGTTCCCGCGAAGGGGGGGGCGGCCGCGCCGCGGCAGCCGAATCTGGACGACGATCCGTTCGCGCTGGAGGAGGCCGAAACGGTTCCCGCGCGGATCAGTCTGACGGACGAGCTTGATTTGCAGCGGGTGCTCTGCCGGAACAATGTGCTTTTCGTGCGGCGGACTTCGACCGGAGAGCTGCAGCGTGCGGGCGGCAACGAGGCCGATTACGTTGTGGCGAATCGTGAGATGATCGTGACCGGGAAACCCGGCGAAAAACCGTGGATGAGCGCCGAGGGACGGCGGCTCTATTCCGACCGGATCATCGTGGATGTGGTCACGGAGACGATGCGCGGCGAAAACGGAACGGCCACGACGGAGAAATCGACGAATTTTTGATGGAAGAGTCGGGATTTGAACTTGAACTCGACCGGGAATGTGATATACTACTAATGAACGGGGGCGGGCCGCGCGGTTCCCTCCCTGGAGGATTCTGGAGAGCCTCGGAATGAGTAATGAGAATGAAAACAACGAAATGCTGATCCGGGCGGATCATTTGAGCAAAAGCTATCACGGCCGCAAGGTGGTCGACGACGTGTCGATCACTGTGAAGTCGGGCGAGGTGGTCGGTCTGCTCGGGCCGAACGGCGCCGGAAAGACGACCAGTTTCTACATGGTCATGGGGTTGATCCGTCCTGACTCCGGGGAAATCACGTTTCGTGATGTGGACATCACACATCTGCCGATGTACAAACGGGCGCGGATGGGGATGGGATATCTGGCGCAGGAGCCGTCGATTTTCCGCAAACTGACGGTCGAGGAGAACATCATGGCAATCCTCGAAACGCTGGCGATCTCCGCCGCGGAACGGAAGAAACGTTGCCGGGAGCTGCTGGAGGAACTGGCGCTGACCCGGCTGGCGAAGCAGAAGGCGATGACGCTCTCGGGCGGCGAACGGCGGCGGCTGGAGATCACGCGAGCCCTGGTGACGAATCCCTCGTTCATCATGCTGGACGAACCGTTCAGCGGGGTGGACCCGCTGGCGGTTTACGAGGTGCAGCAGATCATTCTGCAGCTGAAGGAGCGGAATCTCGGGATTCTGATTACGGACCACAATGTGCGTGAGACACTTTCGGTGGTCGACCGGGCTTATCTGATGTGCCAGGGCAAGATTCTGGTGGAAGGGTCGAGCGACTTCCTGGTGAACGATGAGCGTGCGCGGGAGATCTATCTGGGGCCGCGGTTTTCGATGTGACAAAGATACGTGCCGGAGAAGGATTCCGGTGCGCGAGAGAAGAGAAGGAGGTAACCATGAATCTGAATTTAACCGGTCGTCAGTTCGACATCACTCCGTCCATCCGGGAGTATGTAGAGGCCCGGATCGCTTCCATTACGGAAGATAAGTCGTTGAAAATCAGTAGTGTGAACGTGGTTATGGAGCGCGAGAAGGAGCGTTACGAAACGAACATCGTGCTGAACTGCAAGTATCATGTTTTCGAGTCGACGGTGGAGGATTTCGATCTGTACAAGTCGTTCGATGCCGCCGCGGACAAGATCGACGTTCAGCTGACCCGGCTTCGGGAGAAGATCCGGAACCATCAGGCCGAACCGATCCGCGAAGCCGAGGAGAAGGTGGAGGCGAAAGCCGCTGCGAAGGCCGAGTGACGGTCTTGCACGGGAAAAGCTAACAGGACCGGTCCGAGTCAGCCGATTCGGGCCGGTTTTCATTCAATGCGGGAGAGACCATGATTATTGCGCTTGCCTGTGAAGGAGAACAGGTATCGGAACGGTTTGTCCGGGCTTCCGAGTTTGCGGTTTACGAGGTGGATTTCGGTCGCGTCGGCGGTCGGAGCACGGTGATTCCGGGAGGAAGGGAGACCGCGCCCTTTCTGCGGGAGTGCAAGGTGGATCTGGTCATCTGCGGGCGGATCGGCCGGGGATCGCGGCAGAGGTTGATGGACGAGGGGATCAAGTTCTTCGGAGGCGTATCCGGTCCGGTGGAGCGGGTGCTTTCCGCTTACCTCGACGGTTCCCTCGAAGCCGCCGGGGATTTCAACGATTACGAGGAAGAATAAACGGATTTCATTCGGAAGGAAATCGAAAAAATGAGTTCATCATGTTCAGGCAACTGCGGCAGCTGTTCTTCTGCCGGCAGCTGCAGTGAGAAAAAAGAGGTTGCGAACCTGCTCCAGGGAGTTCGCGAGGCGATTCTTGTGCTTTCCGGCAAAGGCGGCGTGGGCAAGAGCACGGTTGCGGCGTCGGTGGCGGTGGAGCTTGCGAAGAGCGGGAAAAAGGTGGGGCTGCTCGATGTCGATTTTCACGGGCCGTCGCAGCCGACGCTCTTCGGAATTCAGTATCTGCGTCTCGAAGAGGGGCAGAAGGGGTTTCTTCCGGTCGAGACGGCCGGAGTGAAACTGATCTCGGTCGGTCTTGTGCTGGACGATCCGGATCACGCGGTGATCTGGCGCGGCCCGGCCAAGAACGGCGCGCTGAAACAGCTGCTTGAGGAGACTGAGTGGGGGGATCTCGACTATCTGGTTCTGGATTTCCCGCCGGGAACCGGGGATGAGGCGCTTTCGGGCTGCCAGCTTCTGCCGATGCCGAAGCGGGCGCTCGTGGTCACGACGCCGCAGGAGGTGGCGCTGGCGGACTGCCGGAAGTGCGTCGACTTCTGTGAGAAGCTGGAGGTGCCGATCATTGGAATCATCGAGAACATGTCCGGGTTTGTCTGTCCTGACTGCGGTTCGCGGCATGAGCTGTTCGGTTCGGGCGGCGGAGCGCTGCTGGCGAAGAAGGCGAATGCGCCGCTGCTCGCGCAGATTCCGATGGATCCGGCGTTTTTGCGTCGCTGCGACGATGGTGAACTTCCGGCAGGGCTTGAGAATTCTCCCGCCGTGCGTGCGGAGCTGGACAAGGTCGTAAAGGCGATTACTGCGGCGAAGTGACGGGAAAGGAAGAGGGCGACCGGCATGACGCGAACGGCGGACTCCAGTGACAAATTTCTCCGGATGACGCGCAGTCCGGTCGAGCCGCTGATCTGCCGGCTGGCGGTCCCGACGATCATCAGCTGCCTGGTCACGACTTTCTACAACGTGGCGGACACCTATTTCATCGGCAAGATCAATACGAGCGCCTCGGCCGCGGTCGGGGTGTCGTTTTCGTTGATGGCGGTGATTCAGGCGATCGGTTTCTTCTTCGGGCAGGGGTCGGGGAACAACATCTCCCGGGAACTCGGCAAACAGCATGGGCATGAGGCGGAGATTCTCGCATCGGTCGGCTTTTTTTCCGCTTTGATCGCGGGGGCGGTGATTACGGTCACGGGACTGCTTCTGCTGGAGCCGCTTGCGGAGATGCTCGGGTCCACCGAGACGATTCTTCCCTATTCAACCGCCTACATGCGGCTGATTTTGATCGGAGCGCCGTGGATGACGGCATCGTTCGTTCTGAACAACCAGCTGCGGTTCGAGGGGAGCGCGTTTTACGGGATGATCGGGCTGGTGTCGGGAGCGGTGTTGAACATCACGCTCGATCCGCTGTTGATTTTCACGTTCGACATGGGGATTTCCGGGGCGGCGCTCGCGACGATCATCAGTCAGTTCGTCGGATTTACGCTGCTGTTCTGCGGCTGCCGGTTTGCGGGCAATGTTCCGATCCGGCTGCGGAATTTTCGACCGTCATTTCAGGTTTACCGGATGATTGCGAACGGGGGAACGCCGTCGCTCTGCCGGCAGGGAATCGCCTGCATCGCGGTCATCTGCCTGAACACGGCGGCAAAGCCGTTCGGGGATGCGGCGATCGCGGCGATGGCGATCGTTTCCAGAATCACGCATTTCACGAATTTTGCGCTGATCGGGTTCGGACAGGGATTTCAACCGGTCTGCGGCTTCAATTACGGGGCGAGACTTTACGACCGGGTGCGGCGGGCGTTCTGGTTCTGCGTCAAGGTGACGGCGGTGTTTCTCCTGGTGCTTTCCGTGGTGGAATTCATCGCCGCACCGTGGCTGATCGAACTCTTCCGCAAGGGAGATCCTGAGGTCACGCGCATCGGGAGTGTCGCACTGCGTCTGCAGTGCCTGACTTTTCCGCTGGCGGCGTGGGTGACGATCAGCAACATGATGCTTCAGACGACGGGGAAGATGTTCCGCGCATCGTTTCTCGGGCTGGCGCGGCAGGGGGTGTTTTTGATTCCGTTCGTGCTGCTGCTGCCGCCGATGATCGGCGTGTTGGGTGTTCAGGCCGCGCAGCCGGTGGCGGATCTGATCTCGTTCGCGATTTCGATTCCGCTGCAGTGCTCGCTTCTGCGCGAAATGCGCCGGGAGGAGGCGACATTCTCAATCGGCAGGGAACGGGAGAACTCATGATCATCAGAATTGCAACTCCGGACGATGCCTGTGAGGCATTGGCGATCTACGCGCAGTCGATCGACACTCCGGTTACTTTTGAGTACGAACTCCCAACCCCGGAAGAGTTTGCGCGTCGGATTCGTTCGACGCTCGAACACTATCCGTATCTGGTCTGCTGCGACGAAGCGGGAACCGTGAGGGGATATGCTTATGCGGGGCGTTTCGGCGAACGTGCGGCCTATCAGTGGGGAGCGGAACTGTCGATCTATCTTGATGTTGCGGCGATTGCCCGCGGATACGGCAGCCGGCTTTATGCCGCGTTGATCGCTCTGCTCCGGTTGCAGGGAATCCGGGTGGTTTACGGCTGTGTGACGATGCCGAATCCGCGCAGTGAGCGCCTGCATGAAAAGCTGGGATTCCGTCGTTGCGGTCTCTTTCGAAACGCCGGATTCAAATGCGGCGCATGGCGCGACGTTGCCTGGTTCGAAAAAGAGATCGCCGCATGGGATGGGGAGGGAACACCCCCGGAACCGGTTCCCTTTTCGGGAATTTCTCCCGAAACTGCGGCGAAAACCATTGCGAGGGTGGAACATGGATAAGAAAATGAATACTTCGACATTGGATTCGGAACGATTGATCGCCGCGTGCGTACTGAGCGTGGTCGGCGGATTTCTCGACATCTACACCTATCTTTTCCGGGGGAATGTGTTTGCGAACGCCGTCACGGGAAACATGGTGCTGTTCGGCTTTCACCTTGCGGATGGGAAATGGGAGCTGTGCGGACGTTATCTGCTGGCGATCGTTTCGTATGCGTTCGGGATTTTCATGGCGAATCTGATTCACGCGCGACTGCCGAGTTCCAGGCGGATCACCTGGAATCAGTCCGTCATCCTGCTGGAGCTGATCTGCCTGCTGATCGTGGCCTTCATTCCGTATGGTCGATGGGATTTTCTGGTCAATTCGGGAATTGCATTTGTCTGTGCGCTGCAGGTGCAGACCTTCCGCCGGGTGCATGGACTGCCGTTCGCCTCGACCATGTGCACGGGGAATCTGCGCAGTGGAACCGATGCGCTTTTCCGTTCGATTCATGACCGTGAAACCGGAGAATTCCGCAAGGCGCTGCACTACTACGGGGTGATCGCCTGCTTCATCTTCGGCGCGGCGGCCGGAGCACTGCTGCTGTCGCATGTCGGACGGTTCATGTTCCTGCTGGCTCCGGCGGGATTGTGTGCGGTTTTCTTTCTGATTTCGAGCCGGAGAAAGCTGGCCGGATGGCGGCGGACGTTCCGGTCGGTCTTCCGGCGGAGCGCCGGCCGCTGAGGGGAAGCCCCGCTTCAGATCACGCCGAGATCCTTTAGAACCCGTTCGAATTTCGCGGGTTCAAACCGTTCCCCGGGGTGCCATTTCCCGTTGTATTCCAGTGTCGGAACGACCCAGTCGTCGCCGCCGTTGACCTCGACGACCTTGCGAACCACGTCGTCGGGCTGTTCTTCGATTTCGAGGTATTTGAACGGAATGTTGTGGCTTTTGAGCCAGGCGACCGCGTTAAGGGTATGGGGACAGACGTTCCAGCCATAAACTTTCAGCATGTGACGGACCTCCTCTCGTTGTCTGGAGATACCATAGCACAAGCCGGGATTTTTGCAAATTTCGCTTTGTTTTCCGGTTACAGTTTTTTTGCTGCGCGGGAGTACGTCTCCGCCGCACGCCGGATTTCCGCAGTGGATTTTCCCGGCTTGTAGAGGGCCGAACCGATTCCCACGCCCACGCATACGTCGAGGAATGCGCCGATGTTCGTCTCCCCGACGCCGCCGACCGCGAGGATCGGAGCTTTGACGACCGCTTTCAGATCCTTCACATAGCCCGGCCCGAGCGCTCCGGCGGGAAAGAGTTTCAGATAATCCGCGCCTGCGCGCAAGGCGTTGAAAGCCTCAGTCGCCGTGAAAAAGCCCGGGATCGATACGAGTTTGTGCTGTTTCGTCTCGTGGATTACATCCGGATTCGTGTCGGGCGAGATGATGAATCTTCCTCCCGCATCGGCCACGCGCCGCACATCCTCCGGGGTGAGCACGGTACCGGCGCCGACGAGCAGTTCATCGCCGGAGTGATACTTCTCCGCGGCGCGGCGGATGCTCTCGACCGCATCCGGGGAATTCAGCGGGACTTCGAGCAGACGGATTCCGGATTCCCGCAGAATCTCACAGACTTCGAGAATTTCGTCCGGCGTGATGCCGCGCAGAATCGCGACCACGGGACAACGTTCGGCATATTCGGAAAAGCTCATTTTTCCCCTCGCTTCATCGTGCGACCCGGCCTGAACCGGAACCGTTCATCAGGGAAACGACCTCGGCGCGGGAGCTGTAATTGTAGTCCCCGGAAATCGTGTGTTTCAGGCAGCTTGCCGCGACGGCGAAGCGGATCGCCTGCTGCGGCCCGGAAAATTCTTCACTGTACAGCGCATGAATGAGGCCCGCTCCGAACGAGTCGCCGCCGCCGAAACGGTCGACGATGTTGCGGATCTCGTAGGGGGAGTAGTGCCCCCGCGCGTCGACCGGCGCAAAAAACGCCCCGGCGTTGCGGTCGAAGAGCATCGCGCCCCAGTTGTTATGGTCGGCGGAAATGCTTTCGCGCAGCGTAATCGCCACCTTCGACGCCTTCGGGAAGCGCGTGAGCAGCTGTTCTGCGACGGCACGATACCCGTCGACATTCAGTTTCCCCGCCTCGATCTCGGTTGCCTCCGCCCGAATCCCGAACACGTCCGAGGCGTCCTCCTCGTTGCAGATGATCCAGTCGACGAGCGGGACGAGATTTCCCATGCACTCCTCCGCGAGCGCACGTGGCTCGGTTCCTGGACGCCACTTCCAGAGTTTCTTGCGGAAGTTCAAGTCACAGGAGATCGCGACTCCCCGTTCCGCCGCCTTTCGGGCCAGCGTAAGCGTCGAACGGTATGCGTTTTCGCTCAGCGATGGTGTGATCCCGGTCAGGTGCAGGTGGTTCACCCCCTCAAGCATCGCGTCGAAGTCGTACTCCTCCGGCGCGAGCAGCGAAATCGTCGACCCCTCGCGGTCGTAAATCACGTTCGACCCGCGTTGCGCCGCGCCGTGTTCGGCATAGTAGACTCCCATGCGTCCCCTGGTGTTCCAGGTGATGTGCGACACATCGACTCCGAGCCCGCGCAGCTCCGCGGCAAACGCCAGAGAAACCGGATTCTCCGGCAGCGCCGTCAGATAACGCGATTCCGATCCGAGCATCGCCAGCGATGCGCATACATTCGCCTCGCCGCCGCCGTAGGTCGCGTCGAGTGCCCCCGGCAGACTCTGCGCAAACCGCTTCTTCCCCGGTGGACAGAGCCGCAGCATCACTTCTCCGAATCCCGCGATCACAATCTTCTGCATGTGGAGCTCTCCTTTTTTTATTCTCATTATATGGGAATATATTCTCATTATTTTTTAATATAAGCGATGCCTTGCGGGATTTCAAGTTGTAAAGTGGAAAAAGATGTGGTATTGTAAAAGCATGATGAAAGACGGGGAAAAGACAATGGGGCGCGGGTTTGAGCTGCTTGAACTCGTGGGTCGCAGCCGGGGCGGACTCCGGGGGCGTGAAATCGCGGAGGCGCTTGGGGTGCCGGTCAGTACGGCATTCCGGCAGTTGAAGTTTCTGGTCGAGCGCGGTTATCTGCGCAGCGGCGGCGGGGTCTATACGCTCGGGAGCACATTGATCCGGCTTGGAAACGAGGCGATGCGGCAGAATCCGCTTTCGCGTCTTGCGCACGGGATCTTGTCGGAACTTGCAGAGGCGACGAGCGAGACGGTGCACCTTGCGGAGCGGCGCGGCGACCGCGTGGTTTACGTGGACAAGGTCGAAGGAAGCCGTTCGGTGCGGATGGGGTCGATGATCGGCAACACGAGTCCGCTGCACTGTACGGGAGTCGGCAAGGCGATCCTGGCGTTTCTGCCGGAGAAAGAGCGACGCGAACTTGTGGAGAAGCTCGAATTGACCCGGTTCACGGACCGGACGATCACGGAGCGGCGGGCGCTGGTCGCGGAGCTCGACCGGATTCGCGCTCAGGGATATGCGGTCGATGATTGCGAGCATGAGCCGGGGGTGTTCTGCGTGGCGGCTCCGGTTTTTGACTCGGCGGGGACGGTTCCGGGGGCGATCAGTGTTTCCGGATCTGAACTCTATCTGCGCGGAGCGCAGGAGGCGCTCAAGGAGCGTGTCCTTGCGGCCGCGGCCGCGATCAGCGCCGAACTGCGGTGAGGCTGTGGAATCGAAAAACGCCGAGTTCCGGCAAGAGCGTTACGGTCGCCGGCAGGGAGGCCGCCCGGCACGGAACATTCACGAACGGTGTTGCGCGAAGGGGATTTTGCCTGCTTCGAAGTCACGCTGATTTCATGGAGAATGTGTGTGGTCGAAAAATGATTATAGACGGAAAACGGTATTCTCGTTTTCGTCCCGGATACCGCCTTTCGGTCACCTGCGTCCAAACGCATGTTTGCGAGGAACAAAGGAGAATTGCAGATGAAAAAACGGCTATTCGTGTTTCTGGCAGTGTCGGGAGTATGTTTCTATGCGCAGGGAGCAGATGTCAAAACCGCTCCTGTCGAGGGTTTGACGGCCGAAACTCCGTCCGCTGAAACGGGGATCATTCCGTCTGGCAGGCGTTCCGGACCGGCAAAAAAGATTCAGGTTTTGACCGATTCCGGGAACAATTTCCGTTATGCCCCGCTTCGGGTGATTGATCCCCGCCCCGTCCCGCAACAGTTCAGAGACGTCTGCCGCGGAGCGAAAACTCTGGAGAAAGCGGCGGATCAGCTTTTCAGCGGGGAGGGGAACTTCACGATCTGGTCGCACTTCCGGGAGTGGGGGATCCTTTACGCCAATCTGCCCCGGCTGACCGGCAGACCGGATGTGGTTCCGACCGAAACGGCGAAGTACGCACTCGCGTTGCTCTGCGACGAACGCTACAATGAAGCCGAACAGATTCTCCGGAAACTCGCGGAGAAGAATCCCGATGATTACGGCACAATGATCCTGCTCGGTGCGTTCTCGGTGAGAAACAGGGAATACTTTCCTTATCTGGAAAAGGCGTTTGCCGCCGATCCGACCAGGAGTGTGAACTTCATCGTATGGCAGTGCCAGAATCTTGATCTCCTGCAAAAGCTGCCGGAAGAGTGGGATTTCATCGGTTCCTTTCTGCCGCTCCTGCTGCAATACCGGGAGCAGATCGACTTCGACGCGATTCCTTCCCCGTCGTTGTTGCGACTGAACAAGGCGATCTGGGAAAAATATTTCGGCGAAGACCGCCGGATCCGGCCCGAATACCGGGATCAGAAAGAGAAGTGGAGTTCCCTTTGCACCATTCTCGTGAAACACATGGATTGATCGATCCGTTGATTTGTGATCTCTGCTCGTTTCCGCATAATTTGTGTCAATCGGCGGAAATGGTTGATGATTCCCCCATTTTGTGATGGAACGGGTAGTTTGACGGAGGTGCATGCCCGCGATCTTGAATTTGCTCCAGATTCGACATGGACGGGCGGGGATTCTGTCCGGGTAACGGAAAGATGGAATGCTTCCGGCAGGCGTTGAAATGGGAGACGTTCAAAACCGGAGAGAATGTCGGACTGCCGCAAAATACATCGGAGATTTTTTCTCTCGTATCCGGCCTTTGCATCAGCGACTGAACTGCGCCGGATCAGGCGTGCGGGCCGTCTCCGCTTCCGGCGCAAAATAACGGCGGGAGGCGCGGAATGACGCCGGCGGACTCCCGTAGAAGCGCTTGAATGTGCGGGAAAAGTGGAAGCGGTCCCGGACTCCGATCTCGGCGATGATTTCATCAATGCCGAGATCAGTCGATTCAAGCAGTCGTGCCGCCTGGATGTAACGCAGATTCAGCAGATACCGGTGCGGCGTGCATCCCGTGACCTCCCGAAACCGCCGGATGAACGCGTTCGGTGCGAAACCGGCGCGCGCCGCCAGTGCCGGAATATCGAGTTCGTGTGCCGTATGACTGCGCATCCAGTCGCAGACGCGCGTGATGCGGCGGTCGCGGTCGAGCTCGCACAGCGCTTCAGTCGGCAATCGCGTGAGGGATATGGCCACGAGCGCCAGTGCCACGAGGTCGAGACGGCCGGGATCCCGGTTTCCCGCGGCAAGTTGGCAGGCCTCATCCAGCAGTTCCCGGAGTTCCGGAGTCAGGTCGAGCCGGTTGAGCCGGGCATCGGGGCTGCCGAAGAGCGAGGCGGCTTCAAAGTGGATATAGAGCTGATTGACCGCCGTCCCGTCCCGGAATGTGTAAAGTTCCGGAAACGGCGGCAGCACGTAGAGCGCATCGGGTTGAAGTTCGACCTTCTTTCCGTTCAGGACCACTCCCGCGCCCGGAGCGTCGTTCCAGTAAAGACGCCAGAATCCGCCGCTCAGCAGAAAGCCGTTCCAGAATTCCCGGAGCGGCGTGAGGCGCACCTCTTCCAGCTGGATCTGCCGGCCGGAAAACAGCGGCATGTTTGTTTTATTCATATCTCATTTCACTTTATTCATGGAGAGAATGTTGTAAAAAGACATAAAATCCCGTACAATATAATCGACCGCCCGATTTTTTTCAAAGGCAAAGGAGATGGAAAAATGGGAAAAGGCGATACGAGATGGTTCGTGCATGACCGGTTCGGGATGTTCATTCACTGGGGACTCTATTCGCTTCCGGCGCGGCATGAGTGGGTGCGCCATGCCGAACGGATTCCGAATGAGGCTTACGAGATCTACTTCGAGATGTTCAATCCCGATCTGTTCGATCCGAAAGCGTGGGCGAAGGCTGCGCGCGAGGCGGGGATGAAATATTTCGTCATCACGACCAAACACCACGAGGGGTTCTGCCTCTGGGATACGAAATACACCGATTACAAGGTGACGAACACGCCCGTCGGTCGTGACCTTCTGCGCGAGATTGTCGACGCATTCCGGGGGGAGGGGCTGAAAGTGGGATTCTACTATTCGCTGCTCGACTGGCATCATCCGGATTTCACGATCGACCGGATTCACCCGCTGCGGGATCTTCCGCCGGAGGAGATCGCGAAACTCAATTCGACACGGGATATGAAGCGGTATGCGCAGTACATGCGCGACCAGGTGACGGAACTTCTGACGAACTACGGCAAGGTGGACATCATCTGGTTCGACTTCTCCTACCCCGGCGAGAACGGCAAGGGGCGCGACGACTGGGAGTCGGAGAAGCTGTACGAACTCGTCCACCGGCTTCAGCCCGGAATCATCGTTGACAACCGGCTCGACCTGCCCGGCTCCGGCGACATCGAGACGCCGGAACAGTACACGCCCGACAAAGGCATGGTCGACGCGGAGGGGAAACCGGTGGTCTGGGAGGGGTGTCAGACCTTCTCGGGCTCGTGGGGATATTTCCGGGACGAAATGAGCTGGAAGAGTCCGCGCATGTGCATCGAGATGTTGATCAACCATGTTTCGCGCGGCGGCAATCTGCTCATGAACGTGGGCCCGACTTCGCGCGGCTACATCGACCGCCGGGCGCTCGACCGGCTGGCCGCTTATGGGGAGTGGATGAAATACAATTCGCGCTCGATCTACGGCTGCGGGGCGGCTCCGGCGGAGTTTCCGGTTCCGGTGGACTGCCGTTACACCTGGAATCCGGAGACGAAGCGGCTCTATCTGCACTGCCTCGTGTGGCCGTTCAAGCATGTTCATCTGGAGAATCTGGCGGGCAAAGTGAAATACGCGCAGCTGCTGGCCGACGGCAGTGAGATCCGGATTCGCGAAGAGAAGACGGATAACCTCAACAGCCATACGCCGCAGGGCGCTTTGACGCTGGAACTCCCGACGCTGCTGCCGGGGCAGGGGTGCGAAGTCCCGGTCATCGAACTGGTTCTGAAATAATCTTCGACACGCAATAAAAAGCGGCGGAGAACCCGGGAAATCCGGGCCTCCGCCGTTTTTTTCGTCCACTCAGGGACGGGCGGTTATTTTCGGAGCCGCTCCCGAATCCACGGGAATGAAGTTGACCCGGGTGCCGTTGTACAACTTGCCGTTGACTTCGCACGAGCCGTCGGCTGTCGTGTTCCAGACTGCGAGAATTTGCCGTCCGTCTTCCGTGCGGCGGAAGAGCAGAGCCCGAACTTGCGGCGCGGGGGAGAGATCCTTGAGAAATTCCGGATCCGAACCGAGTGCGGTCGTCATCTCCCGGTAGGCGAGAAACGCTCTCTTCGGGGAGAAATCCCGGCGGACGATTCCGAAATTATCCTCCCGCTCGGCCAGGTTGGTTCCCTTGTTGCGCAGATTGTAGACGAAGAGCTTCGAGACGCCTCCGGCGATGTATTCGAGGTAGTTGCGTTGAATCATATTCGCATGTTCCTCTTCGGACAGGCCGCTGTCGAACAGCAGCGTGCAGCCGAGGATCGCCCCTTTCCAGTCATGGAACGTGTAGAGCGCGAGTGCTTCACCGATCGGTTCGTTCCGGCCGTTCAGAGCCTGCACGATCGGAGTGTAGGTGTCGCCCGGCTGCAGATTTTTCGGTGAGAGGAAACGGGTCACGTAGACATCGCCGAGCTCTTTGATCCCTTCCTGCGTCATGCCGGGGACGGTTCGGATATGGAACGTGGATTGCGGCAGTCCCTTTTTCGTCCACCACGCCTCAAAACCGATGCGCAGGAACGGATGGAGTTCACCGGCGGCATCTTTCTGCGCCCAGGTGCCGTTCGGCTGCCGGTAATTTTTCACGTAATACGGAACCTGCCCGAATGCCAGAAGAATGCCTCCCTTTTCAACGTATTTGCGGGACGGTTCAAGATAGTCCTCTTCGATTCCGAGATTTTCGCATCCGATGTAGACCGGAACTTCCTGCGGATCGAGTTTGGAAAGTTCTTCCGGCGTGAGTTTCACATACTCGACGCCCGGCAGCCATTTTCGCGGCGCATCGACGATTTTGCCGGGGGTGCGCAGTCCGACTGGTACGCCGACTTTGAGCTTTGACTGCGGCTTCCGGCCGATTTTTTTCATCGCCAGATCGATTGCGCGCAGGAACACATCCGGCTGCTGTTCCAGCAGACTCGAACGGAAGGTCGATGTTCCGAATTCGGTGATCCAGATCTCTTTCCCCTGATCGCCGTTTTCGGCGAGGAGCTGTTTGAATGCCTGGAACTGGGCGGCAACTCCGGGACTGGCATCCGGTCCCCAGCCGTATGGATGCGTGGCGATCGCATCGAAGTAATCTTTGCCGCCGTTCAGGTAGATGTCGCGCAGAAAGTCGACGTTCCAGCCGCAGAGGCCGCCGACGATGACAGTCGCTTCCGGATCGACTTTTTTGATCTCTTCAAAGGCGATCTTCAGCAGTGAAACATACTGGGCCGCATTCGGTGACGGTTTCCAGAAACCGCCATCCTGCTCATTCCAGATCTCATAGGCGTGGATTTTCCCCTTGTAGTGTTCCGCGACGGCGCGGATGTAGGCCCGCCACTCTTCCGGATGACGGTAGAGCGGGACTGCGTCGGAACGCTTTTTGGCCACTTCCCAGTCGTATCCCTCCAGAATCGGCAGAATCTCGATTCCGGCTGCTCCCATCTTGTCGACAAGATTGTCGTAACGGGTAAAATTGTATTTCCCCTTTTCCCCGGCGATGGCTCCGAAGCCGAAATCGGTGCGCATGCAGGTGATCCCGGCTTCTTTGCATCTTTTGATTTCCATCTCAAGGTCGGCGGGTTTGTTTGACCAGAGCGGATGGGACATGATGCCCCACGGGCTGCCGGCAATCAGGGTGACACTCTGCAGCAGGGCGCAGAAAGCGATGAGAAGGCGCGAATGATTCATGTTGCAAGGGATTCCTTATCTGAAAGTTTGGTGGAATTTTCCATCAGTGGATCGGCATGACGCCATCCGCTGCGAAAGCATAGGTGTCGTTCTGCAACGTGGCATTCGCAGAGACCACCCGTCCGTCGTTCATGAGGAAGTTCTGGCGGACCGGGCGATGGGGACGACTCCCGTTGGTCTCCTCCATGCCGTGTCTCCACCGCCAGCCGACGTTGCGGTACCAGAGGTGCCCGTCTCCCATGATGGCGTTGGAAGTTTTGGTGATCTTGCGGGGAGGGAGATTCCGGCTCCAGGCGCCGCCGCCCGGATAGCTGGAGGGGTAGATCCGATTGTAATAATCGTAGCTGACTCCGACTTCGTAAACGAGAGTTGGAGTTTCGCCCTTCCAGAGTTTCTGAATGTTCTCCGGGTTGGTGGCCATGTCAGGGGGGCAGATCAGCAGTTTCCAGGTGCCCATGTAGGGTTTCATGATTTTGATGGTGGGCGTGGCATTGTTTCCCCAGCCTCCCCATTCGTACCCCCAGTTGTCAACAGACATCTGATAGTTTTTGTTGCCGGTCGTGGGATAGTAATCGTTGAAATCTCCGGCGTAACTGGCGAGAACTGTGCCCATTTGCTTGAGATTATTGACGCACCCGGTCTGTTTGGCCCGGTCGCGCGCCTGATTCAGTGCCGGCAGCAGCATTGAGGCGAGGATTGCGATGATTGCTATTACAATAAGCAATTCAATTAATGTGAATTTTCTAAGGTTGAAATTCATCTTCAGCCCTCCTGTTTTGCGATTTTTTTACGATTGATGACCGAATCTCGTTCGATGAGGATCGGTCGAACTGAAATGTTGATGATTTCCCCGGGATTTTCCTGCAGATGGTCGATGGCGGCCGCCAACTGGACCGCGCACTCCTGCTGCCGGCCGGAGATGGTGGTCAGATGCGGGGTGAAGAATTCCGCGTTGCGATCATTTCCGTATCCGATGATGCTGACATCTTCCGGAATCCGGATTCCGTGCTCGGCAAAGGCGGCAATGGCCCCCTGGCTGGATTCATCACTCATCACAAAAAGTGCAGTGAAGTTGCATCCGTGTTGAGCGAGATAGTTGCAGACGGCGTCGTGGGCACAGCGCAGGGAGTATTCTCCGGGATGGACAACACATGGAATTTCCGTAACTTTTGCTCCGAAAAGCCGGGCGACGCCGGTATAGCCGGCGATTCTGTTGATGATGTCTCCGTTGCGTGGTTCCGACGGCAGAACCGCCAGATTCTGATGGCCGTTCCGGATGAAATAGGCTGCGGCCAGCATCCCGCCGTATTCGCTGTCGGCGTGCAGAGAGTGCAGAGAGACGTCGGCCAGATTGCTCCAGAGAAAGATCACCTCGGATTGGAGAGCTGCGTATTCAGCCAGCTCGCGGCGGTCGAACGGTGTTCCCGGACGTACGACGATGTGTACATCGGCGGGAATCTGTGCGATTTTCTGCACCAGGCTTTCCTGATATTCGTAAAGGATGGTGGAAAAAGCATAGCGGTCGGCGCGTTTCTGAAACTCTTCTTTGAGAAACTGCTGAATTCGTTTGTTTCCCTCGCTCGGCCAATCCGGCATGAGCAGTGCCACATGTTTGCGGAGGCGATTTTGTTTGACGTAGATTCCACTTTGAGGGCGGGTCTCGATGGCGCCCTTTTGTTCGAGCTGTGCGAGGGCTGCGTCGATGACCCGGCGGCTGACCCGGTATCTGAGCATGAGCTGACGAACCGAGTAAAAACGGCTCCCCGGTGAAAAGCTGACCAGTTCGTCATTCAACCGGTTGCAAAGTTCGCTGGATTGTTCTTTCAACTGCATTGTGTCTCTCTGAAACTGTGTCTGGTTCTGTTAATATTATATCTCATGTGCACAGTTGCAACGAATGATGTGCACAGTTATTGAAAAAAAACCTGTTGCCGTCGGCATCCCGGAGATCGGGCCGCCTGAATCTGACGGAATTTTTATTCCGGGCAGGGACGGTTGTGGCAGTTTTCCCGCGTCGTGCTCCGTCGCTCGGACGGTTCCGGAGTTTCCGGATCGGTCAATTCGATTCCGGATTCAGAGACTCTGATTTGCAATCAGACTCCTCCATGCTATCTTACTTTCATTGACAGTCAATTTTTTAAGCTTGCACTGGTTTGGAACGGGAAGTGCGCGAGAAGAAAAGAACCTTTCCTCAAAAGGTTTTTCCTTCCCGCATCCGATTTTTGCGTAATCGACTATTTTTCCGGGGCGAGGATTACGAATGCCGGGAGTCCCGGGATGTCGTAACGGTCGAGCAGAGATTGCACCTGCGGGTCGCTCAGCTGTTCCGCCTGAAACTTCACGACTATATACCCTTTCAGCAGATTTTGCACCTCCGGATCGGGAAATACGTTGCGCTCCATATCCTTGCAGTTCTTGCACCAGGTCGCCCAGAAGTCGATCAGAACGGGTTTCCCGGTCGCGCGCGATTCGACGAGCCCCTGTTCGAGTTTCGCCATCTCCGCCTCCGGCGAGAAACTCCCCGGCAACAGCGTGAAACCGAGCCACCCGTACCAGAGCGCAGCGAGCAGAATGACCACGCCGAAGGCGTTCTTCACGTAAACCATGAATCGTCCGGGTTTCGGCAGCACGCCGAGTCCCGCTCCCGCCGCAGGCCACGGCAGCGCCATCCCGACCCCGAGCAGGAACGGCAGTCCGAGCGCAAAATAGTTCCCGCCGGAATAGAGCTCCGCCGAAAACAGCAGCACCCCGATCACAACCGGAGCTACACAGGCCCCCGCCAGCAGTGCCGCCACCGCCCCCATCACGAAAGCAACCACGGTTTTCCCTCCCTTGAGCTGTTTCGGACTGAGCCGGAATTTACCGGAGAAGTCGATATTGAACACTCCGAACATCGCCGCCGCAAGAATCAGGAATACCACCGCGATCACGAAGTTGAATATGCTCGAGGAGTTCAATTCCCCGAAGCGCGCGCCGGTCAGGATCACGACCAAACCGAGCACGCCGTAGGCCGCCGCCATTCCGGCGCCGTAGGCGAGTCCGCGCCGGAATCCCGTTCCACGTCCCGCCCCGTCCGCGCCGATGATCGCGAGATTCACCGGAATCATCGGCAGCACGCACGGCGTCAGATTCAGCCCGAGTCCGCCGAGCAGCGCGAGCAGCATCACAAGCCAGATTCCGGCGGACTCGAACATCCCGGTGGACTCTTCCGCTTCAGAGCCGCCGGAGGATTTTCCCGGTGCGAGAAAGTTCCGGAATTCCGCCGCGTTCATGAGTCCGACCGCTCTGCGCTCAATCGCAAATCCTTTGAGAATCTGGTTCCGGTCCGGTTCTCCCAGTTGGGGCCGGGCAGGGGGAGCCGCCGTTGCCGCCGGGGCGATCTCAAAGGTTTTCGGCAGGAAGCACAGCGCGGGTTCTCCGTCGGCGGCCTTGCGGCAGCCCTGATACCGGACACTGCCGGAGAAAGGGGGAGTCCCCCGGAATTTCCAGACCCAGGTTCCGGCGGGATAGATGGCGACTTTTCCCATGAATTCGTCGTCGGTCTCCTGCGGTTGCGGGGCGGTGAGCGTTTCCAGTTTGGAACCGTCCCGGCCGGAGGGGGTCAGCCGGAACGAGTTGTCCGCATAGAAGTAGTGACCGGGAGCGACGGTAACGGTCAGGGTGAGCTCGCTGCCGGAAACGGTGCTCTTCCAGTCGAACGGCTCCGGAACGGTTGCGGCTGCAACGGGCAGCGCCGCGAAAAGCGCGGCGGCGAGCAACGCAGTGAGATGAACAGCTTTTTTCATTTCCGATTTCCCTGTTCAGAGTCGAGCGCCGTTTTCAGTTTACCGAGATAAGCCGCCGCATCCAGTCGTCCATCGAACCCGCCGATTTTTTCGCCGGCGGCGTTGAGAATCAGAGTTGCGGGCAGGTCGGCGGGCTGATATTTCTCCAACAGTTCGCTGTTCTGGCGGAGAATCGGGCGCGGCAGAAGCACCGAACGCGGAAAGTCGACGCAGACCAGCACGGCTTTCCCCGCGGCGAATTCGTGCAGAGCTTTGCTTTCAAGCACGTCGGACTTGAATGTTTTGTCTTCAGAACTCCAATCCGAGCCGGTGAACACGAGGACGACCGGGAGTTTCTTCTCCGTCGCAAGTGCGAGAGCCTTGTCGAAGTTGTTCATCCAGCCGGCGGCGGGAATGTAATCCGCCTCTTTCGCCGGATTCAGAGCTGCTTTGAGCGTGGCGATGAAGTCTCCCTGCGGAGTGTAGCCGAGCCGGTCGATTTCATTGCCGTCGGCGTCGACCAGAAGCACGGTCGGGAATCCCCCGACCCGGTAGCGCGCCTGCCACTCCTCGTTCTGGCGGGCGAGGGATTCCGGGAGCTGCTGCTCCTGCGGGAAATCGAGATAGAGCAGAACCACTTTCCCCGTTGCGAAATCCCGGAAGCGCTGGGTTTGAAGCACTTTCTCGGAGAAGATCTTACAGTACGGGCACCAGTCCGATCCCGTGAAGTAGGCGAACACCGGCAGTTGTTTCGCCTTCGCCTCGGCCATTGCGGCATTCGCGTCGGTAAACCAGTTCCCGTCCGGCGGGGACGCGAACAGCACGGTGCAGATTCCGAACAGTACGGCGGACAATGCAATCACTTTCTTCATGGCAGCTCCTCTTTTTTTGAACATCTTGATGATTCGACGGATCATTCTTCTCTGTACAGGAACATACAACGTCGGGGCCGTTCCGTCAATCCCTGAAGCCGTTTCATCGTCCTTTTTCCGGAAAAAATGGTTTTTTTTTGCTTTTTTACTTGACTTTTCGCTTCGGGTTTGTCATAATAAAATCATATCGATATGCGATATGTTTTCCAGAGGATATGGGATGATACAGGCGAATTATAAACATCAGCAGCTCTGCGAGCAGCTGCGGCGGGAGATTTCGTCCGGGACGTTTGCCGGCGGACGGTTTTACACCGTCAAGGCGATGATGGAGCGGTTTCAGGTGAGCCAGGCGACTTTGACGAAAGCGCTTCAGCCGCTTTATGACGAGGGGTTGATCTACAGTGTGAGCGGCAAGGGGACGTTTGTCTCCGGAAACGCGGGGCGGAACGGCGGGGAAAAGCGGGAAGTTCTGCCGACGGTCTACTGCATTGCCGCTTCCGAAGAGATGTTCGACCCGGCCCGGACTTCGCCGGACTGGTGTTTTACGCAGTTGATGCTCAAAGGGGTGGTTTCGGCCGCCCGCAGGCGTGGCATACCGATCAATATCGTGCCGATTTCCACCGGGCTGGAGGCGTTCCGGAATCTCGCCGACCGGGAGGAGTCGATGTTCATTTTCCTCAATTACGAATCCTGCGAACAGCTTGTGGAGCATGTGGTCAAGAAAGGGGCGGCATATGTGCTCTATACGAACGAACCGATCAGCCGGAAGTTGAATACGGTGTTCTGCGATGTAGGGAAGGCGACGGAGGATGCGACTTCGGTTCTGGCGGAGCGGGGGCATCGCGAGATTGCGTTTTTCGGAGACTATCCGGATTCGGCGCGTCATCGCGGCTACCGGCGGGCGCTGCGGCGGTACGGACTGCCCTGCCGGGAGGAGTACGGCTGGTTCGTCTACCGCGGGTTGCCGGAGCCGGCCCGGGAGGAGGCGCTCAAACATCTGCCGGTGTGCCCGGAGGTGAGCGCGGTCGTGACCGCCACTGATTACCGGGCGATCGGGCTTCTGCAGGCGCTTCGGGAACTGCGGCGTGTTTGTGCGGTCATCAGCATCGACAATATGTGGAAATATTACCCCTCCGCTCCGGCGCTGACCTCGGTTGACATGCACCTGGAACAGGCGGGTGAGGCGCTGTTCGAAGCGCTGATGCAGAAACACGAGGACGGACTGGACCGGCAGAGGACAATTCCGCATACTCTGGAGTACGGAAGTGAGCAGAATAAACAATTTTGATATTCAATGAGATAGAAAGGGAATTATCATGAAGTGCAATTTCATGTCAGTTGAATTTCAAATCGTGAAAACAGTTCACTTCCCACTCATCGCTCCGCCACCCGTTTCCGCGCCCGGCAGAACAAGAGAGGGGTTCGGGGGAGAGAAAGCGGCTCGTAAGAGCGCGTCTCTCCCCG